>CACDNS010000001.1:0-149853 GCA_902554215.1 uncultured Pelagibacteraceae bacterium
GGGATAATTTAGAGTTTTCAAAAAAACCAGAAAGAGCTCTTTTAAAATTAAGAAAAGAATTAAAATTATTTGCAAATCTAAGACCCGCAATTTGTTTTAAACAGTTAGTTGACTCCTCTACCCTAAAACCAGAGATAGTTTCAGGCTTAGATATCATGATTGTTAGAGAGTTAACAGGCGGAATATATTTTGGTGAGCCTAGGGGTATACAGCCTATTAAAGATAATCAGAGAAAAGGAATAAATACTCACACCTATACAACAAATGAAATACACAGAATAGCAAGAGTTGCTTTTGATTTAGCAAAAAAAAGAAATAATAAAGTTACCTCTTGTGAAAAATCAAACGTGATGGAAGCTGGAGTTTTGTGGAGAGAAGAGGTTCAGGCGTTAAAAGATAAAGAGTTTAAAAATATACAGTTAAATCATATGTTAGCAGATAATTGTGCGATGCAACTTCTTAGAAACCCTAAACAATTCGATGTCATACTTGCTGACAATCTTTTTGGAGATATGCTCTCAGATGAGGCTGCAATGTTAACTGGCTCACTAGGTCTTTTGCCATCTGCCTCTTTAGGTGAAAAGGGTAAAGACGGAAAAATTAGATCGTTATACGAACCTGTTCATGGCTCTGCGCCAGATATAACTGGAAAAAATATAGCTAACCCTATTGCAACAATATTAAGCTTATCAATGGCCTTAAAATATTCTTTAGATCTTGATAAAGAAGCTGATTTAATCGATTCTGCAGTACAAAAAGTGCTAGACGAAGGCTTGAGAACAAAAGATATAATGTCACCTGGTAAAAAAGAAATCTCAACAACTGATATGGGTGATGCAATTATTTCAAAATTGAAATAAAATAAAGGCTATTATGAATTTAGCGATAATTGGAGCCACAGGCAATGTGGGGAGACAAATAATAGATTTGCTTGAAAAATCAAAAATTGAAATCGAAGAACTATTTTTGATTGCATCTGAAAAAAGTGCTGGAAAAAAGTTGAAATTTAAAAATAAGGAAATTTCTGTTACCGTCTTAGAGGAATACGACTTTTCAAGTGCCGAGTTTACTATTTTTGCTGCGGGAAAAACTATTGCAAAAGACTGGATACCTATCGCATCTAATCAAACTACTATCATCGATAATTCTAGTTTTTTTAGAATGGATAATAATGTTCCTTTAATTGTACCAGAAGTTAATCCGGAGGCTTTAAAATCTCATAAAAATATAATTTCAAATCCTAACTGTTCCACAATACAGTTAGTTTTAGTTTTAAAACCTTTACATGAACTTTATAAAATTAAAAGAGTTATTGTTTCAACATATCAAGCAGTTTCTGGAGCAGGAAAAGATTCTATGGATGAACTATTTACTCAAACAAGAGAATATTTAGATAATAAAAAGATTGAGTCTAAAAACTTTACAAAACAAATTGCTTTTAATTTAATTCCACATATCGATTCATTTGTTGAAGATGGGTACACTAAAGAGGAATGGAAAATGGAAAATGAAACAAAAAAAATATTGGATAAAGAAATTGATTTAACAGCTACTTGTGTAAGAGTACCAGTGAAAACTTCTCATTCAGAATCGGTAAATATTGAGTTCGAGAAAGACTATCAATTAAAAAAAATTAAAGAAACACTATCTAAAGCACCAGGATGTAAAGTAATAGATGAGCGTAAAGACGCTGGGTATATGACTCCTTTTGAGGCTGAGGGAGACAATTTTACTTACATTTCAAGAATTAGAAAGGATAATTCAAATAAAAAAGCTATAAATTTATGGGTAGTTTCTGATAATCTACTAAAAGGAGCGGCTTTAAATACAGTTCAAATTTTAGAAACATTGATTAAAAAGTAAAATTATAATGAAAGAAGAAAAGCAATATGAAAATAATCCTCTAACACCTCATCTACAAATCTATAGATGGCATATATCTTCTTTGCTTTCAATAACTCATAGAATTATTACTGTAGTTAATTTATTTGCAATAACATTAATCTGTTTTTGGATAATTTCTTTATATTTTGGCCCAACTAGTTATGAAGCAATACATTTATTTTTGAAATCATATTTCGGAAAATTTTTCATCATATCCTTATGTTGGTCTTTTAGTTTTCATGTTTTAAATGAAATCAGACACTTAGCCTGGGATTTAGGTTATGGGTTTGACCTTAAAGTTTCAAAAATTACTGGACTTATTACTATTTTTGGATCTTTTGTTTTAACTGTGCTTATTTATTTAATAGGAAAGAATTTATTTTAAGATGCATATATCTACAAAAAAATGGTTATTTCAAAAATATAGCTCAGCTATTTTAGTACCTTTAATGATTTGGTTTATTATTAATTTAGTTTCAATTTTTCAATCTGAATACTCGAGTTTAATAATATTTTTTACAACACAGCCATCTAGCTTGTTATTCTCTACATTTCTCATTATTGCGTTCTTTTTCTTATCATTAACTGTTAGTGAGATATTTGAGGACTACATACACAATGAAAAAATAAAAAATGTCGCAAACAAATTACTATTTATCTTTGCTATAATAATGCCATTAATTACGATTTTAACAATATTTAATTTGGAAATATGAAAAGTTACAAAATTATAGATCACGAATATGATGTAGTAGTTCTGGGCGCAGGAGGATCTGGCCTAAGAGCTGCGGTAGGATTATCTGAAGCTGGTTTGAAGACGGCATGTATCTCAAAAGTTTTTCCAACTCGGAGTCATACTTCAGCTGCTCAAGGCGGAATATCTGCAGCATTAGGAAACATGGGTGAAGATGATTGGAGATGGCACATGTATGATACTGTTAAAGGATCAGATTGGCTAGGGGATCAAGACGCGATAGAATATTTATGTAAAGAGGCTCCTAGAGCAGTAATAGAACTTGAAAAATATGGAGTCCCATTTAGCAGGACTAAAGACGGTAAAATATATCAACGACCATTTGGAGGTATGACAAAAAATTATGGTAACGGAACAGTCCAAAGAACTTGTGCAGCAGCCGACAGAACTGGTCATGCTATTTTACATACTCTTTACGGACAAG
This sequence comes from uncultured Pelagibacteraceae bacterium, assembly GCA_902554215.1. Taxonomy (GTDB): domain Bacteria; phylum Pseudomonadota; class Alphaproteobacteria; order Pelagibacterales; family Pelagibacteraceae; genus Pelagilacustribacter. The sequence continues at coordinate 3,063 of CACDNS010000001.1, forward strand.
CCTTAAAACATAATACTGAATTTTTTATAGAATATTTTGCTTTAGACTTAATAATGAAAAATGGAGAGTGCAAAGGATTAATTGCATGGAATTTAAATGATGGAACAATACACAGATTTAGATCTCACATAACAATAATTGCAACAGGCGGTTACGGAAAGATTTATTATTCTGCAACATCTGCACATACTTGTACTGGAGATGGAAATGCTATGGTTTTAAGAGCAGGACTTCCTTTGCAAGATATGGAATTTGTTCAATTTCATCCTACAGGAATTTATGGAGTAGGATGCTTAATATCAGAAGGCGTTAGAGGTGAGGGAGGATTTCTATTAAATTCGAAAGGTGAAAGATTTATGGAAAGGTACGCTCCAACGGCAAAAGATTTAGCTTCAAGAGATGTAGTCAGCAGATCAATAGCAATAGAAATAAATGAAGGTAGAGGAGTAGGCAAGGAAAAAGATCATGTCCACCTTCACCTAGATCATTTAGATCAAAAAGTAATTGACGAGAGACTTCCAGGTATTGCTGAGTCAGCAAAAACTTTTTCTGGTGTTGATGTTACCAAAGAACCAATACCAGTAGTTCCTACAGTACATTATAACATGGGAGGAATACCAACAAATTATAGAGCTGAAGTGCTTACGCTCAATGGTTCAGAACAAACCGTTCCAGGTTTAATGGCAATAGGTGAGGCTGCATGTGTATCTGTTCATGGAGCTAATAGATTGGGCTCTAACTCATTGATTGATTTAGTTGTTTTTGGGAAAGCTGCAGCAAAAAGGGCAGCTGAATTAGTTAAACCAGGAAAACCTCATTCAGAAATTGAGAGTGCAGAGACCGAAAGATGTTTAGATAGATTTGATAAAATTAGAAACTCTAAAGGGAAAACTAAAACTTCCGAACTTAGGTTGTCTATGCAAAAAACAATGCAAAGTAAGTGTGCTGTTTTTAGAACAGAAAAGACTTTAAAAGAAGGTATAAACGCAATAAGAAAACCTTTTGCAGGAATGGAGGATTTATCAGTTAAAGATCAATCACTACTTTTTAATACTGATTTAGTTGAAACTTTAGAATTTGATAATCTTATACGTCAAGCCATGACTACAATGGATTCTGCTTATCACAGAAAGGAAAGTCGAGGGGCTCACGCTAGAGAAGACTTTTCTAAAAGGGATGATAAAAACTTCATGAAACACACTTTAGCTTGGCAAAGAGGTAAAGAAGTTAAGGTTAAATATAGGGATGTTCATTCAAGAACTTTAACTAATGATGTTCAATACTTCCCACCTAAGGAAAGAGTATATTAATGTCACAATTTAGCTTGCCAAAAAATTCAAAAATTTTAAAAGGTGAGTATTACGAAGACAAAACAGGATCAAATAATATTAAGAAAATTAATGTTTATAGATGGAATCCAGATGATGGTAAAAATCCAAGGATTGATACTTTTGAAGTTGATATGAACAATTGTGGTCCAAAAGTTCTAGATATTCTTTTCAAAATCAAAAATGAATTTGATTCTTCTTTAACTTTTAGAAGATCATGTGCCCATGGAGTGTGCGGCTCATGTGCGATGAATGTTGATGGTATAAATACTTTATCTTGTATAAAATCTCATTCAGATATTAAGGGAGAAATTAATATTTATCCTTTACCCCACCTTAAAGTTGTTAAAGATTTAATTGCAGATCTCAGTAATCTTTATAAACAATATGAGTCAATTCAACCATGGCTTAAAACTTCAAAAACAAAATTAGAAAAAGAAGAAATTTTACAATCTGAAAAGGATAGATCAAAATTAGATGGGTATTACGAATGTATTCTTTGTGCATGTTGTTCAACTTCTTGTCCTAGTTATTGGTGGAATGGTGAAAAATATCTTGGTCCAGCAGTTCTTTTACAGGCCTATAGATGGATAGCAGATAGTAGAGATGAAGAAAAAAAAGAAAGATTAAAAAAAGTAGCAGACGAATTTAAACTTTATAGATGTCATACAATTATGAACTGTGCTAATTCTTGCCCAAAAGGTCTAAATCCAGCAAAAGCTATCGGGTCTATAAAAAAAATGCTTGCATCGAGTTAAAAGCTTATTTATTCAATTAAGATATGGATTTAATTCAACACTTTGTAAGTGGAAAAAAATTCTCTGGAAACTCTAAAAAAACTGGAAAAGTTTTTAATCCTGCCACTGGTGAACAAAGCGCAGAAGTGAAGTTAGCCTCCTCAGATGACTTAAATAAAGCTGTAGAAAGTTCAATTAATGCCTTTGAGTCATGGTCTAACAAACCTCCTCTTCAAAGAGCTAGAGTAATGTTTAAATTTAAAGAGTTGATTGAAAAAAATTTTGATGAATTAACCAAAATAATAGTATCAGAACATGGAAAAGTATATGAGGATGCAAAAGGTTCGTTAACAAGAGGATTAGAGGTAATCGAGTATGCTTGTGGAATACCGCAAATGCTTAAAGGAGAATTTACCGAGAATGTTGGCACTAATGTAGACAGTTGGTCTGTTAGGCAACCATTAGGCGTTTGTGCTGGAATTACCCCTTTTAATTTTCCAGCTATGGTTCCAATGTGGATGTTTCCAATGGCCATAGCCTGCGGAAACACGTTCATTCTAAAACCATCAGAAAAAGATCCTTCATGTTCGATAAGGTTAGCAGAATTGTTTTTTGAAGCTGGATTGCCAGAGGGAGTATTCAATGTCATCAACGGCGGAAAAGAATCAGTTGATGCTATAATTAATCACAAAAGTATATCAGCAGTAAGTTTTGTAGGCTCTACTCCTATAGCAAAATATATATATGAAAATTGTGCAAAAAATGAAAAAAGAGTTCAAGCGCTTGGGGGAGCAAAAAATCATTGTGTTGTTATGCCCGACTGTGATCTAGATCAAGCAGTCAATGGCTTAATGGGTGCCGCTTATGGCTCAGCTGGGGAAAGATGTATGGCTCAATCAGTTGCAGTTGCAGTTGGTAATATTGCAGATTCACTTGTAAATAAACTGGCAAAAAAAGTTGAAATTTTAAAAATTGGACCAGGTTTAGATAAGAAATCTGAAATGGGCCCTTTAATTACAAAAGAACATTTACAGAAAGTTCAAAATTATGTTGATATAGGCGTTAAAGAAGGAGCCAAACTAATTGTAGATGGAAGAAAATTAAATTTGCAAGGCTTCGATAAAGGATTTTTTATGGGCGGTTGTTTATTTGATCATGTTAAAAAAAGTATGAAAATTTACAAAGAGGAAATATTCGGCCCTGTATTATCTGTTGTTAGAGTAAAAAATTTTGATGAAGCTCTTAAATTAGTTAACGATCATGAGTTTGGAAATGGTGTAAGCATTTTTACCAGAGACGGAGATACTGGCAGGACATTTTCAAACAAAGTAAAAATTGGTATGGTAGGTATTAACATACCAATACCAGTGCCAGTTGCTTTCCATAGTTTTGGAGGATGGAAAAGATCATTATTTGGAGATCAGCACATGCATGGGCCAGAAGGTGTAAGATTTTATACAAAACTTAAAACAATTACCTCAAAATGGCCTTCAGGATTGAGAGCTGATCCAGAATTCATAATGCCAACAATGAAATAAAATGAAAAAAAAAATTACTTTAATTGGTGCAGGGCAAATAGGTGGTACGTTAGCTCACTTAATTGCTTTAAAAGAGTTGGGTGATGTTGTTCTTTTTGATATAGCTGAAGGAATAGCTAAAGGTAAAGCTTTAGATATAGCACAATCATCGCCTGTAGAAGGGTTTAGTGTTAACATCTCAGGAACAAATAACTATGAAGATACAAAAAATTCTGACGTCATAATTATAACTGCAGGAATTCCCAGAAAACCTGGAATGTCTAGAGATGATCTTTTAGGAATTAATCTAAAAATTATTAAACAAGTAGCGCTAGGAATAAAAAATAGTTCACCTAATGCATTTGTAATTTGTATTACTAACCCGTTAGATGTTATTGTAATGGCACTTCAAAAATATTCAGGTTTACCTAAAAAAAAAGTAGTTGGCATGGCAGGAATATTAGACTCATCAAGATTCATATACTTTTTATCCCAAGAATTAAAAACTCCAGTGAACAAAATTAAATCATTAGTTCTTGGCGGACATGGGGATAGTATGGTTGCAATGACAAATCATACTTTTGTAGATGGTAAAAGTTTAAAAAAGTTAATAGAGGATGGAATAATTAAAAAAGAAAAATTAGATAATATAGTAGAAAGAACTAAAAAAGGTGGAGCAGAAATTGTAAAATATCTTGAAAAAGGTTCTGCATTTTATGCGCCCGCAGCATCTGGTGTTGAAATGGCAGAAAGTTATTTAAAAGATTTAAAAAAAGAATTACCTTGCGCTGCTTATCTAAATGGCGAATATGGTGTAAAAGACCTTTATGCAGGAGTTCCTGTTAAAATTGGTAAAGATGGTGTTGAGAAGGTAATTGAGATAAAGTTGTCGGAAGAAGAAAAAAAACAGTTTGATAACTCTATCAAAGCTGTTCAAGAATTATTCGATGCGGCAAAAAAAATTGATAGTTCTTTAGTTTGAGATAAGAATTAAAAGCTTTAATGCTATTAGATTATAAAAATCTTAGAAATAAATATTTAAAATATTTTGATAATGACGAACATTATTGTGATTTTGTTTTAGCTGATGTCGTTTTTGGCTTCTCGGAAATTTTTGATTTTTTGAATAAAAGAAATGTTTCTTCTGTACTGGAAATTGGTTCAGGAACTGGCATACTTTTAAATGAGTTAAAAGAAAGTTTTCCAGATATTCAATTCTCAGGTATTGATCCAAATATAAGCGGTTTTCACAATTTAAAAACAATTATTAGTAAACTTAATGAAGATGGATATAATATTAAAGTAGAGAGCACTGGTGTAGAAAAATACTCAAGTGATAAAAAATTTGATTTAATATTTTCAATTAATGTTTTTGAACATGTCGAAGATCAAATTCAATATTTATTAAAAACCCATGAGTTATTGAACAAAAATGGTTTGAATGTAATACTTTGTCCTAACTATGATTTTCCTTATGAGCCTCATTTTGTAATTCCAATTATTATAAATAAAAAAATTACGAAATTTATATTTAATTCTAAGATTAAAAATTTTGAAAAAAAAGAAAATGAACATGGCTTATGGGATGGATTAAGTTTTCTTGGAAGAAAAAAAATTGAAAAAATTTTAAAAAATCATAATTATACTTACTTTTTAGATGACACCATTAAGGCTAGAATGTTAAATAGGCTTAATAGCGATAAGGCTTTTAAAAAAAGACAAGGCATAGCAGGCACACTTGCTAAAATATCTAGTTTCTTGATGATTGATAAACTGATTTTTAATATACTTAGGGTTCCTTTCCCATATATGAAACTAATAATAAAAAAATAGATTTATGAATAAATTGAAAACTTTATTTGCTAATAAAGAGTTTTTAATAATAATTTTTTTAATTTTATTTTCTACATTATTCAACCAATATTATGGTAATAAGGGAGTTTTTCCTCACGATAGTTTTTCACATTTTGAGACTGGTTATAGAATTTTACTTGGTGAATTTCCGTTTAAAGATTATTGGGTAATATCAGGTCCCTTTATAGATTATGTGCAAGGTCTATTCTTTTTAATATTAGGTGTCAATTGGCAAAGCTATGTTTTTCATGCCTCAGTAGTTAATTGTCTAGTCACAATAGCAACATTTATTCTTCTAAGAAATTTTAATTTGAATATTTTTTATAGTTTTCTCTATTCAATATTTTTTTCTATCCTTGCTTACCCATCAAGTGGGACACCATTTGTAGACCATCATTCTACTTTTTTTTCTTTACTAGGAACTTATTCTCTTATTCTCGCTATTAAAAATGACAAAAAACATTATTGGATTTTTTTTCCTATCTTTTTTATATTTGCTTTTTTATCTAAACAAGTACCTGCCTCATATATAATTTTATTTATTTTACCAATCTCTATTTTCTATTTAATCACCAAAAAAAAATATCATTTTATAAAGACGATTTTTTTAAGCGGCGCTCTACTTTCATTAATTTTAATAATGATAGGATACATAAATGGTATTAATTTATTATCATTTATGGAACAGTATATTTTTTATCCTCCAAGCATAGGTGAAAGTAGAATTGAAAACTTAAGGGTTTCACCTTTAGGTTTTTTAAATCACTTTAAATTTATTTTAATAGCCTTGATTCCATTAGCTTATATAAACGTTAAAAGATTTTTTTCTCATAATGGTTATTCAAAAGATAAATATTTTTACTACTTTTTAATTATATTTATTTTTACTGTATGTTTAATATTTCATCAGGTATTAACTAGAAATCAAACATTTATATTTTTTTTAATTCCACTAATAACTGCTTTTTCTCATATTTATATTGGAAAAATTAAAAACTTCTTTAATTACTCAATTATAATATTCTGTTTATTTGTAACACTGAAATATCATTTGAGATTCAATGAAGGTAGAAAGTTCCATGAGCTTGCGGGAGCAAATTTTCAATTAGCAGTTAATGCAGAAAAAATTGATGTCAAACTAAAAGGTCTAAAATGGATTTCGCCTCAATATAAAAATCCAAAGACTGAAATTTTACTTATTAATGAAATTAAAAAAATCTTAAAAAATGATGAGAGAAATATTATGGTTTTAAGTAACTATCCTTTTTTGTCAGTTATATTGGAAAAAAATTATTTTTCAACTACGAGGTGGCATATTTTTGATGGTACAGACTACCCTCAAATAGGGAACAAGTACTATTCAAGCTATAAGAATTTATTTATAAAAATTTTAAAAGAAAAAAAAATTAAAGTTATTTACTCAATTGCTCCTATTAAGGAGTCAAATATTTATGATTATATATCTAAAGACTGTTTCAAAGAAACTAAAGTAAATGAAAATGTTAAGTCTTATGAACTAAAACTTTGTAAAGATTTAAACTTTTCTTAGTACAATTTGTCTACCGGTAGCAAAAATTTTAGGAAAAAATTTTGTTAAGAAATCATCAAACTTATCTAAACCTCTCAAAAATAAATTATTAAGAGGTATGTAAAAAGTTGTTGAGTGGACGCCTCCTGAATTTAAAAAAACTAAACATTCATATATTTTTTCGTGTTCAATTTTATAAAGATTACCTATTTTTTCTTCAAAAAGTTTTGTATCATCAAAAATTAGATTAGGTACTGCAGCGTTTCCCATCCATACATTATTTTCTTCGGTAACCGGTTCATCTTTACTCCAAGGATTGACTGTAAAATCAAAACCTTCGTGTCTCATTAAAATGATTACCATTTGTAAAATCAATGAACAATAAGCTTCTTGAATAATTAACCTACCCCCTTTTTTTAAAATTCTGTGTGTTTCATTAAAAAACTTAATCGGGTAAGGAATGTGGTGCACCATATTTGATGCTATAATATAGTCGAAAGAACTTTCATTAAAATGAGTTTTTTGTGCATCAATATTTTTAAAGTCTAAGTGTTGATGCTCTGAAAAATCACTAATTTTTAAGTTTTTATTTAAAATAAATTTTTTTGATAAACCTGCGCCTGCTCCAACTTCAAGACCTATATCATTATCTTTTATAAATTTATTCATCCAAGAATATCTTTTTGCTAATAAATACTTTAAGTTTTTATTCTGATCTTTTTCAAAATTCTCAATCACTTTTTCAACTGCTCCAACATTAGACATCCTATCGTCCTGTTCTTTAAATTTTATCTTTTTTAAAATTTTAAGCATATAATTTGATGACTTAATACTTATTGATTATTTTTTGATAATTCTGATTTTATTTTATTAATAAAATTATTAATTAATTTAGCATCTTCAGGACTTAAATAATTTTCTTTTTCAATTGCATTTCTAAGCTCATCTCTTAATTTATCTTTATAATAAATTATATTTTCTTTGGATTTAATTTGGTTTAGTTCATACTTAAATTCTTTAATTTTTACCCCAATGGTTAATTGAAATAACAAAAATATACAGCCAAAAACAAATAATGTTTTATAAATAAATAGTTTCATATTTTAATTCTTTTTATATACTTCATAAACTACAACATTATCGATTGCGAATGTATTTATTTTTGAAAAGTTTGAAGGGATTTTGTACTTATCGTTGTACTTTTTATCTACCTCGGACATGAAATTTGTATAGATATAATCAGCATTTTGATAATCCTGACCAACTATTTTTATTTTTTTTCTATCTTTTTCATTTAATAGCTTTTTACTTCTTTCCAATGGAAGGTATGACGCTGAAGCGACAGATATATAATTTTTATCTTTTTCGATTTCTAAAACTTCTTTAAGAAACTTATTTCCTGAAAGTCCCCAGTAGTCTACTTCAAATTTTTCATGAATCGATTTAGTTTTATTGAAAAAACTATTAAAATAAACATTTTGGAAGGGATGATATATGATCATTTTATATGAAATAAAAATTAAGTAAAGAGATATAATTGATAGAATGAAATTTTGTTTTGTTTTTAAATTTGAATTTAGAAAAGTTAAATAAAGTGAATAAGAAGCAATATAAATAATAAATATGTTATTAAAGTAAAGATGTCTCCATCCAGTAAATATACTTACATCAAATAAGATTAAATAAAAAATAATGCATGTAAAATTAAATAAGATAAATAAGTCTTTCTTTTCTTTTTTACTTCTCCAAAGATCATAATAATAATTTTTAGTTTTGATATTTAAAAATTTTAAAAAAAATCTTTTTAAAATATAAAAATAACCAATAATAAATAAAAATATGTAAAGGACTGGAGTAGTGATACTTATCCAGGTTATTATATAACTATAAGGTACAGAGTCGCCTCTAATATAATCAGAATTAAATAGCATTTTAATTCCTGTTAAATGAGAATGGTGAGAAAAGTACTTGTAAGCTTCTAGGAAGTTTATAAATGGGTTACTCCATAGGTAAGGCCAAAATAAAGTTAAAAATAATAAAAATGTAAAACAAAAAAAAATTACACCCTTTATATATTTTATGTCTTCTTTTTTTGACAAAACACTTAAAAAATAAAACCCAATAAATGATAGTGGTAAAAAAATTCCATACATTCTCTGCGAAGTACTTAATGCAGTAAAAAACGCAAAAAGTAAAAAATTTTTATAATTCATTTTGTCAAATAATTTAAAACAAAAATAAATTGATATGCTTAAAAGAGATAAAAAGATTATATCTTTAGGATTGTAAAAACTATTACCATAAATTCTAGGGGATAAAATAAAAAATAATCCTCCAATTAAAGCTACTCTATAGTTTGAAAATCTATTTAATAATGTTTTGTAAAAAAAAATTACTCCAACAAAAAATAAAACAAAAGTTAAAAAATGCTTTAAGTGAAAATAATTTTTTGGATCATTTATTTTAAAAATAACTTCTAAGAAAGCTGCTGGTAAATCAAAGATGACTCCATAAAAAGGATGATCTTCAGCATGTGAAACAGTAAAACCTTTTGATTGAGCAAACCTATCAGCTACTTCTCTACTCAATTCCTCAAAAGGGGTAAATTCTAATACATATTTTAACCAGTACAATCCAGAGGATCTTTGAAATTCTTCATCTATAGATATACCGTAATCTTTATAGGTCAAAGTGCCTACTAAAAAAAATAATAAAAATAATACAAATGTAATTTTTTTTGAATTACTAATATTTTTTTCAATCATTTGAAATTAAGATAAAATTTACTATAAAAAAGAAAACAATTAAAGTATAAACCCAGTCAGATGAACATTCATGAATATCAAGCCAAAAAGATTTTAAAAGACAATGGCGCTCCAGTTTTAAATGGTTTCGTAATCTCTAAAATCTCAGAAATTGAGAATAAGTTAATTCAACTAAGAGGAAAAAAATTTGTTTTAAAAGCTCAAATTCACGCTGGAGGTAGAGGAAAGGCTGGAGGCATTAAGTTAGTAGAAGGAATAGATAAAGTTAAAGATGAAGCTAAAAAAATGTTTGGAAAAATTTTAGTTACTCATCAAACAGGACTCAAAGGCAAAGAGGTTAAAAAGCTTTACATAGAAGAAGCCTCAAATATATCTGCAGAATTTTATCTTTCTTGCTTAGTTGACAGAGCAAGTTCAAAAATTGCTTTTATAAGTAGCACTAAAGGTGGGGTAGATATTGAAAAAGTTGCTAAAGAAAATCCTGAAGAAATTATAACAACTAAGATTGACCCAACAGAAGAAATTAAAGACAAACAAATTGAACAAATTATAAAACCCTTCAACCTAGATGAAAAACAAAAAATAGAGGGAAAAAAATTAATTTATTCTTTACTTAAAATTTTAAAAGATAAGGATGCTAGTTTGGTCGAGATTAATCCACTTATTATAACTACTGAAGGAAAAATAATTTGTCTGGATGCCAAAATGAATTTTGATGATAATGCAATGTTCAGACAACCAGAGATATTTAAGCTTAGAGATTTAAATGAAGAAGATCCTAAAGAGATCGAAGCTAAAAAATATGACTTGGCGTATATAAAACTTAATGGGTCGATAGGTTGTATGGTTAACGGAGCTGGTTTGGCAATGGCAACAATGGATATAATTAAACTTTATGGGAAAGAACCTGCAAATTTCTTAGATGTAGGTGGAGGTGCTTCAAAGGAAAAAGTTTCTGCTGCATTTAAACTAATACTTTCTGATAAAAATGTTAAAGCTATTTTAATAAATATTTTTGGAGGTATTATGCGCTGCGATGTTCTTGCCCAAGGAGTTGTTGATGCGGCTAAAGAAAGCAAATTAAGCATACCACTTATTGTAAGATTAGCGGGAACAAATTTTACTGAAGGTAAAGCCATATTAGATAAATCTGGTTTAAAAATTCTGTCTGCTACAGATTTAAATGATGCAGCAAAAAAAGTAGTTGAGGCAATAAAATAAATGTCAGTTTTAGTTAACAAAAAAACCAGATTAATTTGTCAAGGTTTTACTGGTACTCATGGAACATTTCACTCTGAACAAGCAATAAAATACGGAACTAACCTAGTTGGTGGTGTGACACCAAAAAAAGGAGGTACAAAACATTTAGATTTACCAGTTTTTAATACTGTATTGGAAGCTAAGAAAAATACAAATCCAAATGCTACAATGATTTATGTCCCTCCAAAATTTGCAGCAAATGCAATAATAGAAGCAATAGAGGCAAAAATAGAATTGATTGTTTGTATAACTGAAGGCATTCCAATTAATGACATGTTAAAAGTTAAAAGTGAGCTATCTAAAAGCAAAAGTAGATTAATTGGACCTAATTGCCCAGGAATAATAACTCCTGGAGAATGTAAGATTGGAATTATGCCTGGAAACATCCACAAAAAAGGTTCAGTTGGAATTGTTTCTAGATCAGGAACTTTAACCTATGAAGCAGTTGCACAAACGAGCGCAAATCAAATGGGACAGTCTACCTGTATTGGTATAGGCGGCGATCCTATTAATGGAACAAACTTTATTGATTGTTTAGAGCTTTTTCTAAGAGATGAAGAAACACAATCTATTGTTATGATTGGTGAAATTGGTGGCTCAGCCGAGGAAGAAGCTTCAGAATTTTTAAAAAAGTCTAAAATTAAAAAACCTGTGGTTGGTTTTGTTGCTGGACTGACCGCTCCTCCAGGAAGAAGAATGGGACATGCTGGCGCGATAATATCTGGAGGAAAAGGCGGAGCTGAAGATAAGATAGAATTTATGAAATCAGCTGATATTACCATTTCTAAATCTCCTGCAGACATTGGTAAAACACTTTATGATAAACTTAATGGTTGATTTTTATAAATTTATGTTAAAATAAGCCATCAAATGTCTTCTTCAAAAGATAACAACATCTATAAAAAAACTTCATTTTTAACTGGGGTTAATTCTTCTTTTATTGAGAAGTTTTACTCTGATTATTTATCTAATCCAGGTGACCTCCCTAAAGATTGGAAATTATTTTTTGATGGTCTCAAAGATAATGAGGAAATTATATTAAAAAACCTAAAAGGACCAAGCTGGTCTAAGGTCAAAAAAAGTTATTTAGGCACAAAAAATATTGAAAAAAATTTAAAAGAAAATTTATTAACAGACGATAATACTAAAATAGATACAGAGGAGTCCGTAAAAGCCATCGCTTTAATAAGAGCATATAGAATAAGAGGACATTTAATAGCAAAATTAGATCCTTTAGGAATGATGGAGAGGAAATATCTTGAAGATTTACACCCAAGTGATCATGGCTTTAAAAAAGAAGATTATAATAAGAAAATTTATGTAGGCGCTTACATGAAAGATGGCTTCGCCACAATAAATGAGATCCTTACATTTTTTAGGAAAATATATTGTTCAACTATTGGTGTTGAGTATATGCATATATCTGATCCAGCCGAAAAAAAATGGTTTAGAGAAAGAATGGAAAAACAAGAAAATCATTTAAAATTTACAGAAAATGGAAAAAAAGCAATTTTAAACAAACTTATCCAAGCAGAAGGCTTCGAAAAATTTTTAGCTGTAAAATTTGTTGGAACTAAAAGATTTGGACTCGATGGAGGAGAAGCTTTAATACCCGCTTTGGAACAAATAATAAAAAAAGGGGGGCATCTTGGTTTTAAAGAGGTAAAAATAGGTCAACCTCATAGAGGTAGATTAAATATTCTAGCAAATGTGTTACAAAAATCCTACAAAAGAATGTTTAATGAATTTGCAGGAGAGTATGCATCTTTCAGTTCTGATTCTACTGGAGATGTAAAATATCATTTAGGGGCTTCATCAAATAGAGAATTTGACGGCAACCTAGTACATGTATCCTTGACCGATAATCCTTCACATCTTGAAGCAGTAAATCCTGTTGTGCTTGGACAAGTAAGAGCTAAACAATTTTTCCATAAAGACCAAAAAAGAAAACAAGTAGTACCAGTATTAATTCATGGCGATGCTTCATTTGCAGGACAAGGAGTTGTTGCGGAGTGTTTTGCAATGTCAGGCCTGCCTGGTCATAATACTGGAGGCACAATACATATAATTGTTAATAATCAAATAGGATTTACAACTAGCCCTAAATTTGCTCGTTCTTCACCTTATCCATCTGATTTAGCAAAAATGGTTGATGCGCCAATTTTACATGTTAATGGCGATGATCCAGAGGCAGTGACACATTGTGCAAAAATTGCCACTGACTACAGACAAAAATTTAATAAAGATGTAGTTATAGATATGATTTGTTATAGACGATTTGGTCACAACGAAGGAGACGAACCATCTTTTACTCAACCTACAATGTACAGAAAAATAAAGAAACATCCAACTACACTTAATATCTATTCGGAAAAATTAATTGAAGAAGGCGTAATCACTTCTGAAGAATTTAATAGTATGAAAATAAAATTTAAAAATCTTTTGGAGGAACAGTTCAAAACTGCTAAAGAATACAAACCAAAACTAGAGTGGTATGAGGGTGTTTGGTCAAGATTTAAACCAGAAAGAGGAAAAGATAAACGTGGTGTTACAGGTGTCCCAGTAGAAAAAATAAAAAAAATTGGTGAAAAAATTACTTTCATACCTGAAATTTTTAATGCTCATCCAACTTTGAAAAAGATATTTGAAAATAAGAAAAAGATGTTTCAAACTGGAAAAGGTTTTGATTGGTCAACAGCAGAACATCTTGCGTTTGCAACTTTACTAGATGAGGGTTATCCAGTGAGACTATCAGGACAGGACTCTGCAAGAGGAACTTTTAGCCAACGCCATTCTGTTCTGAAAGATCAATTAAATGGAAGTAAATATATTCCACTAAATAATATTTCAAAAAATCAAAAAAGATTTGAAATAATAGATAGTTTGCTTTCAGAAATGGCTGTACTAGGTTTTGAGTATGGTTATGCTCTATCAGAGCCAACTACCCTTGTAATTTGGGAAGCGCAGTTTGGAGATTTTGCAAACGGTGCCCAAGTTATTATAGACCAATTTATTGCGTCAGCAGAGAGAAAATGGGCAAGAGCTAATGGTCTGGTAATGTTACTACCACATGGTTACGAAGGACAGGGGCCAGAGCATTCATCAGCTAGACTAGAGAGATTTTTACAATTATGTGCCCAGGAAAATATTCAAGTTGTGAATTGTACAACCCCAGCAAATTATTTTCATGCTTTGCGTAGACAAATCCACAGAGATTTTAGAAAACCTTTGATCGTTATGACACCAAAATCTTTATTAAGAAATAAAATGTGTACCTCTAACATTGAGGATTTTACTAAAAAAAATACTTTTCATAGAGTCCTAGTTGATCATGCAGACTTACAAAAAAATAATTTAATCAAACTTGTAGAAGATAAAAAAATAAAGAAAGTAGTAATCTGTTCTGGAAAAATTTATTTTGATCTTCTTCAAGCAAGAGAAAAAAATAAAAATAAAAATGTATTTATTATTAGAATAGAACAATTATATCCATTTCCCGTAAAATCACTCGCTAATGTATTAAAAAGATTTAGAAAAAAAACTGAATTTTTTTGGTGTCAAGAAGAGCCACAAAATATGGGTGCGTGGAATACTGTAAGAAACTATATCCAATGGAGTTTAAACTATATAAAAGCCGATAATAAAGAAATTAAATATATTGGTAGAATGCCAGCCGCTTCACCAGCTAGTGGATATCTAAAAAAACATCTTGCAGAGCAAAATGAAATATTAGAAAAGGTAGTAGGAAAGTTTTAATTCATGTCTCAAAAAATATTAGTTCCAACTTTAGGTGAGTCGGTAACAGAAGCTACAGTATCAAAGTGGTTAAAAAACCAAGGAGATCAAGTAGCTTCCGATGAGCCTCTTGTTGAATTAGAGACAGACAAAGTAAATGTTGAAGTTCCATCTCCATCTGATGGTACTTTACAAAATATAACAGTTAAAGAAGGTCAAACAGTTAATGTGGGTGCTGTGTTGGGAACTATTGGTTCCAAAATCAATTCAACCGAAAAAGAAGTAAAAGAAGTAAAAAAATATACTCCTCCAATAAAAAAACAGGAAAAAGTAGCAAAAGTTACAAAACTAAAAAATGAAAAAAAACAAACAGTTCCTGAGCCTCTTACTTTAGAAAAAGAAGATAAATCAAATATAGAGGAAACACCGCTAATCTTGGAGGAGCAAAATCTTGATAAGACAGAGGAGCCATTAATACTTAATAATTTATCAGAAAAGGAAAAAATAAAAGAAACTAAAAAAGTTGAAAAAACATTCTCTCCAGCAGCAAGAAAATTAGCTGCAGAAACTAAGTTAAATTTAGATGATATCGAAGGGTCAGGAAGAAATGGAATTATTTTAAAAGAGGATTTGCTAGGACTTATGGGTGCTAAACCAGAGCCTTCTAAAAGAAGATTAGCTCATGGACCCGAAGAGAGAATAAAAATGACAAGATTGAGACTAACTATTGCTAAAAGACTAAAAGATGCTCAAGAGAGTGCTGCTATGCTAACAACTTTCAATGAGGTTAATATGCAAGAAGTTATTCAAATGAAAAATAATTATAAAGATGAGTTTCAAAAAAAATATTCTACAAAGTTAGGATTTATGTCTTTCTTTGTGAAAGCATGTGTTATTGGACTCAAAAATTACCCTGTAATAAATGCCGAGATACAAGACGATGAAATAGTTTATAAAAATTACTACAATATTAGTATAGCCGTTGGAACAGATAGAGGACTTGTAGTTCCTGTTTTAAGGAACACTGACCAAATGTCTTTTGCAGATATCGAAAAAAATATTTCTTTATTAAGTCAAAAAGCGAGAGATGGAAAAATTAGTATTGATGATCTACAAGGGGGAACTTTTACAATTACTAATGGTGGGATATATGGATCTATGCTATCAACGCCAATATTAAACCCGCCTCAGTCAGCAGTTTTGGGTATGCATAATATTATTGAAAGACCAATCGTTGAAAACGGCAGTGTAAGTATAAGACCGATGATGTATTTAGCCTTATCTTACGATCACAGAATTATAGATGGCAAAGAAGCAGTTTCTTTTTTAAAAACTGTTAAAGAGAGCTTAGAGCAACCAAAAAGATTATTCTTAAATTTATAAAATGGAAAATAATTTTGACGTCATTGTTATTGGTGGGGGCCCCGGCGGCTATGTTTGTGCAATTAGAGCTGCTCAATTAGGTTTAAAAACTGCTTGTATCGAGTCAAGAGGTGCTTTAGGTGGTACCTGCTTGAACGTTGGCTGTATACCTTCAAAGAGCCTGTTAAATCTTTCTGATAATTATAAAAAAGCAAAAAAGGAATTTAACGAACAGGGTATAGAAATTTCTGACATCAAACTTAATATTGAGAAAATGATGGTGAATAAAAATAAATCAATTCAAGTTTTAACTAAGGGTGTTGAATTCTTATTTAAAAAAAATAAAGTTACATATATAAAAGGCAAAGGGGCAATTTTTTCTAAAAATGATGTTGTAGTATATGAAAACGGAAAAAAGAACTCTTATAAAGGAAAAAATATTATAATTGCTACCGGATCGAGCCCAGCCTCTCTTCCAGGGGTAGAAATAGATGAAAAAAACATAATTTCATCTACTGGCGCGCTGTCTTTATCCAAAGTTCCAAAAACTTTAGCTATTATTGGAGGAGGTTATATAGGTCTAGAAATGGGATCAGTTTGGTCTAGACTAGGTTCTAAAGTTACTGTAGTCGAGTTCTTAGATCACATAACTCCAGGAATGGATAGAGAAATTTCAAATGAATTTCAAAAAATTTTAAAAAAACAAGGAATTAATTTCAAATTAAATTGTAAAGTTACTGGTGTTTCTAATGGCTCCAATAAAGCGATCATAGAATTCATAGATAATAAAACTTCTGAAAAAACAAGATTGGATTGCGAAAAGGTTTTGGTTTCAGTAGGCAGAAAACCTTATACTGAAGGATTAAACTTAAACAAAATTGGAATTAAAAAAGATGAAAAGGGAAGAATAGAAATTAATGATAAATTTCAAACTTCAATTAATAATATTTATGCAATAGGAGATGTAATTAAAGGACCAATGCTAGCACATAAAGCTGAGGAGGAGGGAATAGCTGTAGCAGAAATTATAGCTGGTCAAGCAGGGCATGTTAATTATAACGTTATCCCTGGAGTGATATATACCTCTCCAGAGGTTGCAGCTGTTGGAAAAACTGAGGAAGAACTTAAAAAAGAAAAAATAAATTACAAAATAGGAAAATTTCCTTTTTTGGCTAATTCAAGAGCAAAAGTAAATAATGAAACAGATGGATTTGTAAAAATTTTGGCCGATGCTAAAACAGACAAGGTTTTAGGTGTTCACATTATCGGTCCTCACAGCGGAGACATGATAGCTGAAATGGCTTTAGGCATGGAGTTTGGTGCGAGCGCTGAGGATATAGCTAGAACTTGCCACGCACACCCAACTCATACTGAAGCAATTAAAGAAGCTGCGTTATCTGTTGATAAAAGACCAATTCATTTTTAAAAATTAAAATTTTAATTAGTATCTAAGAATGTATATTCCTGTTTTAATTCCTAGGATATTTAATTACCCACTGACATATCGTTCAGAAAATACAACATCTTTAAAAGAAGGGGATTTTGTAATCGTACCCTTCGGAAAAAGCAAAGAGGTTGGTGTTATTTGGGACAAAGTTCAACCTACGTCTAAAAATATTAAAATTAGAAGTATTGAAAGAAAATTAGAAAAAATTTCAATTAATAGGAGTCTTATAAACTTTATTAACTGGTTTTCAATGTACAATTTAGTTTCTAAAGGAATGGTCCTTAAAATGTGTATAGGAAATAAAAGTAATCTTCTTAAGATTGAAAAAAATCAAAATACAGAAATATCAAAAAAAAGAAAAAAGTTTTTTTTAAACAAAGAACAAAATAAATCTTTAAAAAACCTCCAAAGTTATGGAAACACTTTTAATGTATCAGTTCTTCAGGGCGTAACCGGATCTGGAAAGACATTAGTTTATTTTGAAAGAATAAAAGATATTCTAAATAAAAAAAAACAAGTACTGATAATGTTGCCTGAAATTTTTTTAACTAAACAATTTCAACAAAGATTTATAGATTTTTTTGGGTTTATTCCTGCAGTTTGGCACTCAAAAATTACAGTTAAAAATAAAAGAAAAATCTGGCAAGGAATATTAAACAATAAAATAAAACTAGTCATCGGAGCAAGATCATCATTGTTATTACCTTTTAAAAAATTAGGTTTAATAATTGTAGATGAAGAACATGATCAGTCATATAAACAAGGTGAGGGACTCATTTATAATGCAAGAGATATGGCTATTTCAAGAGCATCATTTGAGAACGTTCCAATAAATCTTGTTTCATCAATTCCATCATTAGAAACGTTTAATAATATAAAAGACAGAAAATATAATTTAACTAAAATTTCAAAAAGATATAGTGATTTTCCTTTGCCAGATACTGAAGTTGTAAATTTAAATTATTCATCTTTAAAAAAGGATCAATTCATAGCATTTGAAACTATAGAACTAGTTAAAAAATATTTAAATAAAGGCGAACAAGTTTTATTTTTTTTAAATCGCAGAGGGTACGCTCCGTTCTTAATTTGTAAAAAATGTGGCTTTAAACATATTTGTCCTCACTGCTCAATATATTTGACATACCATAAAATCATTAAAAAATTAGTTTGTCACTACTGTGGTTTTAAAACTAAAAAAGAAACAAAATGTAAAACTCAAAAAAATTGTGATTTTCAAATGTATGGACCAGGTGTTGAAAAAATATATGATGAATTGAAAAAAGTTTTTCCGAATAAAATAACAAAAATAATTTCTAGTGATTTTTTATTAAAAAAATCAGAAAGTGAAAATATTTTAAAAAAAATTGAAAAAAATGAAATAAATATTCTTATTGGAACACAATTAATTTCAAAAGGTTTTAACTTTCCTAAATTAAATTGTATAGTTATAGTAGATGCAGATTTCTCAGGAATGGGGTACGACTTAAGAACTACAGAAAAAAATATACAGCTTTACAATCAATTAAGTGGTAGAGCAGGAAGATTTTCAAATAAATCTTTAGTAATTTATCAGACTTATTTTCCATTAAATGAAACTTTAAAAGATCTAATATCTAACGATCCAGAAAAATTTTTAAAAAATGAACTCCTAATGAGAGAAAAAAATAATCTTCCTCCCTTTTCACGTTTGATAGCTCTGATTGTGTCTTCAAAATCTAATGACGATAGTTTGAGGGGAGCACAAGAAATAAAAAAAAAACTTATAAAAATCAAAGAACTGAAAGTTTTAGGGCCAATTTCTTCTCCAGTTTTTAAAATACGAAAATATTACAGGACTAGACTTTTGCTTAAAACAAAAAGTAACGCTTTGATACAAAAGAAACTTGCATTATTTTTACAAAATCTTCAAATTTCGAAAAAAATTAAACTTACAGTTGATGTTGATCCAATAAATTTTACTTAATTCAATTATTCTGTCATCTTGAAGAGTATATTCTCATGTGATACGAAACTTCATAAAATTCTTTAAAACAATCATTAATAGGTAAAAAATTGAGCTCAAATAAATCTTTTTCAACAGAAACTTCCGAGAGATATGCTCTAGCTCTATTTGAGCTTTCTAAAGAAAATTCAGAATTAGATACTGTTGAAAAAAATGTGAGAGATTTTTTAGAATTATATATATCAAGTCAGGAACTAGAAAATTTTGTAAAAAACCCTACTCAACTTTATATTAATCAAATTAAAGTTATTAAAGAAATTTCAAAAATTATGAAATTTTCTCAAACTTTAGAAAAGTTTTTATCAATTTTAGTTGTGAAGAGAAGAATTTTTTACACTAAACAAATTTTTTCTAAATTTTTAATATTAAGTTCTAAAAAAAGAGGAGAACTTACTGCTACATTGACCTCATCGAAAAAACTATCTTCCGAGGAAATTACTTCTTTAAATAGCGAATTATCTCAGGCAATTGGTTCGAAAATAGTCTTTAACAATAGAGTTGATGAAAGTCTATTAGGCGGTCTTAAAGTTCAGATTGGCAGCCTTATGATTGACACTTCCATAAAAAATAAATTAAAAAAAATCGAAAAATTAATGTTGGAGCTGTAATATGGCAATTAATCCATCCGAAATAACAAAAATCTTAAAGGAACAAATTAAAAATTTTGGTGATAAAGCGGAAGTTACAGAAGTAGGAAAAGTTTTAACTGTTGGAGATGGTATAGCTAGAATATATGGCTTAGATAATGTACAGGCTGGAGAAATGGTGGAATTTGACGACGGTTCTAAAGGAATGGCATTGAATTTGGAGAGTGATAACGTTGGAGTAGTTATATTTGGTGATGACAGAAAAATAAAAGAAGGCGACACAGTTAAAAGAACAGGCTCTATTGTTGATGTTCCTGTTGGAAAAGATTTATTAGGAAGAGTTGTCGATGGACTAGGAAATCCAATTGATGGAAAAGGTAATTTAAATGATAAAGCTCAAAGAAAAAGAGTAGAAGTTAAAGCCCCAGGTATTATTCCTAGACAGTCTGTAAGCGAACCTATGCAAACAGGTTTAAAGGCAATTGATAGTTTAATTCCTATAGGCAGAGGGCAAAGAGAATTAATAATTGGAGACCGTCAAACAGGAAAGACAGCTGTGGCTATAGATACTATAATAAATCAAAAAGAAATTAACGAGTCTAATGATGAGAAAAAAAAGTTGTATTGTGTTTATGTAGCTATTGGCCAAAAAAGATCAACAGTAGCGCAAATTGTAAAAACTTTAGAGGATGCAGGAGCTATGAAATATACGACTATAGTATCTGCCACAGCATCAGATTCTGCACCATTACAATTTTTGGCACCTTATACTGGCTGTACAATTGGAGAGTACTTTAGAGACAACGGAATGCATGCCTTAATAATTTACGATGATTTATCTAAACAAGCTGTGGCATATAGACAGATGTCACTTTTATTAAGAAGACCTCCAGGTAGAGAAGCTTATCCTGGTGATGTATTTTATTTACATAGTAGATTATTAGAAAGAGCTGCAAAACTTAGTGATGCTAATGGTGGTGGTTCACTTACTGCTTTACCAATTATTGAAACTCAAGCAGGTGACGTTTCTGCATATATTCCAACAAATGTAATCTCTATTACAGACGGACAAATTTTTCTTGAAACAGAACTATTTAACCAAGGAATTAGACCAGCTGTTAACGTTGGTCTTTCAGTTTCTAGAGTAGGATCAGCTGCTCAGACTAAAGCAATGAAGAAAGTTGCAGGATCAATTAAGTTAGAATTGGCTCAATATAGAGAAATGGCAGCATTCGCTCAGTTTGGTTCTGATTTGGACGCTTCTACACAAAAACTTTTAAATAGAGGTTCTAAATTAACAGAAATTTTAAAACAGAACCAATACTCTCCATTAAAAGTTGCTGAACAAGTGATAGCAGTATTTTCAGGAGTTAGAGGTTTTTTAGATGATGTAGAGTTAAATAAGATTAAATCATTCGAAACAGGTCTTATTGAAAAAATCAAAGGTGACAAACCAGAACTGATAGATAAAATTCAGTCTACTGGAAAGCTGGAGGAAGATACAGAGAAGATTTTAATGCAAACAATAGAGGAATATAAAAAAAGTTTATAAATTATGCCTAGTTTAGATGATCTTAGAAAGCGAATAACAAGCGTAAAATCTACTCAAAAAATCACAAAAGCCATGAAAATGGTCGCTGCAGCAAAATTAAGAAAAGCCCAAGAAAACGCTGAAAAAGGTAGGCCTTATAGTGAAAAAATGAGAAACATTATTAATAATCTTGCTAATTCTATAACTGAGAAAGAGACAGCACCAAAATTAATCGCAGGTACTGGACAAGATAAAACCTATTTATGTGTTCTTATGACTGCTGACAGAGGTCTTTGTGGAGGTTTCAATACTAATATCTGCAGATTAGCAAAAACTAATTTTCAAAAAATCTTAAAGGAGGGAAAAACGTTAAAAATCATTACTGTGGGCACAAAAGGTTTGGACCAAATAAAAAGAGATTACGGCAAATATGTTATTAAAAAATTAAGTTTTAAAGAAAGAAAAAAAATTTCTTTTCTGGAAGCTGAGGAGGTAGGTCAAATTATTTTGGATCTTTTCCATAAAAATGAATTTGATAAGTGTATACTATTTTACAATAATTTTAAAAATGTTATTACTCAAATTCCTCAAGCTCAACAAATTATACCAGCTAAAAAAGAGAAGTCATCGAGTGAGTCTACAACAGATGATTTTTATGAATTTGAACCTGAGGAGGATGAAATATTAGAAAATCTTTTACCCAAAAATATTTCAACTCAAATTTTTAAAGCTTTTTTAGAAAATGCAGCAAGTGAACAAGGATCTAGAATGACCGCTATGGATAATGCGACCAGAAATGCTGGAGAATTGGTTGAAAAATTAACTATAAATTACAATAGAACTAGACAAGCTTCTATTACAAAAGAATTGATTGAAATAATATCAGGAGCTGAAAGTTTATAATATGAGCAAGACAGGAAAAATAACACAGGTAATTGGAGCAGTAGTCGATGTAAGTTTCGAGCAAGATTTACCAGAGATACTCACTGCATTAGAAGTAAACATTGGAAAAAATAAATTAATTTTAGAAGTAGCTCAGCACTTAGGTGAGAGTGGAGTAAGAACAATAGCAATGGACTCTACTGAAGGGCTTAAAAGAGGTGATGTTGTTATTAATACTGGATCTCCGATTAGTATACCAGTAGGTCCTGAAACCTTAGGCAGAATTATTAATGTGATAGGTCAACCGATTGATGAGAAGGGAGAAGTAAAGACTAAAGAAAAATGGCCAATTCATAGGCAAGCACCAAAATTTACTGAACAGTCCACAGAGACTGAAATATTGGCAACTGGAATTAAGGTTGTAGATTTATTAGCTCCTTATTCCAAAGGTGGAAAAATTGGTTTATTTGGTGGAGCTGGAGTTGGAAAAACTGTAATTATTATGGAACTTATAAATAATATTGCAAAAGCACATGGAGGTTTTTCAGTTTTCGCAGGAGTTGGTGAGAGAACTAGAGAGGGAAATGATTTGTACCATGAGATGATAGAGTCTGGCGTTATAAAAAAAGATGGCAAAGGATCTAAAGCAGCTTTAGTTTATGGTCAAATGAACGAACCACCTGGAGCAAGGTCAAGGGTTGCTCTGACAGGCTTAACTGTTGCTGAATATTTTAGAGATAAAGAAGGTCAAGATGTTTTATTTTTCGTCGACAATATTTTCAGATTTACTCAAGCTGGTTCAGAGGTATCTGCTCTACTAGGTAGAATTCCTTCTGCCGTTGGTTATCAACCAACATTAGCTACAGATATGGGAAATCTTCAAGAGAGAATTACAACAACTAGCAAGGGCTCGATAACATCTGTTCAAGCTATATATGTTCCTGCAGATGACTTAACAGATCCTGCTCCAGCTACTTCTTTCTCTCACCTTGATGCAACAACAGTTTTATCGAGACAAATTGCCGAATTAGGTATTTATCCTGCAGTAGACCCTTTAGATTCTACATCAAGAATTCTTGACCCACGAATTGTTGGAGAGGAACATTATAGAGTAGCTCGAGAGGTGCAGAGAATATTACAAGCATATAAATCTTTACAAGATATAATTGCAATTCTTGGAATGGATGAGCTTTCAGAAGAGGATAAACTTACAGTTGCTAGAGCAAGAAAAATTCAAAGATTTTTATCTCAACCATTTTTTGTTGCCGAGGTATTTACTGGATCTCCTGGTAAATTAGTGGACCTCGACTCAACCATTAAAGGTTTTGATGCCATCTGCAAAGGTGAGCATGACAATTTACCAGAAGCTGCATTTTATATGGTTGGAACTATCGAGGAAGCTATAGAAAAAGCTGAAAAAATGGCAAAAGAAGCTGCAAAATAATGTCAGAAAAATTTAATTTAGAAATAATTAGTCCAAATGAAATAGTTTTAAAGTCTGAAGTAGAGGAAGTAAGTATACCTGCATTTGAAGGTCAAATGACAATTCTTAAAGACCATATAGCCTTGATTACTTATTTAAGACCAGGTTATATACAGGTCTCTAATAGTAATAAAAAAGAAGCTTTTTTTGTTGAGGAAGGCACTGTAGAGTTTTCAAAAAATAATCTCCTAATACTCTCATCTACGGTTATAAATGTTAAAGATTTAACAGGAACAATAAAAGAAAATATTATAAAAAATTCGACGGAGAAACTAAATTCAAGCGAAATTAATGATAAAGAAAGATATATTCTATCTTATAAAATAGAATCTCTTAAAGAGATTGCTTAGTAATTCTTTTAAGCTCAATAAGCAATTTTTCATAAACATGTTTTTTAAAATCTACAATTACATTTGGTAAATCATCTATTTTTAGCCATTTCCACTCTATAAATTCAGGTTTTTGAGTATTCAAATCGATTTCACTTTCATCACCTAAAAATCTAGTTATAAACCACTTCTGTTTTTGCCCTCGAAACTTTCCTTTCCAAATTATTCCAATAAGGTCCTTAGGCAAATTATATTCTAGCCAATAATCTAATTCTTTTAAGATTTTTACATTTTTTATACCTGTTTCTTCTTGAAGCTCTCTTTTCATTGCGTCAGATAAACTCTCTCCATCATCAACGCCTCCTTGTGGCATTTGCCACTTATCTACTGGATTATCTTTTCTTTTACCAACAAAAACCATGTTGTCTGAGTTTAACACAACAACTCCAACCCCAATTCTTAAAGGCAACGGACTTTTTTGCATGATTAAGATTTTAATAGATTAATAGCATAATTTAACTGATTATCTGTTTCACTATTAATTTTAAAACCATCTCCTTTTTCTTCAACAAGAATGTCAGGAGTAACACCTACTTCTGAAATAGATTTTCCCGAAGGTAAGTAATATTTTGAGATAGTTAGTCTCATTCCACCTCCATTTTTAAGAGGGATTATCGATTGAACAGAACCTTTTCCATATGTATTTTCTCCCAAAATAATAGCTCGTTTATGATCCTTCAATGCACCAGCAAAAATTTCTGATGCTGAAGCAGAACCACTATTAGTAATTACAATAATAGGCTTTCCATTTATTGCATCTCCCTTACGTGCAAAAAATCTTCGAGTTTCAGATATTTTCCTTCCTTTAGTAGAAACTATTTCACCATCATCTAAAAATAAATCAGTAATATTAATTGCTTGAGTTAAGAGCCCCCCTGGATTATTTCTAAGGTCAACTATATATCCAATGGGTGGATTGGACTTTTTCTCAAAATCTTTAATAATCTTAAAAAATTGTTTATCACTTTTCTCATTAAATGATTTTAATTGAATGTAGGCAATATTTTTTTTTTCTCCAAGAATTCTAGAGTCAACTGATGAAATTTCTATAATTTTTCTTTTTATATTAAATTCTAAAGCTTTCCGGTTACCTTTTCTTCTAATTGTTAATTTGATATTAGTATTAACCGGCCCTCTCATTAATTTTACTGCTTCCATTAAAGACTTTCCCTGAACTTGTTTGCCATCAATTCTAACAATATAATCTCCAGCTTTTATACCTGCTTTGTCCGCGGGAGTATCTGGTATAGGAGCAATAACTTTTACTACACCTGACTCCATCCCTATTTCAATTCCAAGTCCACCAAATTCGCCCTTTGTATCGGTTTGCATGCTCTTAAATAATTCTGGATTCATGTAAGAAGAATAAGGATCTAATGACTGAAGCACCCCATTAATTGCTGAGTCCATCATTTCTTTTTGGTCAACTTCATCGACATATTCATCTTTTACCTTTTCTAGAACCTCTCCAAACAGATCAATTTTTTCATATATTGAATTATTGGTACTTGAAAACGAATTATTAAATAGAAATAAAAATGTTAAAGTAAAAAAAATCAGTTTGTTCATATCATCGCTTTTTCTTTTGGAATGGGTTCCGACCACATTTTTTCAAGGTCGTAGAACTTTCTTTTTTCAGGATGAAAAATATGAACTATAATATCAATGGCATCGACCAATTTCCAATAGTCACTTTCTTTACCCTCAATTCGACAGTTATCTATTCCAAATCTTTTCAATTCAAATACTAAAATTTCTGATAAAGATTGTAAATGCCGTGATGAAGTACCAGAGGCAATAATCATATAATCAGCCACAAAAGATTTTTTTTTTAAATCAATAGTGATTATGTTTTTAGCCTTATTGTCATTTAATATTTTTTCAATGATAACTTTTATATTGTCAATTTTCATTAAGAAACTAACTTTAAATAATTTTTTCTCAATTTTGAAGAAGAAATATCTATTTTTTTACTTTTTATAAAT
This sequence comes from uncultured Pelagibacteraceae bacterium, assembly GCA_902554215.1. Classification (GTDB taxonomy): domain Bacteria; phylum Pseudomonadota; class Alphaproteobacteria; order Pelagibacterales; family Pelagibacteraceae; genus Pelagilacustribacter. Next base: position 29,455 of record CACDNS010000001.1, read on the forward strand.
ATTACATTTTTGTTGTTAAGATATCTTGATATAATTGATTTTTTGGCCTTATTTTGGAATTTATTTCTTGGATATACAACCAAAGTAGTAACTTTTATAATTTCTTTCCAAGATTTCCACTTATGAAAATTTATGAGATTATCAGAGCCAATAATCAAAAAAAATTTTGAGTTTCTATTTTTTCTCATCAAATACATAATATTATTTATTGTTCTCGAAGATTTCATTTTATTATCTAAAAATTTAACTATAATTTTTTTTTCATTTTTTACTAAATTTTTGCTTAAATTCATTCTTTTATTAAGATTTAAATATGTTTTCTTTTTAAATGGGTTTCTTTTTGCAACTAGCCAAAATAATTTATTCAGTTTTATTTTTTTTATAACACTTTTAGCTATCATCAAGTGACCTTTGTGTGGCGGATCAAAGCTACCTCCAAAAATACCAATCTTTTTTTCTTTAGACAAAATCATAGAAACTACGATCTCACAGAATTTTTCCCAACGACAATATATTTATATGAAGTTAGTTGATTAACTCCAACAGGACCTCTAGGCGGAAGTTTATTTGTTGAAATTCCGACCTCACCTCCAAAACCAAACTCACCTCCATCTGCAAACTGCGTTGATACGTTATGCATTGCTATTGCACTATTTACCCTACTTAAAAAAAACTTAGCGGTTTTAAAGTCTTTTGAAATAATACTATCAGTATGCATTGTTCCATATTTTGAAATATGACTTAAAGCATCTTGAACATTACTTACTGATTTTATAGAAACTTTAGGAGACAAATATTCAGTTTCCCAATCAATCTTTTTAGCTAATTTTAGTTTATTTTTAAATAATCTATTTATTTTTTTATCAACTAATACTTCACAACCAGATGAAATTAATTTTTTAATTATTGGCACACCATGAGATTTTAAATTTTTAGAGTGAATTAATAAAGTTTCTAATGCACCACAAATACTTGTTCTTCTCATTTTTGCATTAATAATAATTTTTTTTGCAGCATTTAGATTTGCGTCTTTATCAACATAAATATGACACAGGCCCTCTAAGTGACCTATAACTTGTACTTTAGAAAATTTTTGTACTTTTTTGACTAGATTTTTTCCTCCTCTTGGTATTATTACATCAATAAAATTAGTCATAGATGACAATAAATAGTTGACAATTTTTTTATCTTTCTTTTCAATAAATTGAACGCAATTTTTATTTAATTTATTCTTTTGTAATGATTTTCTAAAAAGATTAGCAAGGACTTTATTAGTTTCAAATGCATCTGACCCCCCTCTTAGTACAGAACAGTTTCCTGATTTAAGACAAATTGCTGCAACATCAACTGTAACGTTTGGGCGACTTTCATAAATAACACCTATTACTCCAATTGAAGTAGTAACTTTTTTAATTCTAAGACCATTAGGTCTTTTCCATTGTTCTAAAATTCTATTTAATGGATTTTTAAATTTTTCAATTTGTTTTATTGATTTTCTTATTTCTTCAATCTTTTTATCATTGAGAACTAAACGATCTAATAATTTTTTATTTTTTGATTTCTTTATATCCCTTTTGTTAGCAGAAAGAATCTTTTTTTTCTCTTTTAAAAGTGATCTATTGAAATCTCTTAGAACCAGATTTATCTTTTTGTGGTCCACATTACTTAAATTTTTTTGTGCTTCTTTTGCATTTTTGCCTATATTTTTTAAATATTTCATAATTAAATTTTTACCATATCGTCTTTATGAACAATCTCTGATTTACTAGAATATCCTAAAACATTTTCTATTTGATTACTTTGCAAACCTTTAATTTTATTAATTTCAACAGAAGAAAAAGAGGAAAGACCTCTAGCTAAATCTATACCATTTTCATCTACAATTAGGATATTTTCACCTTTTTTGAAATCTCCGATAACTTTCATTATTCCTGCAGGCAATAAACTTTTTCCATTTAGTAATGCTTTTGCTGCTCCAGCATCTATAAAAATCTTTGCTGACGAACTTAAAGAGCTTATGATCCATTTCTTTCTTGCGTCAAGCGTAGATATTTTAGGAATAAAAGAAGTATATATTTTATCTTTTAGCATTTTTCTCAATGGATTTAAATTTTGACCGTTAGCTATATACATTCTACAACCAGAGTTCATACATATTTTTGCCGCCTCTAATTTTGTTATCATTCCTCCAGATCCATAAGTATTGATTTTTTTATTTGCTAAAGAGTATATTTTTTTATCTATTTTTTTTATTTCTTTAATTAAATTTTTATTTTTTGTCGAGTTGTCATAAAATCCGTCTACATCAGAGAAAATTATTAAAGTATCTGCACCAATTATCTGGGCCACTCTTGCTGCCAATCTGTCATTATCACCATATTTAATTTCTGTAGTAGCCGTAGTATCATTTTCATTCACAATAGGTATTGCTCCAAGCTTAAATAAATTTTCGAAAGTTCTTCTAGCATTTAATGCTCTTCTTCTTTGCTCTGTATCATCAGGAGTAATTAAAATCTGCCCTATATTAATTTTATTTTTATTAAATAATTTTTTAAATTCATCCACTAAATTAATTTGTCCCACCGATGCTATTGCTTGACTCATTTCAAGCTTTATTTTACTTTTTTTGATTTTCAAATAACTCTGACCTAAAGCTATTGCACCTGAGGAAACTATTACAATATTTCTATTTTTTTTAATTTTTTTAATATCTTGAATGAGAGAAGAAAGCCATTTCTTTTTAAAAATTCCTCTTTTATCAACAACTGTTGATGACCCAAGCTTAAATACTATTTTTTTTGTATTATCTAGTAACATTTTTTAATAAAATCTTTTTAATATTTTTTAAATCATTATCTAAAAAAACAGAAATTATTTCGTATTTTTTTTTTATTTTATTTTTAAATATTCTTAATTTTTTATCTATTTCTTCCTTAGTTACAAGATCTGATTTATTGAATACAATCAATTCTTTTTTTTTAGCAAGAGAATCATTATATTTTCCAAGTTCATTTCTAATTTTTAGATAATTATTAATCAAATTATCCTCTGTTAAATCAATTAGATGTAATAAAACTTTACATCTTTCTATATGTCTTAAAAACTTATCTCCTAAACCAACTCCTTTGTGTGCCCCTTCTACAAGTCCAGGTATATCAGCTAAAGTCATTTCTTTGTTATTTATAAAAGCAACTCCAAGATTAGGGTTGATAGTTGTAAACGGATAACTGGCAATTTTAGGTTTGGCTCTGGTCAATGCAGATAGTAAACTAGACTTACCTGCATTTGGTAAACCAACTATTCCAATATCTGCGATTACTTTTAACTGCAACCAAATCCAAAATTCTTCTCCCATTTTACCACTAGTTTTTTTTCTTGGCGCTCTATTCGTTGAACTTTTGAAACGTAAATTTCCAAGTCCTCCTTTTCCACCAGATGCAATTAGGTATCGTTCTTTATTTTTGGTAAAATCATAAATTAAAGTATTATTGTCTTCCTCATAAACTTGAGTTCCGACCGGAATTTTTATAACACAATCTTTTCCATTAGCTCCAGTTTTATTTCTTTTACTACCAGCCTTGCCAGATCCAGCTTTGAAATGTTGAGTATACCTAAAATCAATTAAAGTATTTAAATTACGTTCAGACTCAAGAATAATCGCTCCGCCATCACCACCATCACCTCCATCTGGACCACCGAATTCTATAAATTTTTCTCTTCTAAAACTAGAAGATCCAGGACCTCCATCACCTGCTTTTATATAAATTTTCGCTTGATCTAAAAATTTCATTTTGGAATATAAAATAACTTAAGTTATTTTTTATTAATTGGGAATTACAGAAACAAAAGTTCTATTTAACTTAGATTTTTTAAACTTTACTTTACCTTTTACTAATGAAAAAATTGAATGATCTTTACCCATACCAACATTTTCACCTGGGTGTATTTTGGTGCCTCTTTGTCTAACAATAATATTTCCTGGTATTACATTTTGGCTTCCATACCTTTTAACACCTAATCGTCTTCCCTTACTATCCCGTCCGTTTCGCGATGATCCACCAGCTTTTTTTGTTGCCATTTAAGTTACCTATTTTTTTATATCTTTTTTAACTTTAGCTTTTTTATCTTTTTCAACTTTTTGTGTAGGTTTAGTCAATTTTTTTTCGATTTTTGCTTCAGCAATTACTTTACCTCCACCAGACAAAATTTTTGTTATCTGTACTTTTGAATGAATTTGTCTATGACCATTTTTTTTTCTAGAATGTTTTCTTCTTCGCTTATGGAAAACTAAAATTGTTCTATCTTTAATATTTTCAAGTAATTTTGCTTCAACCATAGCACCATTAATATTTGGGCTACCAATTTCAGTATTTTTGCTATCGTTTAAAAGTAGCACATTTTTAAACTGAACAGTTTTTCCTTTTTCAATATTTAATTTTTCAACTTTTAAAATTTGACTAGGAAATACTTTGTATTGTTTTCCACCTGTTTCTATAATTGCAAAAGACATAAATAATGTTCCTTTAATTTAAAGGCAATATAACTTGAAAGATTTTCAAGTCAAGATTAATGATCTTAAAATTGATCTTTTAAATTCCTTAATTTTGTAAAAACTTCTAATTTTGAGGCATTATCCATTTGAAGTTTACTTTTAATTTTTTCATTTTCACATCTTAAAAAAATATTAGTATCCAATTCATTTTTTAAACTCACAGGTATAGAAGGAAGACCTTGTTTAACTTTGCTTGCTACATTTTTAATTCTTTCTTTTAATAATTTGTTTTCATCATCAATACTAACGGCAAACTCTCCATTTTTTTTCGTATATTCATGTCCACAGTAAATTAAAGTATCAGAAGGTAATTTTTTAATTTTTTCAATTGAGTTGAACATTTGTTCAAATGATCCCTCAAAAATTCTTCCACATCCTAATGAAAAAAGGGTATCACCTGAGAATATAACTTTAGCGTTTTTTGAGTAAAAAGCTATATGACCTAGTGTATGGCCTGGTATATGTATTGCTCTAAAATTAGTTTTACCAAATGAAAATGTGTCTCCATCATTTAAAGTTATATCAGTATTTTTAATTATCCCTTTATCATGAAAAGAACATATAATTTTTGAGTTATATTTTTCTTTTAATTCCAAATTACCACCAACATGATCAGCATGGTGGTGTGTATTGAGAATAAAATCTAATTTTTTATATTTTTTTTTGATCTCTTTATCTACAGCTAAAAACTCTGATGGATCTACAACTCCTACAGTGTTTGTGTTTTCATCTTGTAATAAATAACTGTAATTATCAGATAAACATTTTATAATTGATATTTTTAGCATTTATTTCAATAAAAAAATTCCAACCTTTGAAAAAAGATTTTTTATTTCAAGATTACTTTTTTTTATTTCTGAAGTAGACTCCTCATTAACACCTATAACTTTGCTTATATTAATTTTTTTTTCTATACAAAAATCAAAAAAATCTTTGATTGTACACATGTGTAAATTAGGAGTATCATACCATGAATTTGGTAAAGTCTTTGTTACTGGCATCTTACCAAAAAAAAGCAAACTAGTTCTTACCTTCCAATATCCAAAGTTTGGAATTGATATAATTACAGATTTTCCAATTCTCAATAAGTCTTTTAAAACTTTTTCAGGATTATAAAATGCCTGTAGTGTTTGACTTAGTATAACGAAGTCAAAAGATTTAGTTGGAAATTGGTGAAGTTCAGTTTCTGCATTTCCTTCAATAACAGATAGTCCTTTATAAATACATTTTTTTACATTTTCCTCTATAATTTCTAAACCTCTTGCCTCGATATTTTTTTCATCAATAAGGTGACTCATTAAAGATCCATCACCACAACCAACATCAAGAACTCTAATATTTTTTGGTAGTAAATCTGCTATTACTCTAAATTCTTTTTTCATTTTTTTTCATTTTTAAATTTTATATGCATTGAGTCTATAAAACCCTTTAAAGTTTTAAGAAATTCAGGTTCATTTACTAAAAAAGAGTCATGCCCTTTATCAGTTTTAATTTCAGCAAAAGACACATCAGCCCCAGCAGAGTTGAGCGCAATCACAGTATCTTTATTTTCCTTTGTTGTATAAAGCCAGTCAGATGAAAAAGATATAATTAAGAATTTTGTTTTTTGATTTTTAAAAGCTTCTATTAACCCGCCTTTAAATTGTCTTGATAGATCAAAATAGTCCATAGCTCTTGTAATATATAAAATTGAATTCGCATCAAATCTTTCAACAAATGCAAAGCCCTGATGTCTTAAATAACTCTCAACTTGAAAATCTGCATCAAAACTAAATTCATAATCAGCTTTTTCTTGAAGTTTTCTTCCAAATTTTTCTTGCATACCCTTTTCAGACAAATAGCTTATGTGTCCAACCATCCTTGCAACAGCTAATCCATTTTTTGGTTGAATATTTTTTTTAAGATATTTCCCTTTATCCCAGATTGGGTCAGCCATTATGGCTTGTCTTGCAAGTTCATTTAAAGCAATATTTTGTGCACTATGACTTGTACTGCAAGCGATCGGTATAGCTGAAAAGGTTCTGTTCGGGAATGTTGCACAAAACTGAAGTAACTGCATTCCACCCATTGATCCTCCGGTAGCACATAAAAGTTTTTTTATTCCAAGATGATCCAATAATGTTTCTTGAGCTTTAACCATATCTTTTATTGTTATTACTGGAAAAGTTAAACCATAAGGTTCATTTGTTTTTTCATTTATTTCCTTTGGTCCCCAGGACCCCATACAACCGCCAATAACATTTGCACAAATTACGAAATACTTATCAGTATCTATCGCTTTACCCGGTCCAACAGCTGATACCCACCAACCATCTTTCTTGGTTATTGGATTTGTTCCACTAACGTATTGATCGCCAGTTAATGCATGAAAAACTAAAATTGCGTTATCTTTGTTTTCATTTAAGTTTCCGTAGGTCTCATATGCTAAAGGGAAATCTTTAATTGTCTCCTTACAATCAAGCAAAAGAGACTTTGATACTTTAAGTTTTTTAATTTCATTACTCATAAAAAAAAAGCCCAGCTATACTGGGCAAAAACCCTGTTTAGCTACATTTGTTCCAACGCCTGCAATTTGGTTAAATCGGCGCTCCGTATATGTACTAAATAGACACAAACTTGTCAATTTTTTATAAGAGTGAATTGAAATATGGAAATAAAGCTACTTTTTATATATTAAATAAATAAATTTATGAAACTACCTAAAACTATAAATATAAAGACCATGAAATACTCAAGTGATATGAGCCTTTTAAAAAAAAAATTTATTAAGGTCAAATTATCAGCTAATGAGTCAGCATTAGGACCAAGCCCTAAGGCACTAAAAGAATACCAAAGAGTATTAAAAAATCTTAAAAGATACCCAGACTCTCAGGGAACTGTATTAAAAAAAACATTAGCTAAAAATTTTAAGATTAATCCAAAACAAATTCTTTTAGGCGCTGGATCTGACCAAATATTTGAATTGATTTGTAGACTTTTTTTAAAAAAAAATGATGAGGTTATCGTCTCTCAATTCAGTTTTATAATTTACAGAATGTACAGCATAATGAACTCTGCAAAGGTAAAATATGCAAAAGAAAATAATTATAATACTTCAGTCAATAATATATTATCGTGTGTAACAAAAAAAACAAAAATTGTATTTATTGCTAATCCCAATAATCCTACTGGCACGTTTATTTCAAAAAAAGAATTACTTAAACTCAGAAAAAAGCTCAGAAGTAATATTTTATTAGTAATAGACGACGCATACTTTGAATATGCAAATAAAAGTTCGTTTTCATCTGGACTACAACTTTTTTCAAATTACAAAAATGTGATTGTAACAAGAACATTCTCTAAACTATATGGATTGGCTAGCTTAAGAGTTGGTTGGGCTTATGGGCCAAAAAACATAGTGCAAAATTTAGAAAAAATAAGACCACCTTTTAATATCAATACTCCAGCAATATTTGCAAGTAGTGCAAGCATCAAAGATAAGAAATGGATAAAAAGGGAATTAAAACACGTAAGTAAATGGAAAAAAATTTTTTTTCAGGTTTTTAAAGAACTTAAAATCGAAACCAATCAGACTAATGCTAACTTCTTTCTATTGAATTTCGACAGAAAAAAAATCTCCTCAGACAGTGTATTTAAAGCTTTATTTAACTCAGGAATTTTATTAAGAAGAATGAGTATTTATAATATTAAAAACTCTCTTAGAGTTACAATAGGTAACACTATCGAGAATAAAAAATTTATTTCTAAAATTAAAAAGCTTTGTGATGTTTAATCGTATATCAATAATCGGATGTGGTTTAATAGGTTCATCGATTTTAAGAGCAATTAATGAAAAAAAAATCTCAAAGGAAGTAAGAGTTTTTGACAGATCCAAAGAAGTACTTTCATATATAAAACAAGAAAATCTTTGTCAAAATATTTTTAATGATATTAATAAATGTGTTGAGAATTCTGATTTAATAATTATTTCTGCTCCATTAAGTAGTTATAAAGAGATAATTTTATCTATAAAAAACAACCTAAAAAAAAATGTAATATTAACTGATACTGGATCAGTAAAAAAAGAAGTTAATAAAATTATAAAAAATCTTAATTTAAAAGATATTGTTTGGATTAGCTCACATCCGATAGCCGGCACAGAAGAGAGCGGTCCAAAGTCAGGTTTTTCAAAACTTTTTGAAAATAGATGGTGTATTATTTCTACCGAAGAAGAAAGTAAAGTTGATGAAATTAAAAAATTAGAAAAATTTTGGAAGCAGTTAGGAAGCAAAGTTAAGATTATGTCAATAGAAGAACATGACTATATTTTATCATTAACTAGTCATTTACCACACGCTATAGCTTACAACCTTGTAAAAACTGCAATTGGCAATGATAGCAAATTTAGAAATGATATTATTCAATATAGTGCAGGCGGCTTAAGAGATTTTACTAGAATAGCTTCTTCAAACCCAATCATGTGGAGGGATATTTTTATTGATAATAGTGAAAATATTTTAAAAGTTCTAAATAAGTTTTCTGATGATCTTGAGGTACTTAAAAAAGCAATAACTACGAAAAATCGAGAGGAATTAAGTAAAATATTTGCTTCGACTAAAGAAATCAGAAAAGATATTATTAAGGCTGGTCAAGATACTGACAAACCTGATTTCGGAAGAAAGAAAAATTAATTTAATTTATCAACAGAGGAATAAATAATAGTTTCTAAATCTTTTATAAAAATATTTTTATCTTTTCCTGGTTCAATAGGCTCCAAGAAAGATATTTTAATATCGTGGTTATATTTTAAAAAACTATTTTTTGGCCATACTTTTCCAGTATTTAAAGCTACAGGAATACAAGGTAAATTTAATACTTCATAAATTCTACCAACACCTTTTTTGAAAGGTAATCTGTCACCAATTTTTACTCTTGTTCCTTGAGGAAAAATTAGCAAAGGTCTCTTACTAGTTTCGATATTACTCTTAACTTTATCAAAAAAATTTAAATTGTCTTTTGTGGTGGTATCCCTAACAATATCAATCGAACCAATTTTTTTTAAATACCAACCGAATAAGGGAATTTTAAGAAGTTCTTTTTTGAGAATAAAAATAGGATATTGCAAAGGAGCTTGAAGTATAAATGTTTCAAGTAAAGATTGATGAGCACTTGCAACAAAAAATTTTTCATTTTTTTTTAAATTTTCAATTCCAGAAAAAGAAACCCTAACTCCTAATATAAATCTTAATAAAAAAATTATTATATGAGCCAATATTTTTCCACAAATTAACGTAGCTTTGCTTGGTAAAATTAATGTCGGCATAGCTAATATAAAAACCATTATTAAACTTATATAAAATAATATGGTAAATAATAGCGATCTTATAAATTGCATTATTAATTGAGTAAACTTTTTATATCTTGCTTTTTTCTAATTACTCTAGCTTTAGTTTTATTTATAATTATCTCAGCTATTAAAGGTTTTGTATTATAGTTAGAAGATAAAGAAGCACCGTAAGCTCCAACATCAGCAATTGCAACGTAATCAGATTGATTTAGACTTTGGTATTTTTTATATTTAACAAATTTACAAGTTGTTTCACATATTGGGCCAACAAATTCTAAAGGACCTTTATTTTTTTTACTATTCTTGATCACAGGAATTATATTGTGAACAGCATCATAAAGTGCAGTTCTCATAAAATCATTCATGCCAGCATTTAGTATTGCAAATGTTTTATTTGAACCTTTTTTTAAATATTGAACTTTAGTTACCAAAATAGCTGAGCTGCCTACGATTGCTCTTCCTGGTTCGAAAATAATATTACAATTATATTTTTTTCTAAACTTTTCTACTAAAATTGAATAATTTTTTAGATTTATTTTCTTATCATTTTTTTTATAAGTAATACCAAATCCACCCCCAAGATCTACAAACTTGAAGTTAATTGCTGTTCTTTTAATAATCTCTTCCAAAACTTTTAAAGTTTTTTTAAAAGGATTCTCACTTAATATTTGACTACCAATATGTACACTTATTGCATTAAGTCTTAAATTTTTTAACTTCTTAATGTTAAGACAAAATGAAATTAAATTTGTTTTCGAAAGACCAAATTTATCCTCAGCTTTACCTGTAGAAATTTTTTTATGCGTAGGAGCATTGATGTCTGGATTTAGTCTGATACCAATAGCAGTCCTTTTTTTTAATTTACCAGCAATTTTATTAATTAATATAGCTTCATTTTCCGATTCCACATTTATCAATAAAATATTTTTTCTTATCGCTAATTTAATTTCATCCTCAGTTTTGCCTACACCAGAGAAAACAATTTTATTAGGCTTTATACCAGATTTAATAGCTTTAAGTAACTCTCCTCCTGATACAACATCTGCACCTGATCCCATTTTTTTTAAAACTTTTAAAATCTGAATATTTGAATTTGCTTTTACTGAAAAACAAATTAAAGGATTGGATCTTTTGAAATTATTTGAAAATAATTTATAATTTTCCACAATACTTCCTTCTGAATAAAGGTAAAAGGGCGAGTTAAATTTTGATGCCAGTCTTCTTACAGAGACATTTTCTACAAATAGATTATTATTTTTATATCTTATATAAGACATATTTAAATTATTTTTGTAAAACTATTAACTGACCCTTGGTACTGTGGGTCTGATTTTTTCCCACAGGATCCAAATATAAAAATTAAAATTATAAGAGTAACAATTACTTTCATTTAAGTTCCTTTTTGTATTTTTTTATCATATTTCTTATATTTCTTTCAGACGTTCCACCATAAGAATTTTTCGAATTCATGGAGTTTTTAATATTAAAAATTTTTAAAACACTATTATCCAAATTTTTATGAAACTTTTTAATTTCATTTAATGTCAATTCATCTAAATTTTTCTTATTTTTTTCTGCATAATTAACTATTTTCGATGAGACTGCGTAAGCCTCTCTAAAAGAAAGTTTTTTATCTTTCACTAAGTAGTCAGCAAAATCAGTTGCTGTTGTATATCCAGTTTTTGCCATTTCAGACATTCTATTTTTATTCGGATTTACATTTTTTATTAACTCATTGCTCATAATTAACGTATCTTTTAATGTGTCAAAACCATCAAATACTAATGCTTTGTCATCTTGTAAATCCTTAAAATATGAAATTGGAAGCCCCTTCATTATTGTTAAAATAGAATTTAGTTTTCCATAATTAATTCCAGTTCTACCTCTTATAAGTTCTGCAGGGTCAGGGTTCTTTTTTTGTGGCATGATAGATGAGCCAGTAAGCATTTTATCATTGAAGTTGATCAATTTGTAAGCATCAGAATTTAATATTATAAAATCCTCAGCCAATCTTGATAAATGCATTGCACAAACAGCACAAGCATAAAGAAAATCTATTGCAAAATCTCTGTCCGAAACTGTGTCTATTGAGTTATTAGTGGGCTTTTTAAAACCCAGCTTTTTAGAAGTAAAATTTCTATCTATATTGTAAGATGTTCCAGATAAAGCTGCTGCTCCAAGTGGTGACTCATCAATTAATTCTAAATTATTTTTAAATCTTTGCTTATCTCTTTTGAACATCTCATAATAAGCTAAGAGATAATGTGCAAAAGAAACTGGTTGTGCGTTTTTTAAATGAGTAAATCCTGGCATCACAGTACTCACATTTTTATCTGCTTTGACTATTATATTTTTCATTAAATAGTTTAATTCTTTAATTAAAATTAAAGATGAATCTTTTACCCAAAGCTTAAAGTCTGTAACTACCTGATCATTTCTTGATCTAGCAGTATGCATATAACCTGCTGAGTCTCCGATTAATTCATATAATTTTTTTTCGATATTTAAGTGAATATCCTCAAATTTTTCTTTAAATATAAATTTACCCTTTCTAATTTGTCCTTTAATTTTATCCAATCCCTTAAGTATTTTTTTCCCCTTTTTAGCAGGAATAATTTTTTTTTTAATAAGCATTTGAGTATGAATTTTTGAAGCAAAAATATCTTGTTCGTAGAGTCTTTTATCTACGTTAATAGAAGCCCCAATTCTTTGAAATGATTTAGAAGTTGAGCTTTTAAATCTGCCTGACCAAACTGTTTTATTTTTATTTGTCATAAACTATGTTATTTTCAATTTAAATTAATATGAAAATTAGTAAATCTTTTAATTTTCAAGATGTTGAACTAAATGGTAAAAAAGGCAATATCATGATCCTGTATTTATGAGTTACTCTTTAAAAAGTATAATTATTGATCCAATTTCTAAAGAAAAACCAGAAAGCGCAGTAATACTTTGCCATGGATATGGAGGTGACGGCAAAGATATATCTATTTTGGCGAATTATTGGAAAAATTATTTACCCAAAACTATTTTTATCTGTCCAGATGCACCGGAGAAATGCAGTATAAGTCCAAGTGGATTTCAGTGGTTTGAATTAGGAGAACATTCAGAGGATCAGATATTAGCAAAATCTTTAGTTTCTGAAACTAAACTAAATAAACTAATCGATGAAGTTAAAGAAAGAAATAATATTAGTGCTAATAAAATTGTTTTATCAGGATTCAGTCAAGGATGTATGATTTCTTTACAAACTGGTATCAAAAGGAAAGATAAAATTAATTGTATTTTAGGCTACTCAGGTAGAATTATAAGCCCCAATTATTTAGCCAAGAATATTAATTCAAGACCAAATGTTATGTTAATGCATGGTGATAAAGATATGGTAGTACCTATTACATCTTTATTAGAGGCTAAAGATTTTTTTAATAAAAATAACTATACAATAGAAACAAAAATTTTTAAAAATTGTGAACATCGTATACCAACAGAAGGTTCAAGCATTGGCTTAGAGTTTATTAAAAAAAATTTATATTAATATTTAATTCTACTGTAACAATTTTACATCTTGATATAACTGTTTTATTCAGTTAACTTTTTGATATGATTATTTCTGCCGATCAAAAAGTGCCTTTAGAAAAATGTCCAGCGTTAGTATTAAATGCTGACTTTAGACCTTTAAGTTATTATCCATTATCTTTGTGGTGTTGGCAAGATGCAGTCAAATCTGTTTTTCTTGATAGGGTGAGTATTGTTTCTAACTATAAACGAAAAATAAGAAGCCCTTCGTTTGAAATGTCATTACCAAGTGTAATTGCTTTAAAAAGTTTTATAAAACCATCTGAAAATCCAAACTTTACTAGATTTAATGTTTTTTTAAGAGATAAATTCACGTGTCAATATTGTGGCGCAAAAAAAGATTTAACATTTGATCACCTTTTACCAAAGTCTAAAGGCGGCCTAACTGATTGGGAAAATGTTGTAACAGCCTGTTCAACATGTAACGTAAAAAAAGGTGGAAAACTTTTCAGAGATTGTGATTTGAAATTATTTAATAGGCCTTACAGACCTACCGTTGATGACCTACATAAAAATGGCAAAAATTTTCCACCAAATTTTCTTCACGAAAGTTGGATGGACTATTTATATTGGGATATTGAATTAGAGCCTTAATCAAATCTTTTCAGAAACTGTAATTGCTATTCTTGATGAAGTTTTAATAACTTTATCTAACAAACTGTATAATCCTTTTTTTGTTGCCCCTTCATCATAAGCTATATCTTTATGGTGTAATTCATCTTCCCTAAACTTCATAATTTTTTGTTTAAGATCTTTTTCATCATCTTTTAATTTATAAGTTTGATTCTTATAATGTTCATCAATTACTTCCTCAACTGAAGCAGTACATAGCATTGCTGCTTTTTTACCTAACATTGCAGTTCCAAAACCAAGCGAAACTCCTAATAAATCCCAAAGAGGAAGTAACTTTGTTGGTTTAATATTTCTTTTTTGTATTTCTTTATCAAAGTATTCAAAGTGTTCAGACTCATGTTCTTTCATTTCTTCAATTTTTCTCTTAAGCTCTTCATCTTGTTTAAAAGTTTTTAAAGCAAGTAATTGACCTTCATAAATTTTTATAGCTCCTCGCTCACCAGCGTGATCAACTCTAATGATTTCCTCTAATGTCTTTTTATCGGTTTGATTCATAATTTTTATAAAGCATAATAAATATACAGAATAATACAAAAGAAAAAATAGTATTTATTGAAGCAAGTGAAAAACCTAGAAGTTTAAAAGTAACTTCCTTACAACTTACTACATTTTCCCTTAACTGGCTTAAGATTTCCTCTTTGGTCATTTCTTTTGACAAATTACTGTCTGCACACATAAATGACTCATTAAAAAAACCTTGCTCTATCCCATAATGATAAAATGCCAATGATGATCCTAATAACATAGTCAGTGATAAAATTAAGAGTGAAAATTTTTCATATTTTCTTACTAATAATATATTCAAAATTAATACTATTGAAAAAAAATAAGGCAGACGTTGATAAAGACAAAGTTTGCAAGGCTTGTGACCTAATCCGTGTTCAATAAAATATGCCACCAAGAGTGAGCTAATCATTAAAAACAAAGTTACGCATAATATGATTTTGGAATTTTTTGACATATTAAATTAAAAAATAGATTAAACCTCCTATGATAACAATAATTATTGAAATTATTATAGACCACTTTGTTCCACTTTTTTCTAAAAAAGGTCCAAAACTTTGACCAAATTTATAAGTTAAAAATGCTACTAAAAAAAATCTTAAACCTCTAGTGAACACACAAATTATTATAAAAAAAAATATATTAAAATGAATAAAGCCACTTGATATTGTTAAAAGCTTAAAAGGCAAAGGTGTAAAACCAGCGGTAAAAAGAATACCTAACCAGGAAAAAAAACCACCTTTTGTAGAAAATTTTTCTTTTAAAAAATTTGGGTCTTCATAGCCATACAATTCAAATATTTTATAGCCAACTTCGTTAAAAAATACATATCCAATTAAATAACCAAATAATGCTCCCAAAACTGAAAAAATAGTTGCAATTATAGCTATTCGTAAAAATTCTTTTTTTTTTGCTACTACCATTGGAATTATCATCACATCTGGCGGTATAGGGAAGAAGGAACTTTCTATAAAAGCTTCAAAAGCCAAAAGAGGTTTAGCATACTTGTGGCCTGCCCAAGAAACACACTTATCGTATATTTTCTTTATCATCTATCGTATATTTTCTTTATCATCTTTTTTGTTGCGTCTTAAATTAATTCAAAACATAATGATTGTAAAAATATTAATTAAGAGAAATGTGGGCGAATGGTGGAACTGGTAGACGCGTCGGACTCAAAATCCGGTGGTAGCAATACCTTGAGAGTTCGAGTCTCTCTTCGCCCACCAAAGTTATGGATATAAGTAAATTAAACAGTTTAGTTGAACTTTATTTTAGAAAAGTGGAGGAAACTGATGGCAAAAAACCTTTTTTAAAATGGTTGAAACAAAACAAACCAACTTACAACTGGGAAGATATAACCGAAAGAATTTTTAAACTTAGTGCAAAAATTAAATCTTTAATTAATGAAGGTGACAGATGTTTGATCTTATCTGAGAATAGACCTTATTGGTTAATGGCTGATATCTCTATAATGAATGCTGGCGGGATTTCTGTTCCTATTTTTACTACCTACTCAGCAAACGATTATAGATATATTCTAAATGATTGCAAACCATCGTTGATACTTGTTTCAAATCAGGATCAATTTAAAAAAATTAAAAAATTTATTAACAATAATATTAAAAAAATTATATCTTTTGAAAAAATAGAAGCTGACAGTTTATTAATAGAAGATATTTTAAATGAACATATCAGTGAAAAAATAATTAATAAAAATCTAAAAAGAAATACGCCCGCTTGTATTATTTATACCTCAGGCACTTCCGGAAATCCTAAAGGAGTAGTCTTAAGTCATGGTGGTATTTTATCTAATTGTGAGGGTGCTGTAGAATTATTAGAGCCTTTGATAAATAAAAAAAATCCAGTGTTCCTTACTTGGTTACCTTTATCTCATTCCTATGAACATACTGTTCAATTTATCCAAATTATTGTTGGTGCAAAAGTTTTTTATGCAGAGAGTTTAGAAAAATTAATTTCTAATATGGGGCTAGCTAAACCTACTATTATGACTGCAGTACCAAGATTCTATCAAAACCTTTTTATGAAAATAAATATAAATTTTGAAAAACAAACTGGCTTTAAAAAAAAGCTAATTAACCAAACACTATACTTAGGGAAAAAAATACTTAAAAAAGAAAGATTAAATTTTAGAGAAAAAATAATGAATTTTTTATGTGATAAATTAGTGAGAAAAAAAATTAGAAGCCAATTTGGCGGAAATCTTCAAGCCTTCGTTTCAGGTGGTGGGGCGTTAGATCAAAATATAGGTGAATTTTTGAATGCCGTTGGTTTACCTACTCTCCAGGGTTATGGTCTTACCGAGGCATCTCCAGTTGTTAGTTGTAATTTACCAGATTTAGTAAAAGTTGAAACTGTTGGTCCGCCTTTTAGGACAAATAAAGTTAAAATCGCTGAAGATGGTGAAATTCTGATTAAGGGTGAAAACGTCATGTTGGGGTATTGGAACTTAAAAGAGGATACTGAAAAAGTTATAAAAGATGGTTGGTTACACACTGGCGATATAGGTGAATTAGATAAAAATAATTATTTAAAAATAACTGATAGAAAAAAAGATATTATTGTTAATTTAGGTGGTGATAACATTTCACCAAGTAAAATTGAAAATATTCTATGTTTAAATGAAAACATTAAACAATCTTTGGTTTATGGTGACAAAAAAAACTATTTGGTTGCATTAATTGTTACAGAAAAAGAAATTAATTATAAAAAAATTAAAGAAATATTAGAAAAAATAAATAAAAATTTAACTTTAGTAGAAAAAATAAAAAAATTTGTATTAATTGATGAAGAATTTACAATTAATAATGGAATGTTAACACCAACTTTAAAGTTAAAAAGAAAAGAAATAATTAAAAATTATAAACAACAATTAGAAAATCTTTACTAAAATTTAAATAAATTCTTTGTTTAATTGCTTAAAAAAACATTGGTATTGCTAACTTTTTTAAAATTTTACAACAAAATTAAAAATTAGATTAAATTTTTAATTTTGAATCAAAAATTAGAAATTATTTAACAATTGACATGAATCTTAAATTAATTAATGATTACACTAACAAACGAATCATAAAGATTTGTTTAAAAATGGGAGATAAAGATGGCTAAACGTAGAAAAAAAGCGAAAAAAGGAAAGAAAAAAAAGACTAAAAAAAGAAGAAGAAGAAGAAGATAGTTTTTTTTAAATCAAACGCCCTTTTTAATTCATAAGCTAAAAAGGGCGTTTTTTTATACTTCCGCTAAATTTTGATTTCTTCCTAAAGCTTTATCCATTTTTCTTTGTACGTCTTCAGGCTTAATCTTCAATACAGCTTCAAACTCAGACTTAAGCCTTTCGTAAGCTTTTTCAAAGAGCTGTCTTTCGCTATAGGACTGATCTGCGATGATATCTGAATTTTTGTTTAAATCTTTTACCACCTCAGCTAACTCATAAATTTTTCCCGAATTTATTTTTTGGTCATACTCTTGTGCCCTTCTACTCCACATGGTTCTTTTAATTTTGGGCTTACTTTTTAAAATAGAAACACATTTATTAATTTGATTTATTGTTGCTATAGGTCTTAAATTAGATTGTTGGTTTATAGGCACTGTTAAAGTTAGTTTCTCTTTTTCAATTAAGATTTTATAAAATTGAATATCGATTTGACCTATTTTCGCTTTTTCAACTGATAAAATTTTACCAACCCCGTGCTTTGGATAAACTACATAATCTTTTATATTATACTGCCTTTTCTCAGTAGGTTGTTTTTTTACTTTTTTTATCTCAATTTTTTCATCATCAGAAAAATTACCTGTTTTTTTATCAACCAATTCAGACTTAACCTTTTTTTTAAGTTCTTTAGCTTTACTTTTTTTAATTTTAGGTTTTTTTGGTTTTTTATCTTTTTTAGTTTTTTTACCTTTTTTTTTCATAAATTTACTTACCAGGTTTTTCCGAAAAATATTTTTCATGTTTATTTTTCACATTTTTAAACTCTTCTGCCTCAGGCAAAGGATCTTGTATTTTAGTAATTCTTGGCCATATTGCAGAATATTTTTTATTTAGCAATAGCCATTTTTCTTTATCTTTTTCATTATAGTCATTATCAGAAACTATTGCGTTGACAGGGCACTCGGGTTCACAAACTCCACAATCAATACACTCGTCTGGATTAATAACTAACATATTTTCACCTTCATAAAAACAATCAACAGGACAAACTTCTACACATGTTGTGTGCTTGCATTTAATACATTCATCCTTAACGATATATGTCAAATTTTCTTCCTTTCCAAAGTTAAACTCATCTTAATTTCTCCACTAAGTTTATCAGAAAAATAAATTAAACCACAAATTCTTCTCATAAGATTTGCTTCATACTCATCACTAATATCATTAGAAATGATTATTTTCCAAAGTTCTTTTATAATTCTAGTTTTGAAATCCTGAGAATTCTTTTTAATAATGTTGGTAAAGTCTAGCAGTTGATTAGAATTACTCTCTAAATTTTCAGCTTCTTTTAGAATTTCCTCTACAGAATCACTTTTTTCAGCAAAAGATTTTATAAAAAGTGAGATTATTTTTTTTTCTTTATCACTATAGTGTTCATCAATTTTTGCTGCATGAACTAATAACGCAGCTATACCAGTTAATTGCTTTTTATCTAGTTTATTCATTACTTAATATTTAAGGACAAAAGTTTTTCAAAAGGACTTGCAATTTTCTTGTTTTTTGAAATTTTTTTATCTTTTTTTCTATCACCGTAAAAAATATAAGTGTCTTTATCTTTATCTTTCTTGTAATTCATTAATTCCATTAATTTATAAAAATTTTCTTTTGAGCATCCTAATAAATTCATCATATCAGAAGTAATGGTAAATTTACGATTTTTAGTTTTATCAAGAATGTTTATAAATAGTTTTTCTAAAATATCAACTCTAACAAAAAAATCTTTGAAATTTTCAAAACCACATAATAAAAGAAATTTTTTATTATAGTTATCATTCACTAAAAAGTTAAGCCCTGACTTTGGTATCTGGTTATTTGGCGAAATATTATAAAACAACTTCCATAAGTTCACTCTTAAATTTACAGCCTTCGGTTTTAACATTTTTGGTAAATAAATATGATATCTTCCTAATTTAATACCCATACCCCAAAGTTTCTTTCTCTCCTCTTTTGTTACTAGACTGATTATATTTTCTATTTTGTTTCTTTCCATTACCCCGTTGTTTTCATAGATTTGAAAAGCCAGAGCTCTCAAGTATTGATTTGAGATCTTAACTTTTGTCAAGTTCAAAAGATCACCCAATTCTTCATTGATCAAACTTTCTACCCAATTTCTTAAAAAAAAAATTAAATCCTCTTTAGAATTCTCTGGCAAAGCATCATCTGCTATTAATTCAACTTCAGGAGTTAAGTAATTTTCTCCTTTTTTTATTCTAGCGATTGGGTTTTCATTCCAATAAATTTTGTGATCTTTATTTAAAATGATTTTTTTATCTTTTATTATTTTATTTACTCTTTCTATCAATTCTTTATGAATTCCTCTTCTAGCAGCTTTTTTGATAGACTTAATGTCAGTATCAAGAGTGTTAGCAGTAAATTCTACAACAAATTTTAGTCCTTTAAGTTCACCGATATCTTGACCATCTATTAGAACTTTATTTTCCTCACTTACTTCTGTTTTTAAAACAAGATCTTGTTTAAGTCCTTTTGATAAAATACTAATTTTTTTATCAATAAAACTTCTCGTAAGTTCCTGGTGAAGCTTGTCAGATAAATTATCTTCTATATTTTTAGTAAACTGTATCCAATAATCAGAATTTTCTACCCAGTTTTTTTTATTTGCTACGTATGACCATGTTCTTACATTTGATATTCGATTAGCTAAGACATCTATATTGCCATGTTTTTTCTCTAAACCCTTCAATTGTTCTTTCATGTACTCATTAGGTATTCTTTTTTTTCTTGTAGATAAAAATTTAAAAACTGTATCTACTACATTGATGTGCTGACCATATGCTTTTTTTTCAAAGTCAGGAATTTGACAACATTCCCACAAAAGTTCTAAGTTCTTACTATATAAGGCATTATTTTCTCCTTTTTTTAAAAGATGTCTTAGCACGCTTTCGTCAACAGAGTCATTAATTCTAATTAAGTTTTTATTTGTTGGTTTTAATTCTAGAGAAGAAATAAGATTCTCTTGACTTTTAAAGTCTAATTTTGAATTACGCCAAAAAAGCATTTTTAATAAAGGCAAATCATGTTTTTCTATTTTTTCAATTTCATCTGAGCTTAAGCTTTCGCAGTCTCCAGTAGTTCCAAAATTACCATCATTTTTGTATCTACCAGCTCTGCCAGCTATCTGAGAAATTTCAACTATATTTAATCTTCTAGTTTTTTTTCCATCAAATTTTTTAAGATTAGAGAAATAAATTTGATTAATGTCCATATTTAAACCCATTCCAATAGCATCAGTTGCAACTAAATATCCAACATCACCTGACTGATAAAGTTCGACTTGAGAGTTTCTTGTTTTCGGACTTAATGACCCCATTATTACAGCTGCTCCTCCTTTTTGTCTTCTTACTAATTCAGCAAGGGCGTATACTTCTTCAATTGAAAAAGCAATTATTGCAGTCTTTTGATCTAGTCTTGATATTTTTTTATAACCTGAATAAGTGAGTTTTGAGAAGCGTTCTTGTCTAATAAATTCGACATTTTTAACTAGGTCTCCAATTATATTTTTCATTATTTGTGATCCTAAAAAAATTGTGATTTTTTCCCCTCTCATATTAAGAAGTCTATCTGTAAAAATATGTCCTCTTTCTCTATCAGCACACATCTGAATTTCATCTATAGCAATAAAATCTACAATTTTATCTTTTGGCATCGACTCAACTGTGCAAATAAAATAATCTGCAGAACCTGGAACAATTTTTTCTTCTCCAGTTATAAGCGCAACTTTTTCTTTCCCAACTTTTTTTACACATTTATCGTAAACCTCTCTAGCAAGGAGTCTCAATGGTAGACCAAATATCCCGCTTTCATATTGGAGCATTTTATCGATCGCTATAAACGTTTTGCCTGTATTAGTTGGCCCTAATAGCGCTACTACTTTTTTTGAGGATATGTCCATTTTTGTGTCAGATATCTTTTTTTATACTATATATAGATTAGCATTGAGAACAAAGGAAGATTAAAACATGACCGAATCAATTTGTCAAATGTTCTAATTAAATATTTTAAAGATTTAAATGGACTTAAAACCCACACTCCCCGTATAGTTAAAAATAACTTTTACTAAAAGTTATAATGAAAAATATAATAAAAAAAAAAGTAATTGGCCTTAAACCATCAGCCACTTTAGCAATCAACGAGAGGTGTAAGGAACTTATTTCCCAGGGAAAAAAAATATATAGATTTGGATTTGGACAATCTCCATTTCCTATTCCAGAAAAGATTGTAGAGGTCTTAAAAAAAAATGCCCATAGGAAAGATTATTTATCAATACAAGGCCTACCAGAACTTAGGAAGGCTATAGCAACTCATCTAAGCAAACAAACTAAAAATAATTTTTCTAAAGAAAATATTTTAATAACACCCGGATCAAAAGAGGCAATGTATTTGATGCACGTTGTTTTCGATGGAGAAATTATTCTACCTTCATCAAGCTGGGTTTCTTATGCGCCACAAGCAGAACTTGCTAATAATAAAACACATTGGTTACAAACTTCTTACGAGAATAATTGGTTTCCAACTGCACAGGCGTTAGAAAAAAAAATAAAATCTATCAAAAGTAATAAAATTCTTTTAATATTAAATTCTCCTAATAATCCTTCTGGAACTACCTGCAATAATTTAAAAGAGTTAGCTCAAGTCGCTAAAAAAAATAAAATTATTGTTTTATCTGATGAAATTTATACAGATATAACTTTTAATAATAAATATGAGTCAATTTCAACTTACTATCCAGAGGGAACATTAATAAGCGGAGGTTTAAGTAAGTGGTGTGGGGCTGGTGGATGGAGATTAGGTTTTCTTGCTGCCCCAAGTGAGTTACACGATTTTTTAATAAACGTAAAAGCAGTTGCTAGCGAGACCTACTCAACTGTAAACACTCCTGTTCAGTACGCGGCAGTTGAGGCTTATAATGGAGACTATGAAGATTATAAGTTGAAAGTTAGAAATATATTAAATTCAGTGGGTCAGTATGTATATAAAAAACTTAAATCTAATAAAATTTTTATGAACCCTCCTCAAGGAGGACTTTATATTATGCCTGAATTTGTTAATTCAAAATTTAAAACATCTTCAGAATTATGTGATGTTATTTTAAAAGATACTGGCGTTGCAATGCTTCCTGGTTCAGATTTTGGATTTAAAAAAGATAAAATGGTTACAAGATTAAGTTTTACAGATTTTGATGGAAAAAAATTTTTAGAGGGTATTAATACTTACAATCAACTAGAAGATGAAGTTATTGAAAAATACGCACCAAATGTTGTACAAGGCATTCAGAAGCTATCAAAATGGGCCAAGAATTTGTAGTTTTCTCTTTACGCCAGTCTTACAAAATAGTTAAATCTTAAATTATAAAACAAACAAGGGGGATAAATGAAAAAGATAATATCAATAATCTCTGCAATTTTAGTAACCTTGGTTTTTTCAAGTCCGATTACTTCAGTTGCAAACTCAGCTGAGTTCTTCACTATTGGAACTGGGGGTCCTACTGGAGTTTATTTCCAAACTGGTAACGCAATATGTAAGATGTTACATAAATCAGCAATAAGTGCTGAGCACGGAAGAAAAAAAGGTACAGCTAAAGGATACAGATGTACTGCTCCTTCAACTGGTGGCTCTAACTATAACATAGGACAAATTAAAGATGGTGAATTTCAATTTGGCGTAGCACAGTCTGATTGGCAGTTTCATGCAGTGAATGGTTCAAGTAAATGGGAAGGAAAACAGTTCAGTAATTTAAGAGCTGTATTTTCAGTACACAATGAACCTTTCCAAATTTGGGCAAGTAAAAAATCTAAAATTAAAGATTTTAAAGGCCTAAAAGGGAAAGTAGTAAACATCGGTAACCCAGGTTCTGGTCAAAGAGGAACTATGGAGGAGCTTATGAAAGCGATGGGAGTGGACAATAGTTACTTTAAATCTACTACTGAACTAACTTCATCTGAACAAGTAAAAGCTTTATGTGACGGCAAGATAGATGCATTTGGATATTCTGTAGGATTTCCTAATGGTGCTATGGAGCAAGCAGCAACTTGTAAAGCAAAAGCTAGTCCAATCAATTTAACTGGTGCGCCAGTTCAAGGCTTAATTGACGGAGCTGACTATTATGCTAAAGCTGTAATTCCAGCAGGAACTTACTCAAATCAGAAAAAAGATGCTACGACTTTTGGTGTTAAAGCTACAGTTGTTACAAGTGCAGATGTTTCTGAAGAGCTTGTATACTTAGTTACAAAAGCGGTAATGGAAAACTTTGATGATTTCAGAGCTCAACACCCTGCTTTTGGACCTTTGGAAAAGAAAAATATGATAGCTGATGGTTTATCAGCTCCATTACATCCTGGGGCGATTAAGTATTACAAAGAAGCTGGATTAATGTAATTCAACTTTGATATTTTAACTAAAAAAGGCCCAATATTTTTTGGGCCTTTTTTTTTAGAATAATGTATCCTACTTACAATGAATCAAACTTTTCAAAGCAAAATTAAAAATAAAATTCAAGAAGATATTTCTCCAACTCGTAATCTATCTGGTTTACATTTAAAAATAGTTTTTGGAATAGCAATTCTTTGGACCTTATTTCAACTTTGGTATGCATCCCCATTTCCTTTTTGGTTTAATTTTGGAATGTTTAAAGGTTTACCTGCTAGGGCAATACACCTAGGTTTTGCTTTAACCTTAACTTTTTTAATTTTTCCAGTTATTAGAGGAAAAAAAATTTCAATTTTTGATATTCTTATTAGCGTTATCGCTGGATTTTGTTGTCTATATATTTATTTTTTTTATGATGATCTCGTTAATAGAGGCGGAATACTTTTAGTAAAAGAAATATTTGGATTTAAAGTCCCAGTAGAACTTATTATAGGTTCTATTGGCATTATAATATTATTAGAGGCCACAAGGCGAGCTATAGGACTGCCTTTAGTTATAATTGCTATTTGCTTTCTTTTATTTTCATATTTTGGAAAGTACGCACCTGATATTATTTCTCATGGAGGTCTGTCTATAAAAAGATTGGTTGGATTCCAATGGTTTGATCAAGAAGCGATATTTGGGATACCAATTGGTGTTTCTGTAGATTTTATTTTTTTATTTGTTCTCTTCGGAGCATTATTAGAAACTGCTGGAGGAGGAAAATATTTTTTAGATTTAGCATTTGCTATGGTAGGCAAAATGAGAGGAGGACCTGCAAAAGCTGCAATTCTAGGTTCTGGAATGACAGGAATGATTTCAGGTTCATCAATTGCAAACACTGTTACTACAGGAACTTTTACAATTCCAATCATGAAAAAAACTGGTTTCTCACAAGAGAAAGCAGGAGCTATTGAAGTTTCATCATCTGTAAATGGGCAAATAATGCCGCCAGTCATGGGAGCGGCAGCATTCGTAATGGCAAGCTTTATTGGTGTTACTTATTTTGAAGTAGTTAAGCATGCCTTTTTACCTGCTGTAATTTCGTATATCGCACTGTTTTATATATCTCATCTTGAAGCACTAAAATTAGGTCTTAAGGGTATGGATGATGCTGACGTCCCTCATTTAAAGAAAACTTTTTTATCTGGCCTTCATTTTTTAATACCTATTTTTGTTTTAATTTTTTTACTTGTTTATATGAGATATACCGCGGGTTTTTCTATTTTTTATGCAACTATTTCTTTAATTCTAGTGAATTTGATAAATCGTGTTATTAAAAACTCAGATTTAAAAATCGGTCTGATTGAATGGTGGAATCAGACTATTGTAGGTCTACAAAAAGGTGCAATCAATATGGTGGGAGTCGGAATTGCAATTGCAACAGCAGGCATAATAGTAGGAGCAGTTGGTTCTACAGGACTAAGTACTAATTTAATTATAGTTATTGAGACAATAGCTAGAGACAATGTAATTATATTAATTTTATTAACTATAATACTTTGCTTACTTCTAGGTATGGGTCTTCCGACCACTGCAAATTATGTTGTAGTTGCCTCCCTAATGGCTACTGTCCTAGTGGATGTTGGAAATGCCTCAGGGTTCATCTTTCCCTTAATAGCTGTTCACTTATTTGTATTTTATTTTGGTCTAATGGCCGACGTTACACCTCCAGTTGGTCTAGCATCTTATGCTGCTGCCGCAATTTCTGGAGGCGATCCTTTAAGAACTGGACTTCAAGCAATTTGGTATAGTTTAAGAACTGGTATTTTGCCAATAGTATTTTTATTTAATCATGAACTCTTATTAATTGGAGTAGATAATTTTTGGCAAGCACTAACTGTAATAGTCACCTCTCTAATTGGAATTTTGGTTTTTACTTCTGCAACCCAACAATGGTTTATTAATAAATTAAGGTGGTATGAAATTATAGCTTTCTTAGTTATTTCTTTATCATTTTTAGCTCCAGATTATGCACTAAGCAAATTTTATCCTAAATATAATGATCAAAAACTTACTGCCAAGAATATTCAAAGTTTATCGTTAGACCCATCTAAAGAAGTTCACATTAAAGTTACAAGATTATCAGAGTATGGAGAAAGATATAAATTATTTGTTATAGATAAAGGAAAATTTAAAAATAAATATAACTTAGAAAAGTTTGGAGTAACGGTCTTTGAGGAAAATAACCAACTTAAAGTAGATAAATTAAACTGGAAAGGGGAAGCTAAAAAATCTGGAATACAAATAGGAGATATTATAAGCAATTTTAAAATTGAAAATCCTGAGCGCCCTAACAAAGCTATTGTCTATCCATTTGCCTCTGTTTTATTAATTATTTTTGGATATTTAAATTATAGAAGAAAAAAGAATTAAGCCTTTAAGATTTTCCAAACACCCGAAGCCGTAGCAACTACATTTTCTGAACTACTTATTTCACTGGTTATAAATACAAGAGTATTTGTTTTCCTTTGTATTTTGACTTTTGTTAAAAGTTTTTGGCCCAAACTAGCTGCTGTTATAAATTTCATTTCCAGAGAAATAGTTACACATCTTTTATTTCCTGAAACTTGATGAGCTGCGTTACCCATCCCTGTATCAGCTACAAACATTAAAAATCCACCATGAGCCATTTTTGCTGTATTAAGATGTATTTCTTTAACTTCACAATGATACTCATAATTTAAGTCATCCAATTTTTTCCCCCTTAAACCACCAACGTGGGCAGAGTATCCTGATTTAGTTTCGTCCATATTTCCTTTTATCATACATTGGGGCTAGTTGAGAGAAAATAACAGCTGATAAGATTATAATTATTCCAAATATTTTATATTCATTAAGAAACTGATCTAAAATAAACCAAGCAGCTATCGATGCAAAAACTCCCTCTAACGAAAATATTATTGCAGCCGGCGCCGGCGATAAGTGTTGAAGAGCAATTATTTGAAGCAAAAATGCAAATCCACTAGATAAAATACCTGCATACATTAGCTCACCTGCTTCTAAAGATAAAAGTTTGAAAGAAATTAATTCTATCGAAGCTGCCGGTATAGCTGAAAATATTGCTGCGATTAAACATTGAAAGGCTGCTATAGTTATTGGAAAATTAAATATTTTTAAAAATTTTGATACATAAACAATATGAAGTGCCCAAAAAAAAGCCCCTATGACAACTAAAGAGTCTCCCATCCTTACTCTATAATTATCCAATTCACTTAAGAGTAATCCTCCAAGTAAACACATTATAACAGCTGGCCAAACTGATTTATGTATACTTTTTGAAAAAAGAAAGTAAGCAAGGACTGGCACTATTACTACATATAAAACAGTAAATACTGCTGAGTTAGCCACATCAGTATATAATAGAGAAATTTGTTGAAATATATTTCCTCCAGCTAAAAAGAAACCTAATAAAAACATATTTGCGAGAATAATCTTAAAATTAGATTTTATTTTTATTATTTTTTTAAATTCAAAAATAAAAAAAAATGGCAATAAAGCAAAAAAACCCAAAAGTAATCTTGCCGCTGAAAAAGTCCAAGGACCTATATAATCCATTCCAGTGTCTTGAGCAATAAAAGCTGTACCCCACAGAAAAGAACATGAAACTGCACAAATTAAGGAGAGTGTTTTCTTGCTCATTTAAACTGCTAATTTGAAAGCAAAGTCTTTACCCAAACTTTCACCAAGATGAACGCAAAATCTAGCACCCTCAGCACCATCAATTAATCTATGATCATATGACAACGATATTGGAAGTATTTTTCTTATAACGATTTTACCATTAACTCTTTTTACTTTTTCAAAGGTTTTTCCTATTCCAAGAATTGAAACTTCAGGCGGGTTGATAATCGGGGTGAAAAAATTTCCTCCGATACCTCCTAAGCTTGAAATTGTCATTGATCCACCAAAAAATTCTTTTTTTTCTATTTTCAGTTCTCTACATAATTTACTTACTTTTTTTAATTCCTCAAAAATTTCTTTAAGATTCAATTGATCAACATTTCTTAGTTTTGGAACCATTAAACCATGAGGTGTATCTACAGCAAAACCAATATGGAAATACTTTTTAAAAATTATTTTGTTATTTCGGCTATCAAGAGACGCATTAAAGTTAGGATACTTTTTTAGTGCATTAACTACCGCTCTAGTTACAAAAGCTAGAGGACTAATTTTAATTTTTTCACCTGTGTAATGGTCTATTAATGATGTTCGGAAATGTTCCAACTCTGTTATATCAATTTCATCATGTTGAGTTACATGAGGGATTTCTGTCCAAGACTTAACAAGTTGCGGTCCAGATAATTTTTTTACTCTTGGAAGATCTTTAACTTCAACTAAACCAAAAGCTTCATGAGGATATTCTTCTACATCAATTTTTTTTTCAATTTTACCTTGATTAACAGAAACTTGGGATTTAACAAAATTTTTAACATCTTCTTCAGTTACCCTTCCAGACCTTTGAGTTCCAGAAACCTCATTAATATTCGTACCAAGCTCTCTTGCAAATTTTCTTACTTTAGGGCTAGCAGATTTTACTTTTTTAGATTTAGACATCATTAAAGTTTAGTTGGAAATAATTTTTCCTGATCGATATTATATTTTTTTATTGCTTTTTTTGCGTCCGCAGAAGCAATTAATTGCTCATTCGCTAAAGCACTCAATGTATAGGCCACTATATGTTCTTTATCTACTTCAAAAAATTTTCTTAATTTTTTTCTTGTATCACTTCTTCCATATCCATCTGTTCCTAAGGCATAAAATTTTTTTTCGGTATAAGGTCTTATTTGGTCAGAGAAGGATCTGGTGTAATCAGAAGCTGCAATTATAGGGCCATCTCTTTTTTCAAAACACTTTTGAACATAGGATTTTTTTCTTTTTTCATTAGGATTTAAAAGATTCCATCTTTCAGTTTCCATACCATCTTTTCGTAATTCATTAAAACTTGTTACGCTCCAAACGTCGGAGTCAATCCCATAATCTTTTGATAAAATTTTTGCTGCAGAGATAACTTCTCTTAAAATTGTTCCCGAACCCAACAATTGGACTTTTGTTTTTCCCTTATTATTGTTTTCTTGAAATAGATACATTCCCTTGATTATACCTTCATCACAACCTTTTGGCTTTTCGGGATGAGAATAATTTTCATTCATAGCTGTGATGTAATAAAAAATATTTTCCTTTTTTTCATGCATTCTTTTAATTCCATCTCTAAGCAATACTCCCATTTCGTAAGCAAATGTTGGATCATAACTAACACAATTGGGAATGTTAGAGGCTAACAAATGACTATGACCATCCTGGTGTTGTAAACCTTCTCCGGCTAAAGTTGTTCGACCTGCTGTAGCTCCAATTAAAAACCCCCTAGCTTGAGAATCTCCTGCTGCCCATGCTAAATCCCCAACTCTTTGAAAGCCAAACATAGAGTAGAAAATATAAATAGGAATCATTTCTAAATCATGATTTGTATAAGATGTTCCAGCCGCAATCCAAGATGACATCGCACCTGACTCAGTTATTCCTTCCTCCAATACTTGGCCACTTTTATCTTCTCTATAAGAACTTAATTGTTCTGAGTCCACTGGTTCGTATTTTTGTCCTTCATGAGCATATATTCCTATTTTTTGAAAGAAACCCTCCATACCAAAAGTTCTTGCTTCATCAGGAATAATTGGAACCAATCTTGGTGAAAGATTTTTGTCTCTAAGAAGTGCAGTGAGCATTCGAACAAGCGCCATAGTTGTCGACATTTCTTTATCACCTGTCGACTTCATAAAAGGCTCAAAAATATCTTTAGGTGGTGTTTTTATTGCTTTAGCAAAAGATGATCTTTCTGGAATAAAACCTCCAAGTTTCAATCTTTTATCTTTTAAATATTTTATTTCCTCAGAGTTTTCATCTGGTTTAAAATATTCAATATTTTTTACTTGTTTGTCGGTAAGTGGAACGCCAAATCTATCTCTGTAGTAAAGCAAATCTTTTTCATCTAGCTTTTTTTGTTGATGAGTAGTGTTCATGCTTTCTCCAGATTTGCCCATACCATAACCTTTAATAGTTTTTGCCAGGATGACAGTGGGAGATCCTTTGTGCTGCATTGCTGCATGATATGCTGCATAAACCTTATGAGGATCATGTCCTCCTCTATTTAACTTCCAAATGTCTTTATCAGTCATTGCAGATACTAATTCTTTCAATTCAGGATATTTTCCAAAAAATTTATCTCTTACGTATGATCCACCTTTTGCCTTAAAAGCTTGATATTCTCCATCTACACACTCATTCATTCTTTTTACAAGTAATCCAGTTTTGTCTTTGGCTAATAACTGATCCCAATACGATCCCCAAATCACCTTAATTACATTCCAGCCAGTACCTCTAAAACTTCCCTCAAGTTCTTGAATAATTTTTCCATTTCCTCTTACGGGCCCATCCAGTCTTTGAAGATTACAATTAATTACAAAAATTAAATTGTCTAGTTTTTCTCTTGCAGCTAATCCGATTGCACCAAGTGACTCTGGTTCGTCCATTTCACCATCTCCTAGGAAAACCCAAATTTTTCTACCTTCGTCTTTTACTAATCCTCTATTAATTAAATATTTTAAAAATCTAGCTTGATAAATTGCCATAATTGGTCCAAGCCCCATAGAAACGGTAGGAAATTGCCAGAAGTTAGGCATTAACCATGGATGTGGATAGGAAGACAAACCGCCAGCAGAAACTTCTTGTCTAAAACCGTCTAATTGTTTTGATGTAAGTCTCCCTTCTAGAAAAGCTCGAGCATACATACCTGGAGCTGAGTGTCCTTGAAAATAAACTAAATCTCCTCCAAACTTATTATTTTTTGCTCTCCAAAAATGATTCATTCCAACATCGTAAAGAGTAGCCGCTGAAGCGAAAGTTCCGATGTGTCCACCTAGTTCAGAACTTTTTTTATTTGCTTTTACAACCATAGCTGCTGCATTCCATCTAATGTAAGCTCTTATTTTTTTTTCAATATTTTGGTCACCAGGAGATTTTGTTTCTGTCTCAGGCGGTATAGTATTTATATAAGGAGTAGTTCTTGTGTCTGGCAAAACTAAACCAGACTTATAAGCTTGATTTATAACTTTGTTTAATAAATAACTTGCTCTTGAAGGGCCATCATTTTCTATTACTGAGTTTAAAGAGTCAATCCACTCATTAGTTTCTTGAGGGTCTATATCGTCTTTTGAGGCTGGTGCCGCAAATACTTTTTTAACCTGTTTGACAGAGCTTTCAACCTGCTTAACAGTACTTTCAGTGTGTAAATTTCCATTTGTTTGCTGTTCATCTTTTTTTTCTGGTAATTTTTCAGTTTTGATTTCTTCCTTAGTCTCTGTTTCAGAATTTATCACCTTAGCATTGTCTATTGTTGCCAATAGACTTCCTTCTGAAACTTTATCTCCCACTTTAACTTTTACTTCTTTAATTTTTCCAGTTTCTGGAGAAGGAACCTCAACACTCGATTTATCACTCTCTATAGTAACGATTGGATCATTTTTTTTAATTTGATCGCCTGGTTTTACAAGTATTTCAATAACCTCTACATCTTTAAAATCGCCTATATCTGGTACTGAAATATTTTGAGCCATACAATTACATTATAAACGGGATTGGAACTTATTTAAAATTGATTTGATAATAAATAAAAAAATAACTGTTAAAATTAACATTTTTGCCACATTTTAATCTTTTTTGAGCCCACTTGGTGACGGAGACTAGAATAGTGAATTGGTTGATAAACATTTTTTTTAAAAGGAAAAAAATAAAGTCTAATGAGGCTTTAATAACGCAAAAATTTTTACTCAAAAAATACTTGCTAAGATAAGTCTATATTATCTTTCAACACACATAGCAATACCCATGCCACCACCAATACACAAAGTGGCCAAACCTTTTTTAACATCTCTTTTTATCATTTCATGAATTAGAGTAACTAAAACTCTTGTACCTGATGCACCTATAGGATGTCCTAAAGCAATTGCTCCTCCATTAACATTAACCTTTTCTTCTGGAATCGAAAGTGTTTTTAAAACAGCTAAACTTTGTGCTGCAAAAGCCTCATTTGCTTCAACCAAGTCTAAATCCTTTATAGACCATCCAGCTAAATCTAGTGCTTTTTTTGATGAAGGTATTGGACCAGTACCCATTAACGCAGGATCAACACCACAACTTGCCCAAGACTTTATTTTAACTAATTTTTTTAAACCTCTTTTATTAGCCTCAGCTTCATCCATTAAAACTACAGCGGCGGCACCATCATTTATTCCTGAGGAATTTCCAGCAGTAACTGTTCCGTCTTTTTGGAATGCTGATTTTAAGCGTTTTAGAGACTCTAAATTTGTACTCTCTCTTGGATGTTCGTCTTTTACGAAATTTATTTCAGATTCTTTTGATTTAATTTTAAAAGCAGTTATTTCATCATTGAATTTATTTTTCTCTTGAGCTTTCAAAGCTTTAGTTTGTGAATTAAAAGCGAATTTATCTTGTTCATCTCTAGTTATTTGAAATTTTGTTGCAACATTTTCTGCAGTAATACCCATATGATAACCATTAAATGCATCCCAAAGGCCATCCTTAATCATAGTATCTACGAGCTCAGAATTTCCTAATTTTTTTCCGTTTCTTATAAAAACTGCATGAGGAGAAGTAGACATACTTTCTTGTCCTCCAGCTATAACTATTTTAGAATCTTTTGACCTAATACTTTGAAAACCTGAAGCTATTGATCTTAACCCGGAACCACAGACCTGGTTAACCAAGTAAGCCGGCTTTTCTTTTGGTAAACCACATTTTATTGCAGCCTGTCTAGCTGGATTTTGTCCAGCACCACCTGTTAAGACTTGACCCATTATAACTTCATCAACTTCTTCATTCTTTAGTTTTGAATTTTTAATAACATCAGATATTACTTCGGCACCTAACTCATGTGCAGACACGCTTTTAAGGGAACCACCTAAAGAGCCAATAGCCGTTCTTTTAGCAGAAGTTATTACTATTGTATTTTTTTCAGACATGTTATTTATATTACAGATTTATAACCTTTATTTACAGGCTTTTTTTTGATAATTGAATAGATATGCGCCTGTAGCTCAACTGGATAGAGCGCTTGGCTACGGACCAGGAGGTTCTGGGTTCAAATCCTAGCAGGCGCGCCATTGATTTTATTAAATTTAAAATATAAGTAATTAATAAGATGAAATTTTTAACCAATCTACCGCTTACAAAATCAGTTTTTGTTTTCTTTATACTTATCTTTATTATTTTGGTAATTTTAACTGTAGTTTTATAAATAAGCGATAAATAGAATAAGAGCCCCTAATAAGATCCTATATCCTACAAAAATATTAAGATTAAATTTTTTTACATATTTCAAAAAATATTTAATAGTTAGATATGAAGTTATGAAAGATAAAAAAATAGCAAATAAGTTTATTAAGGAAAAACTTAAGTTTTTAGATACTAAAACATTTTGTAAACCATATATACTAACTGCTGCTAAAGTAGGTATTGATAATAAAAATGAAATTTTTGAAGATTCAACTCTTTCAAATTTAAGCGTCCTAGCCGCAGTGATTGCTATTCCAGAACGACTTACACCTGGAATTAGTGCTAATACCTGCAATAAACCTATATATAAAGCAGATTTAAATCCAAAGCCTTCATTAATTTTTTTTGTATTTTCAAACTTATCACTTATATAAAGTAAAATACCAAAAATAATAGTTGTCCAACCAATTACTTCCATATTTCTTAGTTGTTCAATTAAATTAAATTTGACTAAAAAATAACCAGCAACCATTATAGGAATGGAAGAAATAAAAATTTTTAAAAATAATTCTTTATTTTGAAAAAAGTTAAAAATTTCTTCTCTAAAATAAAAAATAATTGCAAAAAAAGATCCAATATGAAGACTAACATCTAATGAGAGGCTTTGATTAGAAAAATTAAAGTATTTAGATATTACAATTAAATGAGATGAAGAACTCACGGGCAAAAATTCTGTAATTCCCTGCACTATGGACAGAATAAATATCTCAATCATTTCACATATATTTACATTTTAAGATTGTTTTTTTATAGGCAATCTAAAGCGCATATCAGCTATGCACAAAATAACTCACATTTTACTTAGTTTTTTAAAAAATAGGTAATAAACTATTACCCATTTTCGCTTTAATTTTTAATTTTTTTATATATTTTTACTAATATGCCAAAAGAAAAAATGTTAAAATTTACCAATATTACTCAGGAAACCCCTGATAAGCGTTCAACAGATAGGCGCAAAGAAGATTTTCATGAAATTTATAAAGAATATATCAATGCAAAAGCTCAAGAACAATCAAGCAGATGTTCGCAATGTGGAGTTCCTTTTTGCCAAGTCCATTGTCCTCTTCATAACAATATTCCTGACTGGTTGAAACTGACTGCAGAAGGCAGACTAAAAGAAGCATATGAACTCTCTCAAAATACAAACAATATGCCAGAGGTTTGTGGAAGAATCTGTCCGCAAGACAGGTTATGCGAAGGTAATTGTGTAATTGAACAGTCAGGGCACGGCACTGTTACAATTGGTTCGGTAGAAAAGTACATTACAGAAACAGCATGGAAAGAGGGTTGGATCAAACCAATAAAAATTAAAAGTGAAAAGAAGCAATCAATAGGTATCATTGGTGCAGGACCTGCCGGGTTAGCATGTGCAGAGGAATTAAGAAAGTCTGGGTTTCAAGTTACGATATACGACAGGTATGATCGTCCAGGAGGATTATTAATTTATGGTATACCCAATTTTAAATTAGAAAAACATGTAGTTGAGAGACGAACAAAACTTTTGAAAGACTCTGGTATTAAATTTAAACAAAACTTTGAAGTAGGTAAAAATTCTAGCTTAAAACAACTAAGAGAAAAACATGATGCAATTTTAGTTGCTACAGGAGTTTATAAACCCCGTGAAATTAATCTACCTGGAAATAATCTTAAAAATATTTTTCCTGCAATGGATTTTTTAACTGCATCAAATCGGAAAGGCCTTGGAGATAATGTAAAAATCTTTGACGACGGGACTTTGAATGCCGAAGGTAAAGATGTAATAGTTATAGGGGGAGGAGACACAGCAATGGATTGTGTAAGAACTGCAGTTAGACAAAAAGCTAAATCAGTAAAATGTCTTTATAGAAGAGATAGAGAAAATATGCCTGGCTCAGCTCGAGAAGTAAGTAACGCAGAAGAAGAAGGAGTAAAATTCATATGGCTTTCTAGCCCAAAGGAGTTTTTGGGTAATTCTTCTGTAGAGTCAGTAAATATAGATAAAATGATTTTGGGGAAACCTGATGCCTCAGGTAGAAAAAAACCTGAGATACAA
Source organism: uncultured Pelagibacteraceae bacterium (assembly GCA_902554215.1). Lineage (GTDB taxonomy): Bacteria > Pseudomonadota > Alphaproteobacteria > Pelagibacterales > Pelagibacteraceae > Pelagilacustribacter. The sequence continues at coordinate 65,081 of CACDNS010000001.1, forward strand.
AAAGGATCAGAATTTAAAATAAAAAACTGATTTAGTTATTAAAGCTTTAGGATTTGATCCTGAAGATATTCCTAAACTTTTTGGGGAAAGCGATTTACATGTCTCTAGGTGGGGAACAATCCAAATAGATTTAAAAACTATGCAAACTAATGTCGAAGGTGTATTTGCAGCAGGAGATATCGTCAGAGGTGCATCTCTAGTCGTTTGGGCAATAAGAGATGGAAGAGATGCAGCAAAACAAATAGAAATTTTTTTAAAAAATAAAGAAAAGTTTGATCAAATTGAAAAGGTTGCTTAAATAATGAAAAGATATATCAAGAATAAAAATTTTTTAACTAAGAACTTAGCTTATGATCCTTCTACAGAACACGAAGCATGCGGCGTTGGACTTATTGCTTCTACAGATGGTAAAAAATCTAGAAAAATTGTTGAGTATGGAATTGAGGCATTAAAAGCAGTTTGGCATAGAGGCGCTGTTGATGCAGATGGCAAATCAGGTGATGGCGCTGGAATAAAACTAGAAATTTCACCAGACTTTTTTAAAGAAAAAATATTGTCCACAGGTCATTCTCATAATGAAAATAGCAGAGTTTGTGTTGGTATGATTTTTTTACCTAGAAATGATTACTCTAACCAAGAAAAGTGTAGATCTATAACAGAGAGTGTTTTGCTTGAGGAAAATTATTATATTTATGGTTGGAGACAAGTCCCAGTTAACCCTAAAGTTTTAGGTGAAAAAGCTGAAATGAGCAGACCAGAGATCACTCAAGTTTTGTTTAGAAAAAATGAGCATTTAGAGACAGATGATCTTGAAAGAGATCTTTTCGTTGTCAGAAAAAAAATAGAAAAATTAGCCCGTGAGTCTCAACTTAAAGAGTTTTATATTTGCTCTTTAAGTTCCAGATCTATTGTCTACAAGGGAATGTTTTTAGCAGAGGCTTTAGAGGACTTTTATCCAGATCTAAAAGATAAAAATTTTAAATCAAGATTTGCAATTTTTCACCAAAGATATTCCACTAATACTTTTCCTAGCTGGGACTTAGCTCAACCTTTTAGATCTTTAGCACACAACGGTGAGATCAATACAATTAAAGGAAATATTAATTGGATGAAAATTCACGAACAGGATATGTCTAGTGCCCTTTTTAAAAACGTTAATGATCTAAAACCTGTAATTCGAAGTTCATCAGACTCCGGTGCGCTTGATAATGTTTTTGAATTATTAACTCATTCTGGAAAATTAGCACCGTTAATCAAGCTAATGATGATACCAGATGCTTGGTCTAAAAGAAGCAAAACAGTTCCAAAAAACCATCAACAGCTTTTTAATTTTTTAAATAGTAGTATTGAACCGTGGGATGGACCGGCAGCTATTTGTGCCACTGATGCAAAATGGGTAATAGCAGCTACAGATAGAAATGGACTAAGACCCCTTAGATATACCATAACATCTGATAATCTAGTTTTTGCAGGCTCAGAAACAGGGATGATAGAAATTCCAGAGGAAAAAATAATTTCGAAAGGCAGATTAGGTCCAGGACAAATTATTGCTATAGAATTAAAAAAGGGTAAACTTTTTAAAGACGAAGAGCTAAAAAATTATATTTCTAAAGAGTACAAAAAATTCAATAAACAAATTATTGATTTAGATAAAAAATTTTTGAGCACTAAAGAGACACCAAGTTTTGTAAGTGATGAGTTAAGAAGAAGACAATATCTTTCTGGTTTTAGTATAGAAGACTTAGAATTAATTCTCCATCCAATGGTCGAGGACAGTAAAGAAACCACTGGTTCGATGGGGGACGACACTCCTGTAGCTGTTTTATCGAGCCATTTTAGGCCAGTTGCTCATTATTTTAGACAAAACTTTAGCCAAGTTACAAATCCACCTATCGATTCTCTAAGAGAAAATAAAGTAATGAGTTTAAAAACTAGATTTGGGAATTTAGGAAACATTCTTGATTTTGACAATTTAACTGAGGATAATATTTACGTTTTAGATAGCCCTATTTTATCTAATTCACAATTTAAAAAATTTAAAAAATTATTTCAAAAAGATATAAAAATGTTGGACTGCACTTTTAATGTTAACTCTTCATTAAAAGACAGAATAGAAAATATAAGATTTGAAGCTGAGGTAGCGGTCCGAGAAGGGAGTAAAACTTTAATCCTAAGTGATATTAAAGTTTCTAAAGATCGAGCAAATATTCCAATGATTTTAGCTGTTGGTGCTGTACATTCTCATTTAGTCAAATTAGGTTTAAGAGGTTACTGTTCAATAAATGTTGAAACTTCCGAAACATTAGATACACATTCTTTTGCAGTTTTAATAGGAGTAGGCGCTACAACAATCAATCCTTACTTAGCAATTGATAGTATTTACCAAAGATTTGAAAAAAAACTTTTTGGAAAACTAGATTTTGATACTTGCGTGAAGAGATTTAAAAAATCAATTGAAAATGGATTATTAAAAATAATGTCTAAAATGGGAATTTCAGTCATAAGCTCTTACAGAGGCGGTTGTAACTTTGAAGCTGTCGGCTTAAGCAGAGCAATTGTTTCAGACTATTTTCCTGGAATGGTATCACGTATTTCAGGAATAGGGATTACTGGATTTGAAGAAAAAATTAAAAAACTTCATCAGAAAGCTTATGAAAAAAATGTTTTTGTTTTGCCAATTGGCGGAATATATAAATATAGAAAACTAGGAGAGGAACATCAATTTCAAGGAAATTTAATCCACGTACTTCAAACCGCTGTTGGTAACAAATCTTACGAAATATATAAAAAGTACTCAAAAGGAATACATAATTTACCCCCAATAAATTTGAGAGATTTATTAGAATTTAAAAAAGATAGAAGCTCAATTGATGTAAATAAAGTAGAAAAAGTCGAAGATTTGACCAAAAGATTTGGAAGCGGAAGCATGTCACACGGTGCATTATCTGAAGAGGCCCACGAAACATTGGCTATTGGCATGAATAGAATAAAAGGTGCATCATGTAGTGGCGAAGGGGGCGAAGACTCAAAAAGATTTAAAAAATTAGAAAATGGTGACACTGCAAATTCTAGAGTTAAACAGGTTGCATCTGCTAGATTTGGAGTAACTATAGATTATTTAAATAATTGTAATGAAATAGAAATTAAAATTGCTCAGGGCGCAAAACCTGGAGAAGGAGGTCAGTTACCTGGTTTTAAAGTTACAAAAGATATTGCAAGATTAAGGCACTCGACTCCTGGTGTAACATTAATTTCTCCGCCACCACATCATGATATTTATTCTATAGAAGATTTAGCCCAATTAATTTATGATTTAAAACAAATTAATCCAAAAGCTAGAGTAGGTGTAAAACTAGTTGCTTCTACTGGCATTGGGACCATTGCTGCAGGAGTTGCTAAAGCTAAAGCAGACATAATATTAATCTCTGGTCACTCTGGTGGAACTGGTGCAAGTCCTCAAACTAGCATTAAGTATGCTGGAGTCCCATGGGAGATGGGTCTAACAGAGGCTAATCAAATTTTAACACTTAATAATCTTAGACACAAAGTAACATTAAGAGTAGATGGCGGTCTAAAGACAGGTAGAGATATAGTAATGGCAGCCATGATGGGCGCAGAAGAGTTTGGTATGGGCACTTCTTCATTAATAGCTATGGGTTGTATTATGGTACGTCAGTGTCATTCTAATACATGTCCAGTAGGCGTTTGTACCCAAGATGAAAAACTAAGGGAAAAATTTACTGGCACACCTGAAAAAGTTGTGAATTTTTTTCAGTTTGTTGCTCAAGAAGTTAGAGAAATCCTCGCTGGATTAGGATTTACAAACTTGAGCGAGGTAATTGGCAGAACAGATTTACTTACTCAAATTAGTAGAGGCTCACCAAATTTAGATGATTTAGATTTAAATCCTTTATTAGTTCAAGCCGATCCAGGAACTAATAAAAGGTATTGCGATCATAAAATTATTAATAAGGTTCCAGATACACTAGATGAAAAAATTTGGCTAGATATAAAGGATAAGTTTTCTGGCGATAAAAAAATTTCATTAAGCTATAACTCAAAAAACACTTATAGAGCTATAGGAACTAGATTATCTCATTACATATATAAGAAATTTGGCAAGGATAAATTAGATGACGATATGATTGAAATCAGATTAAATGGTTCAGCAGGCCAATCGTTGGGAGCTTTTTTATCAAAAGGCATTAAAATTTTAGTTGAGGGAGACTCCAATGATTATGTAGGTAAAGGCTTATCAGGGGGTAAAATAGTAATTAAGCCTCCAAAAAACTCTAATCTAATTTCAAAAAATAACGTTATAATTGGAAACACAGTTCTTTATGGGGCTACTAAAGGAAAAATTTTTGCTAGGGGTCAAGCGGGTGAACGTTTTGCAGTAAGAAATTCAGGAGGCATAGCCGTTGTAGAGGGCTGCGGTTCAAACGGTTGTGAGTACATGACCGGTGGAATAGTTGCAATATTAGGTGACGTAAGTGATAATTTTGCTGCCGGAATGACTGGCGGAATGGCTTTTGTTTATGATCCAGAAAATAAATTTGAAAATTTTGTAAACAACGAGTCAGTAGTTTATCAGACTCCTGAAAACTTATATTGGATTGATCAACTTAAAAAAATTATAGAAGAGTATTATGAAGAAACTAGTTCTGAAACCGCTGAAGCGATACTTAATAATTTTTCATCAGAAATTAAAAAATTTAAACAAGTTTGCCCTATAGAAATGCTTGATAAGTTAGAAAATCCAATCACACTAAAAACAAGTAAGTCTAGATCAGCTTAATGAAAAACAAAGATAAATTCTTTTTTTTTGGTTTCGGTCAGACTGCCAAGTATTTCGTTAATAATTTAGCGCAATCTAAAAAAAAATTTTCGTTTAGCGCCACTAATACAAGAAGAACAAGCTTTAAAACTTTTGGTAAAAAAAAATTTAAATCTTTTAAGTTTCGAGATAAATTTTATGATAAAAAATTGATCAAGGAATTAGTTCAAGCTGATTATATATTAGTTTCAATACCCCCTCAAAAAAAAATAGATATTGTTCTCAGAGGTTTTAGCAATTTATTAAAAAAATCAAAATTTAAAAAACTTATTTATTTATCAGCTACAAGTGTTTACGGAAATCATAATGGCAAATGGGTAAATGAAAATTCTAAACTTAAAGGTAGGACTAAATTTGGTCTAGGAAGGAAAATTGTAGAAAAGGCTTGGTTAAAATTTAGAGATTCAAACAATCTTGATGTCAACATATTACGTGTATCTGGTATTTATTCAAAAGAAAATAATGTTTTAAAAAAAATCTCTAGAAAAAATATTTACGTAAAAGAGAAAAAATATTTTTCAAGGATTCGAATAGAAGATTTAGCTCGAATTCTTAAAAAAATGTTTTTTTCACAAAAAAAGTTTATGGTACTCAACGCTTCAGATGATAAACCAGCAACAAATAAAGAAGTAGCAAATTTTGCAGCAAAACTTTTGAAAATCAAAAACTTAAAACCTGTTCCAATAGCAAAATTTAAAAACAAAATGATAAAAGAATTTTATAAAGATTCAAAAAAAGTAAGTAACAAAAATATGAAAAATAAATTACAGATTAAATTAAGGTTTCCTACATACAAAGAAGGATTAAAAAATTTGTTTAATTAATTTTTTAATCTCAGTATTTATTTTTTTTAGATTTATTTTCTTTGATAAACTATGACCACCATTCTTGATAATAAATAATTTTTTCTTTCTATTATTAAATAATTTCAAGGTCTTTTTTGAAAAAATAATTGGAACAGTTTTATCATTTGTACCATGAAATAAAATAGCAGGAACTTTTAATCTTGTATTTGAAAAAACTTTATTTTTTCTTCCATCAAATATTAATTTTTTTGTAATTGGGTAAGTAGATCCATAATCATTTGCAAGCTTAACAACATTATTTTTCAAAATTTGATTTTTCATTTTTTGGGTGAAATGTTTCCACATTATTCTTTCAGTAAATTCAGGTGCTGAAGCTATTCCAACAAATCCTACTAACTGTTTTTTAAAATACTTTGCTAAATTTAAAGCTATCCAACTCCCCATGCTAGATCCTATAAAAATAATCTTTTTATTTTTAGAAATTTTATTTTTTATTAAATCTTTAGCATCATTAGTCCATTCAGTTATAGATCCGTTTATAAATTTTCCACTTGATTTTCCATGTCCTGAGTATTCAAATCTTAAAAAACCAATTTTTAATTTCTTTGCGAAATGTTCAAAATTTAATGGCTTTTCTCCAACCATGTCAGACATAAAGCCATGGAAAAAAATTAAAACTAATCCTTTTTCTTGGTTTATTAAAGAATATCTAATTCTTCTATTTTTACTCGTTAAATAAAATTTAATTTTTTTTTTCACAATTCTAAATATATAGATATATAATAAGTATTCTATAATTTTGAACGTAAACTTATTTAATGAATATTCTACTTACTGGTGGAGCTGGGTACATAGGAAGTCACACATCGCTTTTATTAATTGACAAAGGTCATGAAGTCACGATTGTAGATAATTTAATCAGCGGAAACTCCAAACTAGTTCCTAAGAAAGCCAATTTCGTTAATTCTGACATAGCAGATGAAAAAAAGATTAGAGATCTTTTAAAAAAAAAAAAATTTGATCTTATTATGCATTTTGCAGGCTTGGTAAAAGTAGAGGAGTCGCACTTATACCCTGAAAGATATAAACTTAACAACGTTGATAAAGCTAAAACTTTTATGAAAACTTGTATGGAGTGTGGTTTAAACAAAATTATTTTTTCTTCCTCTGCTGGTGTTTACGGGAATACTTCTATTATGAAAAAAGTTAACGAGAACAGTGAACTAATGCCTACAAATCCATATTCTAAAACAAAACATGAATTTGAAAAGTATTTGTTAAATTTATCAAAGGAAAAAAAAATAAAATGTATAATTTTGAGATATTTTAATGTAGCTGGGGCAGATGAAAAAAAAAGATCGGGACTTGTAGCAAAAAAATCAAATAATTTAATTAAATCTATCTGTGAAGTTGCCACAAATAAAAGATCAAACATTGTTATTAATGGAAATGACTACGATACTCAGGATGGAACCCCAGTAAGAGACTTTATTCATGTTACTGATTTAGCTGAAATGCACACAATAGCTGCTGAAAATTTAGATAAAAAAAACTCAGAAATTTATAACTGTGGTTATGGCGAGGGTTACTCAGTAAAACAAGTTGTATTAGAAATGGAAAAAATTCTTAAACATTCTTTAAATAAAGAAATCGGTAGGAGAAGAGAAGGCGATATACCTTACTCTGTTGCAGACACTACAAAATTTAAAAAAGAATTTGATTGGAATCCGAAATATAATAGTCTTAATTATATTTTGAAAACAGCTTTAGAGTGGGAGAAAATTTTTGAGTAAAATGAAAATTCTACAAGTTATACCTAAATTAGGTTATGGTGGTGCAGAAACAGGTTGCTATGACTTAGCTCATTTCTTATACGAAAAAGATTGTAAATCATTTATTATTACTAGTGGTGGCCACTTACTAAAATATGTAAAAAAAAACAAAGTAAAAGTATTTAGACTTCCAGTTCATTCTAAAAATATAATATTAATGCTTTTTAATACATTAATAATTTCTTTAATAGTTTTGATTTACAATATAGATGTAGTTCATGCTAGAAGTAGAGCGCCAGCATGGTCATGTTTATGGGTTTGTTTTTTAACGAGAAGAAAATTTGTAACTACATTTCATGGAACTTATAACTTTTCAAATTCATTCAAAAAGTTTTATAATAGTGTAATGGTTAAATCTAAGTTAATTATTGCCGGCTCCAATTTTATTTTTAATCACATAAATGAAAATTATGAAAAATTTTTAAATTCAAGAAATAAATTGATGGTAATTTTCAGAGGAATTAATCTAGAATATTTTGATGAAGGAAATATTACAGATAATAAAAAAAAAAAATTAATTTCAGACTGGAAATTAGATTTAGAGAAAAAAACTATACTTTTACCTGGAAGACTGACAAGTTGGAAAGGCCAAGATATTCTAATTGAAGCATTAAACATTCTTATAGAAGACTATAATAAGATAAATTTCCAGGCAGTAATATTAGGTTCAGATCAAGGTAGAAAAGTTTATTCAAAAAAACTTTCCAGTTTAGTAGAAAGATATCAACTTAATCAAAAAGTCAGATTTATAACCCATGCAAAGGATATGCCCGTTGCATATTCTGTAGCTGATATAGTTGTCTCAAGCTCAATTGAGCCCGAAGCTTTTGGAAGGGTGGCAGTTGAAGCTCAAGCTATGAAAAAACCTATAGTTGCGAGTGACATAGGAGGTTCAAAAGAAACTGTTCTTCATGAAAAATCTGGAATATTATATAAAGCAGGAGATGCAAGAGAATTGGCCAAAGTACTTAATAAACTCATAGAACTAGATAAAGAAGCATTGTATTCAATGGGAAACGAAGGTAGAAAAAACGTGACAAAAAAATTTAATGTTGAACAAATGTGTCAGACAACTTTTAATGAATATAAAAAATTACTTAAATAGTTAAATGCCTGATATAAAACTTTTAGACGGAAAAAAGATACCATTCACTAAATCAATAAACGGATTCGAGCTAGCTAAAAAAATTAGTAAAACTTTGGAAAAAGAAGCATTAATAATGGAGGTAGACGGAGAATTAAAAGATCTTAGCCACCAAATTAAAAAGAACTCTGTAGTTAAAATTGTTACTTCTAAAGATAAAGAAGGATTAGAAGTTTTACGACATGATGCCGCCCATATTATGGCAATGTCAGTCCAAGAATTATTTCCAGGAACACAAGTAACTATTGGTCCAGTTATTGATAATGGTTTTTACTACGACTTTGCAAGAAAAGATCCTTTTACTAGTGATGACTTAAAAAAGATAGAAAAAAAAATGTCTGAAATAATCGATAGAGACGTAAAAACAAAAAGAGAAGTTTGGGAGAGAGATAAGGCGATTGCACACTTTAAAAAGATTGGAGAGAAATATAAAGCGGAGATAATTGAAAGTATACCAGCTAATGAGGAACTATCTGTTTATCATCATGGCGATACATGGCATGATTTATGTAGAGGCCCTCATTTAGCTTCCTCGGGCAAGATTGGAAAAGCTTTTAAACTCACAAAGGTATCTGGAGCTTATTGGCGTGGAGACTCAAAAAATGAAATGTTACAAAGGATATATGGAACTTGCTGGAGTTCAAAAAAAGATCTTGACGATTATCTAAATAGACTGGAAGAGGCTGAAAAAAGAGATCATAGAAAATTAGGAAAAGAGATGAATCTTTTTCATTTTAGGGAAGAGAGTCCTGGTGCAGTTTTTTGGCATGAAAAAGGATGGATTTTATTTCAAAGATTGATTGAATATATGAGATTAAAACAAAGACTAGCAGGTTATAAAGAGATTAACACTCCTGAAATTTTAGATAAGTCACTGTGGGAAAAATCCGGACACTGGGAAAAATTTGGAGAAAATATGTATACCTCAGAAACTCCAGATGATAAAACTTTCGCAATAAAACCTATGAATTGCCCTGGATGCGTTCAAGTGTTTAATCAAGGACTTAAAAGTTATAGAGACCTACCACTTAAATTATCTGAATTTGGAAAAGTTCACAGATATGAAGCGTCTGGTGCCTTACACGGATTATTAAGAGTAAGAGCTTTTACTCAAGATGATGCACACATATTTTGTACTGAAGAACAAATAACTGACGAGTGTTTAAGTGTTACTAGCCTGATATTAGAAATTTATAAAGATCTTGGTTTTAAGGATGTTTTACTTCAATTTTCTGATCGTCCAGAAAAAAGAGTTGGAGATGATAAAATTTGGGATAAATCAGAAGCAGCTTTACTGACAGCAATAAAAAAATCAAAATTAAAATATGAAATTAATAAAGGTGATGGCGCCTTTTATGGTCCAAAAATAGACTTTGTTCTTCGCGATGCTATCGGCAGAGACTGGCAATGCGGAACTTTACAAGTAGATTTAAATTTACCAGGTAGGTTAGGAGCAAGTTTTGTAGACAAAGACGGATCAAAAAAAATTCCAGTAATGTTACATAGAGCATTATTTGGTTCACTTGAAAGATTTATAGGAATACTTATTGAGCATTATGCTGGCAAATTACCTTTGTGGTTATCTCCAATACAAGCTGTAGTATTACCTATCTCCGAAGAGAACAATAATTATGCAAAAAAGTTGTTTGAAGATTTATTTAAAGAAGGTATAAAATGTGAAGTGGATTTAAAAAACCAAAAAATTAATTACAAAATTAGAGAACATTCTTTGTCAAAGGTTCCCATACTTTTAATTTGTGGAAAAAAAGAAGAAGAAAAAAATACAGTTACTATTCGAAAGCTAGGATCTGAAAAGCAAGAAACAATTAAAAAAGAAAAGTTGGTCAATGATCTGATTATGTTAAATAAATTTCCTTTAAATTAAGTGTCAAATTACAAAAATAATTATTTTCAAAGAAGATCTAAACCTCAAGGACCAAGAGTTAATGAGAAAATAAGAGCCTTAGATGTTCAAGTTATTGGAAGCGCAGGTGACAATCTCGGAGTTTTAACATTAAAGAAAGCTATTGAAATCGCAAAAGATGAAAGTTTAGATTTAATCGAAATTTCACCAAATGCCAATCCTCCAGTATGTAAAATAATGGATATTGGTAAATATAAATATGATTTACAAAAAAAGGCGAGCTTAGCTAAAAAAAAACAAAAAGTAGTTTCTTTAAAAGAGCTGAAACTTAGACCTGGAACTGAAATTCATGATTATAATTTTAAACTGAAAAATGCGAAAAAATTTTTAGTTAAAGGAGATAAAGTAAAGTTCACGGTCAAATTTAAAGGCAGAGAGATGCAACATATTCAACTGGGTAAAGATTTAATGAATAGGATTATTGAAGACACAAAAGAAGTTGGAAAGATAGAAACCCACCCTAAATTTGAAGGCAAACAAATGATAATGGTGATACAGCCTATTTAATTAAGACAATATTAACTTGTAAACTTAATTTATTATTTGTATAAAACCAAATAATTATGCCAAAACTAAAAACAAAAAGTTCTGCAAAAAAAAGATTTAGATTTACAGCCTCAGGCAAAGTAAAGATGCCTCAAGCAGGAAAGAGACATGGCATGATTAAAAGAACTAATTCTCAAATAAGAAAACAAAGAGGCACTACGATAATGTCAAAACAGGACACTAAAATTGTTAAATCGTACATGCCTTACAATTTATAAAGAAAACAAATGTCTAGAACTAAGCGTGGCGTAATTACAAAAGCAAAACATAAAAAAGTTTTAAAGCTTGTTAAAGGACAATATGGCAGGAGAAAAAATACTATTCGTGTTGCTAGACAGGCTATGGAAAAAGCCATGCAGTATGCTTATAGGGATAGAAGGGCTAAAAAGAGAGATTTTAGGTCTTTATGGATACAAAGAATCAATGCAGGTGTAAGACCTGAGGGTTTAACCTACTCAAAATTCATTAATGCTTTAAATAAGTCGAAAATTAAATTGGATAGGAAAGTATTGGCAGAATTGGCTTATAATAATCCAGAAGTCTTCAAATCTATTGTTAAAAAGGCTCAATCCTCCCTTAACTAATAAGAATCTTTCATTTATTCTATATAAAGCGAAAGAATCAAATTATTTTAATGACTGATTTAAATAAAATAAATTCTATTTTTGTTGAAAAATTAAAAACCATCAAATCTAAAGATGAGCTTCAACATTTAAAAACTGAATTTTTTGGTAAAAATGGCGAGATAACCAATCAGTTTAAAAAGCTTTCCTCATTAAAAGATGAGGAGAAAAAAAATTTTGCTTCTTCTCTTAATAAACTAAAAAATGATTTCACTAATTTAATAAATAAAAAATTCTCAGAATTTGAGTCTCAAGAAATAAATAAAAAGTTAAAAGATGAAAAAATAGATATATCACTTCCTATAAGGCCTTTTAGTCAAGGTAAAATACATCCTGTGTCTCAAGTGATAGATGAAATTTCATCAATTTTCTCTGAAATTGGTTTTTCTGTTGCAGAAGGTCCTGATGTTGAGAGTGAATATAATAATTTTACTGCTTTAAATACCCCCGAAAATCACCCTGCAAGAGATTTACATGATACTTTTTATTTAGAAGAAAACAAAAAACTACTATTAAGGACTCATACTTCACCTGTACAAATAAGGACTATGTTAAATGGAAATCCACCTTTTAAAATAATTGTTCCTGGCAGAACATATAGATCGGACAGTGATCAAACACATACTCCAATGTTCCATCAATTGGAAGGTTTGCATATTGATAAAAATATTACCATGGGTCATTTGAAAGGGTGTCTTAATTATTTCGTTAACGAGTTTTTTGAAATTAAAAATATTAGAATGAGATTTAGACCTAGCCATTTTCCATTTACCGAACCTTCAGCGGAAGTTGATATTAGATATAAAATTAAAGACGGGAAAATAGTAATAGGAGAAGGCGATAAATGGCTAGAAATTTTAGGCTGCGGGATGGTGCATCCTAATGTCTTAAATAATGTTAAAATTGACTCAAAAAAATTTCAAGGTTTTGCCTTTGGTATGGGGATTGATCGATTGGCTATGTTAAAATACGGAATAAATGATTTGAGATCTTTCTTTGATAGTGATTATAGATGGTTAAATCATTTTGGTTTTGATCCTTTGGATGTTCCAACTAATTATAGAGGCCTTAGTAGATGATAATCACCCTTTCTTGGCTCAAAAATCATCTTAATACTCAAGTCAGTCTAAACAAAATTATTGAGGGCTTAACCAATATCGGACTTGAGGTAGAAAATGTAAAGGAAAACCAAAATAATTTAAATGACTTTAAAATAGCTAAAATTTTAAATGTTGAGAAACACCCTAATGCAGATAAATTAAAACTTTGTGATGTACATTTGGGAGAAGGCAAGAAAGTAAAAGTAGTTTGTGGCGCTACAAATGCAAGAAAAAATCTATTAACAATATACGCCCCACCAGGATCAGTAATACCTAAAACTAAAATGAAACTTAAGATAGTAAAGATAAGAGGCATTGAGTCTCACGGAATGCTTTGTTCTGAGTCAGAACTTAATATTTCTAATGAAAGCGAGGGAATTATTGAGTTGAAAAATAAAGAAAATATGGTCGGTAAAAATTTTTTTAAAAGCGGAGGGGAAAAAGTTATTGATATTGCAGTAACACCCAATCGTCCAGATTGTCTAGGGGTACGAGGTATAGCTAGAGATCTAGCATCATCCGGTTTAGGCAGTTTGAAAAATCAACCGTCTATAAAATTTAAAGAGAAGTTTCGACAATCTATTAAAGTTTCAATAAAAAAAGAAAAAGATCAAGGTTGTAGTGCTTTTGGAAGCGTTTATATAAAAAATGTAAAAAATAAAGAAAGCCCTGAATGGTTAAAGAAAAAAATAGTTTCCTTAGGACTAAAACCTATTTCAGCTATTGTTGACGCTACAAATTATGTGATGTTTGATCAAAATCGACCATTGCACGCCTATGATGCTGATAAAATAAATAAGGAAATAATAGTTAGAAATTCAAAAAAAGGTGAGAGCTTTGAGGCATTAGATAATAAAAAATACACTTTACAAAATGGAATGTGTGTAATCACAGATAAATCTGGAGTGCTTGGTCTAGGAGGAATAATTGGAGGCGTAAGATCTGGTACTGAATTATCTACAAAAAATATATTACTAGAGTCTGCGTATTTTCATCCTGACTCAGTAAGAAAAACAGCAAAAAAATTAAATATTAATACTGATGCTAAATTTAGATTTGAAAGAGGCATTGATCCTAATTCAATAGAACCAGGTCTAAAGTTAGCGACAAGTATGATTTTAGATATATGCGGAGGGGAAGTAAGTAAAATTTCAATTACAGGAAATAAAAAAAATAATAATAAATCAATAATTTTGAAATCTGATACCTTTGGAAAAATTATAGGAACATCAATTTCTAGTAATGAAATTAAAAAGATTTTGTCTTCATTAGGTTTTAAAGTCAAGTTTAGTAAAAAAGTATATAAAGTAGAAGTCCCATCTTGGAGACCAGACATAAATCAAGAAATTGATTTAGTTGAAGAGTTAATAAGGATTAAGGGCTTTGATAAAATTAAAATTATAGCGCCTGAGAAAACAAGAAACCAAGACACATTAAATTATAAACAAAAGTTATTTCACTTATCTCAAAGAGCTATAGCTTCTAAGGGTTATTTAGAAACAGTTACTTGGTCATTCACAGATGCTAAAGTCGACCAATTATTCAACCAAGGATCAGAAGAAATTGATATTTTAAATCCTATATCCAGTGATTTAAATGTTTTAAGAAGATCTATATTTTCAAATATATGTCTTCACTTAAAAAGAAATCAGGATCGAGGATATGAAGACCTAGGACTTTTTGAAATTGGGCCAATTTTTTTTGGCAAACAACCTGGCCAACAATTAACAGTTGCTGGCGGTGTTAAGACCGGCTTAATAGGAAGAAAAAGCTGGATTGATAAACCCAGAAAATTAGATGTTTTTGATATTAAAAGCGATGTTATAAGAACTTTATTTGAATTAAATTTAAAAGAGTCTGATCTAATAATTTCAAAAGACGCTAAAAACCACTATCATCCAGGTAGATCAGGATCAGTATGCCTAAAATCTGATAATAAGAAAACCTTAGCTTATTTTGGTGAAATTCATCCTGCCATTATAACTACCCTTGATTTTAAAGAAAAAAATGCATTTGGCTTTGAAATATTTCTGGACAATATTCCTGAGTCAAAAAATAAAATTAGAAACAATAAGGCCAAATATAAAGTTTCTGACTATCAAAAATCTGAGAGAGATTTTGCCTTTGTTATTGATAAAAATTATAGTGCTAATGAAATTGAAATTTTGGTTAAAAATGTTAATCCAGATATCATTCAAAGTGTTAAAACTTTTGACGTCTTTGAAGGTCAAAATTTACCTGAGGGAAAAAAATCTTTAGCTGTTAATGTAATTTTACAGTCTGTAAGTAAAACTTTATCTGAAAGCGACTTGGAACAGATAAGTAATAAAATTATAGAAACAGTAAAAGAAAAAACTGGCGCAACAATAAGATCCTAATGTCTGATATAAATAGAATACGTAACTTTTCTATAATTGCGCATATAGATCACGGAAAATCAACTATTGCTGACCGAATAATTCAAAAGTGTGGAGGTCTTACTGAAAGAGAGATGAAAACCCAGGTTCTTGACTCTATGGACATAGAAAGAGAAAGAGGTATCACAATTAAAGCACAAACTGTAAAGTTAAAGTACAAAGCTAGAGACGGAAAAAATTATATTTTGAACATAATAGATACACCGGGTCATGTAGACTTTGGTTACGAGGTAAGTAGATCATTGTCAGCATGTGAAGGATCTTTGTTAATAGTTGATAGCACCCAGGGTGTTGAAGCTCAAACGTTAGCAAATGTATATCAAGCTTTAGACATAAACCATGAGGTAATACCAATTTTAAATAAAATTGATTTACCGGCCTCAGATATCGAAAAGACAAAAAAAGAAATTGAAGACGTAGTTGGAATTGAAACTACAAATGCAATACCTTGTTCTGGAAAGACAGGTGAAGGAATAGAAGAAATTCTTGAGTCAATTATAAATAATCTTCCAGCTCCAAAAGGAAAAGCTGACGATAAACTAAAATCTCTTTTAGTTGATAGTTGGTATGATAGCTATTTAGGTGTTGTTATTTTGGTTAGAATAATAAACGGTAAAATTAAGAAGGGTATGAAGATAAAGTTAATGTCTAATGATCAGGAATACGAAATTGAAAAAGTTGGTGTTTTTACCCCAAAACCTGAAGATATTGAGGAATTAAATTCAGGAGAAATTGGATTTATTATCACAGGAATTAAGTCTTTATCAGAAACAAAAGTTGGTGACACGATTTGTGATGCTAAAAATCCTGTAGATGTACCTTTACCAGGTTTTAAACCAAGTAAACCAGTAGTTTTTTGTGGATTATTTCCTGTTGATAGTTCCGAATATCAAAAGTTAAAAGACGGATTAGCAAAATTAAAACTGAATGACGCTAGCTTCTCTTATGAACCAGAGTCATCTAGTGCATTAGGCCTTGGGTTTAGATGTGGTTTTTTAGGTTTACTTCACCTTGAAATTATTACTGAACGATTAGAAAGGGAGTTTGATGTAAACCTTATCACAACTACACCTGGAGTTATTTACAAAGTGTATAAAATTAAAGGTGAAGTTTTAGATTTGCAAAATCCATCTAATATGCCTAATCCTTCTCAAATAACTAAGATTGAAGAGCCTTGGATAAAATCAACCATTATTACCCCTGACGAATATCTTGGTTCAATAATTAAAATTTGCCAAGATAAAAGAGGTATCCAAACTAATCTAGCTTACTCTGGAAAAAGAGCTGTTCTTTCTTATGATCTTCCTCTTAATGAAGTTGTTTTCGATTTTAACGATAGATTAAAATCTGTTTCAAGCGGATATGCTAGTTTCGATTATGAAATTTCTGGTTATAGGGAAGGGGACCTTGTGAAACTTGGTATCTTGGTAAATACTGAACCAGTGGATGCCCTGGCAATGATAATTCACAGAGATTTTGCGCAAAAAACTGGTAGACAGGTTTGTGAAAAATTAAAGGATTTAATTCCAAGACATAACTTTATGATTCCAGTTCAAGCAGCGATTGGCGGCAAGATTGTTGCAAGAGAGTCTATCAAGGGCTTTAAAAAAGATGTTTTAACAAAAATTCATGGTGGTGGCGCCATGGATAGAAAAAGAAAGCTTCTTGAAAAACAAAAAAAAGGTAAAGTAAGATCAAAACAATTTGGAAAAGTTGAAATCCCACAGGAAGCATTTATTGGAGTTCTTAAAATAAATAAAGAAACGTAATGAAAAAACTAGTTATAATCTCAAACGAGAGTACCTTCGAAAATGATGGGAAGTATTTTTGTGACAATCTAGATATGAAGTCTACTCCAGAAGGATTAAGCAAATATTACGAAATAAATCTTATTGCAAGAAAATCTAATAAGGTGAGATCACATGAGATTAAAGTCAAAAATATAAAAATTTGTAATTCATTTTTTACATTTTTATTTCAAATTTTAAGACTAGTTAAAGTTCATGATTCGAAATTTTTGTTAGTTTCTATTAGCCCTTATACTTTTTTAGCTTGTATTTTTTTGAGATTATTTGGAAAAAAACCAATAGTTTATTTAAGAAGTGATGGATATGGGGAGTATAAAGTTATTTTAGGATTTATTGGTCCAATTATATATCATTTAATGTTCACTATAGTATCCAAAATTTCACATTTAATAAGTTGTAGAGATTATATTTTAAAAGGCAAAAAAGGGAGTTTAGTTTCTCCATCACAACTTAATAGTAGTTGGTTATCAAATATAAAAACTCCTAGTTTTGAAGATATAAAACTTCTTTTTATTGGCAGGATTAGAAAAGAAAAAGGAATCTTTTCTCTTGTCAAATTAATAGAAAGCTTACAAAAAATTTCCTTAACAATAGTTGGAGCCGAAAAAAATTCAAAAGAAATAATAAATCAAAATAATGTGAATATTTATGAAATTGAAAGCAAAACTCAAAATCTAATTAAGTATTATGATGATCATAATATATTTATTTTGCCCTCTTTTACGGAGGGTTACCCAATGTCTCTAATAGAGGCACTTGCTAGAAGGAGGCCTGTAATTATATTTGAGGAAATTAAGCATGTGGTAGGTGATAAAAAAGGAATTTTTGTTTCTAAAAGAAATTCAAATAATTTAATTGAAACTATAAATTATATTCAAGAAAATATTTTAGAGATACAAGAAGAAATGAAAAAAAATCACTTACCAACTAATGATGATTTTATCAAAGAAATGAGTGATTTAATTTTTAAATTCAACTAGGGAGAGGTGGCCGAGCGGTTGAAGGCGCACGCTTGGAAAGCGTGTATACCCTCTGGGTATCGTGGGTTCGAATCCCACTCTCTCCGCCAAAAAAAATATGATATAATTAAATTGCGAATCAAACAGGAGGTTATTAATGAGCGGTTGGGAAATTTTAGCTGTAGTAGCAGTTATCTACTACCTTGCTAATAATATGTAGAAAAACTCTAGGATTAAAAAACCTGAGTAACTTAAGAATTTTTTCTAGGGATAAACTAACAAGTTATTTTTGATTAAAATTCTATAAATTTTTCTAATAGATTTTAAATCTAATTTTATTAACCTAGAAATCTTTTCTAAGGAATTAGTTCCATCAGCATACTGAAGAAAGTCCATATAACTTCTGGTTAATTTTCTTTCATTTTTGCTAGACAAAGTTGGATAAAGACTTCTTTTACTCATTAGCGGTTCACACATTATTTTACATTTTGGATAAATTCTTTCTAATAATATTTCAATTGATTTTCTAGCAACAATATATCCTCCAGAACAACCTTTTAAAGTTACAAGATTAAAATTATCTAATGAAGTATGGTATTCAGGATATTCGTCGTATTTTGTTCTAAAAATTGATGAAATTTTTAAATCTATTCCTGGTGAATTATATTGCCTTTCATCTGAACCTCTTTTTAAAAAGGAATAAACTTTATAATTTTTAATTTTTAATGATTTATATGCTTGAATAACTGCTTCATCAGATGGTGAATTTTGATATTTTGAAAACATACAAGAATGTTGCCTTTCGTCACCAATACAAGAAAGATTATATCCTCCAATAACATTCTCTTTTAAATAAGTAATATTTTTATTCAAATATGATATTGAACCAATAGTTTCAGGAATAAAAATAAATCTTAAAGTTTTATTTATTTTTTTATTTTGAAAATAATTTATTAGTCCCATAGAAACTATTGGCCCAGATAACTCATTGTTCGCCATTGAAGGATGGCAAATATATGTGGAAATTAAAATTTCTTTTTTAGACTTACCTTTCAAAATTAATTCACCATAATTCAAATTACCCTTTTTGTTAAAATTTGAATTAATAACAACTTTGAATTTATCATTTGAAGAGTATCGCCTATCTAAAATATTATATTCATCATAAGAAATACAGAAACCCCATCTTCTTTTATAATATGAAGTTATATAAGGAATCGCTTTGGGTTGATTTTTTAAGAAATATAAATTTTTAAACAATTCTTTTTTTGAAAGATTTTTTTTAATAGGAATTGAATATCCAACCAAATGTAAATTGTTTTTTTTAAAGTCAATAATCTTATTATTAAATTTATCAATTACATAAGCATCAGTTACATTCCATTCTTCTGGAATTTTCCAATCAAAAACTTTTACCCCTGATTTTATTTTTTTGATTTTAAGTTTAGGAAATTCTTTCTGAATTATATTTAATGTTTTTCTTACCCCATCACCTGTTAAACTTCTAGTTATAGGAAAAAGTTTTGTTTTAGCAATATTGTAGTATTTTTTTATAGTCACATTAAATATTTACCACAAAAAAACCCCTTATTCTTTAGTTTTATTAAAAAACCTGAGCAACTTAAGAATTTTTTCCAAAGATAAATTAATAAGTTTATAAAAAAGGTTATTATTGACTTTACCTAAAGCCTGATCAAAAGAGAGAATTTTATTCTGATTTTTTTCAATAAAATCTTTAAAATTTTTGAAATCTTTTTCGTCCCAATAGTTTAGGTGAATTTGCGTAGACTGAACACCGAATGGTAGTATTAAAACTTTGTAAAATAATTGAGGAATAAAACTCAAACCATCTTTTTCATAAGGCATTAATCCATAGCCATCTACAATGTTTCTAATATTACATTTTTTTAGAGCTTTAAAAGTGTTTAAATCGTAAGTGTGATTAGGAGCATAAAATGTCCTAATTTTTATTTTTTCACTATCAAATTTTTCTAATCCATTCTTTATTTTTAAAATTTGTTTATCAAGTTCAACACCAAAAAATTCTGATTTTCCTCCATATCCGAAGTAATCTTTTTTTTTAGTTGATTGACTGTATACATGTGAATATCCATGCATTGATATTTCCCAACCTTTTTTTTTCCATCCTCTAACAAGTTCCCAAAAATTTTCTTTTATTGGGTAATTCAAAAGTTCCCTATCTTTGTTATTTGGAATTACACCTAAAACTGGTTTAATATTATATTTGTCAAACAATTCTTCGCATTTTTCCATTAATTGCCAATTCATATTTTCAGCAATATCATCAATTCTTATAATAATACCTGTATTTTCTGATATAAATCTTTTTATTAAATTTGACATTTTATAAATAATATTATTTTTTAAATTAATTTATAATAGATAATTATGAAAAATTTTATAAAAAACAAGCTTTTATCTCTACTTTACTTCATCGAGGTATATTTTAAACCTAGAATCAGAAACAAAACTAGCCCAATAGATATTTACTACGAAAATTTATCTTTAGATTGTTATAAATTTTTCGAAAAAGAAATGAAAAATTCCTCTATTTTTTTAAAACCAACTGATATTAGAAAGTTTGCTATTTCTCAAAGTTTAAAAAAAAGCAATACTTCAAATGATTTATTTTTAGAATTTGGAGTTTTTAGAGGAGACTCAATTAACCTTTTCTCAGAATTTTTAAGAAAAAAAAATTTAACAATTTATGGCTTTGACTCATTTGAGGGATTAGAGGAAGAGTGGAGTATGAATGAATATAATCCGATTGGCACTTTCTCACTAAATAAAAAAAAACCTAAGGTTTCTAACAATGTAAAGTTAATTGTTGGGAAAGTCCAAGAGACATTAGAAGATTTCTTAAAAGTAAACAATGGTAAAAAAATAACTTTTGCTCATTTGGATATGGACACTTACACTCCAACCAAATTTACTTTAGAAAAAATTAAGCCTCTTTTAACCAAAGGATCTATCTTGCTATTTGATCAATTTTATGGATTTCCTAATTGGCAAGACCATGAGTTTAAAGCTTTTAAAGAAGTTTTTAAAGAAGGTGAATACAGATACATTGCTTTTTGTGAGTCAGAAGTAGCAATAGAGATGCTCTAAGCTTAATGTTAAACTATATCATTAAAAAGATTACGCAAATTGATAGAAGAGACTTAGAAGATTTTTATAAACTAGTCTTTAAAAATAGATATAAAAGTTTAATCCAAAATTTAGAGTGGTGGTATAGATTAAATGATACTAAATGTGAGCCAATCGTTTTAATGTTAAATAATAAAATAATTGGGCATTTGGGTTTATTGCCAACCAAAATAAAATTTAATGATAAAATTAAGAATGCATCTTGGTACATAGATTTTGCTGTTTTACCTGAGTTTCAAGGTAAAGGTGCTGGCTCAACGCTAGTCAAAGCTGGTACGAATTTGTCAGATATTCAATTGGCATTTTGTAATCAAGCAGCTTTAAAGGTTTACCAAAAGTTAAATTGGAAAATTAATTACTTAACCCAGCGTTTGGCAAGACCCATTAATCCTATCAAATGGGTACCTATATTAAAAAAAACTAATTTAAAAATTTTAAAAAAAATTTATAATTTATCTTTAATAAAAAAAACTAAAGAACTATCCTTTGTTGAGCCAATTAATTTTACCCAGAATATGAGAGCTATTGAAAAAAATTTTTCTAATAGAAAAAATGATGTTTCTAATAACTTAATCTTTGTAAGAGACGCAAGCTGGTTTGAGTGGAGATTTAGCAAATTTCCTTACAAGGAAAATTTAAAGGTTTTTCAATCCAAAGATAATTATTTGATCACTCATTTTCAAAATTCAAAAGGTGTAAAAAGGATCCATGTTTTATTCCATTTTTATTTAAATGAGTCATGTGAAGTTGAAATGTATTATCTTGCAACTAAGTGGGCAATTGAAAATGATTATGATTTAATATGGTCATGTTCAGCAAATAAAAACTTAACAAATAAATTAAGGTCAATTTTCCCCAAAATTTTTCATAAACCCATAATTATTGCTTCTAACAGCGGCGAAGATACAATTTATAAAAAATTAGAGCTGGGGGTACAAAATATACAAGCTGCCGACAGCGATATGGACACCTTTTTTTTAGCGGATAATTAAACTCTTTTTATACCTTTGACCTCAAGTTTTGCAGTATTTTTTATTCTTTTAATAGTTTTTGCAATATCCATAACCACTGTTTTTTTCATAGGTCCATACGCGTGAATAAGTTTCTTTTTAGATAGTGCAATTGCTACATGACCTTTCCAGAAAATTATATCATTTTTCTTTATATTTTTTAATTTAATATTTTTTTTGAAGTACTTAACTTGATCTTTTGCATCTCTAGGACAAAACCGATTATTAAAATTTAAAAATAACTGTATCAAGGCTGAGCAATCTATTCCTTTAAAAGATTTTCCACCCCATTTATATTTTGTATTTTTAAATATAAAGATTTTTCTGAAGGGATTTTTTTCTTTATATGAAATTGGTTTCACATCATTTTTACTTATCCATCCTTTTGAAAATTTAAAAAATTTTGCTCTATTATTTAAAACTTTTATTTTTGAACCAAATGAAAGTTCATTTATTTTGTTTTTTTTATTTGGAAACTTATAAACTTTCGATTTTAAAATATTTACTTTATGTGTTGGTTTTAAAAAATTGGGAAAATTTTTATTTTTTATATAACCTTTGTAACCATCTTCTTTGATCTTGATTTTGAGCCATTTTCTACTTTTTTTAGACACTAGAAAACTATCCCCATAAATCATTTGAGTTACCACTTCAGATTTGATTGAGGGTTTTTTATACAGATTTACAAACGTAAACAAATTTGTGAAATATCTATTCATTCAGCTTAAGTTTATCTTTAATCATATAAAGAAATATAAGAGATGGTATTACCATCACTGCTGTAATTATAAAAAAAATTCCCCAGTCTCCATTTAACCAGTCTACCAAAGCTCCTGAAGATGCAGCCAAAGTAGTTCTTCCAGCAGTTCCAATTGAGGCAAGCAAAGCATACTGTGTAGCAGTGTAAGTTCTGTCGACAAGCATTGAAATAAAAGCAACAAATGCTACAGTTGCAAAAGCTGCCGCCATATCATCAAATATTACAGCGATAGCAAACAATAACTCAGACTTTCCTGACCAAGCCAGTAAAGAAAACAGTAAGTTTGTTGAGGCCATTAATATTCCAGATAAAAACATTGCTTTAATAACTCCAGAACGAATTGCAAATATTCCACCTAGCAAAGTAAAAATGACAGTTG
Source organism: uncultured Pelagibacteraceae bacterium (assembly GCA_902554215.1). GTDB lineage: Bacteria > Pseudomonadota > Alphaproteobacteria > Pelagibacterales > Pelagibacteraceae > Pelagilacustribacter. The sequence continues at coordinate 88,394 of CACDNS010000001.1, forward strand.
TGACCCAACCAAGTCCTTTAGAATAAAGCGCAATATCTGACTTAGTAAATCCTATTTCTTTATAAAAGATAACCGACATTCTACCCAAGAAAGCTTCTCCAATTTTAAAAAGAAAGACAAAACCCAAAATTGCTATTGCAATTTTAAAACCATTTTTTTTGAAAAAACTGATTACAGGACCAATTATTGTTCCTGTTAACCATGCAATTACTTTTGTCATAATGTTGGAAGATCCTAACTTATCTTCAATCATTTTATCTGTTTGTCTTTGGTTCTCTGCTCTATCAGTGGGTTGTGGCTCATTCACAAATAGTAGACCAATATTGCAAACGAAAATAACTATACCTAAAATCAAAAAAGTTATTTGCCAATAGTTTTCAAAACCTGCTTGCTGAAAAAATTCAGCAGCGTTAAGAGCTACAACACCCCCCAATTTATATCCGGTCCACCAACCAACAACTGCAATTGCTGCACCAGCTTGCATCGATTTACCTTCGTGCTCACCAATTTGCTCAATTCTTAAAGCATCAACAGTAATATCTTGTGTTGCAGATGCAATTGCAATTATTAGACCTATACTTATTACTAAAGTTAAATTTGTGGTCGGATTTGCAAAACTCCAGCAAACAAGACAGATTAAAATTAAAGTTTGCATGGTTATGATCCACCCACGCCTATGACCTACTTTTTCTGTTAACCAAGGAATTCTTATTCTGTCTATAATTGGTGCCCAGAGATAATTAAAAGCATAAACTGCAAAAATTAAACCCGCCCAACCTATAGTGCTTCTACTTAAGCCATCTTCTTTTAACCAAAGACTTAAGCTACTGCCAATTAAGACCCAAGGGAAACCACTTATTGCACCTAGAAGAAGGATCCTTAACATCCTTTTATCAAAGTAAACTGAAAAAGATTCAGACAGAGTTTGTTTTTTGTAAATTTCCATAAATAATTATTAATCTTTCCAAAAAGAAGGAAAAAACAAAACTAGCACAGCAAATAATTCTAGTCTACCCAGTAACATCCCAAATGACAAAAGCCACTTTGAAATATCTGAGACTTCCTTAAAATTACCATTAGGACCAATCATTTCTCCAAGTCCAGGACCTACATTTGAAATAGAGGTAGCAGCTCCAGAAATTGCAGACAAAAAATCTAAACCAGTTATTGATAAAAGAATTGCTAATAATAAAAATAGAAAAAGGTAAGAAAAAATAAATATAATAATTGAATGAATGAAACTATTAGAAATTTTTTGATTATTATATTTTATTACTGAGATACTATTAGGATAAAATAATTTTTTAATTTGGTTACCTATAAATATATACAAGAGTTGAAATCTAAATATTTTAATTCCACAAGTTGTTGAGCCAGCACAACCTCCGACAAACATTAAAAAAAGAAAAAAAATTAATGGGAATTCCCCCCATAGACCAAAATCATCTGTAACATAACCTGTGCCCGATAAAATTGAAACTACGTTAAAAGAAGAAATTCTTAACTTATCTATTAAAGAAATTTCATTATTGCTAAAAAATAAATATAAAAACATTATAAATATTGAGAGAATAATCAAATAAACGAACCCTCGAATTTGAACATCGCTAAAAAAAATTTTTCTGTTGCCTTTAATAAACTTTAGGTAGGAAATAAAAGGTATACTTCCTAAAACTATAAAAATAGTTGCAATAATCTCTATATTTGAACTTTTAAAATATTCTATAGAATTATTATGTGTCGAAAATCCACCAGTAGCAATTGTTGTCATTGAGTGAGCAATACTGTCAAAAACAGACATGTCAAATATCCAATATAGAACAGCGCATAAAAAAGTCAAAAGTAAGTAAGTAAGAATAATAATCGAGGCAACCTCAACAGTTCTTGGCAAAATTTTTTCAGTACTATCCGACCCCTCCATTTTAAATAATTGCATTCCACCTACTTTTAAGAGTGGCAATACTGTAATTGCCATTACAATTATTCCTATTCCGCCAAGCCATTGCATAATTGCTCTCCAAATTAAAATACTTTTTGGACTATTATCCAAATCGCTAATGACAGTTGATCCAGTTGTAGTGATCCCAGACATGCTTTCAAAAAAAGCCTCACTAAAAGACAATTCAAGAACAGATAGATGAAACGGTATACTTCCAAAAAGGGCAGCGGAAATCCATGCTAGAGATGAAAATAAAAAAGTCTGCTGAAGATTTAATTTATAATCCTGATCTAAATTTGCCAGAATAAATAATACGCCAATAAAAATTGTTATAAAGGCTGATGATAAAAAACTGTGACTATTTTCATCATAAATCATTTGAACCATATAGGGAATTAACATAAATGCTCCTAGAATTACTAAAAGCACACCAATTATAAAAAAGATTGTTTTGTTTATGGCCATATAGAAATGAGATTATTTAAATAGTTATAAAATTCAACTTATTATCTTGTATTTATATCTGTATTTTATATATAAAAGTTAATAAACCATTGTTATGCTTGATAAGGACTTAATTCAATCAACTTCTTCATGGCCTTTTGTTGAAATTCGAAAGCTTTTAAAAGAAAGAAAAAATTTAATCCAATCTAAAAAAAAGGTGGTATTTCAAACCGGTTACGGACCAAGTGGATTACCTCACATAGGTACCTTTGGAGAAGTAGCCAGAACAACTATGATGATTAACGCTTTAAATCATGTTGAGAAAATTGATACCGACCTAATAACATTCTCTGACGATATGGACGGTCTTAGAAAGGTTCCTGAAAACATTGAAAATAAAGAGGTCTTAAAAGTAAATTTAAATAAGCCACTTACAAGTATTCCAGACCCATTTGGTAAATACAAAAGTTATGGCGAACATAACAATGAAAAATTAAAAGAATTTCTTAAAAAGTTTAACTTTAAATTTAACTTCATAAGCTCAACCGAGACTTATAAGAAAGGTCATTTTAATAGTTCAATTTTGAGAGTTCTTGAAAAGTATGATGAAATTATGAATATAGTTTTACCTACTCTTGGAACTGAAAGAAGAAAAACTTACTGTCCTTTTCTACCAATATGTCCAGATACTGGAAAAGTTTTAGAAATTCCTATGTCTGAAATGGATAAAAAAAAAGGTACACTGATTTTTGATAATGATGGAAAAAAACTAGAAACAAAAATTACAGATGGAAAATGTAAATTGCAATGGAAAGTGGATTGGGCAATGAGATGGTTTGCTTTTGATGTGGATTTTGAAATGTATGGAAAAGATTTGACTGAAAGTGCAATTCTATCTAATAAAATTTGTAAAGCACTAGGGAAAAAACCTCCTAATGGATTCGCTTATGAACTTTTTTTGGATGAAAAAGGTGAAAAGATCTCAAAATCAAAAGGCAATGGAATTTCTATAGATGAGTGGTTAAGATACGCTTCACCTGAAAGCTTAGCTTTATATATGTATCCTAACCCTAAGAGAGCCAAAAAATTATATTCTGAAGTTGTTCCAAAAACTGTTGATGAGTACCTTTCGTTAATTGAAAAATATCAAAATCAGAGCAAAACTGAACAGTTGTTAAATCCTGTATGGCACGTCCATAATGGTAAACCACCTAAGGAAAAAATTGTTATGCCATTTTCAATGCTTCTAAATTTAGTTGGGTCAAGCAATGCAAAATCAAAAGATGTTCTCTGGAAATTTATTCAAAGATTTCATGAGAATATAAAGTCTAAAGATCACCCAATCTTGGACGATCTCACAAAATATGCAATTAATTATTTTAATGATAAAGTGCAGCCAAATAAAAAATTTAAAGCTCCCAGCCAAAAAGAGAGAGATGCATTAAAAAAGTTAGCAGAAAAATTAAGATCAATTTCCCAGGATATGCAACCTGAAGATATACAAACAATCGTTTATTCAGTGGGTAAAGAGCAAGGTTATGAAAAAAATTTAAGAGATTGGTTCAAGTTAATTTATGAAGTTTTATTTGGTGAAAAAGACGGTCCTAGAATGGGATTCTTTATAAGTTTTTTTGGTGTAAAAGAAACAATAAAATTATTAGATGATAAAATTAAATAAAATAAAATGTTCCCTTTTTTAAAACCTTTCATTTTTGGTTTAGACCCAGAAGTAGCCCATGATTTGGCAATTAAATCATTGAAACTTAATGTAATTCCTGAGAATTTTTTTAAAGTTGAAAATGAAAATATATTAGAAACAAATATGTTTGATAAAAAATTAAAAAATCCAATAGGTATGGCTGCGGGCTTTGATAAAAGCGCTGAAGTTTATAACTCACTTTATAAAATTGGCTTTGGTTTTGTTGAAGTTGGCACCATTACACCAAAAAGACAATTTGGAAATCCAAAACCCAGAATATTTAGATTAGAAAAAGATCAAGCCCTGATAAATAGACTTGGTTTTAATAATGATGGTTTAGAAGAAATATCAAAAAGAATTTCAAAAAATAAACCTAATAAGATTTTAGGTGTAAACATTGGCCCAAACAAAGATACTAGAAATAAAATTGATGACTTTATTATTTGTTTATCTGAACTTCATAGCCAAGCAGATTATATAACTATAAATATTTCATCTCCTAACACTGAAGGTTTAAGAGATTTTCATGAAAAAACGTCATTGTCTAAATTATTGAAAGAACTTAACAGTTTAAAGTTAAAAAAAAAAATTAATAAACCATTATTTATTAAAATTTCACCAGATATCGACGATCAAGACATTAGTCAAATAAATGAAATAATTCTTAGACATAATATAAGTGGAATAATTATATCAAATTCAACCGATAGAAATAGAGATGGCTTGTATGATAATAATAAGAACGAAGAGGGCGGACTTTCTGGTTTGCCTTTAAAAAATTTGTCAACAAAGTTAATTAAAAGATTTTATAAAGAGACCAAGGGAAAAATTCAAATTATTGGTGTTGGAGGAGTGGACTCTGGTCAAAGCGCTTTTGAAAAAATAACATCTGGAGCAAATGCTGTTCAACTTTATACTGGAATGATTTACAGGGGTCCAGGAGTCGTGAAAGAAATTAAAAAAGAACTAATTGAAATTTTAAAGAAAGAGAAAATTAAAAATATAACAGCAGCTATTGGAATTAACTCATAGTTTTTCCGCTTTTTAATGTCTTGACCAATAACAATTCAGGAACTATATAATTGCAGAAATTTATATTATGTCTAAAAGATGCGAACTTACAGGAAAATCACCTTTAAAAGGTCATAATGTTAGTCACTCTAACAATAAGACTAAAAGAAAGTTTTTTCCCAACCTTAAAAAGGTAAGTTTTAAAAGTGATATTTTAAAAAAAAATATAAGATTAAATGTTACTAATTCTGCATTAAGAACTGTAGATTTTAAAGGAGGGTTAGACAAATTTCTTAAAAATGCCAAAAATAAAAATCTCTCTAAAAAAGCAAAAAAAATAAAAACTTCAATAATTGGTAGAGCATAATCCTATTAATTTATGAAAATTAATAAGTTATTTTTAATACTTTCATTTTCAATGGGTTTAGTAGTTATAGCATCTAATTACCTAGTTCAGTTTCCTTTTAGACATTATGAACTTGATAAAATACTAACTTATGGCGCTTTTAGTTACCCGATAACTTTTTTAATTACTGATCTAGCTAATAGAGCATTCGGAAAAACTATCGCAAAAAAAATTGTTTATATAGGTTTTGTATTAGGTGTTTTATTAACATTATTTATTTCAACAAATTTTTCTGATCTGATTTCAATTAGAATAGCTATAGGATCTGGAGTTGCTTTTTTCATTGCTCAAAACTTAGACGTCTCAATATTTGATAAGTTAAGAAATAATCGTTTATGGTATGTAGCACCCTTTACTTCCTCAGGAGTTGGATCGATAGTTGATACTTTTTTATTCTTTTCAATTTCATTTTATAAAACTGGTATAAACTGGGTCCCTTTAGCTTTTGGAGATTTATGTGTGAAATTTATAATAGCTTTAATTATGTTAATACCATTCAGAATATTACTTTCAAAAATATCAGATGCTTCTAAATATAGAGTTAAAACAGGACTGAATAAAATTTAATGAACTGTTTTATTTTTTTTTACAAATAGGTCTGTTAATTGATTAATCATAACATCTCCTAAATCCTGAACATCAGTAATTTTAACTGCTCTCTCGTAATATCTAGTTACATCATGACCTATACCAATGGCAAGTAATTCAATATTTGAATTTTTTTCAATCCATTTAACCACATTTTTTAGATTTGTTTCCAAGTAATCACTTGAGTTAGAAGATAAAGTTGAGTCATCCACTGGCGCACCATCTGAAATAACCATAAGTATTTTTCTCTCTTCTTTTCTTTTATTCATCTTATTGTAAGCCCACCTTAAAGCCTCTCCATCAATATTTTCTTTGAGAAGACCTTCTTTTAACATCAGACCCATATTTTTTTTTGCTTGTCTCCACGGAGTATCAGCAGACTTATAAATTATATGTCTTAAATCATTCAATCGTCCAGGAAAAACTGGTTTGTCATTGTTCATCCATTTTTCTCTACTTGACCCACCTTTCCAATGTTTTGTTGTAAAGCCTAAAACTTCAACTTTCACAGAACATCTCTCTAAAGTTCTAGATAAAATATCAGCACAAATAGCTGCCACAGATATAGGTTTGCCTCTCATTGAACCAGAATTGTCAATAAGTATAGTTACTAAGGTATCCTTAAAATCAATATCTTTTTCTTTTTTAAAAGAAAGTGAATTGAAAGGGTCAATAATAACTCTTGTGAGCTTAGAAGTATCAAGAATTCCCTCTTCTAAATCAAATTCCCAAGATCTATTTTGTTTTGCTAAGAGTTTTCTTTGTAGTTTATTTGCTAATTTAGATATAAAATTTTTAAGTTGTAAAAGCTGTTGATCTAAATTTTGTCTTAGTCTTATTAGCTCGTCATCAGATTCTAATTCTTCAGCTTGAATGATTTCGTCATATTCATCAGTAAAAATTTTATATTTTTTATCACCAAAGTTACTAGTAGTTCTTTTTTTTTGATTTTGACTATCAAAAAATTTTTCTATTTCTAATATATCTGAGTCTTGATCATTTTCTTCAGCTAAATCTTCCATAAGCTCAGAACTTGTTTCTATAGCCATTTCATTGTTCTGATCCTGGTTTTCTTGTTTTATTCGGTCATTATCCTCAGTCTGGCTACTTCTCGTGTCTTCTTCATTTTTACTCTCTTTTTTTTGCTCATCATTAGTATCTTCTTCAATTTCCATTTCAGATATAAGTCCCGACATCATAGAATTAAATTTTAATTGATCTTTAACTAAACTATTAAGAGGTTTAAGACTTTTCTTTAATTTTTCATCAAATTCTTTCTTGAAAGATTTATAATTTTTATTATTTTTATAATTAAAAATATTTGATCTTAAATAATTTTCAAATGCATCGATATATTTATTTTCATTTTTTTCAAATTCAGTTTTTTCTAATTTTTCATTGTAGAATTTATCAATATTATTTTTTATTCCCTTAAACTCTACCGAACCTAACTTTTCATATCTGATTTTTTCTGCAATATGATATAATTTTTTTGAGATATTTCCCTCTGGCTCGTAAGTTTTAAGAATTTTTTCGTTACTATACCTTACTTTTAGAGCCTCTGAGTCAGCTAAGGCTCTAGCTTTTGTATAGTCAATCTTGTCGTTGATACTTTCTAAATCTGGAAGTTTAATTATTTTTTTATTTGTTTTTAGTTTTTCATTACCAAAAATAACTTCAATGTCTTTTACATTTGAGACTGATTTCGTTGTAGATGCAATAGCTGTTTTAAAATTCTGAATTAACTCTTCTTTTTTATGCATTTTATGAAATAGTTACATTTATCGAAGACTCTGGTAAATCTTCACCAAAACACCTTTGATAATATTCAGAAATAATTTTTTTTTCTATTTCATCGCATTTATTTAAAAAAGTAACTCTAAAAGCATATCCAGTATCATTGAAGATTTTAGTATTTTCTGCCCAATGAAGAACTGTACGTGGGCTCATTACAGTAGATATATCACCATTAATAAAACCTTTTCTTGTCATATCTGCAACTTTGATCATATTTGAAACTTTCTCTTTTCCTTCTTTATTATTAAAGTTTTTATTTTTAGCTAAAATTATTTCTAATTCTTTTTCATAGGGAAGATAATTTAAAGTAGAAACTATATTCCATCTGTCCATTTGGCCCTGATTGATTTGTTGAGTTCCATGGTAGAGTCCACTCGTATCACCTAGCCCAATAGTATTTGTTGTTGCAAACATTCTAAAATAATCATGTTGATGTAAAATTTTATTTTTGTCTAATAAAGTAAAATTACCATCACTTTCAAGAACTCTCTGAATTACAAACATTACATCAGGTCTACCAGCATCATATTCATCAAATACCAAAGCTACTGGATTTTGTATTGACCAAGGCAGTATTCCTTCTTTGAACTCAGTTATCTGTTTTCCATCTTTTAACACAATTGCATCTTTTCCAATCAAATCTATTCTACTGATATGACTATCAAGATTTACTCTTACACACGGCCAATTCAATCTTGCAGCTACTTGCTCAATATGAGTTGACTTTCCTGTACCATGATATCCTTGAATTAAAACTCTTTTATTAAAGGCAAATCCTGACAAGATTGCCAATGTAGTATCTCTATCAAATTTATAATCTTGATCTATTTTTGGAACATACTCATTTTTTTTTCCAAATCCATCTATTTCCATTTCAGTGTCTATCCCAAAAGTTTGCTTTACTGAAATTTTAATATCAGGCTTTTGTTCTGAAAAAGAGTTTTGTTTCATTTTTTACCCATTGTCATTTTTAACTGGCTATAAGCTAAAGTAATTTTTTTAAGCTTATCTTCAAATTTTTTATTACCCTGATTTTTATCAGGATGATATTTCTTTACAAGGGTTTTAAATTTTATTTGTATTTCTTCCCATTTGGCCTCATATTTTAACTCCATTATATCAAGAGCATCTTTGTCATTGTTAGTTAGTTTAGTTTTTTTGAATTTTTCAAAGCCTGAAGACTTAAAAATGTTTAATTTGTCCTCCAATGCATTATTCCATAAAAGGTTAAAAAAATTTTCTGATGATCCAAAACTTTTTGTTGATTTATGCCAAGTTAAATCAGATTTAATAAAATATTCTATTTCCTCATTACTCATGTTTTGGAAATAATTCCATTTTTTATTAAAAATTTTAATATGTTCCAGACATAGCATTCTTGTTTTTTTGCTGTTATCTCGTTCTACTGGAGCTTTATAGCTACCTATTTTTTTACAATTCTCCCAATCACAAATTATTTTCATATCAATTTAAGATTTATATAGTAAAATTTTACTTTATGAAGGAATTTATTAAAGTTATTGAGGGAAAACTCAAAAGTAATTTAGAAGTTGAAAAAATTAAAATTGTTGACAACTCTCATCTACATAGGGGACATAAGTTTTTTAATGAAAATAAATTTCACTTGAAGTTAGAAATAAAGTCACACCAATTGAGTACTATGAGTAAATTAGATGCCCAGAGAAAAATTATGGGAGTTCTAAAAGAAGATCTAAAAAATAAAATTCACGCTTTAGAAATTAAGATTATTTAATTTTATGTTATTTTTTCTAAGCTCACTAAGAGTTAATTTATACTGACCAGGTCTCGTAGTTTTACCTATTTTTCTTAAAAGAATTAAGTTAATTTTATTATCATCATTCTTTTTATCTTGTATCATGAATTTTGTCATAGAATTAAATTCTTTCTTTTTAAGGAAGCCTTTTAATTTATAATCTAAATTATTTTTTTGGTATATTTTAATTAACTCTAACAATGTTGCTTTATTACAAACATTTTTAATAAAAGATAACTTTGTAGCCATCATCATACCTATGAGAACTGCCTCACCATGATTAATTTTTTTCGAATAACTATGTCTCGCTTCAATTGCATGTGCAAAAGTGTGACCAAAATTTAGAGTCATTCTTATATTTTTGTCTCTTACATCTTTGTTCGCAAAACTTAACTTTATTTTATTGCTTTTAGTAATTGCGTAAGTCAAGCACTTTACATCTTTCTTTTCTAAAATTTTTTGTGAATTTTTTTTGAGCCAATTAAAAAATTTTTTATCTGAAATGATAGCATGTTTTAAAATTTCAGCGTAACCGTTTGTTATTTGCCTTTTGGGGAGACTGTTTAAAAATGACAAATCACAAATAACTAAATTAGGTTGATAGTAGGATCCTATTAAGTTTTTACCTTGTTTTGAATTTACTCCAGTTTTACCACCAACTGCAGAATCCACTTGTGCCAGCAAAGTTGTTGGAATATTTATAAAGTTTATTCCTCTCTTTAATATACTAGCAACAAAGCCACAAAAATCTCCAACTATACCTCCACCTACAGCAATTAAAAAATCATTACGATTAAAGTTTAATCTTATACATTTTTCTAAGAGTCCATTTACGTTTGAAAAGGATTTCAAATTTTCACTTACTGAATATTCAAAGAAAAAAACTCTATAATTTTTTAAAAGCTTCTTTATTTTACTTTTATATTTTTTTGGAACTTTTTTATCTAATACGACTCCTATTTTGTTAGACTTTGAATTAATTAATTTTATCTTTTTTGGTAATAAATTTATTGAGTTGTATCCAACAAACAAAGAATAATTTAAATTTTTATTTAAAACAGTAATTTTAGTTTTTTTCATATAGCTTTATAATTTCATCTGTTATCTCAGATTTTTCTTTGTTATTGCAATCAATTTTAAACTTTGCAGTTTCGTAGATTTTTCTCCTTTTTTCATAAAGATTACTTAAAGAATCTTCTAAATTTTGACTATTTAAAAGTGGTCTTTTACTTATATCAGTTAGTCTTTTTAATAAATTCTTTATATTCATAAACAACCAAAAACTTACACATGATTTTAAAATTTCATTTCTTATATCTAAATCAATGAAAGCACCTCCGCCAAGAGCTATTACTGCATTGGTGTTACTTAGAACTGTGAGTATAGTTTTTTTTTCTATTTTTCTGAAGTGTTCTTCACCTTTTTTTTCAAATATATTTTTTATTGTCATTTTTTCTTCATTTTCGATCATCGAGTCAGTATCAAAAAAATTCATATTTAACTTTTTTGACAAAGATTTGCCTATGGTTGATTTACCAACACCCATCATACCAGTTAAAACAAGGTTTTTTTTCAATCAAATTCCTAACTAAATAATTGATTTATCACAAATTTGTCTTATTTATTAAGTTTAAATATATTTTAAAACTATGCAAATGCAATACAAATTCACAAGCCGACAAAGCTTCAAACAATCTTTAATAAGAACACTTATCAAAATCATATTAGTTATTATTTTATTTGTCGCTGCAATTTTTGTACTGGATAAGTTTGATTTTCCTTCTCCTGAAAAAAAGATCAATAAAGAAATCACAGATGAGATTATTAAACTTAAATAGTATTTTATATCTATTTTTTTTTTTAATCTTGTTTAGCTCAAAATCTTCCGCTGAAGAAGAGTCCGTTGATATTTGGAAAAAAAAAGAAGCAACTACTGATAATACTATTAATGTTATAGAGACAGATAAACAAGAAAAAAAAATAGAAATCAAATTTAAAAATAATGAGACTCTGGAAAATAATATTAAAATTTCTGAAAATTCAGACGCCTCGCAATTAGAAACTCCTCTTTATGGAATATACGATCCTGAAGCGAATGATTTAAATTTATATATGTGGAAAAATACCGATGGCAATGAGATAAAAAATATCTTTAAAAGAATAAATAAGATTAATTTATCAAAGTCATCAGAAGAAATTTTTTTAAAAACTATAATGACTTATTCATATTTGCCTCAAAAAAATCTTTCAGATAAAGAATTTCTTAAACTCAAAATAGACTGGCTTATAGATAATAATAAAGATAGTGTCCTAGAAGAGTTTTTAAATAGTAATCAAGATTTTTATAACAGATCTAAAGTTATTCAATATTTAGTAGATAAAAATATAGCTAAAGCCAATTTAAACGAAGGATGTAAAAAATCAGAATTTATAAACAAAGAAATTAAAGACTCGTATCTTGAGAAATTTAAAATTTATTGTTTAATATTTAATGATAAAAAAAATGAAGCACAGTTAATTTTTGATCTATTAAAAGAACAAAAATTATCTGATAGTTTTTTCAATAATAAAATAAATTTTTTACTTGGAATATCGGAGAAGGCTGACAATAAAATTAAAGATAATAATTTGTTAAACTTTTATCTGTCTTCAATAACAGTTCCTAATTTTAAATATGAGCCGAATGAAAAAACTAATAAATATATCTGGGAATACCTTAATGCAGCAAATTTAGTTACAATAGAAGATTTTGAGGACAGAGATAAAATTAAAACTTTAGAGTTAGCCGCTAATAATAACAAGTTTGATAAAGATAAGCTTTTTGAAATATATAAAAAAATATCATTCGACGTGAACAGCCTGATAAATGCCCAAGGATTATACAAATCTCTTGATGAAGTTGACTCTAGAGCATTAATTTTTCAAAAATATTTATTATCTGACAATCCAGAAAATAGAATTAAGCTTTTACTATTACTGAAAGATATTTCTAAAAAAGCTAATTTAACAAATATTTTTAAAGGATTCATTAGCGACAATTTAAAGGAGATAGCAGAGGAGGGAGATGAAAATTTAGTTAAAGAATACGAAGCTGTATTTAAAAGAAATATAATTACCGAACAAAGCAAACTTGGCAAAGTAAAATTTGATGATAAAATTCTTCATAGATCGAGAGTGTTAAGATTTTATACAGATATAAATACACCAGCACAAAAAACTCAGAAAGACTTAAATAATGTTTACAAAAAAATAAGAAAAAATAAAAAATACTTTTTTTCAGCTAAGGACCTAGCTTTAATCGAGTCATTAAAGACTGATGGTTTTTCTATACCAGGGGAGATTAAAACCACTGAAATAGCCAAACAATATTCTGTGCCTAAGAACTTATTGGATTTATTAGAAAACGATGAAACAGGTCTTTTAGCTTTAAAGTTTGTTGAGATTATCGGTGAGGACGAAATAAGTATTCTTGATCCTGAAACCATATATTTTATTACTAACATACTTAACAAAGCTAAATTAATAAAATTTAGAAATAAGGTTTTAGTTTCAGCACTACCTTTAAGGTCTTAATTATATTATAAATTTAATATGACAATGAGAAAAATTCTTATAGAACCAGATCCTATTTTAAGAAAAAAATGCTCCCCATTAGAAAAAGTTGATGATCAAACTAGAAAACTAATGAAAGATATGCTTGAAACTATGTATAAAGCTCCAGGTATTGGCCTTGCAGCAATACAGATAGGAATTTTAAAAAGAATAATAGTTATTGATATCTCAAAAGATGAAGAAAAAAAGAATCCATTATTTCTTATAAATCCTGAAATAACATTCAGATCAAAAAATACTTCAGTATATGAAGAAGGCTGTTTATCTTTACCAGGTCAATTTGCAGAAATTGAAAGACCTGCTGAGTGTCATTTAAAATATCTAGATTTTGATGGAAAAATAAAAGAACTTAAAGCTGAAGGTCTTTTGTCTACATGCATTCAACACGAAGTTGATCACTTAAATGGTATTTTATTTATTGATTATTTATCAAAGTTAAAAAAAAATATGATAATAAAAAAACTTTTAAAACAAAAAAAAACTTCGCAAAGAATTGTTGTTTAAATTTATTTATGTCATTCAATCTTATTTTCATGGGAACACCTGAATTTGGTAGAGAGTTTTTAGAGTATATTCATTCAAATGTTGATTTTAATATTAAAGCTGTTTACACTCAAGCACCGAAGAGATCTAATCGAGGTCAAAAAGTAAATTTATCTCCAGTCCATAAATATGCTAAAGACAAAAACTTAAATGTTTTTTTTCCATCTAAATTTACAAAATTAGAAATTGACAATATTAAAAAAATTAAGCCAGACATAATTTTAGTTGTAGCTTATGGTTTAATTTTGCCAGAGGAAGTTTTAATGATTCCTTCGGGTGGTTCTATAAATGTTCATGCATCATTATTGCCAAAATGGAGAGGAGCCGCACCTATTCATAGAGCCATAATAAACGGCGATGAAAAGACAGGCATTTCAATTATGAGAATGGAGAAGGGCTTAGACGAGGGCCCAACCTATTTACAAACTGTTATTCCAATAGGTGAAAATGATACTTATGGAGAAGTATATAATAATTTGGTTGAAACTGGGAAGAAAACTTTAAACGAATATTTCTTTCCCTCTAATCATAGCGCTTATCATCCTTCTCAACAGAATCCAAAAGGAGTCACTTATGCTAATAAAATAAAAAAAAGTGAAATAAAAATCAATTTTAATGATACTGCTTATAAAGCTCACAAAAAAATATGCGCATTTTCACCTAAACCGGGTGCCTGGTTTGAAGTAGATTCAATTAAATATAAGATTTTTGATACAAAAGTTCTTTTAAATAATGATACAAAAAAATTTTTGGACTCGGAAAAATTAATTTTACCATTTAAAGAGAATTTTCTTTTGGTAAATAAAATTCAAAAAGAGGGTAAAAACCTTATGAAAATAGAAGAGTTTAGAAGAGGATATTCTAAAGACTTCGAAAAAATTGAAAAAAGTTTTGTTTAAACCAAAAACAAGTGAATAGATATAAAATTAAAATTGAGTATGACGGGACACCATTTGTAGGTTGGCAGTTTCAAAAAAATGGCACCTCTGTTCAAAAAATTTTACAAGATGCAATATTCCTCTTTTCTCAAGAAAAAACTGTCGTAAATGGAGCAGGAAGAACTGACTCAGGAGTCCATGCTGAAGAGCAAGTTGCTCATTTTGATTTAAAAAAGAAAATTGAAAAAAAAAAATTTACCAAGGGAATTAATAAATACATCGGTAATTATCCAATATCAGTTTTAGAAGTAAGAAAAGTAAGTAGAAAATTTCATTCAAGATATGATGCTAAACAAAGAACATACAGGTATATTATTGTAAATAGATCCTCTCGTTTGTCTCTACTGAAGAATAAAGCATGGCACATAAGTAAGAACTTGAATATCTTGAAGATGAAAAAAGGTTCAAAAATGCTAGTTGGAACACATGATTTTTCAACATTTAGATCCTCATCCTGTTCCGCTAATTCACCAATCAAAACATTAAAAAAAGCTAAGATAAAAAAAAGGGATAATAAAATATTTATAGATTTTGTATCCAAATCTTTTTTACAACAACAAGTAAGATCTATGGTTGGTTGCTTAAAGTATTTAGGAGAGGGTAAATGGTCTTTAAAAAAATTTCAAAAAGTTTTTTTATCAAAAACAAGATCGAACTGTGCACCTCCTGCCCCCGCACAAGGTTTATACTTAATTAAAATAAAATATTAATATTTTAATAACGCATTAATGTGTTCATTTGCACTTTCAGCTAAAGCTTCTAAATCGTATCCACCTTCAAGAATTGAAACAACGTTACCGTTACAAAATTTATTTACGGTCTTAAGAGTCCTTTTGGTTATTTCATAAAAGTCTTTTGACTTTAAGTTAAAATTCGCAAGTGGATCATTTATGTGAGCATCAAATCCTGCAGAGAAAAGAACAAATTTTGGTTTAAATTCTTCAATTTTTTTTAATAAATGATCATAAGCATCAAAGTACTCACTTGAATTAGTTCCACTAGGCAAAGGGATATTAAAAATATTATTATATTTTCCCCTCTCATGACTTGCACCAGTTCCTGGGTAAAATGGATATTGATGTGTAGATAAATACAGAACTTTTTTATTATCATAAAAAATATTTTGTGTTCCATTTCCATGATGAACATCAAAATCTATTATAGCAATTTTATTTAATTTATATTTTTCAATAAGATAGTGGGCTCCTACTGCTACATTATTATAAATACAAAACCCCATGGCTTTATTTTTTTCGGCATGATGTCCTGGCGGTCTTACGGGACAGAAAACATTTTTAAATTCTTTACTCTGTACGCTATCAATAGCAGTTATTATTGACGCAACTGCATCTGATGAAGCCTGTCTACTTCCTGGAGACACAATGGTATCTCCATCTAAAAAATGCAAACCCTTTTTGGGAAAAGAATTTTCCACTTCCTCAATATAATCGGGTCTATGAGTTATTTTTAAATATTTGAGATCAAACTTTAATGGTTTTTTCCAAATTAATTTTTTATTTTTTTTTAGGTTTTTAATTACGACAGAAACTCGATCTGCTCTTTCAGGATGGCCTTGACCAGTTTCGTGATTTAAATAAGAGTCGGTAGTTATAATTCCAGTTTTCACTTAAAATAACTTACCAAAATATTCTCATAAATTTTAGTTAATTTTTTCAAATCAGAAACAGACACACTCTCATCTATTTTATGCATTGTCTTACCCACCAAACCAAACTCCAAACAAGGAGAAATATTTTTTATAAATCTCGCATCAGATGTTCCGCCAGAGGTAGACAGTTTTGGTTTTAAACCAGTAATTTTTTTAACAATATTTTGAACCATATAAGTGGTTTTGTTTGGTTTAGTTAAAAAGGCTTCACCTGAAACCTCATAATTTACTTTGAATTTAGATTTATTAATTTTACTAACTGCTTTAAATATTTTATTTAGCTTTTTTTTTAAAGAACCAGATGAGTGCTTATCATTAAACCTTATATTAAACACGGCTTCAGCAGATCCTGGAATTACATTATCTGCATGATTATCAATATTAATTTTAGTTACTTCTAAATTAGAAGGTTGGAAATTTTTTGTTCCTTCGTCCAATTTTAGATCTTTTATTCTTTTTAAAATTTTAATCATAGCATTTGAGGGATTATTAGCTCTGTGCGGATAGGCTACATGACCCTGTGAACCTATCACGGTTAGTCTACCGGTTAGACTTCCTCTTCTTCCAATTTTTATCATCTCACCAAGTTTGTTTGGATTAGTAGGTTCACCAACTATACAAAAATTAATTTTTTCTCTCTTTCTTTTTAAATATTTAACAACTCTTTTGGTTCCATTAACTGCGATTCCTTCTTCATCACCTGTAATCAATAAACTTATTGATCCTTTAAAATTTTTGTTTTGATTTTTAAATCTACTTACAGCAGCCACAAAACATGCTATTGAGGCTTTCATATCATTAGCTCCTCGACCGATTAATTTGTTATTTTTTACAATTGGCTTAAACGGATTAGTAGTCCAGTTTTTTATATTTCCTGGTGGAACTACATCAGTATGACCTGCAAAACAAAAATTTGGAGAAGGTCCCCCAAGTTTTGCATATAAATTCTTTACATTTCTGAAATTTATTATTTTACAATTAAAACCTATAGATCTTAAATTTTTAGCTAATAAGCCTATTGCTCCAGCATCTTTTGGTGTGATACTAGGTTTACGAATTAAATCTTTTGCTAACTTTAATTCACTTATTTTCATTAATTTTAGTCTCTTAATAAATCGTTTATAGAAGTTTTACTTCGAGTTTTTTCGTCTACCTTTTTTACAATTACTACGCAGTAGAGAGATGGTCCATTTGGGTTATTTTTACTTGGCATTGAGCCCGGAACAACTACTGAGTATGCAGGAACTTTTCCATAATGAATCTCTCCAGTAGCACGATCCACTATTCTTGTTGATGCTCCTATATAAACACCCATAGATAAAACTGATCCTTTTTCGATAATAACACCTTCTGCTATCTCAGCTCTTGCACCTAAAAAACAATTATCCTCCACAATAGTTGGATTTGCTTGCATAGGTTCCAAAACACCACCAATACCTGCACCGCCAGAGATATGACAATTTTTTCCAACCTGCGCACATGATCCGACTGATGCCCAGGTATCAATCATTGTTCCTTCATCAACATAAGCACCTACGTTTATGAAAGATGGCATAAGTACAACATTTTTTGCAATGTGTGCTCCTTTTCTAATAACACCATTAGGAACGTATCTGAAACCTGCTTTTTTAATTTGTTCCTCACTCCAGCCTTGAGTTTTACCATCCACTTTATCGTACCAAGTAGAGTATGGTCCTTTAGACGCTTTCATTTTATTTACCCTAAAACTTAACAATATAGCTTTTTTAATCCATTGATTAACCTGCCATTTGTCACCTTTTTTTTCAGCAACTCTAATTTTACCATTATCTAACAAATTTATAGTTTCACTAACTAATTCATTAATTGATTTATTAGAACTATCTAATTTAGCTTTATTTTCAAAAGCTTCATTTATTTTTGCTTCAATTTTTTCTAAGTTCATTATATTTCTTTAAAAAATTTGTTAAATTTTCTATTCTATAGTTTACAAAATTTTCATTTGAAAATTCTGCAGCCCAAGGTTCATCATTTTTAATCCAAACAGTTTTCATTCCAAGTTCATGAGCAGGTTTTAAATTCCTAGCGATATCCTCAATAAATATACAATATTGTGGCTCAATTTTGTATTTTTCAATTAATATTTTATATGCCTCAATAGATGGCTTGGGAATAAAATTTGACTCCACAATATCAAATATACCATCAAAAAGCTTATTAATACCAATCCTTTTAGTTACATTTTCAGCATGAGCCCTTGATCCATTTGTAAAAATAATTTTTTTTCCTGCAATTTTAGCAATTTCTTTTTCAAGATCTTTATTTTTTCCTAAAAAATCTAGATTAACATCATGAACAAAATCTAAAAATTCCATTGCATCAATTTTATGGTTTTTCATCATTCCAGACAAAGTTGTACTATACTTATGGAAATACTCTTTTTGAATTTTTTTTGCCTCTACGAGACTTATGTTCAGTTTGTTTGATATAAATGAAGACATTTTTTTATCTACTTGATCAAAAACTTTTGTTTGACCTGAATAAAGAGTATTATCTAAGTCAAAGATCCAGCATTTTATTTTGTTAAGTTCTCTCATTTTCTTATTAAAGTTCCCGCACCTTTGTCAGAAAATATTTCATAAAGGATTGAACGAGGTTTTCTACCATCAAGAATAACCACACCTCTTACTCCATTTTCAACAGCATCTATACAATTTTTTATTTTAGGTATCATACCTCCTTGAACTATTTTTAATTTAATTAAGTTTTCTATATCAAAAGGTTTAATTTCAGATATTAAGTCCTTCCTATCGTCATAAACTCCCTCAACATTAGTCATTAATAAAAGTCTTCTTGACTTTATTTTTTTAGCTATAGCACTTGCTGCAGTATCACCATTAATATTATAAGTATGATTATTTACATCTAAGCCTAATGGTGCGACTACAGGAATTTGATTTTTTTTTAATACATCTTTAATAATATCTAAATTAATTTTTTCTGGTATACCAACAAATCCTAGCTCTTTGTTATCTGGAATAACATCAATTATATTTTTATTCTTGGTATTTATTGAAATTGCCTTAGATCCTTTTTTATTTAGTGAATCTACAATATCATTATTGAAATCAACTAATACTTCTTCAACTATCTTTATTACTTTTTCGTCTGTTACTCTTAATCCATTAATAAATTTAGTTTGAATTTTTTCTTTTTCTAATTGCCTTTCTATTCTTGGCCCTCCACCATGAACTACTATTATTGAAAGTCCTAACTTATTTAATATGCTTATATCCTCAATAAAGTTATTAAAAATATTTCTATCTATTAAAACATTTCCACCGTATTTAATTACTATAATTTCATTTTTATACTTAGAGACATATTTAGGTACATTTTTAATTTCTGGCGCATCTTTAGGCCAAAATTTTTCAATAGCTTTCAGGTAGTTTTCTTTAGACATTTAAACAGTTTTAATTTTTGTCCTTCTCATAATTACCCATTGCTGAGCTATAGTTAATATATTATTAACTGTCCAATAAACTACTAGACCTGAAGGGAAAGGAGCTAATATAATTGTTAAAAAAAGAGGAAAAAACATAAATATTTTTGCCTGTATAGGATCTGTTGGCGCAGGATTTAATTTTTGCTGCAGGTACATTGTTAGTCCCATTAAAATTGGCCATATACCTATAATTAAAAAACCAGGGGGGTCCCATGGAATTAAACCAAATAAATTAAATATAGAAGTCGGATCTTGTGCTGACAAATCTTTAATCCAACCAAAAAATGGCTGATGTCTCATTTCTAAAGATATATAAAGCATCTTATAAATAGCGAAGAAGAATGGAATTTGAATTAATATAGGCAAACATCCAGAGGCAGGATTTACTTTTTCTTTTTTGTATAAGGCCATAATTCCTTGCTGAAGTTTAACTTTATCCTCTTTATGCAACTCTTTTAACCTCATCATTTCAGGTTGAAGAGCCTTCATTTTAGCCATTGATCTAAAAGAGTAGTTTGCAAGTGGAAAAAAAATAATTCTTATAGCTGCTGTGATTAATATAATTGCAACTCCAAAATTGCCAGTCATTTTAAATAAATAATCAATTAAAAAAAATAATGGTTTTGTGAAAAAATAAAACCATCCCCAATCTATAACCAGGTCAAACTTTTCAATACTTTGGCTTTCAGCGTAACCGTCAATAGTATTTACTTCTTTCGCAGCAACAAATAACCTAACCTCATTATTTTTTTTAGTTGATGGAGCTAAATTAATTGGATTATTTAAAATATAGTTGGCCTTATAAGTATCTTTAAATAAAAATGTTGATTTAAAATTTTCATTTTTTGGGGGCACTATTGCCGTTACCCAATACTTATCTGTAATACCAAGCCATCCGCTTTCAGCTTCTCTCACAATTTTTTTGTCTTCGACGTCGTCATAGTCATCTTCTTTTAATTCTTCATCAAAAACTCCAATAAAACCTTCATGTAGAATATAAAAGCCCATAAGATCGTCAGGTTTTTTATTCCTCGTTATTTGAGCATAAGGATATAACTGAATCGTCTGATTTGTATTATTTTGAACCTCTTGATCAATATTAAATAAGTATTTTTTATCTAAGTTTATTTTTTTTCTAAAAATAAGTCCTTCTTGATTACTCCACTCTAAAATTACTGGCTTATCCGGAGACAAAATATTGTTGCCCTTAACTTTCCAATTAGAATTTATATTTGGAACTTTGATTTTATTTCCTATACTAGTCCATCCAGTTTCTACAAAATATCCATCTGTTGTTTGTTTAGGGTTTAAGAAAACAACATTATCATTTTTCTCTAAGGACTGTTTGTAATTTTTGAAAGATACATCATCAATAATTCCTCCTTTTAAAGAAATAGACCCCTCAATTTTTTCATTATTAATTTTAATTCTTTGAACACTGCCTATAGACTCATTTCTAGAGACAGATTTTGGTATTTTATTTTCATTTATACTTGGCGCGATACTATCGTCTTTATTATTGTCATTTGCTTCTTTTGATTGTTTGCTTTGAGATGTTGAATTACTCTGTAACTCTTTTTTTGGTACAGTCATAAAAGCCTCCCAGAAAAGAATAACTGACAAAGAAAGAGCAATAGCGATTATGACATTTCTACCTTCCATCTAAACTTTTTCCTTTAATTTCTTCTTTGGAACATAATCTAATCCGGATCCCCCACCTAAAAACTTTACAGGGTGACAGCTTAGTATTCTCTTTAGTCCTAGATAAGAGCCTTTTTTCAATCCATGAATTTTAATACACTCAATGAAGTACTCAGAACAAGTAGGTAGATATCTACACTTGTTGCTACCAAATAATGGAGATAGACAAAACTGATAAAATTTTATTATGTAAATAATCAAATTTTTAAATTTAAACATTTTTATACTTTAATTTTTTTAAACTTTTTATCATAAGTTGTTGAAGATTTTTGTTGTTTTCCTCATATGCTTTTGACTTACCAAAAACTATATAAGTATAATCATGATTAATTGCACCCTTTATTTTAGTAAGATTTATAACAATAGCTTTTAATTTACGTTTAATTCTGTTTCTTTTTACCGCTGTACCCATTTTTTTTTTCATGACCAAACTTATATTCAATACGTCTTTTTTTGATTTGATAAAATTTTTTTTCGCATAAATCGAAAAAAAATCTGTATGTAATTTTTTTCCTTTTAAAACTAATTTGAAATGGTCATTTTTTTTTAAGCTTTCAAGCTTCGGCATGAAATTTATGTTGATAATTTCTTACGACCTTTAGCACGTCTTCTCGCAAGTAATTTTCTGCCACCTTTTGTTGACATTCTCGATCTAAAACCGTGTCTTCGTTTTCTGACTAGTTTACTGGGCTGATATGTTCTTTTCATAAAATGTTTTTAGTTATATATTTAAATAAAGCTCTTATGTACAGTTAAAATCGCCATGAATATAAATTTTAAACTAATACTGGGTATAATTTATCTACTTTGCTTGGGAATTTTACTTTTTGTTGTTTTTAGTTATCTGGATCTTAAAGATTTAAAAGATTACACTTATATAAAAAATAATAGCGAAATTTTATTAAATTATAAGAATCAAAATATTACCTTATTTATTATTTTCTTTTTCCTCTTCTGTATTTTTTGGATATTCCTTCTAGGTTTCGGTTCACCATTATGTCTTGTGAGTGGTTTTTTATTTGGACAGTTAGTCGGTACTCTAATTTGTGTTTTATCTTTAACGATAGGCAGTACATTGCTCTATATGTTTGCGAATTATTATTTTCATGATTTAATTGTGAAGTATCTAGAAGCAAAAATCTTAAAATATAAATATTTGTTTAAGAAAAATGAGTTTTTTTATTTCCTAATTTTCAGATTTACGGGTGGTGCTGGTATTCCTTTTGGAATTCAAAATATTTTACCAACTATATTTAATATGAAAGTTAGTAACTATTTCTACTCTACTTTTTTGGGTTTACTTCCTGCTGTTTTTATTTTGAATTCCTTAGGCCAAGGTATTGAAAAATTAATTGAGCAAAATACAAGTTTAAATTTAGTTCAAGTTATATTGGAACCTGGAATATATATACCGATATCTTGCTTTTTATTAATTTTAGGCATTTCGTTTTTAATTAAAAAAAAGATTTTTAAAAAAAATTAAATTATGAATAAAAATAAATTTAAAAAGAAAGAATTTATAAGATGGTTTTTTTGGCTCTGGCTTATAATAATTTGGAATTATGGATATCCAGAGGCTTCACCACTTGAGGATGTAATAGTAGCAGTAATTTTATCTCTAATTTTTATTGTTTTAAAATATTATAATAAATAGAAGCTTGCATAATTTCTATCAAGGCATTAAAACTAAGTTAAATGCAGGAGCAAAAATGGGTATTCACTATGATTACAAATCCACACGTGGCGAAAAGGCTATGAAAAAAGAGGCCAAAAGAAAAGCTCGGATTGAGGAAAGAAGAGCAAGAAGAATGAATCAAAATAAAAATTCTGAGCCAAAAAATAAAATGCACGATATTGATAAGCCCATAACTCTTGAAGATTTAACAAATCCAGACAAAGAATAAAATTATTATGAGATCTTTTGTAAAAAAAGACTCTCGTCTATTAAGACGTGAACAAGCCTTAAAAAGTAACTTAAAAAAAAGAAAAAAATTTAAAGAAAAAATTAAAACAAAAAAAACATGACAGTGCTCTCAGATAAATGGATCAAAAAAATGGTTAAATCAACTAACATGATTAAACCATTTGTTTCTAAACAAATAAGGAAGGGAAAAATTTCATTTGGTCTTTCTTCTTACGGTTATGATGCAAGAGTTTCAAACGAGTTTAAAATTTTTACTAATGTAAACTCTGGAGTAGTTGATCCGAAAGTCTTTAAAAAAGAAAGTTTTGTTACTAAAATTGGAAAAGAATGCATTATTCCTCCAAACTCTTTCGCATTAGGAAGCACAATTGAATATTTCAAAATTCCAGAAAACGTTCTGGTTATATGCTTAGGAAAATCTACCTATGCAAGATGTGGTATAATCGTAAATGTTACTCCTTTAGAGCCCGGTTGGGAGGGACATGTTACATTAGAATTTTCAAATACAACACCACTACCAGCAAAGATTTATGCTAATGAAGGAGTAGCACAATTTGTTTTCATAAAAGGCAATGAGAAGCCTGAAGTGTCTTATTCTAAGAGAAAGGGTAAATATATGAAACAAAAAGGAGTTACCCTTCCAAAAGTATAAACTTGTTTCAAATGGAAAAACTTAAAGTTAAAGGAAAAAAAAGTTTATCTGGCTCAATATCCATTTCGGGATCTAAGAATGCCTCTTTGCCTCTTCTTGCGGCAGCAATTTTAAGTGATAAAAAAATAGTTCTTAAAAATATCCCTTTAGTCAAAGATATATTCACTATGGTTGAACTTCTAAACTATATTGGTCTTAAAATTGATTTAAATAAAAAAAAAAAAACTATTACTATCCTTCATAATAATAAAAAAATAAGTACAATTGCACCTTACAAGCTTGTTAAAACTATGAGAGCAGGTATTTTAGTCTTGGGAGCGCTCTTAGGAAAATATAAAAAAGCAAAAGTTTCTTTACCAGGCGGCTGTGCTATTGGAGGTAGACCGGTAGACCTTCACT
Organism: uncultured Pelagibacteraceae bacterium; assembly: GCA_902554215.1. Taxonomy (GTDB): domain Bacteria; phylum Pseudomonadota; class Alphaproteobacteria; order Pelagibacterales; family Pelagibacteraceae; genus Pelagilacustribacter. The sequence goes on from CACDNS010000001.1 coordinate 112,974, forward strand.
TATTTGCACTAAAAAAACTTGGTGCTACAATAAAAATTAAAAATGGTTATATACTAGCTAATACAGAAAAAGGATTGAGAGGCAATGTAATAAAGTTTCCTTCAATTTCCGTGGGCGCTACAGAGAACGCTATTATTGCATCGGTTTTAGCTGATGGCAAAACTACTTTAAAAAATTGCGCGATTGAACCAGAAATACAGGATCTTATTTTATTCTTAAAAAAATTAGGTTGTAGTATTTCCACAGATAAAAAAAGAAATATTTTTATAAATGGAGTAAAATCTTTTCTCCCAGTAACCCATAAAGTAATGTTTGATAGAATTGAATTAGGAACATATTTAATTGCTTCAGCTTTAGCCGGGAAAAAAGTATCTTTTTTAAATATAAACCCAAAAATTATTAGTTTTGAACTTAAGGTTTTAAAAAAAATGGGAGTTAGAATGGAAATAAAAAGTAATAAAATCACAGTTTTTAAATCACAAAAGTTAAAAAGAATTAACATTAAAACTGAACCCTACCCAGGCTTCCCGACAGATTTACAGGCTCAAATAATGATTTTAATGACCCAAGCAACTGGCAAATCAAAAATTAAAGAGAGTATTTTTGAAAATAGATTTATGCATGTCCCTGAACTTAAAAGAATGGGCGCTAAGATTAAAATTAAAGATAGCACTGCACAAATTTATGGTCCTACCAAATTATCAGGGGCGGAAGTTATGGCTACAGACCTAAGAGCCTCAGTCTGTCTCGTTTTAGCTGGATTGATTGCACAAAAAGAGACTACTATAAATAGAATATATCACTTAGATAGAGGTTATGAAAAATTGGAAATAAAATTAAAAAAATGCAAGGCGATTATAAGACGAATTTAAAGTGAATACAAAAAACCTTAAACTAATTGCAAATAATTCTGAAGATTTAAAAGTAATTTCTGCACATCTTCAAGATTCAATTGTTTCAACTTTAGATATAGCAAACTTAAAAAAAAATCGAATTTTTTTATTACAACTTAATAGATTCATGTGGGAAGATGTTGAAAAAGGTGTTTTTAGAAAAAATAAAAGGATTAGAACTATCCTTAAATTCGAAAATGTCTTAGGTGTTTTGTCTAGAAATATCAACCCTAAAGGCAAAGAACGCTTTCTTGACTTTTTAACCATGGAAAGCAATATCTTAGAGGACAAAACATGCGAAATTAATTTAATTTTTTCAGGCGATGTGGTGATAAAAATTAAGGCAGAGGTGATAGAAATAACTTTAGATGATCAAGGTTCCCCTTGGGAGACAAAAAATAAACCTAAACATAACTTTTTATAGTATTGCAATTTGTATGTACGTGATTAAGATTAATTAAGGATAAAATTTTGGCAAAACAAGAAACTCTTGAATTTAAAGGAAAAGTAACAGAGCTGTTACCTAACGCTATGTTTAGGGTCAAATTAGAAAATAATCATGAAATTTTAGCTCACACAGCTGGAAAATTAAGAAAGAATAGAATAAGAGTCCTTGCAGGCGATCAAGTTATGGTTGAGATGACGCCTTATGATTTAACTAAAGGTAGAATTACTTTTAGATTTTAGGCCTTGTAGCTCAGTAGTAGAGCAGTACCCTGAAAAGGTATGTGTCGTTTGTGCGATTCAAACCAAGGCCACCAATAGGAAATTAAATCCTTCCACAACAATGTTTATATTTTTTACCTGATCCGCATGGACATTTTTCATTTCTTTGAATTTTTTTGCCTAAAGGTTTGCTAACAGATTTCTCTTTTTTTTTGTCATCAGACATAACTATTTTAATATTTAGTAAGAATTTAACTACGTCAATTTTGATTTTTTCTAGTAATCTTTCAAATAAAACAAATGCTTCTTTTTTAAATTCAGACAAAGGGTCTTTTTGTCCATAGCTTCTTAAACCTATTACTTGTCTTAACTGCTCTAAATATTGTAAATGTGATCTCCAAGAGAAATCAATTATTTGTAAAAAAATTTTTTTTTCAATTTCATTATTTTCATTCACTCCAATAGTTTTTATTCTTTCATCTCTTTTAGTGTCGTAAACTTCTTTTAGTTTTTTAAGAAAATCTTCTTTATTTAAATTCGTTAAAGATAATAGCTCCTCATCACTTAAAATATTACCGACTATGTTTTTGGTGCTAGCTAAATATAGTTTCTTGTCATGAGATTTATTATAACTATCTTTAACTTTTTCTAAATTATCAATTACTTCACTTAAAAAACCAACTAACATTTCCGAAACATTTTCACTTTTTAATATATTTAATCTCTGAGAAAAAATTACTTGTCTCTGATCATTCATTACATCGTCAAATTTTATTAAAGTTTTTCTAATATCAAAATTTCGTCCCTCAACTTTCTTTTGAGCGCCTTCGATAGCTTTGTTTATCCAAGGGTGATCAATAGACTCATTTTCTTTCAATCCTAGTTTTTTCAGCATTCCGTCAATTGATTCTGCTCCAAAAATTCTCATTAATTCATCTTCAAGACTTATATAAAATAAAGAACTACCAGGATCGCCCTGTCTTCCAGATCTTCCTCTTAGCTGATTGTCAATTCTTCTACTTTCATGTCTTTCTGTGCCAATTATATATAAACCTCCAAGAGATTTGACTTTTTTCTTATCATTCTTAATTTGTTCTAAATTTATTTTTTTATCTTCTAATTGTATATTTTTGTTACCACCAAGTTGAATATCAGTTCCTCTTCCTGCCATATTAGTTGCAATAGTGATAGCACCTTCTTTACCTGCTTCAGCAACAATTTTTGCTTCTTGTTCGTGATGTTTAGCATTTAAAACATTATGTTCTATTTTTTTGTCCTCTAAAAGTTTGGATATTTTTTCTGATTTTTCAATACTTGTAGTTCCCACGAGCACTGGCTGACCTTTTGATTTACACTCAATAATTTTATTCAGTATTGCCAAATGTTTTTCTTTTTCTGTTCTAAAAATTTGATCATTTGTATCTTTTCTAATCATATCTTTATTTGTTGGTACTGAAACAACATTGAGTTTATAAATGTCAAAAAATTCCTCTGCTTCTGTCAAAGCTGTACCTGTCATGCCAGACAACTTATTATATAATCTAAAATAATTTTGATATGTTATGGATGCTAAAGTTTGATTTTCTTGCTGTATCTCAACATTTTCCTTTGCCTCCAAAGCTTGATGAAGACCATCAGAAAATCTTCTGCCTTCTAAAATTCTTCCTGTAAATTCATCAATAATTTGTACTCGGCCACCTTTTACAATGTAGTCCGCATCCTTTCTAAAAAGAAAATTTGCTCTCAAAGCCTGATTTACATGGTGAACTAAGTTTAAATTTTGAGGATCATAAAAGTTATCATTTTTTAAAATTCCTGCAATTCGTGATAGTTTTTCTATTTTATCAATACCTTTATCACTTAACATTGCATTTTTATTTTTCTCATCTAGTTCGTAATCAGAATTATCTAATTTATTCATGAACCCATTTGAGGATATGTAGTAATTACTTTTATCTTCTGCTTGCCCAGAAATTATTAATGGGGTCCTAGACTCGTCTATTAAGATACTATCAACTTCGTCAACAATACAATAATTATGATTTCTTTGTACCATTTCGGAAATGCTATACTTCATATTATCTCTTAGATAATCAAATCCTAACTCATTATTAGTTGCGTAAGTAATATCATAATTATAATTTTTTTTTCTTTCGATGTCATCTAAGTCATTTACTATACAACCAGTTGAAACTCCCAAAAAATTAAAAATTTTTCCCATCCATTCCGAATCTCTTTTTGCCAAATAATCATTAACAGTCACAATATGAACTCCTTTATTTGATAATGAGTTTAAGTAAGCAGGTAGTGTTGAGACAAGAGTTTTGCCCTCACCAGTTTTCATTTCAGCTATCTTACCATTATGTAAAATTATTCCACCAGCAAGTTGAACATCATAGTGTCTTTCACCAAGAACTCTTTTGGCTGCTTCTCTAACTAAGGCAAAACTTTGAGGTATTACAGAGTCTAAACTCTCGCCATCTAACACTCTCTTTTTTAATTCTTGTGTTTTTTCTTTAAATTCACTATCTTTGAGATAGCTTATTTCTTTTTCTTTAGCATTAATCTCATTAACTAGAGGCTTAATTTTATCTAATTCCTGTTGATTGCCACTTTTAAATATTTTATTAAATGTTTTAGTTAATAAATTCATATTATTAGGTTATAATTTTATCTTAATACTTCTATATATGTATTTATAATTTAAATTAAATAGCAATTATGACAATAAATTTAAAAAATTTCCTTAATGATAAAAGAAAAATGTCAAAAATGGGGGAGTTTCAAGAGCTGAAACAGATAGATGGAGTCGAAATTTCTTCAATATCTGCAGACCTCTATGGCGACGGAAGAGATGATCTAACTTTGTTTTATTTTAAAGAAGGAGCAAATTATGCGATGCTTAGTACTACTAACAGTATTGTTTCAGAAACTATTAACTGGAATGAAAAGTCAAACAAAAAATCAATAAAAGCTTTGTTAGTCAATACGCAAAACGCAAACACATTTACTGGTAAACAAGGTTTAGAAAGCTTGGATGAAATAGCAAAAAATTTGTCTAAAACATTAACAATAAAAGAGTCAAAATCTGCAGATGGTGTAGACGAGGCTGTGAAGATCAAAGATATTTTATTTGCCTCTACGGGAGTAATAGGTGAAAAGTTTCCAGTAGATAAAATTAATGGATCAATACAAACTCTTGTCGATAAACTAAAAGAAGAACAGAATAAATTAATTTGGATGAAAATTGGATCTGCAATTATGACTACTGATACAAAACCTAAACTTGCCTATGAGCAATTCACTGCCGGAAATAAAATAATAAGAATAGCTGGGATCGCTAAAGGCTCTGGGATGATTGCTCCAAATTTAGCAACAATGTTATCTTTTATTTTCACAGATGTTGATTTACCTTCAAATATTTTAAGATCATTATTAAAAAGGTCTGTGTCTAATTCTTTTAATGCAATAACAGTCGATGGCGATCAATCTACTAATGATATGGTAGGAATTTTCTCTACAAAAAGAGTTAAAATAGGACAAAATAGAAATATTGCTGATCCAATAATTCAAAAATTTGAACTAGCTTTAAAAAAGCTCACACTAAACTTAGCTAAGCAAGTTGTAGTTGATGGTGAAGGTGCAAAAAAATTTGTAACAGTAAAAGTAATTAACGCTCAATCTATTTTAAGCGGAAAGAAAATCGCTTTTTCTGTTGCAAACTCTCCACTGGTAAAAACTGCAATAGCAGGCGAGGATCCAAATTGGGGAAGAGTTATTATGGGTATTGGAAAATCAGGGGAAAATATTGATAAAAACAAATTAACAATAAAATTTGGTGAACTTTTAGTTTGCGAAAAGGGTCAAATTTCTGAGAGCTATGATGAACAAAAAATTAAAGAATATATGCAGTGGGACTCCGTGTTAATTGAAATAAATTTAAATCAAGGTAATGACTCTTTTGAGTGTTACACTTGTGATTTTAATAAAGACTATATTGATATAAATGCAAACTATCGAAATTAAAGATTGCAAGCTAGTTATTGATTGATTAATTTAACATTATGATTAAGTACATTTTAAAATGCAAAAACAAGCATGAATTTGAAAGCTGGTTTTCAGACTCCTCAGAATTTGAAAAACTTAAAAAAAGGGATCTACTTGAATGTATTTTTTGCGGCAGTCAAAAAATTGAAAAATCAATAATGTCACCAAAAGTTCTTAATTCATCATCTGAATTGTCAACCGAACATCAAACTCAACAAGACTTGAGTAAGACAAAAAAAGATTTACAAAATATAAGAAAATTTGTTGAAAAGAATTTCAAATATGTTGGAGATAAATTTTCTCAAGAAGTAAGAAACTTATATTACGATAAAAAAGGGAATAAAAATATTTATGGAGTTGCTACGCAAGAAGAAAGAGAAGAGCTAAAAGAGGAAGGAATAGAACTAACTACTATTCCCTGGATAGATAAGGAAAATTAATTTTTTTCCCCAATAATTATATAATTTACAGAGAGATTTTGAGATTTCGACCATTTATTTAAGAACGGATTGAAATTTAAACCGCTAATTTCTTTTGTTGAAACATTGTGATCAAAAAATTTTTTCTCCAGCTCCTCTGGTTTTAAAAATTTATTCCAATCGTGAGTTCCAATAGGCAACCATCTCAAAACATATTCAGCTCCAATAATAGCTTTAATGTAGGAAGAAAAAGTTCTATTTATAGTTGCTGTAAATATTATTCCATTTTTTTTTAGTAAGTTACAACAAGACTTTAAAAATAAATTTAGGTTATCTACGTGCTCTACTACTTCTAAATTTAAAACAACATCAAATTTTTCTTTTTCATTAATTTGCTCTGGTGACTTATTCAAATAATTTATTTTTAAATTATTTTTTTTAGCATGAACTTCTGCAATCTTAATATTTTTCATTGAAGCATCTATACCTGTAACTTCAGCACCCAATCTACACATTGGTTCACTAATTAACCCACCGCCACATCCAATATCTAAGATTTTAAGATTTTTAAAAGGAAGCCTACTACTCTTTCTTAAATTGAAGTGAGATGAGCAATTATCAACGATATATTCAATTCTTATTGGATTAAACATATGAAGTGGTTTAAATTTACCCTTAACATCCCACCATTCCTCAGCAAGCCTTGAAAACTTTTGAATTTCTTCTTTATTTATTGTAGTAGTCATTAATTCCTTATTATATTTAAATAACTTAATTTTAACTTAAATAATAATATATTAAACTCTTACAATGACAAAAAAAGTATTAAAATTTGGTGGAACGTCTGTGGGATCTGTAAAACGAATCCTTCATGCTGCAGAGATTGTGAAAAAAGAGCATTCTAAAGGCCTACAGATAATAGTGGTAGTATCAGCTATGTCTGGAAAAACTAATGAGTTAATTAGTCACTCTAACTCTATTTCAGAAAAATTTAACAAAAGAGAGATTGATGTTTTGCTATCATCAGGAGAACAGGCGACAAGTGCATTAATGGCTGGAGCTTTAAATGAAATAGGAATTAAATCTAAATCATGGATGAATTGGCAAATACCTATTTTAACTGAGGGAGAACATACCAACTCGAGAATTGTAAATATGAGTGTAAATAAAATAAACTCTTTTTTATCAGAAGGAGGTGTTGCAGTCATTCCTGGTTTTCAGGGAATTTCTCAAAATGGTGAGATTACTACGATTGGAAGAGGTGGTTCTGATGCATCAGCAGTTGCTATAGCAAAGATATTTCAAACTGAAAGTTGTGAAATTTATACTGATGTGGATGGTGTTTACTCTACTGATCCAAGTAAAATACCTGTTGCAAAAAAAATTCCCAAAATTTCTTACGATGAAATGTTAGAGCTTTCTTCATTGGGTGCAAAAGTAATTCAATCATCTGCGGTTCAAACTGCTATGATGTATGATATTCCACTTCAAGTTAAGTCGACGTTTACAGACAGAGAAGGTACTAAAATTTTTAGCCAAGAAAATATTGACTATTCTAAGGCTGTAACAGGCGTTGCATATTCCAAAGACGATGCAAAAATTACTATTATAGGTGTAGCGGATAAACCTGGTGTAGCTGCTGATATTTTCGAACCATTAGGTGAAAACCAAATAAATGTGGACATGGTTATCCAAAATATTTCGCCTGATGGCAAAACAACTGATATCACTTTTACTATTAAAAGAAATGATTTAAATAAAACACTCAATACATTAAAATCTAATGAGAAGATTAAATTTAAAAGTTTAGATCATAATGATGCTGTTTCAAAGATCTCAGTAGTAGGAGCAGGTATGGTAACAACTCCTGGAGTAACTTATAAAATGTTTAGGGCATTAGCTGATGAAAAAATTAATATTTTAGCTATTTCAACTTCAGAGATTAAAATATCAGTTATTATAAATGAAAAAGACACTTTGAAAGCTGTTAAAAAACTACATAGTATATTTAACCTAGATTAAATTTATGGAAATAAGGCCTCACAGAATTATTAAAAGAAGGAAGACTAAGAAAATAAATGTAGGCAAGGTCTCTGTTGGAGGAGATTCAACTATTTCAGTTCAATCTATGACTAATACTATTACATCAGATGTTTCATCGACAGTTAAACAGATATTAAGTTTAGAGGAAGCTGGAGCTGACATTGTAAGAGTTTCTTGCCCAGATGAGCCTTCTACTAAAGCTTTAAAAAATATTGTGAAAGAGGTAAACGCACCAATAGTTGCAGATATTCATTTTCATCATAAAAGAGCTTTAGAGGCTGCAAAAATGGGAGCGAGTTGCTTAAGAATTAATCCAGGAAATATTGGTGACAATGACAGGGTCATAGAAGTAATTAAAGCTGCAAAAGATTACAATTGCTCAATAAGAATAGGAGTTAATGCAGGTTCTTTAGATAAGTCTTTGTTAGAAAAATATAAGGAACCATGTCCAGAAGCTTTAGTTGAGAGCGCACAATATAATATTAAATTGATGGAAGATAACGACTTTTTTAATTTCAAAATTAGCGTTAAATCGTCCGATGTTTTTTTAGCTACTAAAGCTTATGAAAAGCTATCTAATGTAACTGACTACCCTCTTCATTTAGGTATAACTGAAGCAGGAAGTTTGTTTGCTGGAAGTATAAAGTCATCAATAGGTATTGGACAACTTTTAATGCAAGGAATTGGAGATACAATTCGAGTTTCACTATCTGCAGATCCTGTTGAAGAGGTAAAAGCTGGTTATGAAATTTTAAAATCCTTACATATAAGATCTAGAGGTGTACAAATTATTTCATGCCCTTCATGTTCACGCCAAGCTTTTCCAGTAATTGATACTGTAAAAGTTTTAGAAAAAAAACTCTCACATATTAAAAAACCTATAACCTTATCTATTATTGGATGTGTTGTTAATGGCCCTGGAGAAGCAGCACAAACAGAGGTTGGTCTAACTGGCGGAGGCCAAGGTAATAATTTACTATATCTTTCAGGGATACCCCATACAAAAGTAGCTAGCAACTCTATTATAGATAAAGTCGTAGAGCTTGTTGAAAACAAGGTCAAAGAAAAAAATAATTAATTCATGATTCCCAAAGTAAAGGTTAAGGAAATAGTTTCTAAACATTCCACATTAGAAAAAGAGCTTTCATCAGGAAATATTGATTCAAAAAATTATGCAAAAAAATCCAAAGAATACTCTGATCTAGGAAATATAATTAATATAGCAAAAGACTATTTAAAGTTTGATGATGATAAAAATGGTTTAGATCAAATACTTAAAGATAAAAAAAGTGATAAAGAAATGATAAGTTTAGCAGAAAAAGAACTTGCAAATTTATTAGAAAAAAAAGAGTTAAATGAAAAAAAACTTAAAATATTTCTTTTGCCAAAAGACAGTGATGACCAAAAAAATGCCATTGTTGAGATTAGAGCTGGCACAGGAGGTTTGGAAGCTACCCTTTTTTGTGCAGACTTATTTAGAATGTACGAAAAAGTTTGTTCAAAAAAAAAATGGAAAATAGAAATTATAAATATCTCAAAAAGTGAAGCAGGGGGATTTAAAGAAGTAATTTTTCAAGTGAACGGAAGTAATATTTATTCGTATCTTAAATATGAATCCGGAGTTCATAGAGTTCAGAGAGTGCCTACTACGGAAACTCAGGGAAGGGTTCACACATCTGCAGCAACTGTAGCTGTGCTACCCGAGGTCGAAGAGGTAGATATTAAAATTAATGATGCTGATCTAAGAATTGATGTATTTAGATCTGGTGGACCAGGAGGTCAATCTGTTAACACTACTGACAGCGCAGTTCGTATCACTCATATTCCATCTGGAACTGTTGTCAGCCAACAGGACGAAAAGTCACAACATAAAAATAAGGCGAAAGCTTTAAAAATTCTTAGAGCTAGAGTGTACGAGTCAGAAAAAATAAAAAAGGAAAAAGAGAGATCTAGTAATAGAAAAAGCCAAATTGGATCAGGAGATAGATCTGAGAGAATTAGAACTTACAATTTTCCCCAAGGAAGAGTAACAGATCACAGAATTAACTTAACTTTACATAAACTTGATGAGTTTTTAAACGGTGAGATCCACGAAGAAATGAATGAAGGACTTAGGTTAAAAGAGCAAGATTTAAAACTTAAAAACTTAAACTAATGTATATTTCACAAATTATAGATTTAGGCTCAAAAGCACTTAAGGAAAAAAAAATTAAATCCCACATTTTAGACTCCGAACTAATTTTATCTAAAATTCTCAAGATCAGTAGAGAAAAAATATTAATTTCATCAGATAAAAAGTTACAAAATACCCATGTTTTAAGTTTTAATAAGCTTTTAAAGAGAAGGTTACACTCTGAACCTATTGCTTATATTTTGAAAAAAAAGGAGTTTTTCAGCAAAAACTTTTATGTAAATAAAAATACCTTAATACCTAGGCCAGATACGGAGCTATTAGTAGAAAAAATTTTAAAAGTTTATAAGAAAAAAGCCCCATATATTTTAGATATCGGGACCGGTTCAGGGTGTATAATCTTATCTCTTTTACAAAATTTAGAAAATAGTAGAGGTGTTGGTATAGATATTTCAAAAAAAGCACTAGATCTTGCAAAAAAAAATGCTCAAAAAATGAAACTTAATAAAAAATGTAAATTTATCCATAAGTCTATAGAAAAAATAAATGGTTATAAATTTGATCTTATAGTGTCTAATCCGCCATATATACCTCGTCATCAAATCAAAAATTTATCAAAAGATATAAAGCAATACGAACCAAGAAATGCTCTTGATGGGGGAAATGATGGGCTTGACGTCATTAAAAAAGTTATCTACAAATCTACTACTATCCTAAAAAAAAATGGTTTACTCGCTATTGAAATAGGAAACGAGCAATACAAAAAAGTTTTACAAATTTTAAATTTATATGGTTTTAGGAATAGATTTTTAATTAAAGATTATCAAAAGAATATTAGATGTATAATAAGTGTTTTAAAATGAAAAATATAGCGAAACTTTCATTCGTAAAGTATGAATAACTCAAGAAGAAGATTTAGACCTAGGCAAAAAAATAACTTCAGAAGAAGAAGTAATGGAGTAGTTCATAGCAATGGTCACTTTCAAAGCAATTCTGGAAATAATAATTTTTCTAGAAATGGCTCAATGAGTAATCCTTTCAACATAGAAAAAGCTATACAAAAATATAAACAATTGGCTAAAGATGCATTAAGTTCTGGTGATCCAATCCTTTCAGAAAATTATTTACAGCATGCAGATCACTTTAATAGGAAATTATCTGATTTAAATTACAAGTCAAAAGAAGAAATAGTCTCTAAAGTTGCAGAAAAAGATTTGAAAGGCACTTCTGAACAAAAAAAAGAATAACTAATTTTTATCTCTTAACTCAGACAATTCTAAATCAATTTTAATTCTCTCTATCTCAAAATCTCTTCTAGCATCACCACTTAATATTTTTCCAGATGGAAGTTTAAGTTTTTGTGAATTAACTTTTTTTCCATTAACCACTACCTCGTAATGTAAGTGTGGACCTGTAGACATACCAGTTGATCCCACGTAACCAATTATTTGACCTTGTTTTACTTTTTTTCCTTCTTTTATTCCCTTTGCAAATTTAGACATATGAGCGTAGATAGTTTGATAAGTTGAGTTGTGTCTAATTTTAACACAATTTCCTCCTCCACCGCACCATCTTGCTCTTGTTACCGTTCCTGATCCTGAGGCCATGATTGGAGTCCCAGTTGGAGCAGCAAAGTCTGTACCTCGATGCATTTTATTAAAACCAAGTATAGGATGTTTTCTCATACCGAAAGAAGATGAAAGTCTTGCACCATTAATCGGAGTTTTCATTAAAGCTTTTACAACACTCTTTCCATTTATATCATAGAAGCCAACATCATTATCATTTTTAAAATTATAAAGATTAATTTCTCGACTATTAACAAACATTGATGCATAAATTATTTTTCCCGTGTCTTTTACTTCTCCTTTCTCATCCAAAAATTTCTCATAGTAAATTTCAAACCAATCACCCTTTCTAATATCTCGTTGAAAATCTATTTCGAAACCATAAATTCTAGCAAACTCAATTATTATATTTGGTTCTATTCCAGACTTTATCGCAGCAGAGTATAAATTATTTGTAATAGTATTTTTTACAACAACTTCTTTTTTTTCTAGCTTTATAATTAATTTTTTGATTGAAAAGCTCTTATCATTTTTTGATATTTCTACTTTCAATGTGTTTGAAAGCGGATATACAATTTTGACTATACTGTTTTGATTATTTGAAACTTTTTTTAAAATCAATTTTACTTGACGTCCAGTATATATATAAGACAGTTTTTTTTCTTTCAGTTTAGTAGCAACAAATTTAATTTCTTCATCTCTTATATTGAAGTTATTCAATATTTTTTCAATACTGTCGTTATTTTGAATGGTATATTTATATTGAATATAAGGTCTTCTTATTTCATTAATGAGATTTTCTTTAAGCTCATCCAACTTATTTTGATTAAAAATTGAAATAATGGTGTCTTCTTCATTGTTTAAATTTATTTTAAAAACATTTAGGTAACCTATTAAGGTGACAAAAACTAAGAAGAAAACCAAGAATAAACCAATTATTTTCTTTCTTAAGAACCCAAAAAAAGTTTCACTAATGTCTCTTAACGTCATAGTTGTGTTCTATAAAAAATGTGCTGTGTTTTCAATGATGCATGTTAAATAAGTCCTTATTTTAAGGCGTTTTTAAGACAATAATCGTCTTGATTTATCCTGTTTTTATAATATAACGGCGCTTCACATTAATTGTTAATAAATTTTTCAATTGCGATTGGTGTGTTTAGGTTTTTTTAACTAAAAACCTTAGTTTTTTTAAATTGTAAATTTTTAAGAAGAGAAGTGTGGACGGTTAGGTTAATAAAGAAATTGTCGTACACACTTTAACGAAAGTAACTTTAGTTTTATCTAAAGTTATTAAAGCTAGTGTGCGCCGTTATTAAACTTGAGAGTTTGATCATGGCTCAGAACGTACGCTGGCGGCACGCCTAACACATGCAAGTCGAACGCAGTAGCAATACTGAGTGGCAAACGGGTGAGTATAATGTGGGAATCTGCCTTTTGGTTCGGAATAACACGGGGAAACTTGTGCTAATACCGGATAAGCCTTTACAGGGAAAGTTTTAATGCCAAAAGATGAGCCCGCACTTGATTAGCTAGTTGGTGAGGTAATTGCTCACCAAGGCAACGATCAATAGCTGTTCTTAGAGGAAGACCAGCCACATTGGGACTGAGACACGGCCCAGACTCCTACGGGAGGCAGCAGTGGGGAATCTTGCACAATGGGGGAAACCCTGATGCAGCGATGCCGCGTGAGTGAAGAAGGCCTTTGGGTTGTAAAACTCTTTCGTCGGGGAAGAAAATGACTGTACCCGAATAAGAAGGTCCGGCTAACTTCGTGCCAGCAGCCGCGGTAATACGAAGGGACCTAGCGTAGTTCGGAATTACTGGGCTTAAAGAGCTCGTAGGTGGTTAAAAAAGTTGATTGTGAAATCCCAAGGCTTAACCTTGGAACTGCAATCAAAACTTTTTAGCTAGAGTATGATAGAGGAAAGTGGAATTTCTAGTGTAGAGGTGAAATTCGTAGATATTAGAAAGAACACCAAATGCGAAGGCAACTTTCTGGATCATTACTGACACTGAGGAGCGAAAGCATGGGTAGCGAAGAGGATTAGATACCCTCGTAGTCCATGCTGTAAACGATGTGTGCTAGACGTTGGAAGCATAGCTTTCAGTGTCGCAGCGAAAGCATTAAGCACACCGCCTGGGGAGTACGACCGCAAGGTTAAAACTCAAATGAATTGACGGGGACCCGCACAAGCAGTGGAGCATGTGGTTTAATTCGAAGATACGCGCAGAACCTTACCAACACTTGACATGTTCGTCGCGAGCCTAAGAGATTAGGCTTTTCAGTTTGGCTGGACGAAACACAGGTGCTGCATGGCTGTCGTCAGCTCGTGTCGTGAGATGTTGGGTTAAGTCCCGCAACGAGCGCAACCCCTACTTTTAGTTGCCACCATTTAGTTGGGCACTTTAAAAGAACTGCCAGTGATAAGCTGGAGGAAGGTGGGGATGACGTCAAGTCCTCATGGCCCTTACGTGTTGGGCTACACACGTGCTACAATGATACTTACAATGGGAAGCAAAGAGGCGACTCCAAGCCAATCCCAAAAATGTATCTCAGTTCGGATTGCGCTCTGTAACTCGAGCGCATGAAGCTGGAATTGCTAGTAATCGCGGATCAGCGCGCCGCGGTGAATACGTTCCCGGGTCTTGTACACACCGCCCGTCACACCATGGAAGTTGGTTACACCTTAAGGCAAAGATTAAAACCTTTGACTACGGTACGATCAGCGACTGGGGTGAAGTCGTAACAAGGTAGCCGTAGGGGAACCTGCGGCTGGATCACCTCCTTTCTAAGGATGACCAAAAATTTCATTTGGTCAAAAAAAATTAATTTAATGTGACCGTCCTCATTTCTCTTCTTATAAATTAAAGTGTCTCATAAACGCATAGGGGCCGGTAGCTCAGGTGGTTAGAGCGCACCCCTGATAAGGGTGAGGTCGGACGTTCGAGTCGTCCTCGGCCCACCAATACTCATGGGGGATTAGCTCAGCTGGGAGAGCGCCTGATTTGCATTCAGGAGGTCAGCGGTTCGATCCCGCTATCCTCCACCAATTTTGACACTTTTAGCTTTTTTAAATTGTAAATTTTATATCAATATCTATATCCGATTGTTCGAATAGATGAACAATCATTGAATGTTCGAATAGATGAACATTCCAACAAAAATTTAATTTAGACAGAAAAAATTTTTTTCTGTGCATAAATCAAGCGTTTAAGGGCGTATGGCGGATGCCTAGGCACTGAAAGGCGATGAAGGACGTGGTATACTGCGATAAGTTTCGGGGAGCTGTATGCAGGCTTTGATCCGAAAATTTCCGAATGGGAAAACCCAACTCTTTATGAGTTACTTTATACTGAATTCATAGGTATAAAGAGCGAACCCGGAGAACTGAAACATCTAAGTAACCGGAGGAAAAGAAATCAATTGAGATTCCGTTAGTAGTGGCGAGCGAAAGCGGAATAGGCCAGTAACAAAACTAAAATAATTTGAATAGTATGGAAATGCTAACCACAGATGGTGATAGTCCAGTAGAAGTAATGTTTAGTTTGGTTCTTGAGTAGAGCGGGACACGAGTAATCTTGTTTGAATATAGGGGGACCACCCTCTAAGCCTAAATACTCTTCAGTGACCGATAGTGAACTAGTACCGTGAGGGAAAGGTGAAAAGAACCCCTATTAGGGGAGTGAAATAGAACCTGAAACCGTATGCCTACAAACAGTCGAAGCTCTTTTTAGAGTGACGGCGTACCTTTTGTATAATGGGTCAGTGACTTAATTTATCCAGCAAGCTTAAGCCGATTAGGTGTAGGCGTAGCGAAAGCGAGTCTTAAATGGGCGTTTAGTTGTATGAATTAGACCCGAAAACGAATGAGCTTACCATGAGCAGGTTGAAAGCAGGGTAACACTTGCCGGAGGACCGAACCAGTTGACGTTGAAAAGTCTTTGGATGATTTGTGGTAAGGGGTGAAAGGCCAACCAAATTCGTAGATAGCTGGTTTTCCGCGAAAACTATTTAGGTAGTGCGTTGAACAAACATATGTTTGGAGGTAGAGCACTAAACGGACTAGGGGACAGAAATGTTTACCAACTCTGATAAAACTCCGAATGCCAAACATACTTCCTCAACAGACAGACTGTGGGTGCTAAGGTCCATGGTCGAGAGGGGAACAGCCCAGATCACCAGATAAGGTCCCTAAATCATGATTAAGTGTGAAAGGATGTGGAGATTCCTTAACAGCCGGGAGGTTGGCTTAGAAGCAGCCATCCTTTAAAGATAGCGTAACAGCTCACCGGTCTAATAGAGTTTCTGCGCCTAAGATGTAACGGGGCTCAAATCATGTACCGAATCTGTGGGTGTGTAATTTCTTCGGAATTTACACGCGGTAGCGGAACGTTCTGTAAGCCTGCAAAGGTGTACCCGTGAGGGACACTGGAGGTATCAGAAGTGCGAATGCTGACATAAGTAACGATTAACAGAGTGAAAAACTCTGTCGCCGAAAATCCAAGGGTTCCTGCGCAAGGTTAATCCGCGCAGGGTTAGTCGGCCCCTAAGACGAGGGCGAGAGCCGTAGTCGATGGGAACAAGGTTAATATTCCTTGACCAGATGGTAGTGACGGATTTTGTAAATTGTTAGTTCTTAATGGATTGAACTAGCCGTGAAAAAGTCCCAGGAAACAACTCCATCATAAGACCGTACCCTAAACCGACACAGGTGGATTATTAGAGTATAATTAGGCGCTTGAGAGAATGATGTTGAAGGAACTCGGCAAAATGCCTCTGTAACTTCGGAAGAAAGAGGACCCATTTCTAGGCAACTATAATTGGGTGGCACAAGCCAGGGAGAAGCGACTGTTTATCAAAAACACAGGGCTCTGCTAACACGTAAGTGGATGTATAGGGTCTGACGCCTGCCCGGTGCTGGAAGGTTAATGTGGTGAGTGCAAGCTCACTCCTGAAGCCCCAGTGAACGGCGGCCGTAACTATAACGGTCCTAAGGTAGCGAAATTCCTTGTCGGGTAAGTTCCGACCTGCATGAATGGCGTAACGATTTCTCCGCTGTCTCCAACATCAACTCAGTGAAATTGAATTCTCCGTGAAGATGCGGAGTTCCCGTGGTTAGACGGAAAGACCCCGTGCACCTTTACTACAACTTTATATTGGTGTTAGGAATGATATGTTTAGCATAGGAGGGAGACTTTGATGTGTTGGCGTCAGCTGACATGGAGTCACCAGTGAAATACCTCTCTTATTATTCTTGACATCTAACTGCTTGCCGTAATCCGGCAGCAAGACATTGTATGGTGGGTAGTTTGACTGGGGCGGTCGCCTCCCAAAAAGTAACGGAGGCGTGCGAAGGTAGGCTCAGAACGGTCAGAAATCGTTCGTAGAGTGCAATGGCATAAGCCTGCCTGACTGCGAGACTGACAAGTCAAGCAGAGTCGAAAGACGGTCATAGTGATCCGGTGGTTCTGAGTGGAAGGGCCATCGCTCAACGGATAAAAGGTACGCCGGGGATAACAGGCTGATACCCTCCAAGAGTCCATATCGACGAGGGTGTTTGGCACCTCGATGTCGGCTCATCACATCCTGGGGCTGGAGCAGGTCCCAAGGGTTTGGCTGTTCGCCAATTAAAGTGGTACGTGAGCTGGGTTCAGAACGTCGTGAGACAGTTCGGTCCCTATCTGCCATGGGTGTAGAAGAATTGAGAGGAGCTGTCCCTAGTACGAGAGGACCGGGATGGACATACCACTGGTGGACCGGTTGTAGCGCCAGCTGCAGTGCCGGGTAGCTA
This sequence comes from uncultured Pelagibacteraceae bacterium, assembly GCA_902554215.1. GTDB lineage: Bacteria > Pseudomonadota > Alphaproteobacteria > Pelagibacterales > Pelagibacteraceae > Pelagilacustribacter. The sequence goes on from CACDNS010000001.1 coordinate 130,533, forward strand.
AGTATGGAAGAGATAACCGCTGAAAGCATCTAAGTGGGAAACTCACCTCAAAACTAGTTCTTCCTATAGAGCCGTGGTAGACTACCACGTTGATAGGCTGGATGTGGAAGCGTAGTAATGCGTGTAGCTGACCAGTACTAATAGCTCAATTGGCTTGATTTATGCACTGAAAAGAATTTTTGAATAGATATTTGATATAAAGTTTATTTTTTTTGTTTGAACATTATCTCAGCAAGACGAAAATCATCCATATGGTCAATGTCAAAACCTGTTTTTTTATCAAGCGGGTAAATATAAGGTTTTATTCCTACTCTGTCTCTAAATCTTCTATAGTTTTTTTTAGATGATAAAAAAACTCCACTATTAACAATATTTAGAGTTTTTAAAGATTGAGTTTTAGGCCATTTATCATCTGTCTTTTTTTTATAATTCAAAGGCTTTTTTTTATCCCATAAGTATTCTTGAAATTTAGTTACTGTCATTAAAGAGTCATTTTTTTTCCTTTTTAGGACACTAAAATATTTACCAATAATTTTTTTGTAATCTTTGCTAGTAATAAAAGGAGATGTAATATGTGTCCACAAAATGTGATCTTCTGGCATAATATCAATAACGTGTTCAATTAAATTTTGAACACTTCCCTTGTCTGTAGATAGATGTTTATTTTTTCTTTTATGAATTAAAACTTTTTTAAACTTCATTCTTTTTACAAATGAAATTATTTTTTGATCATTTGTAGATAAAACAATTTTTTTAATTAATTTTACTTTTGAAAGCTGTGTTAATTTAATTTTCAACAACCCAAACTTAATGTTTGCAAAATTTCTACTATTTTTATAAGGCACTCTAGTACTTCTCTTTTTTGCAGGTAAAAAAACACTTATATTTTTCATTGTCTTCTTATACATTTTACTAAAGTATCTTACTAACTATTTTATCTTTTTTCGTTTTTTCCTTATAATTTAGTTGAATATTTTTTTTATACTTTTTAATGATAAATTCTAAAAAATCTTTTTTCTTTTCCTCGCTTAATTTTGACTTGATTATTTTTTGATACTCATTAGCCAATTCTCCTCTCCATCTAAATTGAATAGCGTTGAAAATTTTTTGGTAACTTATTTTTGATAATTTTTTTATTAAAAAGTTGTCAATATTTTTCCAAGCACAATACATTCCATTTAAATGCGAGAAAGTTAACTTAGAGTGTGTAATTGAACCTTTATAACTCATTTTTAAATATATTATTGGCTCAAACAAAGATATTTTTTTTTTATTAAAAAAGTGAGATTTAAAAACAAAAAATATATCTTCATGAATCCCTTTATTAAATTTTAAAGTATTTTTTTTTATGAATTCTTTTTTAAATAATATAAAAATCACGTTCATATTGTTACTTTTTTTAAAAAAATCAGAAATAGTCTTCCTGTTATATTTTAAAAAAGGACTCAACTTTTCTTTGGATCCTTTATTATTTGTAAGTTTTCTATTTAAATAAACAAGATTTGGATTTTTAAACTTTAAAAAATTTTCTAAAAGTCCCATCTTTTGTGCATCTAATTTATCATCGACATCCAAGAATAATATATATTTTCCTTTTGATTTTATAATACCCAAATTTCTTGCAACACCCGGCCCCTTACCTTGTGATCTTAAAGTTCTGAATAAACTAATTTTTTTTTCATTCTTAATTTTTTTTTTCAATATTTTTGCGGAACTGTCATTTGAGTTATTATCAACATATATAACTTCCGCGTTAGCTTTTTTTGTAATATCTTTAGCATTTTTTAAACTTGTTTTAATAAATCTGGATGCATTAAAAAATGGAATTATTATAGAAATATTATAAAACATTACTTACTTATATATGAAAAAAAATATAATTACAGAATATTTAATTAAACTATTAAAAAAAAAAAGACCAATTGAAAAAAAATTTTTAAAAAATTTAAATAGTTTTAATTTTATCGATAACGGGCATTTAGATTCTCTAGAAATTATAAGTTTCAATTTTTCAATAGAAAAAAAATTTAAAATTAAATTTAATTTTAAAGAGCTTTCTTCTAAAAAATATAAAACTATTTCAGGTTTGAGTGACATAATCTTTAAAAAAGTTAATCGGTAAAACTTAAAAGCTTTTTTTTATCCACTTTACCTAAATTTGTTTTTGGTAACTTGTCTAAAAAGTGAATCTTATTAGGCATTTGAAATGTAGAAAGTTTTTTAATACATAAATTTTTAATGTATGCCTCATTTAATTTTTTTTCTTTTTTTATAAATAAATGAATTTCCTCATTTTTAACTCTGTCAACACCTATCACAGCTACTTCAGTTATATTTCTATCATTAAGAAAAATATTTTCAATATCTTCAGGATAAACAGAAATACCGCTTCTACGGATAATATTTTTTTTTCTACCTAGGAAAAATAAATAGTTTTGTTTATCCAAATATCCTATATCGCCAGTTTTAAAGTAATTTTTAAAATATGAAATCTTTGTGGCTTTCTTTTTGTTTAAATAATATTTGAATTTTAAAGGAGTTTTACAAACAATTTCACCAATTTCACCTTTTTCGAGAAATTTATTTTTTTCTGATAAAATTCTTATCTTTATTTTTGAATTGTAACTTCTGCCAACACTTTTAATTTTTTTTCTCTCTCTATTGATATTGATACTAGTAGCTGTGGCTATTTCAGAAGCTCCATACATCTCATATAATTTTATTTTTTTATCAATTATTTTTTTCTTCACGTCATCAGTTAAAATTGACGATGCAGAAACCAAACCTGTTTTAAGATAGAAATTATTAAATGCATTTTTGTGCTCAAGTAGTTGGTAAATTTGATTAGACACAAGTATAGAAAAAGTAGCATTAAACTTTCTTACTATTTCAAAATAACCTCCTGGTGTAAATCTTGGCATAACTATACAGGTAGCTCCAGATACGAAGGGCAAGAAAAGCAGTCTCATTCCAAGGGAGTGTTCGATTGGACAAGTTAATGTAATCCTGTCACTTTTTTTAATTTTATATAATTTCTGCATAAATTGAGATCTTAAATATTTTGTTTTTTGGCTAAAAACGATTGGCTTAGGATTGCCAGTAGAACCAGATGATAATACTACCAAAAAATCTTTATCTAAATTACTTAATGAGGTTTTAAGTTTTATATCTTTAATATTGCTATAATCATAAAAATAATTAAAATTTTTTGATCTATCTATAGAAATAATCCTTTTAAAATTTATCTTCTTTTTTAAATACTCAGCAGTTTTAGAGTTCGAGATTAAAACTTCAACTTTAACATTTTTAAATTTTTCAGTTATCCAATTATAAGAATACTGGGAGCTTAAGGGAATTACACGACTACCCAAATATGCCAATGCAAAAAGAGATAAAATATTACTTAAAGTATTATCGTCAATTAAAGCAACTGTGCTATTATTGTTAATTTTATTTTCTTGGAATACCCTTATTGTTTTAATAATTTTCTTCAGAAACTCTTTATAAGACAGTTTTAAATTTCCAATTATTAAAGCATCTTTTTCAGGAAATTTAATTGAATTTTTTCTAACAATCTCAAAAAGATTCATAAACTTTTTTTTTAACAAAATTATAATGATTTTTTGTTTTTTCCATTTTTATTTTAAGAATATTTATTGTTTCTTCAAAACTCTTCCAGAGTTCTTTTAACTCAATTTTTTTATTCATTTTATAAGCATTAAGCATACTCATTGTATGTGCTGTACTTTTAAGAGTTTGGGTAATTCTTGATATTGGCGTTTGGTAGATTTTAATTTTATTTTTTTTTAAAACATAATCACCTTCATTAAGAATATCTAAAATTTCTCTTCTTGCCTTTTTATTATTTTTAAGTTGAAAGTTATTTTGATTATATTTTAAAGCAATTAAATTAAATGCAAGTGAATTGATTGACTTAATAAAAATTTCAGAAAATATATTGTTAACATTTGGCGATACACATATTTTATTAATGTCTTTCCTTAATTTCCTTACTCTTATTTTATTTTTTAAGAATACCTCTTTTATCGGGAACCCTCTTTGAATATGTTTGATAATAACTTCTCCTGGCTTTAAAATTTTACCAGATAACCACATTGTCATACCAACTAAGTTTTTTCTTTTAATATTTTTGAGAAAGATATTTTTTGTTTTTTTTTTAAACAAAGTTACATAATGGTCATCAAGACATAAAAACCACCAAAAAGGTATAGAGGTACACGGCGTGATTATTAAAGTTTTATTATTTATAAATTTTTCGATATTCAAAAAAATCTTCTCAAGGTTTGATGTAATTTTTGTTGTTATGAATATATTGTTAAAAAAAATGTTTCTTACTTTATTAAGAGAATTAATAACAATAAAATTATCATTTTGATGAATATGAAATTTTGATAAAATTTTTTTATTATTAAAAACATTTATTTTGAGGCCACTTTTTTTTATTTTTTGGTAATTTTTTCCTCTACATAAAAAAAATATTTTATGGTTAGATTTGTATAGACATGCTGCAAGAAAAGAACCCATAGCACCCCCACCATAAATTAAAGTTGTTTTTTTCATTTAGATGGTTCTTACTTTATTCCATCCTCCCTTTTTAGAAGCTTTATGCATTGTATTCATTATGGACATGATGTTGTAGTTTTGCTTTAAATTAAGTATTAATGGCACAGAGTGTGTCCTTGTTTTTTTCTCTAAAATTATCTTACTTATTGCCGAGTAAATATTTCCAAAAGCATCTAAGAAACCATTTGGATGCCCAGCAGAATATGTATAAAAATTGTTATTATTAATAAATTTGGATCTTTTACTTAGTCTATTAATAATTTCAATTTTTCCTTTGTTATCAAAAAAAACTATTTGCTCGGGTTTCGTGTGCTCCCATTTTATAGATCCTTTGTCACCAAAAATTCTTAGTGACAACTGGTTTCTTTGACCAGTTGAGTTTTTACTAAACCAAAAATTTCCTGAAAATTTTTTAAATTTTAACCAAACAAAACTATTATCTATTACTTTAAATTTATTCTTGTTTGAAGCAAAATTATTAATTTTCTTTGGGTGCTCATCAAATAGATAATAAGTAAGAGAAAGTAAATGACTGGCCAAGTCTAAATAAAGATTAGGAATATTTTTGTCTTTTAGCCTCCATTTTTTCATTATCGAATTGTCATAAGTTATTGACTGTTGAGGCATTTCGAAAACAAAATTTAAAATTTTACCAATCTTTTTCTTAATTAAAGGTCGTATCTCCATAATACCTGGATAACCTAAGTAATTATAAGTTGATAAAAAATTAATTTTTTTACGTTTTATAATTTTGTATATTTTTCTAGCTTTATCAAAACTACTCTCAAAAGGTTTTTCCGAAATAATATCTATTTTATTTTCCGCAAGTTCTTTAAATATTTGATATCTTGTGTTGGGTGGAGTTAGTACTAGAGCAGCATCTATATTATTTTTTTCTTTTTTAATAAGGTTAGATAAACTTTTGTAAACCTTATCTTTTGGAATCTTATATTCTATTGCACTTTTAATATTTATAATTTTTTTTCGGCTAAAAAAACCACAGCTAATTTTATATTTACCTGTAGAATTGATTGACTTAATATGTGTTTGCCCAATAGTTGAATTTAAACCTCCACCAATTATTGCTAATTTTAATAATTTTTTCATATATTAATAAAATTTTGGGCCTTCAACTGTAAGCCATTTATTTTTTTTTGTAAGTTTTTTTGCAAAAACAAAAAACTTTTTATAATTAATAACATATATAACTGAGTTAGCTATTTTACAATAATTATATAATTTACTTTTAAGAGCTTGCCTGCCAATTTTATAACCATCGGCCTGAGTTTCTTTTCTGAGGTATCTTGAGTGGTAAACCCAATTAATTTTTTTCCGTTTTTTTTTGTTTCTTTTTAAAATTATCATTCCAGACAGATTTTTTTTAAATCTGTAAGGAACATTATTTTTCCACTCTAAATAATGAATGAAAGGTATCCAGTTTATACCCAATCCAATATGGCAACATTTAAGATTTCTTAATTTAAGAAGTCTTTCAAAAACACAGTTTTTACCAAAAGAAGTATTAGAAATATTTTCGAGAATATATTTTGCTTTAGGGCCGTAACCTGCAATAGAAACCATAGGATCTTTTGACCTAATTATACCTTTCTTCTTTAGAAAAAAATTTGGAAAATATCCAATTGTCGATTTTGTGTTTTTCACTGAAAAAATCTTATTCTTTTTTGTAAAACTGTAAGAATAAGTTGGCACAAAAATATTTCCATTTTTCCCTATTAATTTTTCTAAAGATTTTAAAATCCAATGGCTAACAGTAAGCAAAATGTTTTTATTTGAGGTTTGTGGTTTTCCAAGCATACCTAAACTTGTGCTTAAAAAAATTGAATCACCTTTTTTAATATTCAACTTTTGAAATGTTTTAAAAAGATCCTCTTTATTATACTTATTTATCATTTTTCTTGACTAAAGCTTACACTTTATGTATTTGTTCAAATATTGAACAATATGTCAATATGCAAATACTAGATTGTACTTTAAGAGATGGCGGATATTATACTGACTGGAATTTTTCCAATCATTTTTTAAATAAATACCTTAAAGCAGTTTCAAAATTACCTATATCTATTGTGGAATTAGGCTATCTTTCAAATAAAGAAGATCAAAACGGTCCTTTTTTTCACCTAGAAAAAAATATTTTGAGTAAAGCAAGATCTCAATTGAGAAAAAATCAAAAAATTTTTGCCATGATTAATTTTAAAGAAATTAAAAAAAGTAAAAATTTGAATTATCTCTTATCCGATAAATCAAAATATTTAGATGGTATTAGATTTGCTATTGATCCTAAAGACATAGATAAATTTTTGAGATTAATCTCACCAGTTAAAAAAAAATTTAAAAATTTATCTTTTAATGTTAATTTAATGTACGCAAGTAAATGGTATAAAGATGAAAATTTTATCTCAACAATTTTTCAAAAGTTTAAAAATAAAAAAATTGACACTTTAGCTTTTGTTGATAGTTATGGTGCTCTTACTCCTGATGAAATTACAGATTTATTTAAACAAATAAGTGAAAGTAAGAAATTACAGTTTAAAATCGGTTGTCATTTTCACAATAACTGCGGACTCGCTTTAGCAAACACAATTATAGCCAAAAATTTTGGATGCGATATTATTGATACAACTTTTAGAGGAATTGGTCGTGGAGCGGGAAACGCGGAAACAGAACTATTCTTAGCAATTGATAAATTGTTGAGAAAAAAAATCTCGGGTTTTGAATTAACAAATTTACTAGAAGAATTAGATGAAATGAAATTACAACTTAAGTGGGGTAGCTCTTTTCCATATGCATTTGCTGCTAGGAACGGTGTATCTCAAAGTGTAATAATGGATTTAATACAGAAAAAAAGAATGGATCCAGGTAGCGCAATTAAAGCCATATCAAAACCAGCGGATCCAAAAAATATTAGTTTTAATCGTTTAAAAGGATTTTCAAAGTTTAGAAGAAATAAAAAAAGTACACCTATTCTTATAGGAGGAGGTTCCAGCTTAAAAAATTATGGTGAATTTTTTTTAGATAAAATTGACAAAAAAGCTTTTATAATTCTTAGTGGAAGTAGAGCTTTATTTAATCTTCTATCTTTGAATATAAAAATAAAAAACCCAATAATACAAATTGCTAGCGGAAGTGAATTTAAAAAAATTAATATTAAAATTTTTAAAAAATTAAATTTATATGGGATTATCGCCGAGAAACAATTTATTCCAAAAAATATGAATTTTAAAGGTAAATTACTTGAGTCAGATTCTGTAGCTTTAAATCCTGTTTTACTATCAGGTTTGGCTGTATTAAAAAATAATTTTAAGAAATTAAATTTTGCTTTTTTTGATGGGAACCCTCAATCAAAAAAAGATAGAATAGTTATGGAAGAGACAGAAGAAGCAGTAAAAGATCTAAGCAAGAAAGGTTTAAAAATGGTATCATTAACAAAAAGTTATTTACCTTTAAAAACGAAAAACCTTTGGCTTAACTAAGCAAAGGATATTTTTAAAAAATATTTTAATGAAAAGATTTTTAAAAATAGTAAATGTATTTTTAAATTCAAAATATATATTTTCTATTCCAAAAAATATAGAAGTATTAATTTTTGATGATATTTCTTTTGACGAAATCAAGCATGTTTTTGTAAATTTTAATTATGAAATTTTACAAACTAGAATTAATAATATTAGTAAAATTTATGTTTCTCCAAGAATAATTTTTAATGCTATTAAAAACTACAAGGGAAATATTCTAAGCTCTTATCTCATTTCTTTAATTCAAACTATAAAACCAAAGGTAGTTTTTACTTTTATAGATAATAGTTATAAATTTTCTGAGGTAGCAAAGACTCTTCATAAGGATATAAAATTTGTAGCATTACAAAACGGTGCTAGGTATGAAATACTTGAAAATAGCTTGTTATATAAGAAAAGAATAATCGATAAAAATATAAACAATTCTTTCTTTATACCAAATTTTTTTTGTTTTGGTGAAACAGAAATTAATGATTACAAGAAGCATAAAATTAAAGTAAATAAGTTTTTTAAAGTTGGCTGTTTACGATTAGAAAATTATCTTAAATATAAAAAAAAATACAAAAAAAAAATACAAAAAAAATATGATATCTGTTTACTTTCAGAGGTCGGCTCTTGGAGTCAATTTCTGAATAATAAAGAATTGAAAAGTAAGTTTGCTTTATTAGCAAAATATTGCATTAAGTTTTCAATGAAGAATAAAAAAAAAATAATTTTATCTTTTAAAAGAAAGAAAACTAATATTGAAGCTTTCAAAGAGGAACAAGATTTTTATAAAGAATTCCTAACTAAAAATGAATATAACTTCCTTAAGAAAAAGTTTTTTTTAAAGTCCAGTAAATTTGGCACTTATCAGAAAATGGATCAAAGTAAAGTAGTGGTTGGTACCATGTCAACTTTATTAAGAGAAAATTTAAGAATGGGTGGAAAATCTTTTGTGTGTAATTTGACGAATAATAAAATATTTAATTTTCCTATAAAAGGAGATTATTTTGTTAAGAAAAAAAATTACTCTTATTTTGAAAATAAGCTTTTTAAATTACTTAAAACAAATCCTAAAAATTATTCAAAAAAATTAAAAATTAATGATCTAATATCAAATTTAAATACATCTGAATTAATTATAAAAAATTTAAAAAGGATGATTAATTTAAAATAAATCACGTTTTTCAATGAAAAATTTAGCAAAAAAAATAAAGTTTATCTTTACTGTTCAATAAATGAACGCTATAATGTTCAATAGTTGAACTATGAAAGATAACCAAGATCAATTTGAAGTATTAAGAAAAATACAAAAAAAACCAAACTCAACACAAAGAGAATTGGCCGAGGAGTTAGGTTTTAGTTTAGGAAAACTTAATTATTGCTTAAAGGCTCTCAAAGTAAAAGGATTTGTTAAAATAAATAATTTTAAAAAAAATCCTAATAAAATTAATTATTTATACGTTCTAACACCAAAAGGTATAAGTGAAAAAACAAAACTTACGATAAGTTTTATGAAACGTAAGATGAGAGAATATGATGAACTTAAATCAGAATTAAAAAAATAAATTATGTATAAAACTTGTAAAGATCTAGAAAATTCTCTGTATGTTGCTCCGAATGAAATAAGAGCTTGTTGTAAAAGATTTTTTTACGAGGGAAAAATGCGTGGTGATGCAAAGCTTTTAGATATAAATGGTAATCAATCACCGAAAGTTTCTGATATTAAAAAAGCGAGACAGAAAGTTTTTGATGAAATTCAAGAGAATAAAAATGAAGATTGTAAAGGATGTGTTTTTTTAAGAGAAGTTAAAGAGAAACCTAATATTAATTCCAATATTTCATACCTATCAGTTGAGCATCATTCAGTTTGTAATTTACGCTGTACATACTGTAGTGAGATTTATTGGGGCGGTAAGAGATCTAAATATAATGTTGTAGAGTTTATTACCTATCTTAGTGAAAATAGAACTTTAGATAATTGCGATCAAGTAGTATGGGGTGGAGGCGAACCTACTTTAGATAAATCTTTTGAACAAATATTGGAAGCAATTCATGAGAAGGCGAATCCGAAGATCTATCATCGTGTTTTCACAAACTCAGTGAGATTAAGCGATCCAATCATAAAATTTTTAAAAAAAGGTTTAATCAAAATTGTCACAAGTGTAGATGCTGGTACAGCAGAGACTTTTAAGAAAATTAGAGGAAGAGAGAAGCTTGAAAATGTGTTCGAAAATTTATCAAAGTATGCGAAAATTGACCCAAATAAAGTTACCGTAAAATATATTTTTACTGAGGGTAATATCAAAGAGGAGGAGTTAAACGCGTTTGTAGAAAATTGTATAAAAAATAATTTAAAAAACTGTAATTACCAAATTAGTTTAAATTTTAAAAAAAGCAAACTTGAATCTGATATTTTAAAAGCAGTTACCTATTTATTTTTTAAATTGTCTACTAATGGATTTAAAAAAATATTTCTAGACGATCATGTGATGATGAGATTTAACTCTTTAAATGAAAATGAACATAAAATGATAAAAAAATATCTAAATGATAAAAATGCAAAGGAAGTCTTGTTAGATGCAGATAAGATAAAAGATTTAGTTGTTTATGGCGCAGGAACAATAGCTACAGACATAATTAAAAAAACAAACTTTTTTAAAAAGATTAAAAACTTTGATTTAATTGATAGCGATTATAAAAAAATTGGTAATGTCGTTTTAAATAAAAAAATTAAGTCTCCTGAAATTCTAAAAGACGACGATAGAGATATATTCATAGCAACCGCTTTAGGCTACGATGAAGTATTTCAAAATATTTTAAGAATTAAAGGAAATTCAAGAAAAATTATAACTGGTTTAATTCTATAAAGGAACAAGAATTTTTAAAAAATGAGTAATGGTATTTTAAGTTAGAGAGTATTAATTACTTTTAATTTTTTAGAAATATTTAAAGTAAAATTTACTTGATATTAAATAATGAAGAAAACACTAACTCTCTCAAAAAATTTTTCTAACCAAGACTTTTCTTATCCATCTATTTATTTAGGAAGCAACAGATCTTTAAATAACTCAAATATTTTATATGATGAATATTTTCCAAATATTGAAGATAAAATTAAAGGTCATGAATTTTGTCAAAAAATTTATAACTCTGTAATTTTAGATTTATCAAAAAGTCTTAATACTTTTCATAATATAGACTATCCTTTAAGAAGTTGGAATATTATCCTAGGTTCATGGATGAGGATTTTTATTCATAAAATTTTTGAAAATTATTTCATTATAGATAAAATATTTAAAGACCATGAAATAGAGGAAATATTCACATTTTCTCCTGAGGAATACGATCTATACACATTTAATTGTTTAAGTCTTGAATCTGCAATGGTTAATGAAGACTGGAATTGTGCCTTAAACTCTAAAATTATAAATTTTTTAAATCTAGAAAAAAAAATTATATATAAAAAAAATAAAGAAAATTTTTTATCTAATCAAATAAAAATTCACAGACCAAAAAGAGGAATAATTTTCAAAGTTTTAAATTTAATCGGAAATGTTGGCAACTATTTAAAAAAAAATAAGTATGCTTGCATTTATAAAACATATTTATCATTTATTTCTGAAAAAAAACTTGAAATAAAATTGGGTCAAATTCCTCAATTTTTATTTGATGAAAAAGAAATTGCTTATAGGCCATTTGATAAAAATCTAAGAAAAAAAATATGTCTTAAAAAACTAAACACAAAAAATAAATTTGAAGAGTTTTTAAGAATGATTTTACCAATGGCACTACCTAATTTTGTTATAGAATCTTTTGAAGATATTTCCAAACTATCTGAAAAATCTATTTTTCCTAAAAATCCTAAAATTATTTTTACTTCGGAAGCTTTTCATTATGAAGATATATTTAAATTTTATACAGCTAAAAGGACTCAAGAAGGAGTTCCATATTTTATAGGTCAACATGGCAATTGTTATTTTACTCACGTTTATAATAATTATGCTCCTGAAATGACAATTGGAGATAAATTTTTATCTTGGGGAATTAAAGGAAATGAAAATATTATTCCAACCTTTAATTTTAAAATAATAGGAAAAAGTAAACTTTTTAATAATAATGGAAAATTTCTTGCAGTATTTCCTTCTTTTGCTGCTTTTGGACATCCAAAATTTGATCAACCTGTGTATGAAAAAAGAAGTTATGAGTCAGGTATTAAAATTTTAAGTAAACTTAACGAAAAAATAAAAAATGAAACTTTAGTAAGACTTTTGGCTACCGATCATTATATGCCGGATTATCATGACCAAATAAAAAAATTAAACATAAATATAGATGATGGTAAAAAAACAATGAGATCTTTGTTAAAAAGATCTAGATTAAGTTTTTTTACTTATGATTGCACGGGAATTTTGGAAAATTTAGCCCTGAATATTCCAACAGTTTGTTATTGGGATAATACTTTTGGACAAATCAATCCAAGATTTGTGGGTGTCTACACACTTCTTATTAAAGCTAAAATACTTTTTGAGAACAGTAACGATTTAGTTAAACATATTGAAAAAAATTGGTCAGATGTAAATAGATGGTGGATGGATGCAAATACTCAAAATTGTATTAAAGAATTTAATTCTAAGATTAATATTTTACCTCAAGCAAATAGTTTAGATTACTTGAAAAAAGTTTTAAACAGAGAGGTAAGATTATGAATAAAATTATTTTTTCACTTTTAGATAAAAATAAGAAATTTCAGTTAAAAATAATGTTTATTTTAATTTCTGTTTACTTTTTCTTTGAATTTGCCAGTTTAGCTTCAATACCGATATTTGTTGGTATTTTAGCTAGTCCAGATTTAGTAATCAATAAAATAGAAAATTTTTTGAATTTAAGCTTAGTAGGTAAATATACCATTTCTCAATTCCAAATCTTTGCAGCACTTTTAGTGATTTTAATTTTTTTAATTAAAAATATATATTTAATTTTGATAACTATTTATGAGTCTAAATTTTTGAAAAATTTTAAGATTTATATTTCAAACAAACTGTTTAATTATTACACCAAACTACCATATCATTATCATCTTAAAAATAATCCTTCTAAACTAACAAAAATAGTCTCAGATGATGTACAAAACGCTTCAGGATATATTCAGCATACTCTTACTTTAACAAGGGAAGTAATAGCCATGACTGTAATATTTGTCCTATTATTAATTGTAAATTGGGTTTTAGCCCTTACGATCTTCTTACTTTTGATATTAGTTTCATCTATTTATCTAAAAATAATTAAACCCTTTTTAAAGAGAACAGCTAAAAAAAATCATTTTATTAGGAAAAGCATGTTTCAAACAATCAGTGAAGTTTTTGGTATTATAAAAGAAGTAAAAGTTTATTCTAAAGAAAATCAAATAATAAAATTTTATAATAAAAATAATGCAGAATTTGAAAAAAATCTCTATTATTTTTATATTATAAGTAAATTACCTAGGGTGATTTTAGAAATTTTTGCTCTATCTTTAATTATTTTGGTCTCTTTAATTTTTTTTAATATAAGCGACGATTACACTAAACACTTTCCAACTTTAGCCCTCTTAACTGCTGCTACAGTAAGGTTTATACCTGCCTTCAATGGTATTGTTAGCGGATTGTCGTATTTAAAAATTTTTAGTGTTTCGATTGATTTAATTTCAAAAGAAATAAATGATATGAAGAATTATGAAATTGAGGAGTTGGGCAAAAAGACTATTTTTAAACGAGAAAAATTAAAAAAAGAAGGATATTTACAACTTAACAATCTATCATTTAAGTATCATTCCCAGGATCAGTATTTGTTGAAAAATATTAATTTGAATATTGATAAAGGGTCAAAGATTGCAATCATAGGTGAAACTGGATCTGGAAAAAGCACTTTAGCTAATTTAGTGTTAGGTTTATTTACACCACAAGAGGGAGATATTTTTTTTGAGGGAGAAAGTATTTACAATAATATCGGCAAATGGAGAAAAAGGATAGGTTATGTCCCACAAAAAACTTACCTTTTAGACTCGTCTATTGAAAAAAATATAACATTTGACTTCTTTGAAAGTGAAATTGATTACAAAAAAATGGAAAAAGCTATTTATTTATCTTGTTTATCAGAAAAAATTAAAGAATTACCCAATGGTCTCAAAACTCGAGTTGGAGCAGATGGTCTTAAATTTTCTGGAGGAGAGAAACAGAGAATGGCTTTAGCAAGGGCTATTTATCATGATCATACTATTTTAGTTATGGATGAATTTACAAGTGCCTTGGATCAAACTACTGAGAATAAAATATTATCAAATCTATCTGATTTTCTTAAAGAAAAAACATGTATAATTGTTTCACACAGATCAAATACTATAAAAGAATGTAATAAAATTTTAAACTTAAGTGATACAAATTAAAAAATAAATATGAAAAAAAAATTTGGCTTAAAAAATATGAAAGTAGTTATTCTTGCCGGCGGTTTTGGTACTAGACTTTCAGAATATACTAAGGACATTCCTAAACCAATGGTTAAAATTGATGGTAAGCCAATTATCTTTCATATTATGAAATGCTACGCCAAATACGGTTTTAAAAATTTTTATATTGCACTCGGGTATAAAGGAAAAATTATAAAAAAATATTTTAAAAAAAATTTTTTTGATTGGAATATAAATCTAGTTGAGACTGGAAAGAACACAATGACTGGCGGTAGATTAAAGAGGCTTAAGAAATATCTTCAACACCAAACTTTTCTTATGACTTATGGCGATGGTATTAGCGATGTAAATATAAGAAAATTAGTTACGTTTCATAAAAAAAATAGAAAATTAGTTACCCTAACCGCTGTAAGACCTCCAGCAAGATTTGGAGCTATTAAGCTTAATGGAAATATTGTTAACTCTTTTAAGGAGAAATCTAAATTAGATGAGGGATGGATCAATGGTGGCTTTTTTGTAATGGAACCTAAATTTCTTGACTATATTAAAAGTGACAAAACTTTTCTTGAGCGAGAACCATTAGTAAAAGCTTGTAAAAAAAGGCAACTATCAGCTCTTAAGCATAATGGATTTTGGTATTGCATGGATACTAAGAGAGATAAAGACAATCTAGAAGAAATTTTTAAAAAAGGAAAATTCAAAATTTGAATAAAAAAATAAATATTCTAATTGTTGGGGGCACAGGCTTTATTGGCTTCCATTTAGCTAGAAAATGCCTAGAGCTTGGTTGGTTAGTAACCAGCATTTCAGCCAGGAAACCTAGAAAAGTAAGAAAACTTCCTAAAGTAAAATATTTAATAAGCGATATATCTAAAAAAAATTTTTTCAAAAAAATCTTAAAAAAACATTTTGATTACGTAGTGAATTTGGGCGGATATGTTGATCACAGTAATAAAAAAAAAACTTATAATACGCATTATTTAGGTTCAGTTAACTTAGCTAATTTTTTTCTAAAAAAAAAAATTAAAAAATTTATTCAAATAGGGAGTGGTGGAGAGTACGGTAAAGCTAAGTCTCCACAAAATGAACTTAAAAATTGTAAACCTTTATCAGTTTATTCTAGATCTAAATATTTAGCAGCTAATTATCTTTTAAAAATTTATAAAAAAAAAAAATTTCCAGTTACTATCATTAGACTTTACCAAGTCTATGGTCCTAGACAGGACTTAAATAGATTCATACCTATCGTAATAAATAATTGTATTAGAAATAGAATTTTTCCTTGCTCAAATGGGAAACAATATAGAGATTTTATTTATGTAACTGACGTAATTTCGGCTATTTTAAAGTGCCTCAAAAAAGAAAAATCTAATGGGAAAATTATTAATTTAGGTTCAGGAAAACCTTTAAAAATTAAAAATATAATTTTTTTAATAAAAAAAATTGCCAAGGGGGGAAGGCCTGCATTGGGTAAGATTACTCTAAGAAAAGAGGAAAACTTAATTACATATCCAAATACTTTTAGGGCGAAAAAATTATTAAATTGGAGACCAAAAATAAAATTCAAACCAGGTTTAATAAAAACTATAAGATTTTATGAAAAAAATTCCTGATAAATTAGGTCCATTAGTCAGTGTAATTATGAACTGTTATAATGGTGAAAAATATTTACGAGAGTCAATTTGCTCAGTTATAAATCAAACTTATAAAAACTGGGAAATAATTTTTTGGGATAATAAGTCTACAGATAGTAGTAGAAAAATATTAAAAAGTTTCAAAGATAAAAGAATTAAGTATTTTAGGTCTAAAAACTTCTCTAAACTTTATACAGCTAGAAATTTAGCGATAAGTAAAGCAAAAGGTAAATTTATTTCTTTTCTTGATGTAGACGATTACTGGATAAATACGAAGTTAGAAAAACAAATTAGTTTGTTCAAAAAAGAAAAAAATCTTATTATGGTTTATTCTAATGTCTTTATTTTAAATGATAGTAGTAAATCTTACAAACTTTTTACAAAAGACATGTTACCTTCGGGTAAAATAACCCAAAATTTGTTAAGCAATTATAGAATGCCTGTGATTACAACAATTCTAAAAAAAAGTATATTTGATAAGATAAAATTTAAAAATAACTATGAAATTATAGGAGACTTTGATTTTTTTACTAAGTTAAGTTTGAAGGGTCAGTTCGGGCCAATACAAGAACCGTTAGCATATTACAGAATTCATGAAAAAAATATATCTAGAACAAAAATTGATCTTTTTATCAAAGAATTCAATTTTTGGATTAAGGATAACAAAAACTTAAAACCATTTAAAAATTACAATCTACAGGGTGTTTTTTCACAGATACAAATATTAAAAATTAAAAAATACTTATTAAAAAATTCAAAAATTAAAATGTTAGAAGAAATCTTTAAAAGACCAATAAATTTAAAAAAATTAAAATTTTTGGCAGCTCTAATATTTCCAAAAGCTATTCTGAATAAGTTTTTTTATTTTTAATTTTTCTGGACAAACCCCAGGACATCCCGAGTAATAGAAAAATATAAGTTGAACTTTGAGTTGAAAAGAAACCTCCCGCACTTCTTATTGGAAAAAGTTCTAATAGTAAAATTAATAGCACTGCATAACCTACATAATCAATTTTTTTAGTTTCTAATCTATAAATTCTAATAAGATTTTTAAAAATAAAAAATATAGAAATTAAGATTAAGATTAATCCAATTGCTCCTGCTGAGTTTAGAATATCTAAATAATAATTATGTGGGTGGGACTCGCAGACTCTGTTTGGTAAATTCAATTTACTTTTACATTTTTCTCTAAAAGACTTTATCCCGGAACCTAAAAAAGGAGAATCCAGCCAAGTATCTATGGCAGTTACAAAAATAGTAACATGTCCACTCCCATAAATTTGGATTTCATATTGTTTGTTAAACTTTTTTTGAGATTGTAAAATACCCCTTTTAAAAGCGTGACGAAAATCTATATCCTTACCTAATTCAGGATATTTTTTTTTAAGTTCCTCAGTTATATTCATACCTTCCTTTAATTCAGGATATTCTCTTTTTAATAAACTACTAATAGAAGGTGCCATATCATTTAAATTTTCCCAAAAACTAAAATGTGATAGAGAAATATCTTTATTATTTTTTATAATTAACAAATATATAAAAGGTATAATCAATAAAGTAATTAAAAAATTATACCTCATTTTTCTAAAAAAAATAAAAGCTAAAAATATAAAAGCAAAAAACATAACAGCAGGCATTCTATTTCCTGATAATATAACTGCTGTGAATCCAGTAATTAAAAAAACAATAAATAAAAAATTTATCTTTTTTTCTTTATTCATTACTAATGGAATTAAAAAAACACCTAACAAAAAAAATCTTTGAATGTAAGTTCCTGCAACTAATTCATTACCAAAAAAACCAGAATTATGAGTTTTGGGAGCAACTAAGCCAAATATATCTCTTCCATTAATAGATTGAAAAATCACATCTAGTGATAAAAATCCTGCACATAATAAACAGGAAAAAAGGAAGTGTTTAAGATTTATATCATTTTTTTTTATAATAAGACTTACGATAATAATAAAGATCAAATATCTTAAATAAATTAGAGATTTTACTAAACTATCATGCTCCCATATCTTGTGATTAATAGCTGTAGCAACTATCAAAATTAAAAAAAATGAAATTAAAAATAAGATAATTTTTTTATTGTCAAATTTTAAAAGCTCCTCCTTATAAGCAATTGTGCCAATAACAATTATAAAAAAAGTAATCAGATTTATTGCAAAGTTTCCAATAATATAAGCAATAGGAAACAAGCAAAATAAGATATTAAATAACCTAGAACTTTGTAAAAGTTGATTGAATTTCATTTGTAAAATATCAGTTCTTTTTGATATATCATAACTTTAATACTATTTAAAAGGGCATGTAGTTCAGTGGTAGAACGCTACGTTGACATCGTAGAGGTCATAAGTTCAATTCTTATCGTGCCCACCAATATCTAATAAAAACGTTCAGTATTAGGTATTTACAAAAAATATTAATGATATTATAAGATCTTGCCTGGTGATTATTGCGAAGGGGCCATACCCGATCCCATCCCGAACTCGGAAGTCAAGTCCTTCAGCGCCAATGGTACTTTGTCTTAAGACATGGGAGAGTAGGACGTTGCCAGGCTTAAAAATTATGAAAATAGCTAGCTCACTTAAATCATTAAAAAAAAGAGATCTTAACTCAAAGCTCGTCAAGAGGAGAGGTAAGGTTTACGTTATAAATAAAAAAAATCCAAGATATAAAGCTCGACAAGGCTAATTTTTTAATGAACGTAGGCTCAACAAAAGAAAAGCTTCCAGAAAAAAGAATTTCGATAACCCCCGAAACTTGTAAAAATTTTAAAGATTTAGGTTTAAAGGTTTTTTTAGAAAAGAGTTATGGAGAAAATTTGGGATATAAAGATGAAGATTACAAAAACAATGGAGCTGAAATTTTAAATACTTCTAATGATGTTTTGAAAAAATCAAACTTAATTTGTAAAGTCAATTTTCCAACATTTCAGCTTGTTTCCTTTTAAAATCCTCTCCCGCTTCTTTAGCATAACCACCTTTAGTTTCTAAATTTTCAGATCCCTCTACGGCTAAAAATTTTCCTCCTAAGCTTTCAACTTGCTCTTTTGCTGTCAATCTAACATCTGTGGCTGAAACTATTGCTCCCATTCTCTTAGCTGTAGCAATAGCCTGTAACCCTGCAACTCCTGCACC
>CACDNS010000002.1:0-62459 GCA_902554215.1 uncultured Pelagibacteraceae bacterium
ATCCATAGAAAGCTAAAGCAATTACTCCTGGAAAGAAAAATATAAAATATAAAACTAAATCTATATAACCTTGTATTTTAGGTTTAAATAATCTGTAAATTACGTCTCCTCTAACATGGGACTCTGTTGATAAACAGTAAGCTCCAGCCATCATAAATATTGCCCCATACATTTGTAAACTAAAATCAAAATTCCATAAAGTTGGAGCATTAAAAGCATAAGCCATTACTACTTCGTAACATGTTCCGCCCATTAATATTACGATGCACCATGAAAAAGCCTTTCCTACCGAAGTACTTAAATGATCTGCAAAGCTAATAAATCCTCTCATAAAAATAAACTATTCTAAATTGTCAATCTTTTCCATAAAAAAAGGGGGCCAAAAAGCCCCCTTTTAAAATTATAAAAAAGTTAATTAAATTTTAACTTTTGCAATACTTCCAAATTCATTCTCATAAGCCAATTTGTAATTCGGCTGATTCATAAGTAAGTATTTCATAACTCTCTTAGCGTATTTCTTCTGAGAATCTACAATTTTCTTAAAGAATGGATCCTTCTTATTAAAGTCTCCTATTACTTTATCCCAACCTTTTAATTGTTGAGCTAAGATTTCATCAGATGTTTGATACACATTTACTTTATGTTGATTCATCAATTTAGATAAATCAGCTGAGTATCTAACTAACGCTTTGAAGTAGTTGTCTGTATTCGCAGCATAAGCAGCATTTTTTATTATCGCTTGGTGTGCAGGCGATAAACCATTGTATGTCTTCTTATTCACTGGAATTTCAAACATCTCTTGAGATTGGTGGAAGCTTCCTAAGTGATAATGCTTAGAAACATCTTGCATACCAAATTGAGAGTCTGAAGTTGGGTTGTTAAACTCAGCAGCTTCAATCAAACCTGTTTTCATAGCAGGTTGAATTTCACCACCTGGTAATTGTCTTACAACCATTCCCATTGCTGTTAATACGTTAGTCGCTAAACCAACTGTTCTGTACTTCATACCTTTAACGTCAGACACTTTAGTTACATTCTTTTTGAACCAACCAAATGGCTGAGCAGGCATTGGCATGTGGAAGAAACCAACATAATCGAAACCAACTTTAGAAAGTGTTTCGTTATAAAGTTTTCTACCTCCACCATATTCCATCCATCCCATAACTTCTTGAGATGACATTCCGTATGATGGACCTGTACCAAATAATGAAGCGGCAGCATTTTTACCATACCAGTAAGCAGTTACCCAGTGTCCCATATCTAGTACACCTGAACTTACTGCTTGACCTATCTCTCCAGTTTTTACAACTGAACCTACAGGTTGAAGGTCAATCTTTAATTGACCGCCTGACATGTCGCTAACCATTTTTGCATAGTCGCCAGCCATTTCGAAGAATATATTCGCTCCTGAAGGCCAAGCTGCTTGCATCTTTAAAGTTTTCGGCGCACCGAATGCAATGTTAGGCATTGCAACTGTCGCTGCCGCTGCTGCACCCGTTACTGCAGCTGCTTTAAAGAACTTACGTCTTGAAGGAGTTTTTACTCCTTTGATCGTTTTCTTTGACATATGTCCCCCTTAAATTATTAATAATTAAAAATATTTAAACATATAAATTTTTGAGAGTCCCACATTAATTATATTATTTTGACGCTTACAACTTTTGCTAGAATAAGTTAATTATTAGTTAATTTACTTTGTTTTTACAGCTTCCGATTTTAAAAAACTCATTCATATTATCTATTGCCAAATTCGCCATTGCCGTTCGAGTGTGTTTTGAGGCGCTTCCTAAGTGGGGAAGAATAAATGCACTTTTATGTTTTAAATAACCAGGATTTAAATTTGGTTCCCCTTTATATACATCTAATCCAACTGCATAAACTTTTCTTCTATTTAAAGCATCTATTAATGCTTCGTCATTTACAATATCCCCTCTTGCAACATTGGTTACTACTGCTCCTTGTGGTAAATATTCTAGAGTTTCTTTATTAATTAAATCAGTTGTTTCTTTTGTGGCAGGACAACAAACCGATAATACATCTGAAACACCTAAAAAACTCTTTAGATCTTTGTGATAAATTGCTCCGTCTTCTTTGTCATCACTAAGTTTTGATCGATTGTGATAATGTATTATCATACCTAAGGATTTTGCAATACTTGCTATTTTTCTTCCAATTCTACCCATCCCTAAAATTCCTAATCTAGTTCCTGTTAGTTGTTTTCCTATCAAGTAGTCTGCAGACCATTTCCAATTTGAACCTTTAGCAGCTTCTATGCCCTCGGGTGCTCTTCTACATGCGCCTAAAATTAGCAAAATTCCAATTTCAGCAGTTGCATCTGTCAAAACTTCTGGGGTGTTGGTAACTATGATATTTCTTTTTTTTGCTGCTTCTAAGTCAATATTTCCAAATCCTACTGCAAAGTTTGATAATATCTTAATACTACTGGGTAGTTTGTTTATTGTTTCTGAATCTAATTTATCTGTGAGAGCAGTTAAAATTCCATCACACCCAGCGCTTAACTTTATTAATTTTTCCTGGGAGTATAATTCATCGTTGGTGTTAAATTTTGCATCAAATATTTTTGAAGCTTTTTCCTCGCTAGATCTAAGTAGTCTTCTAGTAATAAGAATTTTTTTCATTTGGATAATTAATTTAAATCAAAAATCTTACCGGGATTCATAATGTTATTAGGATCAAGAGTTCTTTTTATAGATTTCATTACTGGAATATTGTCTCCATGCTCCTTAAGAAGGTAATCTTTTTTATGAAGTCCAATACCATGCTCGCCGGTAATTGTTCCATTTAGTTCTAAAGTTTTTTTAATGAGTAAATCACTAAATTCTCTTATCTTTTTATATGTTTCTTTTTTTTGAGGATCATAAGGTAAAACTACGTGAAAATTTCCATCGCCTAGATGTCCAACCATTGGGGCTCTTAGTCCAAACTTTTTTGTCTGCTCTTCTGCAAAATTTACACATTCAGTTATTTTTGAAATTGGCAGACATACATCAGTAGAATAAACTCTTCCATTTTTTATCAATGCTTTCACAGAATAGTAAACATCCCAACGGGCTTGCCATAGTTTATTTCTTTCTGCTAGATCTTTTGCCCATTTAAAAGAACTTCCGTTATTATCATTTGAGATTTCTTCTACGACTTTAATGTTCTCTTTGTTGGATGACTCTGATCCATGAAATTCAAAAAATAAAGTTGGTAGGACTTTAAGATCCTTTAATTTTGAATAATTAATACTAATATCCATTTGTTCTTTATTTAACATTTCGATTCTTGCAATCGGTACACCGTATTGAATTATATGTTGCGCTGTCTGAACTGCATCTTCCAAACTTTGAAAATGACAAACGGCACTCATGATGCTCTCAGGAATTGGGGATAATCTTAATTGTATTTCTGTAATTATTCCAAGAGTTCCCTCCGAACCTATAAATAGATTTGTTAAGTTATAACCGGCAGAGGTCTTTTTTGTTCTGCTACCAGTGTTTATAATATCGCCATTAGGAAGAACTACTGTTAGACCGGTAATCACAGTCTTCATAGTTCCATATTTGACAGCCATTGTCCCTGATGCTGAGGTTGAAGCCATTCCTCCAATAGCGGCGTTTGCTCCTGGATCAATCGGAAAGAAAACTCCATCTTCCCTCAAATAATCATTTAATTGTTCTTTAGTTACACAAGCCTGAACTCTACAATCAAAGTCTTCCACATTTACACTTAAAATTTTGTTCATTTTTTCTAGAGAGATTGTTATTCCATTTTCATTTCCCACAACATTACCCTCTAATGAAGTTCCTGTTCCAAAGGGAACAACGGGTACTCTATGTTCATTACAAAGTTTTAAAATTTTTGAAACTTCTTCATTGGTTTCTGGAAAGACTACAGCCTCCGACAATACTGGGTCGTAAGTATCTTCTCCTCTAGCATAATTTGTTCTAGTAGATACAGATGTAGAAAATCTACCGTTAAAAATTTTTTTTAGTTCAGATTGAACTTGTTCTTTCATTAATGTGATTTTAGTTAAAATTTAGAAAAAATACAGTTATTTAGATAACATTTTCTTAATATTTTCTAAGGCCTGGGAAATATTATCTCGAGATGCTGCGAAGCTAAACCTTACATAATCCTTACAAGTAGAGCCAAATGCTGTACCAGGAACTATAGCAACGCCTGCTTCATGCATACATTTTTTTGCAAATTCGGAGCCGTTCATTCCTGTACCAATTACTTTTGGAAACGCATAAAAAGCTCCTCCTGGCAAACTACACTCAACACCGGGAAGATTATTAAGCCCCTCATGAATTAATTTTCTACGTTGTGTGAATTTTTCCATCATAGCATTGATTGAGTCATCTGGGCCATCCAATGCTGCAATCCCTGCAAATTGTGCGGCAGCATTTACACAAGAAACGCTATTAATTAAAAGTTTGTTTACATGCTCAATTAAATGCTTAGGCCAGAAACTCCACCCTAGTCTCCATCCTGTCATAGAATAAGCTTTACTCCAGCCCTCAAGAACAATTAGTCTTTCTCTTAAATCTGGATAGTTAAAAAAAGTTGGCATCTCTTTGTTGTCAAAAATTTGTCTACTATAAATTTCGTCACTCAAAATTGTTACATGAGGATGTTTTTTTAAACCTTCAGCTAAAACATCTATAGCGGGTTTTTCAACAAAACTTCCAGTTGGATTGTTTGGATTAATCAAAATTAACAATCTAGTTTTGTTTGTAATTAACGATAAAATCTTTTCAGGATTAAACTTCAAATCTTTATCTTCTGTAAGATCATATGGAACAGGAGTGGAGCCAGTATAATTAATCATAGATTCATAAATTGGAAAAGCTGGAGTAGGATGAATTATTTCAGCACCTGGCTCACCAAAACATTGTATAGCATAATGCATCGTGGGTTTGCCTCCTGGCATTATTATTATTCTCTCTGGATCAATATCTTGATTGTAAAGTTTTTTAATTTTTCTTGTTACTGCTTGTCTACATTCCAAAATTCCATTTGATAAAACATACCCATGATGTCCATCATCTAATGCTTTCTTGGCTGCATCTACAACATGTTTAGGTGTTTTAAAGTCAGGTTGGCCTAATCCTAAATGAATCATTTTTTTACCCTGAGCTTCAAGTTTTTTTGCTTCCGCTAAAACGCTAAAAGCTGTCTCTGTACCAAGCCTGTCTAAGTTTTTTGCAAGTTTCATAACTATCTATACATTATTTTTGTTTTATTTAATTCCTTAATTGACTTACAACCCAGTAATATCATATCACGTTTAATCTCATCATGCATTCTTTGCAAGATAGCTTCAACCCCTTTTTGTCCACCGGCTCCTAAAGCGAAAAGAAATCCTTTACCAAAACTGCATGCTGTTGCGCCCAACGAAAGAGCTTTTAAAACGTGGGTTCCTCTTCTAATTCCACCATCTAAAATAATTTCTAATTTTCCACCCACAGCATCGGCGATGGCAGGAAGTTGATCAAAAGGTGCTCTTGATCCATCAAGTTGTCTTCCTCCGTGATTTGAAAGTAATATTGCTGAAGCTCCAATATCTACGGCTCTCTTCGCGTCTTCAACGGACATAACTCCTTTAATTGCAAAAGGACCTCCCCATCTTTTTATGCAATATTCTGCGTCTTTCCAATTCATCGCTGGATCATATTGTTCATTAATATATTCCATTACACCCTTAGCTATACTTGATCCTTTTTTTGTAAAATGAACTACGTTAGCTAATTGAAATTTTTCGTGGCTTAAATAATTAAATGTCCATTTAGGACGCTTCATAAAACTTAAAATGCTTTTTATTGTGAGTTTTGGTGGTGTTGTAAATCCCCATCGATGATCTCTTTCGCGGTTCCCAGCTGTTATAGTGTCTACAGTTAAACACATTGCATTAAAGCCAGAACTTTTACATCTATCAATTAAGTTATCTGTCAAACCTTTTATTTTGTGTATATATATTTGAAACATTTTTGGTCCACCTGATATGTTAGATATTTCCTCTATAGAAGAAGTCGCCATAGTAGACATACTATAAAAAGTCCCAAATTTTGCTGCAGCTCTAGCGCTTGCTTTGTCTCCTTCATGATGAAAAAGTCTTTGCATTGCTACCGGAGATAAAAATATTGGCATATCAATTTTTTTTCCAAAAACATTTGTTGATAGATCGGGCTCGCCAACATTAGCTAGAATATTGGGTACTAAATCACATTTTAAAAATGACTCTGTATTTCTTTTAAGTGTACTTTCATCATCTGAACCACCATCTATATAATGAAAAATTGGTGCAGGTAGTTTTTTTTTTGCTAATTTTCTGAAATCATTATAGTTATAGCAATCATTTAAATTCATTAACGTCTGAATCTTAAATTTTTTCTACTTAAATCTTTTATGGTTTTACATCCCATCAGTTTCATATCTCTCTCTAATTCTGATTTATATTGACCTAAAGCTCTTTCAACGCCTGCTTGACCAGCTGCTGCTAAAGCATATAAATATAATCTACCTCCTGAACAAGCTTTAGCCCCTAACGATAATGCCTTAAGCATATGAGTACCTCTATGAATTCCTCCTTCACAAATTACATCTAATTTATCTCCTACTGCGTCTACAATTTCAGCAAGTTGATCAAATGGAGATCTTGATCCATCTAATTGTCTACCACCGTGATTTGAAACCATTATGCCTGTGCATCCGATATCAACTGCTCTTTTTGCATCTTCAACACTCATCACTCCTTTTAACGCAAAGTGACCGCCCCATTGAGCACAAAGTTTTTCAGCATCTTTCCAATTCATAGATTGGTCTAACATTGTAGAAAAATAGTTTCCAATTGAAGTATTAGTGTTAGTCCCAGCTTCTAAATGATCTTGAATATGTGGCAGTTCAAACTTACCTTTTGTAAGGTAATTTATTCCCCACATTGGTTTAGTAGCAAAACTAAATAGACTTGATAGAGTTAATTTAGGAGGAGATGTAAAACCAGTTCTTAAATCTCTTTCCCGATTTCCACCAGTTATTGTATCTACTGTCAAAGCCATAACGTCAAATTTTGCTGCTTTAGCCCTTTCTAAACACGAAGAATTTAAACCTCTATCTTTATGGAAATAAAATTGAAACATTTTTGGAGTGTCAATCATAGAAGATATTTCTTCTACGCTCACAGTTGCCAGCGCAGAAACACCAAACATAGTATTAAATTTCTGAGCAGCTTTTCCAACCGCTCTTTCGCCATCGTAATGAAAAAGTCTTTGTAATGCAGTTGGAGCGAGATAAAAAGGTAAGTCTAGTTTTTTTCCAAAAATTGTAGTTGATAAATCAATATTCTCGACTCCTCTTAAGACATTTGGAACTAAATCAACATCATCAAAAGCACTCGTGTTTCTAGAATAAGTAATTTCATCATCTGCAGCACCGTCGATATAATGAAATATTGGAGAAGGTAGCTTCTTTTCAGCTAGTTTTTTAAAATCATAAAAGTTATGACAATCTTTTAAATTCATGATCTTTAAAATTTTTTTGAGAATGTAAATTGTTGATTGTCAGCACCTGGGTTAGTTTCTCCCCAGTCATTATTAGAAATATGGCTGTAGCTATAACCTATCTTAGAATTTTCAAATATATCGAAACCTATTTTTACTTCACTTTTAAATTCAATAACGTCACCTAAATCTTTTCCATCTCCTTTTTGATAATAACCTGGAGTGAAACTAGGTAAAATTTTTAGAGGTCCTAAATCATATTCAGCCTCTACACCAGTATATAAATAGGTAGAACCTCTTCCAGATATAAATCCTCCGGTAATTGGGGAAATTTTACCTAAAAATGTATCTCTAAATAGGTTTGGATTTTTGTGTTCGATACCAAATAAATTTGTTTTATCATCACCAACTTCGTCTTTAGTATCAAAAATACCTGTATAAAAAGATATATCCTTGTTACTCTCCTGAGCTAACAAATTGGAATTTAAAAACAATACACTGACTAAAATTATAAATAAGTTTTTTTTCATTTATAGAAAAATACTACCATATTTTTAAAAAGTATACCTTCAATTAACCTTATTATTCTCTTTTTTTTTTATTAAAGCATAAATAATTATTGCGCCAAAAATTAAAGCTAAATAAGGGAAAAACCACAATAAAAAATTATTTTTATTAAACTGCGGCTTATAGACTATCCACTCTCCATACTTACTTATTAAAAATTCATAAATTTCTTTTTCAGATTTACCCTCATTTATTTTATCTTTCACCACTAACTTCACTGTTTGAGCAAATTCAGAATTCGAGTCAGCTATTGACTGGCCTTGACACACTAAGCAGCGAATATTTTTATAAATTTCAAAATGAAGTTTAGTTTTTTCATCAGAATTTAAATTAAAAAAATTTAAAGAAAAGATTATTATAAAAATTATTTTTTTCATAAAACTAACTAGTTTGTTAAATTTAATATACTTGTGTATTCGTCTTGATTCAGTGGTCCAATAAACTTTTTAATAATCTTTAAATCATTATTTACTAATATGCTCTCTGGAATTCCATAAACCCCAAAATTTATTGAGACCTTACCTTTTGAGTCTGCTGCAGAATAATGATAAGGATCTCCAAATTCTGAGAGAAATTTATTTGCATTTTTTTTTTCATCTTTAAAGTTAATTCCAATTAATTTTAAATTTTTTGCATTTCTTTTTAAATTTATTAAATATTTATGCTCTGCTCTACAAGGAGCACACCAAGAAGCCCAAAAATTAATTAAAGTATATTGACTCTTTTTAACTAAATCTTGATTGATTTTTAATTTTTTATTTAAAGAATTTAATTCAAAATTATCTAAATTCGTACCAACTAAATTTTTAGTATCATAAATTTCTGTTTTTTTTAAACTTACATAAAAAGTTCCAATTATAAAAATTGCTACAACAGAAATAATAATTTTTAAAAGGTTTTTTTTCATTGTGTCTTAATTTTTATTAATCTTATAAACCCTCCACTTGCAATTAATATTGCTGAAATCCATATCCAGATCATAAAAGGTTTGTTTTGGAATTTAATATTATAATAGTCTGACCGCGAAATATTACTCATAGTAAGATATGTGTCAGCGGATAGTTTTGTTTTTATTGAGGCCTCATAGGTTAATGTTTCAGGTTGGTCATAAATTCTTATTTCAGGATATAAAATTTCCTCTAAATTACTTTTAAGATTAACTAACTTAAACTCCCCAATTATTTTTTTATAATTCTTCTCATTTTCCATCCTAATAGAGTTAAAATTAATTTGATAGCCGCTAAATTTTTTTTCTTCTCCAACTTTTAAATTAAAGTCATTTTCAACTGTAAAATTATGACTAATACCTATAAAAAGAATTAACATTCCAAATCCTAAATGAGATACAATTCTCGAAATATCACTTTCAGTTTTTTTCTTAAAAAAAATAAAAAAATCTTTTACAGAATGTATAATTAAAAAAATTGAAGAAATTATAATTAAATTTGAAATAATGCTGTATTTGCCAAAAAAGAAATAAACTAATAAATTTAGGAGAATTGATGCAATCAATATGTAAAAGTTTGACAAAATTCTGCTATACTTATTCTTAATCCAATTTATTTTAGGTCCCAAAGCCATGAATATTAAAAATGGAATTACAAAAGGAAATATAACTGCACTATAAAATGGTGGACCTACTGAAATTTTAGTATCGTTTAAAACTTCTAGAATTATAGGGTAAAGAGTTCCTATCATAACTGAAGTTAGAAAAAAAAACATAAACCAATTATTAGCTAATATTAATGTCTCTTTACTTTTTAAGAAGAAATTGTATTCCTCTTTCTTGCTATAGCGAAAAAAAGCAGCTAGTGCCAAAAATATCATAAGGGACAAAAAAATTAAAATATACAATCCTCTTGAAGGATCATTTGCAAACGTGTGAACTGAATTTAATATACCTGATCTTACTAGAAAAGTTCCAGTAACACTTATGGTAAAAGTTAATAAACATAAGATAATTACCCAAGAGTAAATTGAATTTCTCTTTTCTAAAACTATAACTGAATGCATTAGTGCAGTAATAACGAACCAAGGCATTAAGGATGCGTTTTCTACTGGATCCCAAAACCAAAATCCGCCCCACCCTAATTCATAGTAAGCCCAAATAGATCCAGCTGTAATCCCTAGCGTTTGAAATGACCAAGATATTAATACCCATGGTTTTATAGATTTAGCAAAAAATTTATCTCTACAATTACTAATTAATGATGCGATACCTGCTGAAAAGTAAATTGAGGATCCGACAAATCCAATGTAAAGCAAAGGAGGGTGAATTGCTAAAGCTGGATCCTGTAAAATTGGATTTAATCCTAGTCCCTCTAGTGGAATAGGATAAATCTTACTAAAAGGATTTGAGTTAATAAGTAAAAAAATTAAAAAACCCAAAATTAAAAAATTCTGAAAGATTAAAGTATAAAGTAGATAAGATTTATTATTATGTTTGGTAAAAACTAAAAATAAAAAAGAAAAAATTACCAGTATATTTATCCATAGCAATAAGCTTCCCTCATGGCTGCCCCAAGCTCCAGATACTTTATAAAAAAATGGTTTTTTTGTATGTGAGTTTTCATAAACATTGACTAAAGAAAAATCAGAAATAATAAAACCTGCAATTAGTACAAAAAAACTAAGAATAGAAAAAGTAGTTTGAAAAGTTACTAAATTAAAAATCTTTTTATTTATTAAATTATTTTCGATATGAAGTTCAGTAAAAGATTTATAAATAATTAATACACTTAAAAGAGTTGTTAATATTACTAAAGTTATTCCTGTGTTGCTTAACATTAATTTCCTGACTTTATTTTTATTTCTGGTGGCATGTAATTTTCATCGTGTTTTGCTAAAATTTTATCAGCTATAAAAAACTTTTTATCTTTAAGCTTGCCCTCAGCTATTACTCCTTTACCTTCGGCAAATAAATTTGGAACAGTGCCTGAATATGACACAATGATTTCATTTTGAAGATCGGTAATTACAAACTTTACACCTTTTGAGTCGCTCAATATTGATTTTTTTTTAACCATACCTCCAACTCTCATTTTTTTATCAAAAGATAAATTTTTTTTTTGATTAATTTCTGTCGGAGTATGAAAGTAAAGAATACTTTCATTTAAAGATTTCAATACAAAAAAAATAGAAATTATAAAAATAAATATAACTACTATTAAAAATATTATTCTATTTTTAACTTTTTTTGTTAGCATTAAAAAATGCTTTAGTTTGTTTTTGAATTTTCTACTAAAATTTTATTAGCAATTTTAGAATTCTCTAATACATGTTTTTTTTTTGCTTCTGGTAAAGTCTCTAATTCAAGTAGAAATTCTTTCTCATATTTTTTTAAAGTTTTTCTAGTTTTAAAATAAAGGATAAAACCAGAAATTAAAACTAATCCGAATGCTGACCAAACAAAAATACCGTGGCCATTCATGAATATAAAATTAGTTATCATAATCTTTTAATACTTTTTTTCTTTATTCTAATGATTTCCGTTTTGTATTTCATTAGAAAAATTAGCGCACCATATAACACTAAAACTAATAGCATTGATAATAATGGTAACATCATTGTTGAATGTATGCTGTTAGAAACTCCCAATTTTATACTTGCTGGCTGATGTAGTGTTGTCCACCAATCCACTGAATATTTTATAATTGGTAAATTGATTGCTCCAAGAATCGCTATTAAAGATGAAACCTTTAACATAAGTTGCTCTTTTTTAATAAATTTAAAACATAAAATATAAGAGATATAAAAAAACATTAAAACCATCATTGAAGTCAATCTTGCATCCCAAACCCACCAAGTTCCCCAAGTAGGTTCACCCCAAAGTGAGCCAGTTACTATAGCCAGAAAAGTAAAAAGCAAACCGATTGGAGCTAGACTTTTATTTATATAAAAAAAATTTTTTATCTTAAAAATAAAAGCTGATATTGATAATATTGTTATTGCTGAAAAACACGCAAGTCCGAGCCAGGCAGAAGGAACGTGAACGTACATTATTCGCATTGCATCACCTTGCACACGATCTGAAGGTGATAAGATTAATGCAAAAACCAAACTCACTATCAAGATTGGGAAAAAAATCGAATTTATAAATTTTTGTATTTTACTTAAAATTAAAAAAATATTAGTAGGTGAAAAAAAGTTAAACATAAATTAACTAACTACATGAATATTATTTTTTTGTGAAGAAGTTATTTAGGCCTAATTGAGAATTGAGAGGGAGTTAAAGAAGTATGAGTAATTCCCAATCAGGCTCTAACCCCAAATAAATAGCTCTGATTTTTGTCATAGTTTTGAGTTAATAATGTTAAATTTGTGGCGAAATGATATTTTTATTAATTTGAGGGCTTAAAATAACTGCTACCTTTTTTCCCAGAAAAAATCTCATCAATAAGTGGGTGCTTAACTGGCTCACCAGATTTATCGTGTAGCAAATTTTGCTCAGAAACATAAGCCTCATATGTGACCCCATTACTCTCAGCTAATAAATGATAAAATGGTTGATCTTTCCTTGGTCTAACATCTTTGGGTATTGATTGGTACCATTCTTCTGAATTGTTAAACTCAAAGTCAACATCATAAATAACACCTCTAAAATCAAAGTGGCGATGTTTAACGATATTTCCAATTGAGAATTTTGCATTATTAATAGACATTTATAATATAGTTAATAGTTAATAATTTTTATGAAAAAATCAACATATAAATTTATTAAAGAATAAATTTGTGTTAAAAATATTTTGTGAATAAGTCTTTATTAAAGTTTATAACTGATTTTGGTCCACTTCTTATTTTTTTTACAGTATATTACAAAAGCGATAAAGATTTAATTGTAGCTATTCCTCCTTTAATTGTAGCGACAATCATCGCAGTAGTAATAGTATATTTTGTAGAAAAGAAGATACCTTATATTCCTCTAGTTGGAGGAATTATAATTTCAGTTTTTGGTGGGTTAACTATTTACTTTCAAAATCCAATTTTTTTATATTTAAAACCAACTATAATAAATTTACTTTTTGCTTCTGTGCTCTTAATTGGCAATTTAATTTTTAACAAAAATTGTTTAAAATTTTTCTTAAAAAATGCTCTAGAACTTGACGACATGGGCTGGAAAAAACTTAATAATAGGTGGGCTTACTTTTTTATTTTTTTAGCTTTATTAAATGAAATAGTTTGGAGAACTCAAAGTGAACATATATGGGTAAACTTTAAAGTTTGGGGCATATTGCCTTTAACTTTTATATTTACAGCTTTACAAATTCCATTGATAAATAAACACAAAATATGAAAAACTTAAAACTAGTTGTAAATAACAATTTTAAAAAAAATAAAAAAGAAATCTTTTTTATTAAGAAAGAACTTCAGACTATTTTAAATCTTTACGCAAAAATGGTTTCAAATGGAACTTGGAAAGATTATGGGCTTTCAACAGGAAATAAAGAGATTTCTTTTGATGTGTATCAAAGAGCTTCTGATAAACCTGTAATTAGAATACTTAAAAATTTAAGACCAAAATACATTAATGAAAAATTTTTGATTAAAGACAAAGATGGTAAAATTATTAATCAATCTGAAAATCTAAATAAATTAATAACTAAAACTGGTTGGAATAAATTAAGATTAGTAAAATAGAATTTTTTTATCTTCTTTGCCCGAAAAGTCTTAAAAGCATTATAAATAAATTTATAAAATCCAAATATAAAGTTAAAGCACCCATTACTGCTTTTTTGCCCATAAGTTCTCCGCTATCGCTAGCCAAATACATATTTTTAATTTTTTGAGTATCATAGGCTGTTAAACCAACAAAGATTAGTACTCCTAGTATTGAGATCACGAAATACATCATTGAAGATTTCATAAATATATTAACTATTGAAGCAATTATAATTCCAATCAGACCCATCATTAAGAAAGAGCCCAACTTAGTTAGATCTCTTTTTGTTGTATAACCATAAATGCTCATAGCTCCAAAAGTTCCAGATGTTATAAAAAATACTCTAGTAATACTTGTTCCAGTGTAAACCAAGAATATAGATGAAAGAGAGGCTCCCATTAGAGCTGCGAAAATCCAAAACATAGTTTGGGCTTTTGATACACTCATATTTGCTATTTTGAATCCCAAATAAAAAACTATTCCTAATGGCGCTAACATTAAAACCCACATTAAAGGAGAGTTGTATATTGCGTTACCAACACTTGTGAGACCAATTATTTGCCCAGTTGTTGAGTCTGTAACCACAGCTAACTTAAACAAGACTAAAGCAACAAATCCTGTAAGAAGAACTCCTGATGCCATATAATTATAAACGTTAAGCATATAAGATCTTAATCCCTGATCTATTATAGCTTGAGATACTGATGATTTTACCGTAGTGCTTTGTTTATTTATAGCCATAAAACTAATATAATAATTTTTTTCTGCTTTTCAACATGCAATATTTACTTTAATTTTCAACAAATTATTACAAAATTATGAAATTTAGGAAACTAGGTAATACAAATTTGAATGTAAGTCTCATTTGTCTTGGAACAATGACGTGGGGAACTCAAAACTCAGAAAAAGATGCTTTTGAGCAAATGGATTACTCGATTGACCAAGGAATTAATTTTTTTGATACAGCTGAACTTTACTCTGTTCCTCCTACTAAAGACTCATATGGTAAAACAGAAACAATAATTGGCAACTGGTTTGAAAAAAGAAAAAATAGGGATAAGATAATTTTAGCTTCAAAGATTGCTGGTCCAGGCTTAGATTGGATAAGAGGTGGTAAAAATAGCTTTTCTGAAAAAAAGATTGAAGAAGCTATAGATAACAGTTTGAAGAGATTAAAAACAGATTATATAGATCTTTATCAACTACATTGGCCCGAAAGATCTACAAATTGCTTCGGTAGGAGAGAATATAAAGTAGATAAAAATGAAGGGGAATGGAATGATTTTGAAAATGTTTTACAGTCTTTAGAAAAATTTATCAAAAATGGAAAAATTAGATACATCGGAGTATCAAATGAAACTCCTTATGGTCTTTCAAAATATTTAGAGATATCAAAAAACAAAAATCTACCTAGAATGATGTCAGTTCAAAATCCTTATAGTTTAGTAAATAGAACATATGAAATAGGTATGTCAGAAATTTCCATAAGAGAAAAATGTGGTTTATTAGTTTACTATCCTTTAGCTTCTGGCGCATTATCAGGAAAATATAGAAACGGTCAAATGCCAAAAAATGCAAGGATGACTTTATTTAAGGGCTGGGAAAGAATGCTCAACCCTCTAGCGATGAAAGCTTATGATGAATACTACAAACTTTCTAAAGAAAATAATATGACGATGGTTCAATTGGCACAAGCATTTGTAAATTCTAGACCGTTTGTTACAAGCAATATTATAGGCGCAACTTCAATGGATCAATTAAAAGAGAATATAGACAGTATTAAAGTTGAACTAACTGAAGAAATAATGGAAAAAATTAATTTAATACATAACAATAATCCTAACCCAGCACCATAAAATGTTTAGCAACCATTGAAATACTTTTTTTTTAGTATAAATATTCATTATGAAGTTTAAATTATTTTTAATAACATTATTTTTTGTAATATCTGTTGAAGCGATCGCAGAAACTCCAAAGTCAGTTGGAAAATATAAAAACTGGCAAAGTTTTACGACAAATACAGACAAAGGTAAAATATGTTTTGCTCAATCTGTTCCCTCTAAAAGAGGTCCAGAAAGTTTTAAAAGAGAGGACTCTAGAATATTTGTTACTTTTAGACCTGGAGAAAATATCACAGACGAAGTAAGTATTACTAGTGGACACTTATATAAACCATCGAGTGTAGTTGCAAAATCTGGAAAAAGTAGTTTTAGTTTTTTTTCGCAAGAAAAATTTGCTTGGTTGCTTGATGAAAGAGAAGAAAAAAAATTTATTAAACTAATGAAGAGAGCAACAAATTTAATGATCAAAGCTAATGCAAAGAATGGCACACAAACTACAGATCATTACTCTATGATGGGATTTACAAAAGCATACAATACTGCCAAAAAAGTTTGCGGCTAAATGAAAAAGATTGTTTTAGCTTATTCAGGTGGATTGGATACTTCAATAATTCTTAGATGGCTTCAAGAAAAATATAAAGCAGAAATAATTGCTTACACTGCTGATATTGGTCAAGTAATTGATAGAAAAAAAATAATTAAAAATGCAAAAAAACTGGGAGTTAAAAAGATAATTATAGAAGATTTAAAAAATACTTTTGTAAAAGAATATGTATTTCCAATGATAAGAGCTCATGCAGTTTACGAGGGAACATATTTATTAGGAACTTCTATAGCAAGACCTTTAATTGGAAAAAGACAAATAGCTGTTGCAAAAAAATTTGGAGCCTTTGCTGTTTCCCACGGAGCAACTGGAAAAGGAAATGATCAAGTAAGATTTGAATTAGCTTATGCTTACTTCGGAAAAAAAATTAAAGTAATTGCGCCTTGGAGAGAATGGAATTTTCAATCTAGAACGGACTTAATCAGATATGCCAAAAAAAATAAAATTCCTATAACAAAAGATAAAAAAGGAGCACCTCCTTTTTCAGTTGATGACAACATTTTTCATACTTCAACAGAAGGTAAGATGCTTGAAAATCCTAAAAATACTGCTCCAGAGTTTATTTTTCAAAGAACAAAACCAATAGAAAAAACTCCAAACAAAGCTACACTTATTAAAATAGACTTTAAAAATGGAGATCCAATTTCTATTAACGGAAAAAAACTTAAACCAGAAAAACTTTTAGAGAAGCTAAATCAAATAGGAGGGAAAAATGGAGTTGGTAGAGTTGATTTAGTTGAGAATAGATTCATTGGAATAAAATCTAGAGGGGTTTATGAAACACCAGGAGGTACTATATTATATTTTGCTCATAGGGCTATAGAGTCAATTACATTAGATAAAGACACTATGCACAACAAAGAGAGAATAATGCCATTTTATTCAGAACTTGTTTATAATGGCTATTGGTTTTCAAAGAAAAGGATGAAGCTTCAAAAAATTATTGATAAAAAAAGAAATCTGGTTGTAGGACAAGTTGTCCTGAAGATTTTTAAGGGTAATGTGATAATTTTGTCTAGAAGAAGTAATAATAAAGCTTATTCAATGAAAAAAGTATCTTTTGAAGAGAACAAGCACTTTAACAAAAAGAAAGTTGAAAATTTTATTAAATATCACGCGAAAAAACTATAATGAATAGCACAATTAGAAATATCCAACTAACAGCAGTCATGTTTGTTCTTCTTGCAACAATATTAGGATTTATTTTAGAAGTAGTAGAAATGTTTCAAAATAGAAGTATAAATTTGGCAGATTTATTATTATTGTTCATTTACATTGAGGTTATTGGCCTGGTGAGATCTTATTGGGAAACTAGATCTGTAAGAATAACCTATCCGATGATAATTGCGATAACAGCTCTTGCCAGATATATAATCCTTCAAGATAAAAATGATGATCCTGCTTCATTAGTTTATATATCAGCGGCAATTTTAATAGTTGCGTTAGCAACTGTTGTTATTAGACTTAGAAATAGCAAGTATCTTAAATTAGATACAAAAAAAAGTAACGATATTTAGTTAAATTCCAAAAATATGAAAAAAAAGTTCTTAATTTTCGGGGCTACAGGAGCAGTAGGAAGTTCATTAACAAAATTAATGAAAAAGGATTCTTTTGAAGCACACCTTATTGGTAAAAATGAAAGTGAAATTTCAAAATTAAGTGATGAAACCGGATTTAGTTATAGCATAAACGATGTTTTAGATAATAATTTCATTGAAAAATTACAAGAAGACTTGAAGGAAATAGATATTGCTGGGATAGCATATTGCGTTGGTTCTATTGATTTAAAACCAGTAAATCTTGTTACTAAAAAAGATTATTTAAATAGTTTTGCTCTTAATTTTTTTCCAATAGTTGATGTAATTAGAAAATTTCAAGACAATTTAAAAAAAAACAAGTCATCTGTAGTTCTTTTTTCTACTGTAGCAGTAAAACAAGGCTTTCCGAATCATAGCATTATTTCACCGGTTAAAGCATCTTTAGAGGGATTAACTATATCGCTTGCCTCTGAATTAGCGCCTCACGTTAGAATAAATTGTATTGCACCTAGTTTGTCTAATTCAAAAATGGCTAGCAAAATGCTTAGGAACCCCAAAATATCCGAAGCCATAGCTAAACAACATCCTCTTAAAAGATTAGGTGAAGGATTAGACTCAGCCGCCTTAGCAAAGTTTTTATTATCTAATGATAGTTCTTGGATAACTGGACAAATAATTGGAGTAGATGGTGGAAGATCAAACGTAGGTTAAAAATGTTAAAATTAATAATTATTTATGAAATAGCGTTTGTTTTTTTCTGGAATGTTTTATATCAATCAAATTCTGGAATAGAAAATTGGTTTCAAGAGAAAATTTTATCTGCAATTTTCACAGTGTTTTCTACAATGTTTTTAGGATTTAGCATTTTATACCTGGTTTATATAACACTAAAAATATCTGGACTTTCAGACAAATTAAAAAACATCAAAGATCCTAGAAAAACATAATTTAAAAAATTGTTAATGATCGTGTTTTTCTATGCCGTGTTTTTCTAATAGATCATGCATTCTTTCATGCTCTTTATATGTAAGGCTGTAAAAAATAGCTGCTGTCACAACTGATCCAAGTACAACTCCTTGAATAAACCTAAAGATTGTTTTTCTATTTCTGGCTTTAGTGTCTTCTGACATTTTTTTTCCTTTTTGTTTAGCTTCATAAAATTTGTAAGCGGCATATGCAATTAATAGTATGCTTATAATCCAAGATATCGGGTGATTTACTACTGCTAGAAGTGAGCCACCAAAAATAGCGGCTATAAATCCTGATATCCAGCAAATTGGGCACATAAATAATTATTAGTACATTATTTAAAAAAAATCTCTGTGACAAACAAACTTATTATAATCAAATATAATTAATACTGCCAATAAAGTTTAAGTTTTTATCTAAAATAACTATTTCTCCTGAGGAAACAGCTTTGTTTGTTAATTCTAAAATCACAACATAGTGGGTAATTAAAATTAGATTTTTTTTACTATCCCATTTTTTCAAAAAATCTTTTAAATTATTAATTTGTTTGGTCTTATTTT
Source organism: uncultured Pelagibacteraceae bacterium (assembly GCA_902554215.1). Classification (GTDB taxonomy): domain Bacteria; phylum Pseudomonadota; class Alphaproteobacteria; order Pelagibacterales; family Pelagibacteraceae; genus Pelagilacustribacter. Next base: position 19,244 of record CACDNS010000002.1, read on the forward strand.
TTTTAAATTTCTCGTCAAAAAAAGAATTTAAAGCATTAAAAGTATCAAAATTTTTAAAAGCAAATCTTGCAGTATCTTTGCATCTACACCACTCGCTTGATAATACTTTATCAATAGGAATCTGGTTTTTTAAAAAAAATAAACCTATTCTCTTTGATTGATTAATCCCCTCTGAGTCTAAATTCCTTTGAGTAGTGCAATCGTCTAATTTAAACTCTGGAGGATCTCCTCCACCAGGTGCTAATGCGTGCCTTATAAGGACAATTTTACCTCCTTTTTGCAAGTCTTTTATGCTTTCAGTCTCTGAGAACGAATTTGAAGAAATAAATAGGCTAAAAATAATAAATATAAATATTTTTTTTGCCATATGCGATTATATGAATAATACCCAAAAAAGAAAATAAAAGTAACAATTAAGGTATATGAAAAGACCTAGCTTTGTTACAAGATTATTAATTATTGTACTAATACTTTGTGTGCCGCCTATTCTCTCAACACAAATAGGTTCATTCTATCTTGGAAGAGATAACGGAATATTATTAGGTTTTTGTGTAGGTATACCGTGTGTAACATTTGCATGTTGGAAGTTGTACATCGATGGATGGAGAGATGACGAAGATTAATGAATTTTGAAACATCTAGATCCAGTGCTTTAAATAAATTAAATAGTTTTATAGAAAACGATATTTTAAATTATAACTCAAAAAGAAATTTTGATTTTGGCATTAAAAATAGAAATAATGTTTCTTGCCTATCTCCTTATATTACTCATCGCTTAATAACAGAGTATGAAACTGTTAAAAAAGTTTTATTAAAACATCCATTTCAAAAAGTCGACAAATTTATACAAGAAATTTTCTGGAGAATTTATTGGAAGGGTTGGTTAGAACTTAGACCAAAAGTATGGTCAGATTTTACTGGGGATTTAAAAGGTATTAATGAAGATGACAATTATAAAAAAGCTATAAACGGTGAAACTCAAATTAAATGTTTTAATGATTGGGTTGAAGAACTTAAAGAAAATAATTATTTACATAATCATACAAGAATGTGGTTTGCTAGCATTTGGATATTTACTTTAAATTTACCATGGCAAAAAGGAGCTGAATTTTTTATAAAAAATTTACTGGATGGTGATGCAGCATCTAATACTTTAAGTTGGAGATGGGTTGCGGGACTTCAAACTAAGGGTAAACATTATGTCGCTCAGTCTTGGAATATAAATAAGTTTACAAATAATAAGTATCAAGATGTAAAACTTAACGAAAAAGTTTCTCCTCTAGCAGATGTAAGAGATTATAAAATAACTCCATTAAGTTTGAACTTTGAGGACAATTCTAATGAAAACTTAATTGTTTTTGAAAACGAATTAAATTTAGAAAATAGAAAATTAAAAGATTATAAAAATATTTATTTAATTTTATTAAGTAATGATGTTCGAAAAATAAAACTTGAAAAAAGAGTATTCGAATTCAAATTAAAAATGATTTATGACCAAAAAAAAAGATTTAATCAAATACAAATATATGATGAGACAAAATTTCAAACATTGATAGAAAAAGTTAAATATTTTGATGTGATATATCCTTGTATAGGTGAAAACTATTCTTACTTAAATAATATTGAAAAGACACGTAACTTAAAATTAAACTTTATTTTAAGAGATGAAGATAGATTCTCTTGGCAATTTTCAAGCAAAGGATTTTTTAATTTTAAAAATAATATTCCTAAAATTATAACTAGCTTTAATTTGCAATAAAATTATTTTAATCCTGCGCACTTCTTAGAACAATACTTTACTTTTTCCCAATTAAGTCTCCATTTTTTTCTCCAAGCAAAAGGTTTGTTACAAACCGCACAGTTTTTTTTTGGAAGATTAAATTTTTTAATCACTTTTTATATGGTATTTTGTTTTATAAATTTTTCAGCAGCTTTGAAAATTCTTGACTTTCTTTCTTTATTCATTTTTTCAGAAATTCTAACCATCATTGAAAGTCTTGGATTTTTTAAAAAGAATTGCTTGTGTCTATCTATAAATTTCCAGTACAAACCATCCATTACATCACACCAAGGTCCTTTCTTAAAATGCATCATTTTTAGAAAATAACTTGATCCACAGATATAAGGTTTGGTAGCAAAAATTCCACCATCACTAAATAATCCCATTCCATAAACATTAGGAGCCATAACCCAATCAGATGAATCTACAAACATTTCCATAAACCATTTGTAAACTTGTTTTGGATTAATCTCACAAAGGTTCATAATATTTGCTAAAATCATTAATCTCTCTATGTGGTGAGACCAGCCATATTTTTTTGCATTGTTTATTGCGTGATCTAGAGGATCTAAACCTGTAGTACCTTCATACCAAGTTTTTTTCATTTTTCTTTTGTGATTAAAAAAATTAGTTTTTTCTAATCTCTGATCATAATTTTGATAAATTCCTCTCATAAATTCTCTCCAACCGATAATTTGTCTTATGTATCCCTCTAGAGAGTTCATTGGTACCTTATTCTCGATCTTTCTCAGCTTCTCGATTATTTCTTGAGGAGTAATTAATCCTAAATTTATCAAAGGACTCAAGGCACTATGAAAGACTGTATTAGACTTATCTGTTACTGCATCTTCATAGTCTCCAAATAACTTTATTCTGTCTTTTAAAAACTCATCGAGCCATTTAATGGCATCTTTTCTTGTTGTTGGGAACCAAAATTTATCTGTATTTCCAGGATGGTCTTTAAAATTAGAATTTATAAATCTCTTAAGTATTAAAGTATCTTTTGTCTCTTTTATTTCAGAAATTTCAGGAATTTTAATACTATTAGGAAGTTTTTTTCTATTTTCCTCATCAAAACTCCATTTATTCCCTTTTGGTGTACCATTTTTATTCATCAATAAACTCATTTTTGTACGAACAATTTTATAAAAGTTAGCCATAAAAGGTTTTTTATTTTTTGAGAGATAGTTTTTAAACTCTTCTCTATTCATTAAAAACATTGGAGATTTAATTTCTTTAAAATTAATTTTCTTTTTTAATAAGAATAATTTTAACCTTTTTTCAAAAAATTTATCCTCTATTTCAAAAAAGTTTACTTCTTTAATTTTTTTTTCTTTAATTACTCTTTCAAGTTTCTTTTCGTATGGAGTTTTAAATTCTTTATTGCAATCGTTATAAATTAATTTTATTTTTTTTGCCCTTAGTTCGTCACGGTATGATCTCATTGATGATAAAAAAAGAAGAATTTTTAATTTATGGTGTTTTTGGAATGTACATAATCCATAATCTTCCGACATATAAAAAGTAAACTCTGAGTATTCTTTCAGATATTTTGTGTTAAAAAGTTGATTACCTAAAATTAAAAATAATTTCATTTGAGCAAACTACAGAATTTTAAAACTTTAAGAATTAGATTTTTTGAAGCACTCTAATGTATTTTTAAGCAAACATGCTATGGTCATTGGGCCAACCCCTCCTGGGACTGGAGTGATTGCTTTGGCAACGTTTTTTGAAGACTCAAAATCAACATCACCAACTATTTTACCATTAGCCTTGTTTATTCCAACATCGATTACTATTGCATCTTTTTTTATCCAATCTCCTTTTACTATTTCTTTAACCCCTACTGCGGCTATAAGTATGTCGGCTCTTTTGCATTCTGTTTTTAGATCTTTTGTTTTTGAGTGAAGTATCGTTACTGTACAGTTTTCTTTTAATAAAAGCTGAGCCATAGGTTTACCATTTAAATTTGACCTACCTAATATAACTGCATTCTTTCCCTCTAAATTTTTTTCGACACTTTTAATTAAAAAAAGACATCCAAGCGGCGTGCAAGGAACTATTGATTTTGAGCCTGATGCCAAACCTCCAACATTCATGGGGTGAAAGCCATCAACATCTTTTGATGGTTTTATAGCATTAATGATTTTTTCTTTATTTATATGAGTTGGTAATGGAAGCTGAACTAAAATTCCTGAAATTTTAGAGTTGTCATTCAATTCATCAATTTTTTTTAAAACTTCTTTCTCAGAAATTTCTTTTGGATATCTTATAACCTCAGAATTAATACCAGCTTCTTTAGCAAACTTTTCTTTATTTTTTACATAAATCTGACTTGGAGCATAATCTCCAATTAAAATTACAGCTAATCCAGGAGTTTTACCATTTTTTTTAATTTTAGAGACTTCATCTTTTACTTTTTCTATCAAATCTTTAGATATTTTTTTACCGTCAATAATCATATTTAAAACATCGTAGGTGCAAGTAATTCGAAAACTAAATTTCTTAAAAACATTAAAGCTAATATTAATATAATTGGAGAGATGTCGATCGAACCTAAATTCGGAAGATATCTTCTAATAAAATTAAGCGGTGGATCAGTGAGTTTATGCGATACATCTAATACTGAGTAAACAAATCTATTACTGGTATTTAAAATATTAAAAGCTATCAACCAACTGATTATTACATTTATAATTAATACCCATATGTAGAGCGTGACAATATTATCAAATAATATTAAAATTGATTTCATTATTTTTTTTCCACATAAATTGAGGTACTTGGAAAAGCAAAAGAAGCTCCATTTTTTTCAACAATTTGTTTTATTTCCACTGCAAGTCTCTCTTTGACTTTAAGCCATTCACTCCAATCATCGGTCATTGTAAAACACCTGATATACATATCAATAGAACTGTCTGAAAATTTGTCTATTCTTACAGCATGTTCTGTGCTCTCACTAATTTTATAATCTTTGGACGTTGTAATATATTTTTCTATTTGATCTCTAATGTTTTTAAGTTGTTCAATAGTCGAGTTATATTGCAAAGTAATCATCCAGCTTATTCTCCAATTTGTTGTCTCTGAAATATTAACTACGGCATTCTCCGCAAATGAAGCATTAGGTATTGTAGCAATCGATTTATCAAATTTTCTTATAACTGTAGATCTAAAACCTATTCTTTCAACAATTCCTTCAATAATTCCTTCAACATATATCCAGTCTCCAATTTTAAATCTTTTTTCTACAAGTACTAAAACTCCTGAAATTAAATTTTTAAATAAATCTTGAGCTCCCAAGGCTACAGCAACTCCAAATAAACCAAGACCAGCAATAATAGGAGCAATTTTAATACCCCAAATGTCTAATGTCGCCGCAAAACCAAAAAAAATAATTAAAATTTTATTTGCTTTGATGACCCAGTTGAGCAAATCTTTTGATAACAGCTCTTCAATTCTTTTAATTAAAAAAGTTATAGGTTCAACAATTTGATGAATCAGCCAAAATATTAAAATTGTAATTAAAGAACGATTAACATTGTCAACAAAGATAGACATTTTTCCATCAAAATCCATGTAGGAAGAAGCCATAAATATTCCTAGTACAACTGGAAAGAATTTTACAGGACCTTCTGATGCTTGGACTAATGCATCATCAAATTTATTTGACGTTTTGGCAACATAGTTTTTCAATCTTTGAAGAATAAATTTTGAAATTAAACCACGAAGCAATAAGAAGAATAAAAAAATTGCTATTGCTAACCCAATTTGAGTAAAGTTAACGCCTGCAATACCTGTTTGCCAGATTTCTAAAAATAAGTCTTTAAAATTTTCTAATACATTCATTTTAATCAAATAATTTTTAAGCTAAATAATTCCTCTCCAGGATTAAATATTTTAATTTTTTGCCATTTTTCTTTTTCAAAAACGCTAGCTACTTTTTTACTTATACACATTACGGTAGACCCTGTCATTAATGGATATAATGAGTATTTTTTCACTATTTCAATAAAACTTTGAGCACTTCTCTGAGAGTAAACAAAAATATAGTGTGGTGGATTGTTTTTAATAAGTTCCTTATTTTGAATATTAATATCTAAGATTTTTTCTGATGAATAATTAACAATTTTTTCTATCTTATAACCCTCACTAATTAAATCTAAATCTAAATCAAAACTTAGGTTATCTCCACAAATATAGGCAATTTTTTTATTTTTTTTAATTTTTTTTGAATTAATAATTAGATGCTTTAAAGCATTAACAGTTCCGCCTGCTGAAATAGTGTTAGTAAAGCCATTCATCCTAGCTATTTTTTCAGTTATAGAACCTACACAAAAACAGACTATATTGTTTTTTTGCTTTTCAGTTTTCAAATACTTAATAGCATTCGCGCTCGTAAAAACAATTGCAGCAAATTGATCAAGATTAATAGGATCTATATTTAAGGAAGATATTTTTAGTGTCGGCAAATGTATAATTTTATGACCTAAAGAAAAAAATTTAGCCATAAGGTCCTCGGAGTCTATTAATGGTCGTGTTAAAATAATGTTCATATTTTTTTTTTAAATTCTTCACCTGCAGATTTTAGGATTTCTTCCGCAACAAGCTTTCCAAGATGTTCAGGTTGATTTCTAATTCCCTTTTTTTCTAAATTGAAAACTTTTTTTCCATCATCGGAAAAAAGTTGAACTTTAAATTTTATTAAATCTTTTTCTATGGTTGCGTTTCCTCCAACGGCTGTTTCGCAATCTCCCCCTATAGCTTTCAAAAAAGCTCTTTCAGTAATCGCACAAATTTTAGTTTCCTCATGATTTATTTTGCTCAAAAGCTGTTTTATTTTTACATCTTCTTTTCTACATTGAGCAGCAATTATACCTTGACCGACTGCTGGTAAAAAGTCTTCTAGAGGAAAAATTTCTATTACATGTTTTTCTAAACCTAACATTTTTAAACCGGCTAGTGCTAAAACTACACCGTCATAGTGACCATCTATAACTTTTTGTATCCTTGTATCAATGTTGCCTCTGATACTTTTAATTTTTATATTTTTTTTAATTAATCTTAATTGTAGTTCTCTCCTCTTTGAGCTAGAACCTATTGTTCCTGAATGCATTTCTGAAAAACTTTTATACTTTACTGAAATTAAAGAATCCCTGGGGTCATTTCTTTTAATATAAGCTAAAACTTCAAGCTCTTTTCTTTCTAAGGACTCCATGTCTTTTAAAGAATGAACAGCAATATCAATTTTTCCACGAACTAATTCATCTTCAATTTCTTTACAAAATAAACCCTTTCCACCAATTTCTGAAATTTTTTTATTTTGAAATAAGTCTCCAGAAGTTTTTATGATCTTAATATTGATATTTTTATCTTCAATTAAGCCTTCCTTAAGGATTAAACTCTTTACTCTATTAGAGTAGGCCAATGAAAGCTTGCTGCCTCTTGTTCCTATTGTTATTTTATTATTCATTTATCAATTAAAATTTATATTTTATAATATCGAATTTAATGAAAAAAAAACTTACTTTTTTAGGAATTGAAACCAGCTGTGACGAAACAGCTGCAGCTATTGTGCAACAAAAAAGTAATGGAACTGCAAAAGTTTTATCCAGCGTAGTATCTAGTCAAATCAAAGAGCACAAAAAATTTGGTGGGGTAGTTCCTGAAATAGCTGCTAGGGCTCATGTTGAAAATATCGATTTTATAATTAATAGGGCATTAAAAGAAAGTAAAATTAAACTTAGTCAGATTGATGGTGTTGCGGCTACAGCTGGACCAGGATTAATAGTGTGTCTTGCAGTGGGATTAAATGTTGGTAAGTCAATCGCCAAATTTCTCAATAAACCTTTTGTTGCTGTTAATCATCTAGAGGGGCATGCACTAAGCCCAGGTTTAGAAAAAAAAATAAATTTTCCTTATCTTTTACTTTTAATTTCTGGGGGCCATTCTCAGTTTTTAATAGTGAATAATATAAATAAATATAAACAATTGGGCACAACTATTGATGATGCTTTAGGAGAGGCCTTTGACAAAACAGCAAAAATGTTAGACCTAGGATATCCAGGTGGGTCCATTTTAGAAAAATTTGCAAAAAAAGGAGATAAAAAATTTTTTAATTTACCGCAACCTATTATTAATAAAGGTGGTTGTAATTTATCTTTTGCAGGTCTTAAAACAGCAGTCTTAAGAGAAACAAAAAAAAATAAAAAAAGTAATCAGTTTAAGTATAATTTAGCAGCATCATTCCAAGAGACTATTAATCAAATTTTAAAAAAGAAAACTTTGGTTGCAATGAGTCAGTTTAAAGATTTGACAAAAAAAAATAAAGCTACTTTTGTTGTTGCTGGAGGAGTAGCTGCAAATAAATCAATTAGAGAGAGTTTAAGTTTTATTTCAAAAAAAATGAATTTTAATCCTACATTTCCTGATTTAAAATTTTGTGGAGACAATGCTGCTATGATTGCATGGGCTGGGATTAGAAGATTTAAAAAAAAACTTACTGATGACGCAAACACTGCGGTGGCTAAATCGAGATGGCCTCTCGATAAATCTGCACCGTTCATGAAAGGGCCTGGTTTAAAATTTTAATGCAGTATTGGCTAATGAAATCTGAACCAGATGTCTGGTCGATTGATGATCAAAAAAAAGCTGGGGATAAAGGAGTTGCTTGGGATGGAGTTAGAAACTATCAAGCTCGAAATAATTTATCAAAAATGAATGTTAATGATCTTTGTTTTTTTTATCACTCAAATATAGGAAAGGAAATAGTAGGGATAGTGAAGGTAATTAAAAGTTCTTTTCCAGATAAAACTGATAAAAAAGGAAGATTCTTGGCTGTCCAGGTTAGGTTTATTAAAAAACTTGAGAAACCAGTAACTTTAGACCAAATTAAAAAAAATAAGCTTATTAAGCATTTACCTTTAATTAAGCAAAGTAGACTGTCTGTAATGCCTATAGATTTTAAAAGCTGGAAAATAATTTATAAGATGGGTATAAAATAAGGGGGAGAAAATTTTATGGCCAAGAGAAGTCGTAAAAAAAGAAAGAAAAAAAATAAAAATAGAACAAAGTCTAAAAAAAGAAGACTTGTAAGGAAATCTAGAAAAAAGATTTCTAAAAAAATCAAAAGGACTAAAAGTTCTAGAACTTCTTTGGAAGTCAGTGATGACGATGGAAATTCAGTTTTTAAAGTATCTGAAAACTGGTCTAAGCAAGCTTACGTCAATAAAGCAAAATATCAAAAAAAATATAATTTATCTATTAAAGACAACGATAAGTTTTGGAAAAAAGAGGGTAAAAGAATTACTTGGATTAAACCTTATACAAAAATAAAAGATGTAAAATACTCAAAAGAGGAAGTTAAAATTAAATGGTTTTACGATGGTACACTTAATGCATCAGCTAACTGTACAGATAGACATTTAAAAAAGAATGGTAAAAAAACTGCAATAATTTGGGTTGGAGATGATCCAACCAATCATAAAAGAATTTCTTACAAAGAGTTGCATAAAAATGTTTGTAAAGCAGCAAATGGACTTAAAAATATTGGGGTAAAAAAAGGCGATAGAGTAACAATTTATTTAACGATGATTCCAGAGTTAGTTTACACTATGCTTGCCTGTGCAAGAATAGGAGCTATTCACTCAATAATATTTGGTGGTTTTTCACCAGACTCTATCGCTACAAGAATCAATGACTGCGAGTCAGAATTTCTTATTACAGCAGACGAAGGAGTGAGAGGTGGTAAAATTATACCACTTAAACAAATTGCAGATGAAGCATTATTGCAGTGCCCTGAAATTAAAAAATGTGTAGTGGTAAAGAGGACTGGTAATCAAGTTAGTTGGAACCACGAAAGGGATGTATTTTATGATGAGATTACATCAAATGTTTCATCTAAATGTGATCCAGAGGAAATGAGCGCTGAAGATCCTTTATTTATTTTATACACTTCGGGTTCAACGGGAAAGCCAAAGGGAGTTTTACACACTACTGGAGGTTATATGGTTTATGCCTCTATGACTCACCAGTATATTTTTGATTATAAACCAAAAGATATTTATTTTTGTAGTGCAGATATCGGATGGGTTACGGGACATAGTTATATAGTTTATGGACCTTTATCTAATGCAGCAACTACAATAATGTTTGAAGGTATTCCTACTTATCCAGATTCTTCAAGATGGTGGCAAATTGTAGATAAATATAAAGTTAATATTTTTTATACTGCGCCCACTGCAATACGTGCACTAATGAGAGAGGGAGATGGGCCGGTTAAAAAGACTAGTAGAAAATCTCTCAAACTATTAGGTACAGTTGGAGAACCTATAAACCCTGAGGCATGGATGTGGTATTACAAAGTGGTTGGCGATTCAAAATGCCCAATAGTAGACACATGGTGGCAAACAGAGACTGGCGGTATACTAATTTCAGCACAACCAGGTGCGATTGATCTTAAGCCTGGTTCAGCCACTAAACCATTTTATGGAATTAAACCTGTCATAGTTGATGAAACAGGTAAAGTTTTAAAAGGAGCCTGTAAAGGAAGACTTTGTATGAGTGCTTCATGGCCAGGACAAATGAGAACAGTTTATGGCGATCATAAAAGATTTATAGATACTTATTTTTCTCAATACGATGGAAAATATTTTTCTGGTGATGGCTGCAAAAGAGATAAAGATGGTTATTACTGGATAACAGGAAGAGTGGATGATGTAATTATTGTTTCTGGTCATAATCTAGGGACTGCTGAAATAGAAAGCGCATTTGTAGCCCACAATCGTGTAGCTGAGGCTGCTGTTGTTGGGTATCCGCATGATATTAAAGGTAATGGCTTATATTGTTATGTGACTTTAAAAGCTGGGGAGCAACCTAGTGGAGATTTAGAAAGAGAATTAAAACTTTGGGTTAGAAAACAAATTGGACCTATAGCTACTCCAGATATAATTCAATTTGCACCTGCTTTACCTAAAACAAGATCGGGAAAAATTATGAGAAGGATTTTGAGAAAAATTGCAGCTAACGAACATAACGATTTGGGTGATACCACTACTTTAGCTGATCCGAATGTTGTTGACTCCTTAATTGACAATAGACAAAACAAAAACTAAAAATTTTTAAAATCTTTAGTTAAGCTATCAAATTCATTTTGTACTAGATTCCATTTAAGTTTTATTGAATTTAAAACAATTTCTTTATCTAATTCTTTTAATTCATCAGCAATTGGTGACCACTTATACAACGATAAGCCACTATTCTTAAACGGTTCATTTAAATAATAGCTACTCCAATTAATGCTACGTAATTTTATTTTAAATTCGTTTCTAATTGCATCACTTATTTTTCTTGATAAGCCGTTCGACTCTTCTTCAAGAAGAATTTCAACAAATATTTTTTCTGCATCTTTTGTGCAATCAAAATTCTTTTTTTCATAAAGATATGAAAATGTGTAAAAAGTGCAATCAAGAAGACATGATACGTAAACATTCCACTTGGCTATATCTAGAGACTCTAAAAAAGGTTTGTCCTCAAACATCAGATAATGTTTAAATCCCATTCTGGTTTTTATGTACCCAAAGAGTGTAGTTTGTGAAACGTGAGCGGACCTTTCTTGGATGAATTTTTTAAGTTGAACCAGTGACGTTAAAGATTGAAATCTATCCGTTACTTTTCTTACTGGAAACAAGTATTCTTTAAGAGCTTTAATTGTGTCGACAAATTTATGTAGATTCAATCTCACGTTGTATTAAAAATATGTGTCTATATTTTTCCTTTATTTTACATGCTTTGTAGCATCTCAGATCGGGTTTTTTAACTTTTAATTACCACCTAGTTAGGTATGATCCAACCATTAAATTACGAAAAAAACCTAAAGGGGGAAAAATGTCAAACAAAGAGAAACATTGGGAGAAGTCTAAAAACCATATGATCATTACTTTGATTATTTGGTTCTTTTTTTCAACTGTTATCTTCATGTTCGGAGCTGAAATAAACTCTATGACTTTTCTTGGGTACCCTCTAGCGTATTATATGACGGCACAAGGATCACTTCTTGCGTTCGTTTTATTAATATTCTGGTTTGCAGGTAAACAAGAAGATATCGACGAAGAGTGCGGTTTCGGAGAAAAGGAGGATAACTAATGTTTAAAGGTGGATTTATACAAAACCTTCCTAAAATATACGGACTGTATACTGGTGGCTTTATAGTATTCATCATATTGATGGCTATTATGGAACAAGCTGGAGTCTCTAAAGAGGCGATAGGTATAATGTTCGTTGCTTTCACAGTTGCCATTTATGCTCTAATTGGATGGTTATCAAGAACCGTTCAAGTTGATGCATATTATGTAGCTGGAAGACAAGTGCCTACTGTATTTAATGGAATGGCAACAGCAGCAGACTGGATGTCTGGTGCTTCTTTCGTAGCATTAGCGGGTGGTGTCTATTTTGGTGGCTATGGTTACATGGCCTTCTTAGTTGGTTGGACAGGTGGATATGTGCTTGTATCAACTTTATTAGCACCATACTTAAGAAAATTTGGATGTTACACAGTACCTGATTTCATAGGAACAAGATATGGCGGTAACGGAGTAAGATTCTGTGCTGTATTAGTTCTTGTGTTAGCTTCATTTACTTATGTGACTGCACAAATTAATGCTACAGGAACAATTGCTGCGCGAGCCTTACAAATTCCATTTGAACTAGGTGTTTGGGTAGGATTAGTAAGTATCTTGTTATGTTCTATGTTAGGCGGAATGAGAGCCGTTACATGGACGCAAGTTGCGCAATATATAGTTTTAATCGTTGCTTATCTAATTCCAGTTTTCTGGATTAGTAATAGAATAGGTGGAGGAGTATTCCCTCACTTAATGTTAGGCGACGAGGTAGCTAGAATAGGTGAACTAGAACAATCATTTGGACTAGTCAAAAACAGTGCCGCAGATATTAAAGCAGCTGGAGTACCAGGTGGCTTAAAATCTATTGCAGTATCACACACAGGGGTACCTGAAGGTGGAATGGCTGTATGGAAATATATCTCGTTAGCAATGTGTATGATGATAGGAACTGCATCGTTACCTCATATTCTTATGAGATACTTTACAACTCCATCAGTAAAACAAGCTAGAAAATCAGTAGCATGGTCGCTATTCTTTATCTTCTTGCTTTACTCATCAGCACCGATGCTTGCAACATTATCTAAAATTTCATTAATGGATCCTAATTTACCAACTGGTATTATAGGAAAACCTATTAGTGCAGTTATGGCTATTGATTGGGTTCAAGCATGGTCAGCTCAGAAACAAGTTTTCATTGCTGACTTTAATGGTGATGGCATACTTCAATTAAATGAATGGTTCATGAGAACAGGTGTAGTTGTGTTAGCTACTCCAGAAGTAGCAGGATTACCTTACGTAATTTCTGGACTAGTTGCTGCCGGAGGTATGGCTGCAGCGATGTCAACTGCTGACGGATTAGTTCTTGCAATTGCGAACGCACTGTCACATGACGTTTACTTTAAAATGGTTGACCCTAAAGCGGATGTTAGAAAGAGATTAATAGTAGCACGAGTACTGTTAGTCGTAATTGGTGCTGCAGGTGCATATATTGCATCAATGCGTATCACTAGTATCTTAGGAGCAGTTGCTTGGGCGTTTGACTTTGCTATGTCAGGTCTATTCTTCCCACTTGTACTTGGAGTATGGTGGAAGAGAGCTACAAGAGAAGGAGCTATTGCAGGTATGCTTTCAGGTTTAGCTGCAGGAACAATGTATCTAATATATGTATATCCTAAGTTTATGGGTAATACATGGCTATCAGATGCAACAGGTATCGATCACTTAAGATTTGGTATGATCGGAGCTCCTGTATGTTTAATTGTTATGGTTGTTGTAAGCTTAATGACCAAAGCACCTGATGCTGCTACTCAGAGAATGGTTGAGGAAACTAGGATTCCTAGTGGAAGAACTATTCTAGGCAAACAGCACTAGTAAACTAAATTTAAAATTTATAAAGGGGCGGATTTATTCGCCCCTTTTTTTTTGTCTAATAAATGTTATTGTTCTAATATGGCTTTATGGATACTAACGCTTGATTATATACTTGGTATAGTCATGTGGACTTTGATTGGCAGATCAGCAATGAATATTTTTCAAAGAGAGGACTCTGACTTCTTTTTTATGAAGGTCTTTGTAAAATTTACTAACCCTCTTTTACGACTTTTTGATCCAATTACACCTAGTTTTCTTTTAAGGCCAATGGTACCTCTGTATGTCGCTTGGTTTTTTTATCTTTTCCGATTTTATCTTATGCCGTACTTACTTGGGTACTCAGTTATGGGAATGTTATCTTTTCCTTTAGAAAGTGATATATCTAAAGAACTTTATTCAATTTATACTCAATGGACAAAATAAAAATATCACCATCTATTCTATCTGCTAATTTTAGTAAATTAGGAGATGAGGTATTGTCGCTCGAAAAGGCTGGTGCTGACTATATACACATAGATGTTATGGATGGACATTTTGTTCCTAATATAACTATAGGACCAGAAGTAATTAAAAAAATTCGACCACTTACTAAGAAAATATTTGATGTCCATTTAATGATTTCTCCAGTAGATAAATACATAAAAGATTTTGCTAAGGCTGGTGCTGATATTATTACATTTCATCCTGAAGCAACAAAAGATGTCAACAACACAATTAGCTTAATAAAAAATGAAAATAAAAAAGTTGGTATATCGCTTAAACCAAAATCAAAAATAGATCTAATTGAAAATTATTTGGAAAAAATTGATCTCATTTTGATAATGAGTGTCGAACCTGGTTTTGGTGGTCAAAAATTTATGCCAGAAGTTCTTGATAAAGTAAAAAAATTAAAAAAAATTATAACTGAAAAAAAATTAAACGTGGATATTGAAATTGATGGAGGAATTAACTTTGATAACAGCAAAACTGTCAAAGAAGCAGGAGTAAATATTCTTGTATCAGGATCAACGATTTTTAAAGAAAATAATGGTGATTTAAAAAAGAATATAGAATTACTACGTACCAATTAAAATGCTAAATTTAAGAAGTATTTATTATTACTTTTTAGCTTTAAAGATCTCTTCATTAAAATTCTGTAAAAAAATTTATTTTAAAACTAATTTTTATAAAAAATCTTTAGTTTCGATAACGCCGAAACAGTTTTATTTTTATCCAAATACATTTTTACTCTCTTCTATAACAAACAATGAGAACTTTTCATTTAATCTGTCCGATATTGATCCGTATACTTTATGGATTAAGCCAAATTCTAAAAAAGAAGAAGAAAGTCTTCATAACTTTCTTTGGCTTAATCTCATAAATAGAAAAAACGATGCAGTTATTATCCAAAAAATTATTATTCAGTGGATTAATAAAAACAATACCTACAAAAAAACTATATGGAGTAGTTCTATTGCAAGTAAAAGAATAATTTCATGGATATTAAATGCTAATATCATTTTAAATAACGCTGATAAGAATTTTAAAGAAATTTTTTTTCAATCGATAATAATCCAAATAAATCACCTTAAAAAAAATTTTAAATTTGAAAATAGTGATTCTAAAAAATTAGAAATATTAACAGCTATTTTGCTTTCTGGATTAGTGTTTAAGGAATATTTTGAAAATTTTAATTTTTCTCTTAAAGAATTAAAAAAGATTATAGAAAACTTCTTTGATAACGAGGGTTTTCCAAAAAATCGGAATCCAAATGATTTAATTAAGTTTTCTAAATATTTAATTTTAATAAAAGAGTGTAGTAAAGATGCTCAACAATATATTCCAGATTATTTAGAAGAAATCATAGATAAAAATCTAAGCTGCCTAACAACTATCCTAAATCCACTGAATCAAATGCCATTATTTAACGGGGCCACAGAAATCAAAATAGATAAATATCTCAATTACATAGAAAGATTGAATTATAGTTGTAAAAAAAATAAAAACTTAGTTGGGAAAATTCAAATTCTTAAAAATCAAAAAAGTATTATTTTTTTTGATGTAGGAGAACCTCCAAAAAAAAATTTTTCTAAGGCTTATCAATTAGGTCCTTTATCTTTTGAATATTTCTTTAATAATCAAAAAATAATAACAAACTGTGGTTACGGTAAACAAATTTCTAAAAAAGCAAAGTTGGTGAGTAGATTAACTTCAGCTCAATCAACCTTATGTTTAAATGATACTTCTGTAACTAAATTAGAACGAAACAAAATAATAAATAGAACATTCGGTGCTTTTATAAAAAACAGTTTCAATGTTTTTGATATTAATTTTAGTAAAGATGATTTGCATCTCATTGCATCTGCATCTCATAACGCCTATGAAAAAAAATTTGGGTATATCCATAAAAGATCTTTAAGTATTTCAAAAAAAAATAGTGAGTTAAAAGGAACAGATTTTCTAATAAAAAAAGGGAACACTTCACCTAAAGTTAATTATCATATTAGATTTCATCTCTATCCAGGCATATCAGCGACCGAAACTATTGGTGGTAATAGTATTTTAATACAAATAGATAAAAACAAATCTTTAATTTTTTCTTCTCCAAATCAGAAAATTTCTTTAGAAAAAAGTATATTTTTAGGAAGAAATCAAATATTAAATAATTTTTGTATAACTATTAATGGTAATCTTTCTAATAAAAGCGAAACTATTGATTGGGAGATAAAAAAAAATAACTGATTATGTTAAGAAAAATAAAAAACGCTTTAATATCTGTATCTGACAAAACTGCTTTAAATCAAATTTTAAGAGTTCTTAAAAGGTATAACATTGAAATTATTAGTTCAGGCGGAACATACAAAACTATTAAAAAACTTGGTTATAATTGTAAGGAAGTTTCCTCATATACTGGATTTAAAGAGATGCTTGATGGAAGAGTAAAAACTTTACATCCTAAAATCCATTCTGGAATTTTATTCAATAGATCTAATAAAAAACATAATAAGGAAATGAAAAAGCAAAAATATCTTTCTATAGACTTAGTAGTTGTAAATTTTTATCCTTTTAAAAATAGTGTTTTAAACTCCAAAAATGAAAAAAATATAATTGAAAATATTGACATAGGCGGTCCAACAATGGTTAGAGCAGCAGCCAAAAACTATAAAGATGTACTTATAATTACTGAAAAAAATGACTATTCAAGATTAGTCGATGAGCTAAAGAAATATAAAGGAAGTACCAGTCTTAAATTTAGAGAGCTTATGTCTAGCAAAGCTTTTAGTTTGACAGCGTATTATGACTCTACAATAGCTCATTGGTTTAACAATAAACTAAGTATTAAATTTCCTAACAAAAAAACAATCTTTGGGAAAAAACTGGAACAATTAAGATACGGCGAAAATCCACATCAACAAAGCTCGATTTATGTAAATGATTTTAATGATAGTGAAATTGGTTTAAAAAAAATCAGTGGTAAAGATTTAAGCTATAATAACTATAATGATATTTTTTCAGGACTAGATATACTTTTATCAATAAAAAAGATCCCAACGACAGTTATAATAAAACATGCAAATCCTTGTGGGGTTTCCTCTAACAAATCTCCTATAATTTCTTTTAATAACGCTTTGGCGAGTGACCCTTTAAGTGCTTTTGGAGGGATTGTTGCTTGCAATTTTAAAATAAATAAATCTATTGCTAATGAATTAAATAAAACATTTTTTGAAGTTATTCTTGCTAAAAGTTTTGATACAAAAGCTTTACGGATCTTAAAAAGAAAAAAAAATCTGAGAATTATAGATATATCCAATTTTAAAGATAAAAATAACTCTGCTGTAAAATTATTTAATGGTTCATTCTTACTTCAAGATAAGGATAATATAATATTCAATAAAAAAGATTTAAAATTTGTTACAAAAAACAAACCATCAAAAAAAGAGATTAAAGAAATAGAATTTGCTTTCAATGTTTGTAAATTTGTAAAGTCCAATGCAATAGTTTTAACTGACAAATTCTCAACAATTGGTATAGGAGCGGGACAACCAAGTCGCTTGGATAGCTGTAAGATTGCAACACAAAAGGCTAAACAATTTCAGCCTAAAAGATTAAAAAATGCAATAGCCGCATCTGATGCTTTTTTTCCTTTTGCCGATGGCATTAAGACTTTAATTAAATCTGGTGTAAAAATTATTGTTCAACCTGGAGGATCTATTAGAGATAAAGAGGTAATTGAAGCAGCAAATAAAGCCAATATAAAGATGGTCTTAACAGGCACGAGACATTTTAATCATTAATTAATCTTATCTATTTTAGCTGCTAATACAAAATCGCTCTCTGCTAATCCTTTGATTGCATGAGTAAATATTTTTATTTTTGCATAGCCCCATCCAAAAGAAATATCTGGGTGGTGTCCCTCTCTTTCTGCTATTTCACCAACTTTAGTTACAAAATTCTGACTTTCTAAAAAATTTTTAAACTTAAATTCTTTTTCAATAAAAAAACTTTCTGCTTTATTTTTTTTAACATCCCATCCATCTATTTTTTTAAGATATTTATGAATTTCTGTAACATCAAATGGTGGTATGCCGCCCTCACATGGAACACATTTTTTATCAGCTAAATCAGACATATTATCCTCTCTTTGGAGCGGGCAAAGGGACTTGAACCCTCGACCTTCTCGTTGGCAACGAGACGCTCTACCACTGAGCTATACCCGCATTTATTTATTAGGTAAATTTAGCCGCATAAAAAGAAGATTACAAGTGTTGTTATCTTATATTATAATTAAATTATGAAAGACGATTTTCCAAAGCAGATACCAGTTTTCCCACTTAGTGGAGTAATATATTTTCCAAAAACAAATTTACCGCTTAATATTTTTGAAAGAAGGTATCTAGATTTAGTTAATGATTGTATTAAAAAAGATAAATTAATGGGGATGGTTCAGTCTAAGAAAGATGGTGATGAAGTTTATAAAATAGGATGCTTAGGTAAAATTAGTGACTTCTATAAAAGTGAGGATAATAGAATTTTAATAAATTTAACTGGTGTTATTAGATTTGAAATCGAGAAAGAAATCTTAAATAAAAAACTCTATAGAGAATTTGAGGTTTCATATGAAAAATTTAATCTAGACACTAAAAAAGTTGATAAGCCTATTGAAAAACAAGAAATAAATTTACTTTTTGATAAAACAAAAAATCTATTCAAAAAGAGAGGGTTAATATTAAATTGGAAAGAGTTTGAAAAACTTGATCAGGTTCAACAAATCAATACTATATCGATGATTGCTCCTATATCTAATGAGGAAAAGCAAAAACTTTTAGAAGCTATTAGTATTGGTAATAAAACTAAAACTTTGTTAGAAATCCTAGAGTTTTATCTTTACAATAACAGTTCAGAAAAAATGACTATTCAATGATAGTTAGTTAGTTTTATTCATAGAGTCAAAAAAGTCAGCATTATTTTTTGTATTTTTAAGTTTAGACATTAAAAACTCTATCCCATCCATTGTGCCCATTGGACTTATTATTCTTCTTAGGACATTTACTTTTGTTAGATCCTCTTTCTTAAATAAAAGCTCCTCTCTTCGAGTGCCTGAGCGAGTAATATCTATAGCTGGGTAAATTCTCTTATCAGCTACCTTTCTATCAAGAATCAATTCAGAATTTCCAGTTCCTTTAAACTCCTCAAATATCACTTCATCCATTCTGCTTCCGGTATCAATTAAAGCTGTTGATATTATCGTCAAAGAACCACCTTGTTCTATATTTCTTGCTGCTCCAAAAAATCTTTTTGGCCTTTGCAGTGCATTCGCGTCAACTCCTCCAGTTAAAACTTTACCTGAACTTGGCACAACAGCGTTGTAAGCTCTTCCAAGCCTCGTTATAGAATCTAAGAGGATAATTACATCTTTTTTATGTTCGGTTAGTCTTTTTGCCTTTTCAATAACCATTTCAGCTACAGCTACGTGTCTGGAAGCTGGTTCATCGAAAGTTGAGCTGATTACTTCCCCTTTAACTGAACGTTGCATATCAGTTACTTCTTCAGGACGTTCGTCTATAAGTAAAACCATTAAATAACATTCAGGATGATTTTTTGCTATGGAGTCTGCAATGTTTTGTAAAATAATTGTTTTGCCTGCTTTTGGTGGAGAAATAATTAGAGATCTTTGTCCCTTTCCAATTGGACTAACCAGATCGATTAGTCTCGCAGTTTGATCTGGTTTTTTTTCTGTTTCATTTTTTTCAATTTCCATTTTCAGCTGCTCTTTTGGATAGAGCGGTGTTAAGTTATCAAAAGCTATTTTATTTCTTCCTTTTTCTGGATTTTCAAAATTTATTTGATTTACTTTTAGTAACGCGAAATATCTCTCAGCATCTTTTGGAGCTCTTATTTCTCCTTCAACTGAATCTCCAGTTCTAAGACCAAATCTTCTAATTTGACTTGGGCTCACATAAATATCATCTGGACCTGGTAAATAGTTTGATTCTATAGCTCTTAAAAAACCAAAGCCGTCCTGTAATACTTCTAGAACGCCTGCTCCTGTTATTTGTTCATTCTTTTCAGCAAGCTTTTTTAATATAGCAAAGAGTATTTCTTGCTTTCGAAGTGTGCTAGGATTTTCGATGCCTAGCTTTTCAGCTTCAGTAATTAATTCGCCTGGAGTTTTTTGCTTTAATTGTTGTAGATTCATATTGTGAGATTTTTAATAAAGGTAAGTAATATAAATATAGGCGTTTTTATAAATTTTTCAACCCCTATAATGGTTTAAAAACTACTAAAAAAATAACAATGATTAGTATTGCTGTAGGAATTTCATTAATAATTCTATAAAATCTTGCAGAATATGTATTAATATTTAAGGAAAAACGCCTTAGACAAGTTAGCAAAAAAAAGTGGTAAAACGTTAAAATAATTACAAAAATTAATTTTAATTGTAGCCATAAATCAGCAAGGCTTTGTATACCAATCGAGTGCAATAATAATAAGCCAAAAATCCAGGACAAAATCATTGCTGGGTTCATAATATAAAAGAAAAGCCTCTTTTCCATAATTTTGAACGTTTCTTGTTGTCCTTTATTGTTTAAGGTTTCAGAGTGGTAGACAAATATTCTTGGCAAATATAACAAGCCTGCCATCCAAGAAATTATTGCAATTAGATGTAGGGCTTTAAAAGTTAAATAAGCATTCATTTTATTAAGAGATATCTTTTTATTAAATGTTGAAATAAATCGATATGATCCTCGTTATCATTTAAGCAAGGAACTAAATCGAAGTTTTTACCTCCAGCAACGAGGAAACTTTCTTTGCCCTGAATTAAAATTTCTTCCAAAGTTTCTACACAATCTGATGAGAATCCAGGACAAATAACTAAGATATTTTTAATTCCTTCTTTTGGTAAAGCTTCAAAAGTTTTGTCAGTATAAGGTTGCAACCATTCTTGTGGACCAAACCTAGATTGAAAAGTTGTCTTAATTGGAATTTTATTATTAAATTGTTCTGTAATTAGTCTAGAAGTTTTTTGACAATAACATTGGTAGGGATCTCCCTTATCAAAGTATTTTTTTGGTATTCCATGGTAAGATGCAATTATTAAATCTGGCTTCCAACTAATTTCTAATATCTTTTTATTTAGGCTGTTTACTAATGCATTAATATAGAGCTGTTCTGACTCGTAATGAGGTATGATTTGTAAACTTGGTTGCCATCTCATTTTCATCAAACTTCTATAAACTTCATCACAGACTGTTGCTGTTGTAGCAGCTGCGTATTGTGGGTATAAAGGTAAGACAATTATATTTTCACAACCTGCATCTTTAAGTTTTTCGATTTTGCTTTTTATGCTTGGATCTCCGTATCGCATTGCAAAATCTAATATTAATTTTTCTGACCCAATTCTATCAACTAGTTTCTTTGTCTGCATAATAGAGTAGTATCTAAGCGGTGACATATTTTCTTTTTTCATCCAAATTTTTTTATAGGCTTTAGCTGTTTTTCCTGGCCTAAAAGTCAAAATAAAAAGATTTAATATTATTTTCCAAATTATCGGGTTTACTTCTATTACTCTTCTGTCTGAAAGAAATTCCTTTAAATACTTTCTTATGTCTAACCAGCTAGTTGAGTTAGGGGTTCCTAGATTAACTAATAATACTCCTGTCTTTCCGTAATTAACTTTTGGATGATCTGTCTTCATTTGTATGAGTTTACTCTTTCTATAACCTTTTTAAGCACGTCTGGGTTTGTTTCGGGGAGCAACCCGTGACCGAGGTTAAATATATAAGGCGAATTATTAAATATATTTAAATATTTATCAACTTCTGAAAAGATTTTTTTTTCATTTTCTAATAAAATTTTTGGGCTCATTCCCCCTTGTAAACAAACATTTGTTAAGTTGTCCCTTGCCCAAATAGGATCAATATCATAATCAATGTTAATTCCATTTGGTTTTACAATTTCAAGAAACTCTTTATATTTTTTTTTAATTCCTTTCGGAAAGCAGATTACCGGTAGCTTGATTTTTTGACAGTGTTCAACTAATTTTTGATTAGGAACATAACAGTATTCGTATAAACTATTTTCTGGAATCAGACCAGCCCAAGAATCAAAAATCTGAACAACATCGGCACCAGCATTGAATTGATTTTCGACATGTAAGATTAAGTATTCATTTAATCTTTCTAAAATAATTTTAAAATCAACACTCTTATCTTTTATAAAATTAGGATTTTTTTTTCCATTAAACATATAGAACAACAGTGTCCATGGAGCACCAATAAAACATATAAGGGATTTTTCGTTATTCAGTCTCTTTCTTGTTTTTAAAATTGCTTGATAAATAGGATTTAATTTTTTTGTGAAGCTTTCTTTGCTACTCTTTAAAAAAACAGATAAATTAAATTTTGACATTTCTGGTCCTTCATTTTTTACAAAATTTACATTTTGGCCTAGACCGTAGGGTACCATTAAAATATCTGAGAAGATAATTGCAGCATCTAAATCGAACCTTTTTAAAGGTTGTAATGTAATCTCTGACGATAATTCGCTATTAAGACATAATTCTATGAAATTTTGGTTTTTACTTCTTATTTCACGAAATTCAGGTAAGTATCTTCCTGCTTGTCTCATAAACCAAATAGGTAATGATGAACAGTCTTTATTAACTAAACACTTATTAATTTTCTTCATTAATATAATAATATATTTATAAGAGTATTATTTGTAATAGGTCATGTTTGTAAGAGATATAACTATTTATACATGTTTTCTCACATTTTATTCCCATTTATATATCTTAAAATATAGTTTTTTTGCTTAATTTAAAAAAAACATCAACATTTATCCAACTGTCTTAGTAAAAATATTAACATCCAATAAAATGTTCAAAATATGTTAATTAATGTTAATATTTTTTTTAAAAGAAAAATTAAAATGTATAAAATAGAATTATAACTTAAATATCAACATATTTATGTCCGAAAAATACAACGTATACTTAATTTCAGATTCAACTGGAGAGACACTAGATAGAATATTTTTGTCATTGAAATCTCAATTTGCAAACTTTAATTATAATAAAAAAGAATTTGTATTTGTTAGAACAGAACAACAAATTGATAAAATTATTAAAGAGACTGCTTCTTTAAATAACTCAATAATTCTTTATACCATCGTTGAAACCAAACTAGCAAAATACTTAGCAACCAAAAGCACCGAACAAAACATTCCTTGTTTTGGGGTACTAGGTAATTTAATTTTAACTTTTTCAAAGTTACTTAACCAAAAGGCGTCTCACACTCCTAGCGCACAACACGTAATGGACGAAGATTATTATAAGAGAATTGAAGCTATACAATTTACAATGTCTCATGACGATGGAAAAAAAACAGAAGATATAGAGAAATCAGATATAGTGTTACTTGGTGTGAGTAGAACCGGTAAAACACCAACTTCTATTTATTTATCTAATAGAGGATATAAAACCATGAACATTCCTCTCATACATAAACAAGAAATCCCAAACGGACTAAAAAAAAAAGAATTGTCAGCTTGTATAGTAGGTTTATTTGCTGACCCTGAGAGACTATCAGATATCAGAAGGAATAGAGTAGCAATCATGAATGAAAAAAATCTACCTTCTTATACAGACTTAGAGTCCATTAGACAGGAGTTGGACGAGTCGAAAGAATTATTTAAAAAATACAATTGGCCCATGATAGATATCACTCGTAAATCAATAGAAGAAACTGCAGCCTCAGTTTTAAAAATATATGATATTAAAAAGAATAAATGAAAATTATTTTAGCTTCAAAAAGTGGGGTAAGAAAAGAAATTCTAGATAAAAACAATATTAAATGTGAAGTTATGCCTTCAAATGTGGATGAAGACCAAGTTAAAGAGTCTTTGCAAAATGAAAAAGCAAGTCCAGAATTAATTTCTAAGAATTTGGCTGAGTTAAAAGCTAACAAGATTAGCAAGAAACAACCCGACTCATACGTAATTGGGGCTGACAGCGTTATAGATCTAAAGGGTAAATTAATTTCGAAGCCAAAAAATAGAGAAGAAGCTCTAAACATTCTTAAAGATCTTAATGGTCAGGAACACAAATTAATTAGCTCAGTTTGTATTTCCAAAAATGGATCGATGATCTGGAATTATACTGATGCCTCAAAGTTAACAATGAAGGAACTTAATTTAGAAGAGATTAGGTCTTATTTAAAAAAAATTAAAGACAAAGAACTATATGCTTACGGAGTTTATCAAATAGAAGCTGGAGGCAGATATTTGTTTTCTAAAATAGAAGGTGATGAAAATAGTATAATGGGTCTACCAATTCAAAAAATAAAAGATTATTTAAGTAGGATTAAATGAAAAAGTTTTTAGTTATAGGAAATCCAATTGACCACTCTTTGTCGCCAAAGCTTCATAATTATTGGATGAGTTTACACAACATTAAGGCTATTTATGAAAAAGCTCTTCTTGATAAAAATGAGTTAAAAGAAATTATAAAAGAAGTTAAATCTGGTAAAATTGACGGATTAAACATTACATTGCCTTTTAAGAAAGCCATCATTCCTTTATTAGATGGGCTTACTCCATTGGCTAAGGAAACAAGATCTGTAAATACAATATTTAAGAAAGATGGAAAAATCTTTGGAGAAAACACTGATGCCAATGGTTTTAAAAAGGCTATTCAATATACAAATTTTGAAACTAAAAATAAATCTGCACTTATACTTGGAGCTGGTGGTGTCGTTACTTCAATTATTTACGCCCTAAAAAAATTAGGTGTTTCAAAGATTTTTGTAAGCAATAGAACTAAGAAATACGCAGAAGAAATAAAAAAATTTTATTCAGATATTGAAGTAATTGATTGGGGAGCAACTAAAGAAATAGATATTGTTATAAATGCCACAAGCCTTGGCCTAAATGAAAATGATGTTATTGATATAGATTTGAAAAGTTTTGGAAAAAATAAACTATTTTATGATCTAATATATAATCCACCTAAGACAAATTTTCTTCAAAAAGCTGAGAAATTAGGAAATCAAGTTGAAAATGGTAAAATGATGTTTGCTTACCAGGCACAACTTTCTTTTAGTATATGGAATGGAGTTGAACCTAAGGTAGACGAGAAAGTGCTAAAAATTTTAAATGATTAATATTGGTATTACCGGAACTCTATCGTCAGGTAAATCTACAGTTGCTAAGCTTATTTCTGGAGGCAAATATCCTTTTTTTAGTGCAGATAAATCAGTAAAAAATTTATATTCCAAAAAACTTTTTATCAAAAAAATTAAAAAAAAATTTAACATAAAAAACACAAAAGGAATTAAACAAAGAATAAAAAGCATTATCAAAAATGATAAAAAAAAATTAAAGGAACTAGAATTAATCATCCACCCCTTGGTAAGAAAAGAGATGAGGGCGTTTTTGAAAAAAAAAGGAAAAATCAAAATTTTTGAAATACCACTTTTAATTGAGAGTAAACTAAACAAACATTTTGATTTAATCGTTAATATTGCTGCTCAAAAAAAATTAAGATTAAAAAGATATCTAAGAAAAGGAGGAAATAAGGAGATATTCACAATTTTAGATAATAGACAGTTTAAAAACAAAAAAAAAATAAAAAACTGTGACTATGTAATTTATAATAATAAATCTTTAAAAAATTTAAAAAAAAAAGTTAACAAGTTGAAAAAAAAATTATGAATGAAATTTTTCTAGATACTGAAACAACTG
The DNA here is from genome assembly GCA_902554215.1 of uncultured Pelagibacteraceae bacterium. Taxonomy (GTDB): domain Bacteria; phylum Pseudomonadota; class Alphaproteobacteria; order Pelagibacterales; family Pelagibacteraceae; genus Pelagilacustribacter. The sequence continues at coordinate 45,233 of CACDNS010000002.1, forward strand.
GCTTATCTTTGAAAGAAAATCACAGAATAGTTGAAATTGCATGTATTGAGACCAAAGATCTTATCCCGACTAAAAACTTTTTTCACAAACTCATCAATCCCGATAGAGATGTACCTGAAGATGCTGTAAAAGTTCATGGTTTTACAGGTGAGTTTTTAAAGGATAAAGATAAATTTGAAAAAATAGCAGACGAACTAATCAACTTCATTGCAGGAAAAAAAATTATTATACATAATGCCCCTTTTGATCTAGGATTTATTAATCATGAACTTAAATTAATAAAAAAAAATGAAATAAAAAAAGATAACGTTATTGATACTTTAGAAATAGCTAGAGGCAAATATCCCGGCTCTTCAAATTCACTAGATGGACTTTGTAAAAGATTTAATATTGATTTATCAAGAAGAGTAAAGCATAACGCAATTCTAGACTGTGAATTATTAAGAGAAGTATATATTAATTTGCTCGATGTTAAGGAACCAAAACTATTTTTTAATGAAAAAGATGAAGATAATACCAAGGAAGATGAAAAAATTAATTTAAACTATTGTAAAAAAATTATAAAACCTTCTGCAGAAGAACTGACAAAGCATAAAAACTTTCTTAAAAATGATTTAAAAAAAAATTTTTATTAATTTCGACTTTGAAGATAGAGTTTTTCAAAATCTACAATTTTTTCAATTTTAACATCTTTAAAACCGGATTTTTCAAAAAGTAAAATAAATATTTCTCTAATATTAGGGTAAATCTCTGTAGGAACATTTATTAAAATAATTTTTTCTAATTCTTTTTTATTGCTAAAATTTATACCTAGCTCAACTATAGCTGAATAAACAATCTTAACATCAATTTTATCAAAATCACTCTTTGTTGAATTAAGAGAAAGAGTAGTATCAACTTCAATTGTTTTTTCTTTTAAAATTTTGCTTTTTATATCAATCTTAATTTTATAGTTAGAAATATTTTTTGTTAATAAGAAAAAGTTTTTTGGATCATCAATAACGAAATTTAAATCTTTAATATACTTTGCTACTATTTTATAACTCATCTTTTTCTTTTTTCTTCTCTATAGTTTCTTTTTCTTCTATAATTTCACCATCCACAACATTATTGCGTTGATTTTTTGGCTGATAATTTCTCAACAAATAATTTATTATTATCTTCCTAGTGAAGGGAATAAGCAAAACAAAACCAATAAAATCAGTCACAAATCCTGGAATAATTAAAAAAACTGAAGCTATTGCAATAGATGCACCTGAGATAATTTCATACACTGGAATTTTATTTTGATACAAATTGTAAAAGCCTGATTTGATAGTGCTTAAACCTTGAACTCTTGCGAAATAAAGACCTAAAACCGCAGTTAAAAATATTAATAATATAGTGTTGAGAGCACCGATTTGCGTACCTATCTTAATCATAATCCATATTTCTAAAATAGGCAGGCCAATAATGATTAGTAATAATGAGTTCATTTGTCTATTACAAAAATATATTATTCATGTATATTTATCAAATTATGAGTAATAATTTTGGATATATAGACATAATTTTATTAGCAATGATAGCAGGATTTATAATCTTAAGATTGAGAAATATCCTAGGTAGAAAAACCGGTCATGAAGACAAGGCATTTAGTGGGTTCAGTGAAAGAAAATTTGAACAATTTAAAAAAGAAAATATCCAAGAAGAAAAGTTTGAAGAGACAGGTTTAGAAGGAGAACAGAAAGAAAAATTTTTAAAGGGAGCAGAAATAGCATACGAGAGTATTATTACTTCATTTGCAAAAGGTGATAAGAAAAATTTAAAAAACTTACTAACTTCTCAAATGTCATCAAACTTTGAAGAAGCCATTAATCAAAGAGAAATGGAAAATATTAAATCTGAGCTTACTTTTGTAGGCTTTAAACAATCGAAATTGGAGAAATTTGAAAAAATTAAAAATGAATTTTATGCGACAGTTAAATTCGTATGTGAAATAATTTCTGTAAAAAGGGACAAAGAAAATAAAATTATTGAGGGGAATCCAGATAAAATTAAGACAGTTACTGACCACTGGAAATTCTCTAGAAACGTGTTTAGTAAAAAACCTAATTGGTACTTAGCTGAAATTGTCAGTAATAAGTGAAAAAAAAAGATTTTCTATCTAAAACTAATCAAAAAGACTGGGAAGAGTACTTAAAGAACCCAAAAGATATTTTTGATAAAGATAGACAAAATAAAATTTTTTCAAATAAAGAAAGATATAAATTTGATTTTCATGGCTTTAGTTTAGAGGAAGCGAACAAAAAAATAGCGGAAATTATAAAATTTTGCTTTGAAAAAAGGTATAAAGAAATATTAATAGTAACTGGCAAGGGCATTCACTCTAAAACTGAAAAAAACGTGTTTAAATCGGAAGATTTAAGTAAATTAAGATATTCAATACCAGATTATATTAAGTCTACCACTGAGCTTTCTGATTTAGTCCATACGGTTACATCAGCGGATAAAAAAGATGGTGGTGAAGGCGCGTTAATTATTAAATTAAAAAAATTATAAAATAAATTTCGATAAATCAGTATCTTTGACTAAATTACCTAGATTTTTCTCAACGTAAGATTTGTTTATTATAATTTTTTCTCCTGACTTATCTGAAGCATTAAAACTTATATCATCTAAAACTTTTTCAATTATAGTATGTAGCCTTCTAGCTCCAATGTTTTCTACAGAAGCGTTTATTTCCGCAGATAATTTAGCAAGCATATCAATGCCGTCATCTGTAAATTCTAAGTCAACATTTTCTGTTTTAAGTAATGCCTTGTATTGTTTAATTAAACTATTGTCTGGCTCTTTCAGAATTCTTTTAAAATCTTCTTCATTGAGAGCACTTAATTCGACTCTTATTGGTAATCTTCCTTGAAGTTCAGGTAACAAATCAGAGGGTTTTGCCAATTGAAAAGCACCTGATGCAATGAACAAAATATGATCTGTTTTAATTGGACCATGTTTCGTGCTCACAGTTGTTCCTTCTATAAGTGGAAGTAAATCTCTTTGAACTCCTTCTCTTGAAACATCCCCACCTGCTCTATCACCTCTAGCTGAGACTTTATCTATTTCGTCTAAGAAAACTATTCCGTTTTCCTCAGTATATTTTTTCGCCTCTTTTATTATTTTGTCTTCTTCAATCATTTTATCAGACTCTTGGGCAACTAAGATTTCATGAGATTCTTTAACACTCATTTTTTTCTTTTTACCTTTTTTGTTACCCATAGATTTACCCAAAATTTCCCCAATATTAACCATTCCTACATTGGCTCCTGGCATTCCAGGAATTTCAAAACTTTGCATGTTCGAAGCGCCTTGATTTACTTCAATTTCAATTTCATTATTATCTAAATCTCCACTTCTAAGTCTTTTTCTGAAACTTTCTCTAGTGGCAACGCTGGCTTTGTTCCCTACTAAAGCATCTAAAACCTTTTCCTCTGCAGCTAATTGTGCTTTAGCGTTTACCTCTTTTCTTTTCTTTTCTCTTTCCATAGCGATAGCTATCTCTATCAAATCTCTTATAATTTGTTCTACGTCCCTACCTACATAACCAACTTCAGTAAATCTAGTTGCCTCAACTTTTATAAAAGGCGCTTCAGCTAATTTCGATAATCTTCTGGAAATCTCTGTTTTTCCTACACCTGTTGGCCCGATCATTAAAATATTTTTAGGTAAAACTTCTTCCTTCATTTCGTCAGTTAGCGCCTGTCTTCTCCATCTATTTCTTAGTGCAACAGCTACTGCTTTCTTTGCTTCTTTTTGACCGATTACATATCTGTCTAATTCAGAAACAATTTCTCTTGGAGATAATGCACTAACTTTTGAGTCAGTTTTCTTTTTACTGTCTTTTACTAAATTTAAGTTGGTAATTTTTTTACTTCCTGGCATTGTTAAATTTTTTCTACGGTTACGTTGTTATTTGTGAATACACAGATATCTGAAGCAACTTTTATTGCTTTTCTTGCCACTTCCTCGGCATTTAAATCAGTTTCTATTAAAACTTTAGCAGCAGCCAAAGCGTAGTTTCCACCAGAACCGATTCCAATTATTCCATCTTCAGGTTCTAAAACATCGCCTGTTCCTGAGATAATAAAGCTATTCTCTTTATCAGCAACGGCCATCAAAGCTTCTAATCTTCTTAAGTATTTATCGCTTCGCCAATCTTTAGCAAGTTCTACAGCGGCCCTTGGTAAATTTCCTGCATGTTTTTCGAGTTTTGCTTCCAGTCTCTCAAATAAAGTTAATGCATCAGCAGTAGAACCAGCAAAACCTGCTATTACTCCTCTTTTATCTATTTTTCTTACCTTCTTAGCTTTGCTTTTTAAAACCGTATTTCCTAGACTTACTTGGCCGTCACCTGCAACGACAGTTTGTTTATTTTTTCTAAGCAATACTATGGTTGTTCCATGCCATTTTTCAGCTGTATTCATGGTATTGTATGTGGAGATTAATTTTATTTCTTCAATAGATAATTTGGATTTATTGCTAAAATGACCATTTAATTATATATCTTTGATTATATTTTCTGATTTTTATGACAAGAAAAGCAAAAATTATAAGAAAAACTAAGGAAACTAATATTTCTGTCGTAGTCAATATTGACGGCAAAGGTAAATACAATATTAAAACTGGAATAGGCTTTCTTGACCACATGCTTGAGCAGTTATCAAAGCATTCCTTAATTGATATTGAAGTTAAAGCCAAAGGCGATACTCACATTGATCTTCACCACACTACTGAAGATACAGGTATCGCTATTGGAGAAGCTATCAAAAAAGCTGCAGGCAATAGAAAAGGTATAACAAGATACGCTTCTACTATGATACCAATGGACGAAACATTAAGCCGAGTTTCAATTGATGTGTCTAATAGGCCTTATTTAATTTGGAAAGTAGATTTAGCGGTTGAAAAGTTAGGCGAGATGGATACTGAGTTATTCAAGGAATGGTTCCAAGCATTTTCACAATCTGCAGGAGTTACTTTACACATAGAAAATATTTATGGTGATAACAGTCACCACAAAATAGAGTCATGCTTTAAAGGTTTAGCAAGGTCTCTAAAAGATGCACTTGAAATAGATAAAAGAATAAAAAACTCTGTGCCATCTACAAAAGGCTCTTTATAAATAAATGAATGTCACAATCGTTGACTACCAATCGGGCAATATTAGCTCAGTCATTAACTCTTTTACAGAGGTCGCTAAAGGCAAAGTCAATCTAGAAGTAACTTCAGATATTAAAAAAATAAATGCTAGCGATAAAATTGTTCTACCTGGTCAAGGTTCATTTAAAAGCTGCGTTGATTCTCTAAACAATATTTACGGATTAGTTGATACTCTTAAAGAATTTGCAATTACAAAGAAAAAACCGCTATTAGGAATTTGCGTTGGTTTGCAAATGTTTGCTGATATTGGTTATGAAGAAGCTGAAACAAAAGGATTAGGCTGGATTTCAGGAAAAGTTTCTAAGATAGATAACCAAAATGGAAAATTCAAACTCCCACACATTGGTTGGAACGAAATTGAGATACAAAAGGAAAGCAAATTATTTAAGGACATAAAAAATAAATCTCACATGTATTTCGTACATAGTTATGAATTTATTCCTGATGATAAATCAGTCATTTCAGCAACAACTGATTATTCATCAAAAATTGTTTGTTCAATCGAAAAAGAAAATTTGTTCGGTACGCAATTTCACCCCGAAAAGAGTGATAAAACTGGTTTAAATATAATTAAAAATTTTTTAGATTTGTAATTATGAAAATATTTCCAGCAATAGATATTAAAGATAAGAAGTGCGTAAGATTAATCAAAGGCGACTTTGAAAATAAAACTGAATATAATACTTCACCAGTTGATCAAGCAGCAAAATACAAAGATCATGGTTTTAAAAACTTACACATTGTTGATTTAGATGGCGCGTTAACTGGTAAGACAGTTAACCTAGATATTATTCAAGAAATAGTAAGCAAATATGATTTGAAAATTGAAATAGGTGGCGGAATAAGAAATATAGATAATATTAAGCAGTATATTGAAACAGGAGTAGAGAAAGTGATCTTAGGTAGCGGTGCAATTAAAAATAAAGAATTTTTAAAAGAAGCATGTGAAAAGTTTAAAAATAAGATTGCCTTAGGATTAGACGCAAAGGATGGAAATCTCTCAGTGTCTGGTTGGAAAGAAAATTTAAATATTAAAACTACAGACTACCTAAAAGAAGTGAATGATTTTGGTGTTAGCAGAATTATTTTTACAGATATAAATAAAGACGGAATGAAAAATAGTCCTAACTATGAAGAGACAGCTAAAATTGCTGAAATTTCTAATTGTCCAGTTGTCATATCAGGTGGAGTTTCTTCAATAAATGACATTAAGAAGGCGAAAGATTTAAATAATAAAAAAATTGAAGGTATAATTGTTGGTAAGGCTATTTATGATGGCGATATTAAACTTGATGAGTTAGCAAAGGAGATCGATGCTTAAAAATAGAATTATACCTTGTCTTGATGTTAAAAACGGAAGAGTTGTTAAAGGTATAAACTTTGTTGAATTAAAAGATGCTGGAGATCCAGTTGAACAGGCTAAAATTTATAGTGATGGAGGTGCTGATGAGATTTGTTTTTTAGATATTACCGCATCTAATGAAAATAGAGAAACAATCATTGATATTGTTAGAAAAACTGCAAAAGAATGCTTTGTTCCTCTAACTGTTGGAGGTGGCGTTAGAACAATTCAAAATATCACTGATCTGTTGTTAGCTGGTGCAGATAAAGTTTCTATTAACACTGCAGCTGTTAAGAATATAGAATTTGTTAATGAGGCATCAAAAAAATTTGGATCTCAATGTATTGTTGTTGCCATTGATGCGAAAAAAGTTTCAGAAAATAAATGGGAAGTATTTACACATGGTGGAAGAAATAAAACAGGTATTGATGCTGTGGGGTTTGCGAAACAAATAGAGGCCAATGGAGCTGGCGAAATTTTATTAACTTCAATGGATAAAGACGGAACTAAATCTGGTTACGATGTTGATCTATTAAAGGAAATTACTAGTAACACTAATATTCCTGTTATTGCATCTGGTGGAGTTGGAACGCTAGATCATTTATACGATGGCATAGTAAAAGGAGGAGCAAGTGCAGTTTTAGCGGCCTCTATTTTTCACTATGGTGAATACAAAATTAAGGAAGCTAAAGAATATTTGAATTCTAAAAATGTATCAGTAAGATTATAAAATGTTTGAAGATCTAGAAAAATTAATAAAAGTAATAAGAGAAAGAAAAAATTCTTCTCCAGACAAATCTTATACTAATAAACTTCTAAACGACAAAAATCTCAGTGTTATTAAAGTTAAAGAAGAGATAGGAGAATTAATAGAGTCTGTAGAAAAAAATTCTAACAAAATACACGAAGCAACTGATGTAATTTATCATTTGATGGTTTATCTTGAAGCTAATAATATCAAAATTGAAGACGTGATGAATGAACTTAAAAAAAGACAAAAATGAGTTACGATAAAAATAATATATTTGCAAAAATCCTTAGAAAAGAGATTCCATGCAAGAAAGTGTTTGAGAACGATCATGTTTTAGCATTTCATGATATTAATCCACAAAAAAAAATGCATGTTTTGGTTATTCCAAAAGGTGAATATGTAGACTTAGATGATTTTAATAGTAAAGCATCAGATAAAGAAATAGTTGAATTAAACAAAGCTATTACTTATGTTTCAAATTTGATAGGAGCTAAAGACAAAGGATATCGTGCTTTGACAAATATTGGTAGTGACGGAGGTCAAGAAGTGCCTCACTTACACTTTCATATATTTGCGGGCGAAAAAATAGGTAAAATGGTAAGTTGATGATTTCTAAAGTCAAAAGATATTTTTTAGAGATAAAGGATTTCTCAAATCCAATTGAATTAAATATACCAAAAAATTATAAAATTATTTTAGATGAAAAAAAAGACTTGCAATATAACAAATTTTTTTACAAGCAAATAGGAGCCGATCATTACTGGAGAGATAGACTGGGTTGGTCTGAGCAACAATGGTTCAGGTATGTTCAAAATGATAATCTTGAAACTCATATTTTAAAAAAAGGAAAAGGAGAAAATGAGAATTTAGTTGGATTTTATGAACAAGAGTATCACCCAGAATCTAACGAAATAGAATTAATAAACATGGGTATTCTTAAAGAATTCAGAGGCTTAAAACTTGGCTCTATGCTTTTAAATCATGCAATAGCAAGTGCTTCTCGAAAAAATCCTAAAAGGATGTGGGTGCATACTTGCAGCTTAGATCATAAACATGCATTACAAAATTATAAATCTAAAGGCTTTGAAATTTTTAAGGAAGAAGAAATAGATTTTGTTGCCTAGTTTAATTCTGGAACTTTAAAAGTTCCTTTCTTAAAAGTGTCGTTTTTAGCTATAACGAGTAAAGAAAAATTAATTTTATTATTATATTGATCTATAATATTCCATCCTTTTAGATCGAATGTCTCTCTATCGAAGAAAAGAGTTATTTTACTTTCATTAAGATAAATGAGCTTAATTAACTGACCAGTTAGTTTTAAATCTCCTGATTGAATTATTTCTAAAAGTTTATCTTTGTACAAAATTTTCGAAAAAAAAGATTTAGTTAAAGGATAATGATAAGTTTTATTGTATCTTTTCTGTGTAATCGATAACTTTCTATTATTTATAATAAGCTCTTTCTGTTTGTTATCAAAATAATCACATTTCAGTTTTCCTGGGAACTCCAAAAGACAACTACCCTTCTCAGTGGTATCATTAATTGACTGTTCAAAAGTAAATTCTAGTGAATTCAAACTTGTTAATCGTTTAATGATTTGATCTTTTTCATTTGCATAAAGATTAAATGAAAACAAAATGAATATTGTTATAAAAAAATTTTTTTTAAAGAACTTCACGTTTACCAACATGATTTGCCTTACTTACAATGCCCTTTTCTTCCATCATATCAATAATTCTAGCTGCTCTATTATAGCCTATTTGAAGTTTTCTTTGCAAAAAGCTTGTTGAAGCTTTTCCCTCGCTTTTAATTATTTCAACTGCTTTTTGATAAAGATTATCTTCGTCATCAGAAGAAAATTGTTCTGAACTCTCAGCCTTGTTATCAATAGTGATCTCATCTATATAATCTGGCTCACCCTGAGCTCTTAAAATACTTGTTATTTTTTCTATCTCTTTTTCAGAAACGTAAGGCCCATGAATTCTAAATATTCTGTTTGCAGATGACATAAACAACATATCACCTTTACCTAAAAGTTGTTCTGCACCTTGTTCACCTAATATTGTTCGACTGTCTATCTTTGAGCTGACTTGAAAAGAAACTCTTGTTGGGAAATTTGCTTTGATAGTTCCAGTTATTACATCTACACTAGGTCTTTGAGTTGCCATAATAATATGAATGCCTGCTGCTCTAGCCATTTGAGATAACTTTTGGATATAATTTTCTATTTCTTTTCCAGCAACCAGCATAAGGTCAGACATCTCATCAACGACCACTACAATGTAAGGCATTTTAAGTTTATGCTTGGCATTATAACCATCAATATTCCTAACACCTTCTTTACTCATTAGTTTGTAGCGATTATTCATTTCTCTTACTGTCCAATTTAAAGCAGAAGTGGCTTTTTTTGCATCAGTGATGACTGGACACAATAAATGAGGGATCCCTTCATAACTTGAAAGTTCCAACATTTTTGGATCAATCAGTATGAATTTACATAGATCAGGGTTTAATTTGTAAAGCAAAGATACAATTATTGTGTTGATACAAACTGATTTACCTGATCCAGTCGTCCCAGCAATTAAAAGATGAGGCATTGAGGTCAAATCACCTATGACAGGAACTCCCGAGATGTTTTTTCCTAAAGCTAATGGCAATTTAATTTCCTTACTTTTAAATTTTTCATTTGAGATTATCTCTCTTAAAACAACATTTTCTCTTTGATCATTTGGTATCTCAATTCCAACAGTGTTCTTCCCAGGGATGGTAGAGACTCGTGTCGATGTTGAGCTTGTATTTCTTGCGATATCGTCAGAAAGATTGATTATTTTTGAAACTTTGACTCCTGGCGCAGGTTCAAATTCATATAAGCTAACCACAGGGCCATTATTAATTTTTTTTATTTTCCCCTCAATTCCAAAATCGAGTAAGATTTTTTCCATAAATTCTGCATCTGGACGATTTTTGGAAGCAGTTGAAATACTAATTTTAGAAGTATTTTTTTCAAGCAAATCAATAACAGGAAGCTTAAATTCTTTTTTGGGTAGTAAATCTTTTTTAATTTCTTTCTCAAACATAAAAGACTGCTGAGCTTTTTCTAAAAAACTTTCGTTGGAATTTTTTTCCTCATTCCCCTCAATATTCGTATCTGTTAAACTATTATCAATTTTATTCTTTTTAGAACGAAGTAAAAACTTTAAATTTTTTTGTAATACTTTTCCGAGACCTAAGATACTTATATTTGAACCAATCAAAAAAAATAAAGTTGTTAAAAAAATAAAAAAAAGAGCTGAATATTGGTTATCGACTATTGGAAAATTTTTATAAATTAAATTATAAAAAACTTTTCCCACAAATCCTGAATTACCATTGTCAACTAGCCAGAAAGAATTATTGAAAGTTATGTAAATAAAAATACATCCTGAAATAATGTATAAAACAATACAAAATAGTTTAAATAATATTTTTCTAATTTCTTTTTTTAAAAATAAATTAATTCCCCAAGAAATCATAGTAACTAAAATTAAAAAAGAAGTAATACCGAAACTTTGAAGAAGAAAGTCAGAAATAATACTTCCATATATTCCGAAAAAATTTTTTATATTTGTATTACTTTCTCCATACACAAAAGAAGGATCGTTCGGAGAGTAGGTTATAAATGAGACAGAGAGAGCAATACCTATAAAAATTAGCAATAAACCTACTAACTCAAAGGTTCGTTTTTTTAAAAAATTTGTTACACTATTTAAAAAGTTAGCATTCATAACGAATCATTAAGCTTACTTTTTACCATTTTTATGAAAGTGTTAAAAATTTTAATATGAATAAGCAGAGAATATGCATTGTTGGAGACGGTCTATCAGGCTTAATGACCGCTATTGTCATAAGTCAAGTTCCTGGAATAGAGGTAAATCTAATAGCTAAAAAAACATCAAAAAATTTTGATAAAAGAACTACTGCAATTTCAGATACAAATTTTAAATTTATAAAAGAAAATATTACCCATCTTAAAAAGAATTTATTTTGGCCATCGAAAAATATTCAGCTTTTTTACGAAACGGCTAATGAAAAAATAAATTTTTTAAATATTGAAGAAGAAAATTCTAATCTTATGTATGTTTTTGAGAATGATAAAATCAAAAATATTTTTTTAAAGGAAATTTCAAAGAAAAAAATTAAAATTAATCGAAAGGAAGTAAATAATTTAGAAGAACTTAAAAAATATGATTTATCTATCCTTTGTTTAGGTGGAAATTCAAAAATTTATAACAAAATAATAAATAAAAGATCTATAAATAAAGATTATAAAGAAGTAGCAGTTACCGGATATATAAAACACAAATTTAAGAGATTAAATACTAGTCAATTTTTTTTGAAAGAGGGACCATTAGCCATTCTACCTTTTTCAAACAATTACTTCTCTTTTGTTTGGAGTATAAAAAAAGAATTTTATAAAGATAACTCAAAAAAGATTAACGATTTAGTAAAAGCTAAAATATTGGAAATTTTAAAAACAAAGAAAAATATAAGTATAACTAATACTCAATCTTATCCAATATCGCTTGATTTAAAAGCACAATACCATGATAAAAATATTTTAATTTTGGGAGAAGGACTTCACACTATTCATCCTGTTGCTGGACAAGGTTTTAACCTTGTTCTTAGAGATATAAAAAAATTAAAAGAAATTATAAAATATTATTCTACATTAGGTATATCTATCAAGAGTAGTTATGCTTTAAGTGATTTCTATAATAGTCGTAAACCAGAAAATATAATTATGGGGTTAGGTATTGATGTAACGCATAATTTCTTTAAACGAAATAAATATTTAGAACCATTTAAAGAAACTATTATTAAAAATATTAGAAATAATGAAACATTAAAAAAAATAAGTAAGATTATCTCTAATCAAGGCTTATCTTTATAGTTTAATGAATATTTACGCTTTATCATCAGGCAGAGGTCCGTCTGGAATTGCTATAGTTAGAATTTCTGGAAAAGAAACTTTAAAGATTTGTGAAAAAATAACTAAATTAAAAAGCATTAAATCTAATGAAGTTAATTTTTGTAAATTTTACAACCCAAAAAATGACAAAGTTATCGATCCGGAGGCTCTATTATTGTGGTTTCCTGGGCCGAATAGTTACACTGGCGAAGATCTAGCTGAACTCCAAATTCATGGAAGCAATGCAGTGATTAATGCTTTATTTAAAGTTTTATCTGAGGAAGAAAATTGCAGATTGGCTGAACCGGGTGAATTTACAAAATTAGCATTTCAAAATGATAAAATTGATTTATTAAAAGCTGAAAGTATTGGAGATTTAATACACTCAGAAACAGAACTTCAAAGAGAGCAAGCAGTGAAATTAGTTCAAGGAAATGCCTCTAATTATTATAATGATTTAAGAGAAAAAATAATTAAATCACTAGCATATATTGAAGCTAAAATTGATTTCGCAGAAGATGATTTACCTGAAAAAGTATTAAAAGAAGCACATAAATCTATTAAAAATATTCATAGTGAAATTTCAAATATTATAGAGGATAACAAAATCGGTGAGAAAATCAGAGACGGATTCCACGTTTTAATTACAGGTGAGGTTAATGCTGGTAAATCATCTTTGTTAAATTTACTTTCAAAAAGAGAAGTAGCAATAGTATCAGATGAAGCTGGGACAACTAGGGATGTTATTGAGACTTACTTAAATTTAGATGGTTACCCCGTAATTCTTTCTGATACAGCAGGAATAAGAGATGTAAAAAATGAAGTCGAAAAAAAAGGCATTTCCTTAGCATTAGGTAAATCGAAAGAGTCAGATTTGAATATAGTAGTTATCGATAATTCATCAAAAAATATAAATAATAAAATTAAAAAAATGATTAACAAAGACACCATAGTTCTATTGAACAAATCAGATGTTCAAGATAAACCAAACCATAAATTTGATGTAGATACAGTTTTGGCCTCTGTAAAAAATAATAAAAATATAGACAAGTTGATAAATAAAATTAAAGAAAAATTGAGTAAAAAGTTTTCATTGAAAAATAATAGTCACTTAATCACAAGAGAAAGGCACAGAATTAAACTAAATGAGTGCCGTAAAGAATTAGATAATTTTCTAAAAAAAGATCAAAGTAAAGATCTTGAATTAGCTGCTGAAGACTTAAGAATGGCTACTAGACATCTTGGTAGCATAGCTGGGAAAGTCGATGTAGAGGAAATATTAGGATCTATATTTAAAGATTTTTGCATAGGTAAATAAAATACTACTTGTAATCCAAATTAAGAGCGTTACATTCATTTCATGAGTAAACAAAGATATGATGTAGTGGTTATAGGTGGTGGACATGCAGGATGTGAAGCAGCAGCAGCATCAGCTAGAATAGGTGTAAATACTGCCCTTTTTACCCATAAAATAGAGACTATTGGTGAAATGTCGTGTAACCCAGCGATTGGAGGTCTTGGCAAAGGTCATTTAGTCAGGGAAATTGATGCGCTAGACGGTGTAATGGGTGTTGTAGCTGACAAATCTGGTATTCAATTTAGATTGTTAAATAGAAGTAGAGGTCCAGCAGTTCAGGGACCACGAACCCAATCAGATAGAGCTCTTTACAAGGAGCATATGCAAAAAACTTTACTTAATTATAATTATTTAAAAGTTATTGCTGACCCAGTGGTAAAATTTCTATTTGAGGGCAACAAAGTAACAGGTCTTATTTGTCAAAGCGGAAATGAAGTAAGAACTAAAGAGTTAATTTTAACTACTGGAACTTTTCTCAATGGTTTAATTCATATTGGTGAAAAGAAAATTCCAGCTGGTCGATATGATGAAAAACCATCAACTGGTCTGAGTGAACAATTGGCAAAATTTAAAATGCAAATAGGTAGACTAAAAACAGGTACACCTCCAAGATTAGATGGAAGCACTATTGATTATTCTGAATTAGAGATGCAAAAAGCTGACTCAAATCCGTATTTCTTTTCTTTCATGACTAACAAACTTTTAAATAAACAATTAGCATGTGGAATTACACATACTAATGACGAGGTGCATAAGATAATATCTAAAAACATTGCTCGAAGCGCAATGTATTCAGGTAGCATTAAAGGAGTGGGGCCAAGATATTGTCCATCAATAGAGGATAAAATAGTAAAGTTTAAAGATAAACAACATCACCAAATTTTTTTAGAACCGGAAGGAATAAAGGACAGTACTGTTTACCCAAATGGGATTTCAACATCCCTTCCAGAAGAGATACAGCTCAAAATATTAGCTAAAATCAAGGGTTTAGAGCAGGTTAAGATGAAAAGGGCTGGTTATGCAATCGAGTATGATTATGTAGATCCAAGAGAATTAAAAGCTACTTTAGAGACAAAAAAAATAAATTCACTTTTCTTAGCAGGGCAAATTAATGGAACTACTGGATACGAAGAAGCCGCAGCACAGGGTTTAATTGCTGGAGCAAATGCTGCGCTTAAGGTTAGAAATCAAAAGGAATTTATTTTAGATAGATCTGACTCTTATATAGGAGTAATGATTGATGATTTGATTACAAAAGGAGTCTCCGAACCATATAGAATGTTTACATCAAGAGCTGAGTATAGGTTGCAGCTCAGAGCAGATAATGCCGATCAAAGACTTACACCTTTAGGAATTAAAATTGGATTAGTTAAAAATTTAAGGCAAAAATATTTTTTAAATAAACAAAAAAACTTAGTTCAGATAACAGAAGCACTTAAAAATAATTTTATTACTCCTACTGAGGCAGCCAAGCATTCTATTAAAATTGCAAAAGATGGAGTGAAAAGATCTGGTCTTGAGATTTTAGGAATGAAAGGTGTCACTTTACAGCAAATTAGATCAATTTGGGTTAATATACCACAATTTGGACATCAAATGGATAATCAGGTTGAAATCGATGCCCACTACTCTGGATACTTAAAAAGACAGTGGCACGACATAGAAGCTTTCAAAAGAGATGAGGGTTTATTAATACCTAACGATATCAATTACTCAAATTTTAGTGGTTTATCTAATGAAATTAAGTCAAAACTCGAAAAAATAAGGCCAAAGACACTTGGACAAGCTTTAAGGATAGATGGAGTTACACCTGCGGCTGCTATAATCCTCTTAGGATATGTTAAAAAACATAAAGTAAAAGCAACTGCTTAATGAATGAGTTAAGTGCAAAACATTACCTATCTGATAAGTTAAATTTTAGGCCAAATGATATCCAGAAGTTAGAAATCTTTAAAAAAGAACTTCTATCTTTTAATTTAAATTATAATCTAATATCAAAGAATTCGGAGAAAGATGTTTGGAACAGGCACATACTTGACTCAGCTCAATTAACAAATTTTATCAATTTTAAGTCTAACTCTTCTTTATCCGACTTAGGTACGGGTGGAGGGTTTCCAGGAATTGTTTTAGCAATATTTAATAAGAACCCAAAATTTCACGTGAAACTTTTTGAAAAGTCCAAGGTAAAATGCAAATTCCTAAATAGTTTAAAACAGAGGATATCAATTAACTTTAGTCTATATGAGAATGATTATCAATATCATGTAATAAATAGCGAATACATAGTTTGTAGAGCATTTAAAAAATTACCTAAAATACTTGAAATTTCACGTGAAAAGGCCGTTAAACCTCATAAATTAATTATTCTTAAGGGAAAAGATACACAGGAAAAGATAAAAAGTGCTTTTAAAGGACATAATCATAAGTATAGATTGATAAATAGCATAACTGACAAAGAATCTAAAATAGTTATTGCTGAGACAGTTAAATAATAAATGACTAGATCTATATTATCTGTAATCAATCAAAAGGGCGGTGTTGGCAAAACTACAACTGCAATTAACCTTGCGAGCACTTTAGCATTGAAGGGTAAGAAAATTTTAGTAATTGACCTTGATCCTCAAGGTAACGCAACAACAGGATTAGGAAAATCAAACAGCGACGAGACTAAAAATATCTATAATCTTTTAATTGGCAAAGTGTCTCTTAAAGATGTCATACAACAAAGCAATGTATCAGGATTAGACCTAGTGGGATCAAATGTCAATCTTTCAGGTCTAGAAGTGGAAACTGCTAATGACTCTAATCGAGCATTTATTTTAAAAGAAATTTTAAAAAACGAAGAAAATAATTTCATCTCTAAATATGAAAATATATTTATTGATTGTCCGCCTTCGCTAAGTCTTTTAACAATAATGTCATTAGTGGCAGCAGATGAAATTTTAGTTCCACTTCAAACAGAATTCTTTGCTTTAGAGGGAATTACACAATTAACTAAAACCATTGATAGGATTAAAGAAAACCTCAATCCAGGTTTAAGTATAAGGGGTATTTTACTAACGATGTTTGATAAAAGAAACAAACTCTCTTCACAGGTTGATAATGAAGCTAGAAAATTTTTTAAAGACAAAGTTTATCAAACTGTCATACCAAGAAATGTTAGATTGTCAGAAGCTCCTTCTCATGGCATGCCTTGTGTGGTCTATGATAAAAATTGTTTAGGAAGTAAATCGTATTTTAATTTAGCAGAGGAATTTATTACTCAGTCAAAAGACAAATTAGGAAGCGCGGCATGAGCAGCTCAAAAAAAAAAGGATTAGGCAAAGGTCTTTCCGCCTTATTTGGTGAACTTAATGTAAAAGAAGCTCAAAGTGATGGTGAAAATCAAAATCAAAATGAAAATCAAAAAACAGCATTAATAGGGGAACTTAATAGAAATAAATTTCAACCTAGATCAAATTTTAATGAGGAAAAACTTAATGAGCTTTCCGATTCAATAAAACAAAATGGATTAATACAGCCAATAGCAGTAAGAAAAGATAAAACTGATCCTGGTAAATTTGAGATAGTAGCCGGAGAAAGAAGATGGATGGCTGCCCAAAGAGCTGGATTACATGAAGTTCCTATAGTTATTTTAGA
>CACDNS010000003.1:0-48319 GCA_902554215.1 uncultured Pelagibacteraceae bacterium
CTAAAATCAAATAATCGTTATATTCTTTTAGTAAAGATATATTTTTAAGCCAGCTAGAATATACTTCTTGTCCAAAAGTTTTTTGGAAAAGGCTTTGTACCTCACTCCAATTAATCGTATTTTCTTCCTCAGAAATAAAAATTTTTTTAGAATTTAATGACTTTTTTTCCATGTAATTAGTTTTTTTGAAATTAACTTTTTATTTAGTATTTTTATTAATTGTTCAAGAAATATTTTAGAATTTTTAAAAATAATTGAAGTTAGGTTGTGCTTTTATCGTTGAGATAGAATTTTAAAAATTAATCGTTGTGATAGAATTTTAAAAATTAATCGTAGAGATAGAAATTAAAAAAAAAATAAATTTTTTCTTACAACTTTTAAAATTAAATATCTATATTTAGTTTCTAAACATTAGATAACGTAAAAAAAAACAATTTATCAACTTCAAATTGATTTAAGTGTTATTTAGAAATCTTTTTAGATATTTTTGAGATTTTTCTAGATGCAGTTTTTTTGTTTATCACACCAGACTTAGCAACCTGCATGAGAATTGATTGAAAATTAGGAAAAAAATTTTTAATTTCTGATTTTTTCTCAGATTTTATGAGAGTTTCCATCTTTTTTATAGCAGCTTTGTACTTACTTTTTCTAAGACGATTTATTTGAGTTTGTTTTTTAACCCTTCGCACTCTTCTGATTGCAGATTTAGTATTTGGCATATTTTTTAAACTGTATATATCCCAGTATTATAAGGGTCAACTTTATTATTTTTGACATTTTGGACATAAAAAACTGGCTCGATTTGAAATAACAATTTTTTGTATTTTGTAATTACAATCACTGTTAGAACAATTTTTACCTAACATGCCATAAATCCTAAAATGTTCTTGGAAAGAACCTATTTTCCCTTTGCTATTTGAAAAATCTCTAATTGACGAGCCACCAAATTTAATAGCTTTTTTTAAAATTTTTCTAATATTTCTTATAACTTCTCTTATTTCAAAATCTTTCATTTTACAGATTTTTCTTGTTGGTTTAATTCTGCTGTGAAAAAGAATTTCATTTACGTATATATTACCTAGACCTGAAACAAATTTTTGGTCCATCAATAGGTCTTTGATAATTCTATTTCTTCCTCTTAAATAATTTTTAAAATATCTAAAATTAAAAATACTTTCTAATGGCTCGGGGCCTAAAGTTTTAAGATGAAAATTTTGTTTTAACTTTTTAGAATTTTCAACTTTAATAAAACCAAACTTTCTTACATCATTATAGATTAGTTGAGTTTCATTAGAGAAAAGAAATTTAATATGATTGTGTTTGTTGTCTTTTGAACTTAATTTATAATAAAAACTTGTTCTCAATTTAATATTTTTTTTATTTATTAAAATAAATTTTCCTGTCATGCCAAGATGAACTAGCATTATATGACCTTTTTCAAAAAAAAATAATAAGTACTTTGATCTTCGTTGTATGCTTAATATTTTTAAGCCTATTAGTCGTTTTATCCCTTTTATATCAACCTTATATCTTAGGTTTTTATTATTAACCCTTATAGATTTTATTTTTAACTTATTAAGTGCGGTCTCCAAGGACCTTTTAACAACTTCAACTTCTGGTAATTCTGGCATATAATTTAATTATGAAAAATAATATTCAAGATAAATCAAAATTAGTCAATTCTGTTTTTTCAGAAGTACATAAAAAATACGATATTATGAATGATATTATGTCACTCGGAGTCCACAGGATCTGGAAACAAAATATGATGGATTGGATGAGTCCACAAACAAATTCATTTTTAATTGATGTAGCTTCCGGAACTGGTGATATTGCATTAACATATTCCAAAAAATTAAGTCATAAATGTGAAATTTCATGTGTTGAACCAAATAAAGAAATGTTAGCAATGGGACAAAAAAAATTAAAAGCATTTGATAATATAAAATGGTATCAAGCAAGTGCTGAGGGGCTACCTTTTAAAGATGACACATTTGATTTTTACACAATAAGCTTTGGTATAAGAAACGTAAGTAATATTAATCAAACATTAAAAGAGGCTTTTAGAGTTTTAAAATCGGGAGGAAGGTTTATGTGTTTAGAGTTTTCAAAAGTCGAAAATCCTTTAATAGATATACTATATAAAAATTACTCAAAAATAATACCTATGATAGGGGAAAGAATTGTAGGATCTAAAAAGCCTTACAATTACTTAGTAAAAAGTATAGATGATTTTTATAATCAAAATGAATTAACAAATTTGATAGAAAAGAATGGTTTTCAAAGTGTTAAATTTAGAAATTTATCAAATGGTATTGCAGCAATTCATTCTGGTTGGAAAATTTAGAAATGTTCAGAAAAATTTTCCAACTATTTAAAATTGCAAGAAAGCTTGGAACTTCTGGAGCAGTTGAAACACTCAATGAAATTTACAAAATTCCATTCTATATAAAAATTTTTTTTGATATTATTTCATTAGGTTCACAAAAAAAAATTCAAAATTTTTCAAAATCATCCGGAGAAAAGTTATGTGATGCTTTAGAAGGTATGGGAACTACTTTTATTAAGTTAGGACAATTTTTAGCTACAAGACCGGATATAATTGGAGAAGACTTAGCAAAAGATCTAGAAAAACTTCAAGACAAACTCCCTGCCTTTAGAATGTCCGTATCAAAAGAAATTCTCAAAAAGGAACTTGGTGAAAAACAGTTTAATAATATATCTAATTTAAGTGAACCTATAGCAGCTGCTTCAATAGCTCAGGTACACACAGCCACTATAAAAGTTGAAGAAGGGAGCAAAGAAGTTGCAATAAAAATTCTTAGGCCAGAAATAGAAAAATTATTCAATGAAGAATTAGATGCTTTAATGTTTTTGGCTTATATAATTGAAAGTCTAGTTGCTAAAACAAGAAGGTTAAAGTTAATCGAAGTTGTTCATCTTTTAAGAGAAATAACTAATATTGAAATGGATCTTAGATTTGAAGCTGCCGCAGCAAATGAACTTTATGAAAATACTAAAAATGACAAAGGTTTTAATGTACCAAAAATTTATTGGAACTATACTTCTAAAAAAATTCTTACTTTAGAGAGAGTCAAAGGAATTTCAATTAGAGAAAAAGATATTTTAGAAAAATCAGGTATTAATCTTAAAAATTTAGGTGAAAACTTAATACAACATTTCTTAAGACAGGCTGTAAGAGATGGTTTTTTTCATGGTGATATGCATCAAGGAAATTTATTTGTAGACACGAGAGGAAATATTATTCCTGTTGATTTTGGAATAATGGGTAGATTGGATAAAAATAATAAAAAATATTTAGCTGAAATATTATTTGGATTTATTCAAAGGGATTATGTTAAAGTTGCTGAGGTTCATTTTCAAGCAGGGTTAGTTCCAAGAGAAACATCAAAGGAGGAATTCGCTCAAGCATTAAGATCTGTTGGAGAACCTATTTTTGGCCAAACTATTAAAGATATCTCAGGTGGTAATTTACTCGCACAGTTATTTGAAATTACAGAAAAATTTAATATGTCTACGCAGCCCCAGCTTTTGCTTCTACAAAAAACAATGGTGGTTGTTGAGGGTGTGGCAAGAAAATTATATCCCGAAACGAATATTTGGGAAGTTTCAAAACCAGTTTTAGAAGGATGGATTAAAAAAACTAAAAGTCCAGAAGCAAATATTACCCAAGCTATCGACGTATCAAAAGAAATCTTAAAAAAAATACCTGATTTTCCAAATTTTATGGATAGAGCAAATTATGCTCTGCAGCTTATTTCGGAAGGAAAATTAAACTTAAGCCTTAAAAACGACAAAGGATTAGAAATTGAAAAAATGAAGATAAAAAATCTAAGAAATAATATTTTTCTTGGTATTTTTAGTATTGTAATTGTGACGTTATTAGTATTCTAATAATGGTATGTCTTTAAAAAATAAAAAAGTTCTTCTCATAATTGGAGGAGGAATTTCTTCATATAAGTCATTGGACTTAATAAGAATTCTAAAAAAAAATAACGTAGATATTAAGACTGTACTAACTAAAAGTGGAAAAGAATTTGTTACGCCTTTATCGATTACGTCGCTTACAGGAGAAAAAGTTTACGAAAATCTATTTGACGCTTCTTCAGAATCAGAAATAGATCATATTTCTCTTTCTCGCTGGGCTGATATTATAGTAGTTTTACCAGCTACAGCAAATTTTATGACTAAGCTTAGTCATGGAAAAGCAGAAGACCTGGCAAGCACAGTTATTTTGGCATCCAATAAAGATATATTATTAATTCCAGCTATGAATGTTAGAATGTGGATACATAAAGCTACACAAGAAAACTTTAAAACCCTTAAAGGCTATGGTTATAAATTTGTCGGTCCAGTGACAGGGGAAATGGCTTGTGGTGAGTACGGTGAAGGTAGAATGTCAAGCCCAAGACAAATATTAAGCTATTTGAAAAATTATTTTAATAACAAAGACACTGTTAAAAAAGAAAAAATAAGTGCAGTCGTAACCTCAGGTCCAACAAAAGAATATATTGATCCGGTTAGGTATATTTCTAATGAATCTAGTGGTAAGCAAGGTTATGAAATTGCTTTAGCTCTTGCAAAACTTGGCGTAAAAACTACTTTAATTACTGGGGCGTCAAAATTCGATCCTTGTAAAGGTTTAAAAATTAAAGAAGTAATATCAGCTGAGGAAATGATGCGTGAGGTAAAAAAAAATTTACCAGTTGATATTGTTGTTTGTGCAGCTGCAGTATCAGATTTTAAACCGAAAAAAACAAATAAAAATAAAGTTAAAAAAAATAATAAAAATTCTATGACATTAGAGCTAATTAAAAATCAAGATATTCTTAATTTTCTTGGAAAAAGTAATAAATTGAGGCCAAAAATAGTTGTAGGTTTTTCTGCAGAAACAGAAAATTTGGTAAATAATTCAATAAAGAAGCTTGAAGAAAAACATTGTGATATAATAATAGCTAATGATGTTTCAAAAAAAGACACTGGTTTTAATTCTGATTATAACGAAGTTCTTATAATTCAAAAAAACGGAAAAATTGAAAAATTGAAAAAAAGCAAAAAAACTTTTATTGCATCAGTAGTTGCTGAAAAGATTATGAATAAGTTTTTATTTGATAAAAAAAATATCAATTAATAAATTTATAACAATGAAAATTGCTAATAAAGAATTAAAGAGATTTTCCAAGCAGATTATTTTAAAAAATATTGGGTTATCTGGCCAAAAGAAAATTTTTGCATCAAAAGTTCTAATAATTGGTGTTGGAGGTCTAGGTTGCCCCTTGGCGCTATACTTAGCAAATTCTGGAGTAGGAAATATAGGAATAATCGATCACGACAAAATTGAATTAACAAACCTCAACAGGCAAGTTTTATTTACCTCTAAAGATTTAGGAAAATATAAAGTAGATCAAGCAAGAAAAGTAATTAAAAATATAAATAAAAAAATTAAAATAACAAGTTATAGAAAACTTGTAACGAAAAAAAATATTAATTCTATTTTAAAAAACTATGACATTATTTGTGATGGCACAGATAATTTTAGAAGTAGATACCTAATAAACGATTACTGCATGAAAAAGAAAAAAATATTAATTTCAGCCGCAATAAGCAAATATGACGGACATATTTTTAAATTTAATTTCAAAAAAAAAACACCTTGTTTTAGATGTTTCATGCCTCAAATTCCAAAAAATCATTACAATTGTGACACTGAAGGTATAATATCAACTTTAGCTGGGATAATGGGCACTATGCAGGCTAATGAGGTAATTAAAAGTATTATCAATTCTAAAAGTGACCTTTCAGGTAAAATGATTGTTTTTAATTCACTAAGTTTAGATTTTAGAAAAGTGAAATTATCAAGTAATATCAATTGTATTAATAAATGTAGAAAAATAAAATGAATAGACTATTTTTATTATTTTTTTTTACGATTTTAATTAATGATTTACTAGCTGTTGAAAAAAATTTTTTAACTTTAAGAAATGACAAAGTAAATCTAAGACAAGGACCGTCTTTTCAATATCCAGTAAAAATTTTTTATAATAAAAAATATTTGCCGGTTATCATAGAGGATAAATCAGAGAACTTTAGAAAGATCAGAGACCATCAAAATAATTCTGGGTGGATACATGTTTCTCAATTATCAAAAAAAAAAGCCGCTATTACACTTGAAGAAGATGTAATAGTTTTCAAAGGACCTACAATTTACTCAAAGCCTCAGGTAAAACTTGAAAAAGGTAGATTGTGTTTAATTTATAAGTGTAAAGGAAAATGGTGCAAAATTAAGACTGGAGATTATAAAGGATGGGTAAAGAATCAAAACTTGTGGGGAAGACTTTAAGAATTTCTTTTACTTGTTTTTGAGGCCCAAAATTTATCGAGCATAAAATACCAGACTGAATTAGCCAACGGTTCAACTATTGCGTCTGTTAATGCAATTCCAAATGAAACATCTGCAACTGACATTAAAACTATTATAGCTATCGCAAAATGGCCAATTGTATAAACAACGGTTCTTAAAATTGAACCCTTATTTTGTTTGTATATATTCTTTGCTACTTCGTAAATGCCTGTTGTAAATTCTGTCATAGTTTAATTATAAATGATTTTTAGTTCAAATCAAAGCGATCTAAGTTCATAACTTTAGTCCAAGCAAGTATAAAATCGCTTATAAATTTATCTAGAGAGTCTTCGCAGGCATAAACTTCTGCAATAGCTCTTAATTGTGAATTAGATCCAAAAATTAAATCTACTCTAGACGCTTTCCATTTTACCTTATTTGTTTTACGATCTCTTCCTTCAAAAAATTCTTCATGATCGTCTATTTCCTTCCAGGTCGTGCCCATATCAAGCAAATTAACGAAAAAATCATTTGTTAATTTATCGGTTTTATTAGTAAGTATTCCATGCTTTGATTTATCAAAATTTGTATTAAGCGCTCTCATACCTCCAATTAGAACTGTCATTTCTGGAGGAGTTAATTTCATTAGTTGAGCACGATCTACCAGCATCTCTTCTGCTGAAACACTAGGCTTGCTTGACGATCCGTTTGGCTTATTTACCATATAATTTCTAAAAGCATCTGCTTTTGGCTCAAGCAAGCTAAATGAGAATACATCTGTCTGATTTTGAGAAGCATCTTCTCTTCCAGCTCTAAATGGAACTGATACTTTCTTACCTGCATTTTTTGCAGCTTTTTCTATTCCTACACAACCTCCTAAAATAATTAAATCAGCAATTGAAACTTTTTTATTTTTACTATCAAAACTCTTTTTAATCTTTTCATAAATTTTTAATATTTTAGATAATTCAGAAGGATTATTGACCTCCCAATTTTTCTGAGGTTCTAGTCTAATTCTTGCTCCATTAGCTCCACCTCTTCTATCTGAACCTCTAAAAGTAGAAGCAGAAGCCCAGGCTGTAGAAACTAGTTGAGATATTGAGAGTCCCGATTTCAAAATTTTACTCTTTAGTAAATTTATATCTTTGTTTTTTAATTTGTATTTAGATTTTGGTACTGGATCCTGCCATATTAATTGTTCCTTTGGAACTTCTGGACCTAAGTAGCATGCTCTAGGGCCCATATCTCTGTGTGTCAGCTTAAACCACGCTCTTGCAAAGGCATCAGCAAATTCATCGGGGTTTTTATGAAAGTTTTCGGATATCGGTCCATATTTTGGATCATATCTTAAAGAAAGATCTGTAGTTTGCATCATAGGCGGATGTTTTATTGACGGATTGTGAGCATCAGGTACCATTTTTATTTCCTGACCATTTTTTTTAGGTGTCCATTGGTGAGCTCCAGCAGGACTTTTAGTTAATTCCCATTCGTGGCCATACAAACAGTCATAATACCCCATATCCCACTTAGTTGGAGACTGTGTCCATGCACCTTCTATCCCACTACTTATTGTGTCAACTCCTTTACCGCTTTTGTAATTACTATTCCAACCTGTTGCTTGATCTTGAATTTTAGAACCTTCAGGTTCTGGGCCCTTATGAGACTCAGACGCTGCTCCATGAGATTTTCCAAAAGTATGTCCTCCTGCAACAAGTGCTACGGTTTCATAATCATTCATCGCCATTCGTCCAAAAGTTTCACGAATATCATGCGCAGCTAATAAAGGATCAGGGTTGGCATCAGGTCCTTGAGGATTAACATATATTAAGCCCATGTGAGATGCTCCTAGGGGATTTTCCAGATCTCTTTTACCACTATAGCGATTAACACCTAACCATTCTTTTTCTGAACCCCAATAAATATCTTCCTCAGGCTCCCAAATATCTTCTCTTCCTGCTCCAAAACCAAAAGTTTTAAAACCCATAGACTCCAGTGAGACGTTACCAACTAAAATAAATAAATCTGCCCAAGAAATTTTTTTTCCATATTTTTTTTTAATTGGCCATAGTAATAATCTAGCTTTATCTAAATTTACGTTATCAGGCCAACTGTTAAGAGGAGCAAAACGCTGATTCCCAGTACCAGCGCCTCCACGTCCATCTCCAGTCCTATAAGTCCCAGCAGCATGCCATGCTAATCTTATAAACAAGGGGCCATAATGACCGTAATCAGCTGGCCACCATTCCTGAGAATTTGTCATCAATTTATTTAAATCTTTTTTAAGTGATTTATAGTTTAGTTTTTTAAACTCTTTCGCATAACTAAACTTTTTATCCATTGGATTTACTAAAGAGGAATGTTGACTTAAAATTTTAAGATTAAGATTATTTGGCCACCAGTCTTTATTAGATGTACCTCTTCCTGTAGGATGTTTAGGTGGCGTTCCTGCGCCAGTAAATGGACATTTTGACTGTTCGCTCATAATTTGAATTCCCTAATGAGTATATTTTATGACGATTCTAAAGTGTTTGTAAAGTGGTTTAGACTGGGTTACGTTGTCATAATATTACAATAATTTAACATTATTAATAAGGTGCTATTGATAATCATTACCGTTTTATGAAAAAAAAAGATAGTTATGACTATAAAGAGCTAATAGATTGCGGGAAAGGTTTAATATTTGGCAAGGGAAATGCAAAATTACCTCTTCCACCAATGTTGATGTTCGATAGAATAACAAAAATTCAAGAAAATAGCGGCATATATAAAAAAGGATTTATAAAAGCAGAACTAGACATAAAAGACGATCTGTGGTTCTTTAATTGTCACTTTCAGGATGATCCTGTGATGCCTGGATGTTTAGGATTAGATGCTATGTGGCAATTAGTAGGATTTTATTTAGGATGGATAGGCAATCCTGGTAAAGGTAGAGCGTTAGGAGTAAGCACTGTTAAATTTACAGGTGAAGTATTAAAAAAAACTAAGATGGCAATATATGAAATAGATATGAAAAGAGTTCTTGTCAAAGAAGGAACAACAGTTGGATTAGCTAATGGAATATTAAAAGCTGATGGAAAAAAAATATATACAGCAGAAAACTTAAAAGTAGGATTATTTAAATCATGAAAAGAGTGGTGATATCAGGTATTGGAATAGTTTCTTGTCTTGGTAATAATCAGGACGAAGTATATAAATCACTTCTAAACTCAAAGTCTGGAATTTCATTTTCGGAAGAATATAAAGAATATAATTTAAAAAGTAATGTGCATGGAAAACCAAATATAAAACTTGAAGACCATGTTGATAGAAAGTTTATAAGATTTATGGGACCAGGCTCTGCTTACAATTACGTATCTATGAATGAGGCAGTAAAAGACTCTGGGTTGGAAGAAAAAGATATAAGCAATATTAGCACCGGAATGATAATGGGTTCCGGGGGTCCTTCAATAGAGAATGTAATTTTAGCTGCTGATAAAACCAGAGCGAAAAGTCCAAAGAGGATGGGGCCCTTTGTTGTTCCTAGAACAATGTCGAGTACTGCTTCAGCAACGTTAGCCGTTCCATTTAAAATTAAAGGAGTTAACTACACAATTAGTTCAGCATGTGCAACTAGTGGGCATTGTATAGGTAATGCAATGGAATTAATTCAACTTGGGAAACAAAAAATTGTTTTTGCAGGGGGAAGCGACGAAGTTCATTTCGCAATGACAGCTATGTTTGATGCTATGACAGCGCTATCTTCAAAATATAATGACACTCCAGAAAAAGCCTCTAGACCATATGACAAAACAAGAGATGGTTTCGTAATATCTGGTGGTGGAGGTGTGGTGGTTTTAGAAGAATATGAACATGCAAAAGCAAGAGGTGCAAAAATTTATGCAGAGCTCACTGGTTATGGAGCAACATCAGATGGTTTTGATATGGTTGCGCCTTCTGGTGAGGGAGCTGTAAGATGCATGAAAATGGCATTAGGAACAGCAAAAAATAAAATCGATTACATAAATACACACGGTACCTCAACTCCTGTTGGAGATATTACTGAATTAAAAGCTGTTGGAGAAGTCTTCAATAAGTACAAGCCTAAAATTAGCTCAACAAAATCGTTGGCAGGTCATTCACTTGGGGCAACTTCTGTACATGAGGCTATTTATAGTTTAATTATGATGAAAAATAATTTCATTGCTGCTTCTGAAAATATAACTGATATGGATGAGGAAGCAAAAAAATATCAAATAGTAACAAAAGTTGAAAAAGATGTAACTTTGAATTCAGTAATGTCTAATAGTTTTGGTTTCGGTGGAACAAATGCAACTTTAGTTTTTGAAAAGGTATAATTCATGGACCTGATGAAAGGAAAAAAAGGATTAATAATGGGCGTTGCAAATGAACGTTCCATAGCGTGGGGTATTTCTCAAAAACTTGCTGAAGCAGGGGCAGAACTAGCGTTTACATACTTAGGTGATGCTTTAAAAAAAAGAGTTATCCCTTTAGCGGAAAAATTAAATTCAAAAATAACTTTTAGTTGTGACGTTGAAAAAAAGAATGAGGTTATTAAACTATTTGAAGATATAAAATCTCAATGGGGCGATATAGACTTTGTTGTTCACGCGGTAGCATTTTCCGATAAATCAGAATTGTCTGGTGAATATCTAAATACATCTAGAGAAAATTTTTTAAGAAGCATGCTAATCTCATGTTTTTCATTTACTGAAGTTTCAAAAGAAGCTTCAAAAATCATGAAAAAAGGTGGAAGCATGATAACTCTTACTTATGAATCTACAAAGGCTATCCCTAATTATAATGTTATGGGAGTCTGCAAATCAGCACTTGAGTCAAGTGTAAAATACCTAGCCAGAGATTTAGGAGCTAAAGGAATACGAGTAAATGCAATAAGTGCTGGTCCGATAAAAACTTTAGCAGCTTCAGCTATAGGTGATGCAAAATTTTTGTATAAATGGAATGAAAACCATTCCTTTTTAAAAAGGAATGTAGATATTCATGATGTAGGTAATTCTGCTTTATACTTACTAAGCGATCTTGCTGCTGGAGTAACAGGAGAAATTCATTATGTTGACGCTGGGTATAACAAAGTAGGAATGCCAGATCCTAAAAATATTTCTTAACTTGCAAAAATAACATTACTAAAATGCATAAATAGTAAGTCTAAGTATAAATAAAAAAAATTATAAATATTTAATCAAATGAAAAAAATAAACGAAAAATTTAAAGAAAAATTAGATAACTTTTTTGACTGGGTCAAAGGGGCGGAATTAGTAGAACTTAAAACGTGTAATGTTAGTGAAGACCCAGTAAGACCAGAGTTAGATATTAAGTTTAGAACTGAATATGGACGTAAAATTTATGGTGTAAAGTATAAAAAGGAAATTTGTGCAATTATGTGTTTTGGTTTTACAAATGAAATTCCAAAAACAGTTGAAGAGCTAGATATGATGACTAAAGATGCACACTTACAAAGTGCCTTAAGAGACCAGAAAGTAGGGAAAATAGCTATTGCTTATACAGTTTGGTCTAAGAAGAAAGGGGGAGGAAAATTAATTGTGAAAGAAGTATTTAAAAAGATTAAAAAATCAAATCATCTTAATAGATTAGTTACTTTATCTCCTCTAACCGAAATGGCTAGAAATTTTCATTTGCATAATGGAGCATTTGAGCTTCAAGTAAATGAAAAAACTCAAAATTTTGAATATAAAATCTGAGATTTAAGCTACCGCTTGCTTGATAGATAATTTAACTTTACCTCTATCAAAACCTACTACTTTTACTGAAACTTCGTCTCCTTCTTTGACGACGTCTCCAACTTTAGCTACCCTTTTAGCTGCAAGTTCTGAAATATGAACCAAGCCATCCTGCTTACCTAAAAAGTTTACAAAAGCTCCAAATTCCATAATCTTAACCACTTTACCTTTGTAAATTTTTCCTATCTCAGGTTTGGCGATTAAACTTTTAATAAACTCTATAGCTTTATTTCTGGAAGCTTCGTCTGGTGCAGCAACAGTTACCTCTCCTGTGTCTTTAACATCTACTTTTGCTCCAGAAGTTTCGACTATTTCTCTAATCGTAGCACCTCCTTTACCTATTACTGTTGCAATATCTTTTTTATCAACTTTTATAGTCTCCATTTTTGGAGTATGTTTTGAAAATTCTTTTCTTGATGTTTTAAGTGCTTTATTCATTTCAGTGAGAATATGCTCTCTTCCAGCTTTAGCTTGATTTAGAGCTTTTTCCATAATTTCAAATGTAATGCCTGTAATTTTGATGTCCATTTGAAGAGATGTTATTCCATCCTTTGTTCCTGCTACTTTAAAATCCATATCTCCTAAATGATCTTCGTCACCTAAGATATCTGAAAGCACTGAAAATTTATCACCTTCTTTTATCAACCCCATCGCTATACCAGCAACTGGTTCTTTTATAGGTACGCCTGCATCCATTAAAGATAAAGAAGTTCCACAAACTGTTGCCATTGAGGAAGAGCCGTTAGACTCGGTGATTTCTGAAACAACTCTCAAAGTATAAGGAAAATTTTCTTTTAACGGTAATGAGGAATTTATTGCCCTCCATGCCAGTTTACCATGTCCTATCTCTCTTCTGCCAGTTCCAATTCTACCACATTCTCCAACAGAGAAAGGAGGAAAATTATAATGTAGCATAAAACTTGATCTTTGCATTCCTTCTAGACTCTCTAATCTTTGTTCATCATCGGTCATTCCTAGAGTTGTAACTACTAATGCCTGGGTTTCTCCTCTAGTAAACAAAGCAGAACCATGCGTCCTCGGCAATACTCCAACTTCACATTTGATTTGTCTTACGTCAGCTAAACCTCTACCGTCGATTCTTTTTTTATCTTTTAATATTGCCGTTCTAACTATATCCTTTTCTAATGACTTTAATTGAGCCATAGCTTGATTTTCGGTCACATTTTCATCTTCAGCGAACATTTCTTTTACTTGAGTTTCTATTTCAGAAATAGCTGTTGATCTCTTCTTTTTATCTATTTCTTTAAAAGCAGTTCTTAGACCGCTTTCAAATTTATCGGTGATTTTCTTTTTAACATCTGAATGGTCAACTTCTTCCACTTCCCATCTAGGTTTGCCAGCTTTTTTAGCTAATTTTTCAATTGACTCGATTACTGGTAC
Organism: uncultured Pelagibacteraceae bacterium; assembly: GCA_902554215.1. GTDB lineage: Bacteria > Pseudomonadota > Alphaproteobacteria > Pelagibacterales > Pelagibacteraceae > Pelagilacustribacter. The sequence goes on from CACDNS010000003.1 coordinate 13,519, forward strand.
AAAGTTTTCGTGACCAAACTTTACAGCGTCTAACATTATTTTTTCTGAGAGACCTGAAGTTTCAGACTCAACCATTAAAACTGCATCTTTAGTTCCTGCAACAACCAAATCTAATTCTGATTCTTTTAGTTCTTCAATAGATGGGTTTAATAAAAATTTTCCATCTTTATATCCAACTCTGCTAGCAGCAATAGGACCTTGAAAAGGAAGTCCTGATATTGCTAAAGCAGCAGATGAAGCAATTATTGATAAAATATCTGGTTGATTTTCACCATCGTAGGATAGGACTGTTGGTAAAAGCTGAACTTCATTCAAAAAGCTTGAGGGAAATAGAGGTCTAATGGGTCTATCTATAAGTCTTGAAATTAATGTTTCAGCTTCGGTTGGTCTTGCTTCTCTTTTAAAATAACCTCCAGGAATTTTTCCAGCTGCGTAATATTTTTCTTGATAATTTACAGACAAAGGAAAATAATCTTGTCCATCTTTCAATTTTTTTGCTCCAACCGCAGTTGCAATCACAACTGTTTCTCCACAAGTTGCAATAATAGCCCCGTCAGCCTGTCTAGCAATTCTTCCTGTTTCTAAAGTTATTTTTTTTCCATTTATTTTAATTTCTTCTTTGTGAATTTTGAACATTATTTCCTTAAATTTAATTGTTTTAGAACTTTGTTATACGACTCGGGATCTCTTCTTTTTAAATATGTTAAAAGTTTTTTTCTCCTGTTAACTGATTTTTCTAATCCTAGGGTAGAATGTTTATCTTTTTTAAATTTCTTAAAATGTTCTGATAATCTTGCAATTTTTTTGCTTAATAATTCAATTTGAACTTGTGTGGAACCAACGTCTTTTTCGTGAATAGCTAATGTACTAACTGTATTTTTTTTCGATTGTTTCATTTTTTTTATTTTTTTCTATTAATCTTTCAATTTTTTCAGCATACTCAAAAGAGTTATCTTCAATAAATGAAAGTTTAGGAAGAAACTTAGTGTCAATTTTTTTTGACAATGCTTTTCTAACAAGATGTGAGAATTCAGTCAAGGTACTTACGGTTTTTCTCATTTCTACACCACCTAAAGGAATTACATAGGTTCTTGCGGTTTTTAAGTCTGGTGTCATTCTTACCTCAGTAACAGTTATCATTTTAGTATCAAGAGTAGGAATTTTAGCCTCATTTCTGATGAAAATTTCTCCGAGATTTTGTTTTATAAGTTCACCGACTCTTAACTGTCTTTGACTGTAAGCTTGATTTCGACTGTCTTTTTTCATTAAATTGTTCTTTGTATTTTTTTAGATTCATAGGACTCGATAATATCATTTTCTTTAAAATCGATAAAATCTTTTAAGCCTATTCCGCATTCTAAACCTGTTTTAACTTCTTTTACAGCATTCTTCTCTCTAAATATACTTGAAATTTCACCATCATAAACAACCACACCATCTCTTATAAGCCTAGCTTTTGATCTGTTTTTAATTTCTCCGTTAACAACTTTTGATCCAGCTATCCTGCCTGCATTAGAAACTTTAAAGACCTTTTGTACTTGAGCTGAACCATTTGAAACCTCTTTTATATCTGGCTCCAATAAACCAGAGAGACCTTTTTCTATGGACTCAAGTGCTTCGTAAATTATGTTGAAGTATTTAATTTCTATATTTTGTTCTTCTGCTAACTTTTTTGCTTCTCTATTTGGTTTTACATTAAAGCCAATTAATAAAGCATTCGACGCTTTGGCTAAAAGAACATCACTTTCATTAATCATACCTATATCAGATAAAATAATATGTGCTTGAACTTCGTCATGTTTAATTTTGTTTATAGCCGTTTTTAAAGCTTCGTTTGAACCCTGTACATCCGACTTTATAATTATATTTAGTTCATTTTTGCTAGATTTGGCCTCAAATAATTTTGTATTATCTTTTGCTATTAAATTCTTATTTAAATTGCTATCTACCTTTTTAAAATCAATAATCTCTTTTGCTTTCACCTCATTTTCAGTTACAAAAAATTCAGCGCCAGCAAATGCAGAACTGTTCATCCCTAATATTTCAATAGGCATTGATGGTGAGGCTTCTTCAACATTTTTTCCCTCGTGATTAATCATGGCCCTTATTTTGCCCCAAGTATTTCCACAAACAAAAAAGTCTCCTTTTTTTAATAAACCACTAGATATTAGAATTGTGGATACCGGACCTTTTCCTTTATCTATTTTTGACTCAAGTACAACCCCAGAAGCAGGCCCAACAAAAGAAGATTTCAAATCTAGTATTTCCGACTGAAGAAGTATAGTTTCCTTAAGTTTATCCAAATTTTCATTTTTTTTAGCCGAGACCTCAACAAATAAAGTTTCTCCGCTTAATTCCTCAGCTATAAGCTCATGTTGCATCAAATCATTTTTTATTTTACTTATGTTTTTATTTGGTAAATCACATTTATTTATAGCTACAATGATTGGAACCTTTGCTGCTTTTGAATGTTTTATAGCCTCAACAGTTTGTGGTTTAACACCATCATCAGCAGCTACAACCAGCACAACAATGTCAGTAACTTTTGAACCTCTAGCCCTCATTTCAGTGAAAGCAGCGTGTCCAGGAGTGTCGATAAAAGTAATAGTCTCTCCCTTATCAGTTTTTACTTGATAAGCTCCGATATGTTGGGTTATACCCCCATGTTCACCGGAAACAACATCGGTGTTTCTTAGTGAGTCTAACAAAGATGTTTTTCCATGATCAACATGTCCCATAATCGTAACTACTGGAGGTCTTTTTTTTAAATTGCCCTTAACAACATTTTTAATTTTGATAGTTTCTAATACTGGTTTTTCTTCAATAACTGCCTTATGACCAAATTCTTTAACTATATACTCAGCAGTATCTTTATCTATAACGTGATTAATTGTTGCTACAACCTTCATGTTGAATAAAAACTTGATGATATCACTAGAACGTTCTGCCATTCTATTTGATAGCTCTTGAATAGAAATTTGTTCGGGGATTTTTACGTCTCTAATAACTTTTTTAAACTCTTTTTTCTCTTCAGGTTGTGGGTTGTTTCTTTTCTCTTTTAATCGTGCTCTTTTCACTGAAGCTAAACTTCTTTGTTTAATTTCTATTTCTTCAACATTCAGAGCTCTTGATACTGTTAGTTTAAAATCTTTTTTTTCTACTGGTCCTCTTAATTTTAATTTATTTTTGCTAGATTTTTTTTCATCCTTTTTTATAAAGGCTTTTGTTGCTTGTTGTTCAACAAATTTTCTTTCTAGGTTTCTTTTGTGTGAGTGAGCCTTACCCTCAAAATTATTTGAAGTAATTGGTTTTCCTGGACTTCTGAAGCCTCTCTGTGATTTTTTCTTTTCTATATAAAAAGACTTTTTACTATCTTTCTTTTTAATCGAAGAGACATCAATTTTTTTGTTAAAATTACTAGAAATAGTTAAAGTTTTTTTTTTATTTTTATCTTCTTTCATAAAATTATTCTTTAAAAACAATCTCCCTTGCGTTCATAATTAACTGATCGGCCTCTTCTCTTGATAAAGAGAACTCTTCTAAATATCCCTCTATTCTAACCTTTTTGCCTTTTACTTCGTCAAATCCCCCTATTAATTCGTCTGAAGAAAGATAAGCAAAGTCACTTAATTTTTTAATATTTCTTTGGCCTAGTAAAACTAACATTCCTTGAGTTATACCCTTTAAGTTTATTAGTGAGTCTTCAACTCCTAGCTCTTTAAGCTTTTTAGAGACTTCCTCTTTTTCTTTTATTAAATTTTCTTTTGATCTATTGATCAATTCCTCTGCTGTACTCTCATCTATTCCATCTATTTTTGAGATATCCTCGACCTTAGATTGAGATATTTCTTCAATACTTTGAAAACCCTCTGAAACTAAAAGCTGTCCCAATGTTTCATCTACTTCTAAGTTTTTTATTAAGTTTTCTGTTTTATCTTTAAATTCTACTTGCCTTCGTTCAGAATCTTCCTTTTCTGTTAAAATATCTATTTCGTAATTTGTTAATTTAGATGCCAACCTTACATTTTGACCTCTTCGACCTATAGCTTTACTCAAGTTTTCCTCTGATAAAATTACATCAATTCTTTTATTTTCTTGATCTATTAAAACTTTTTGTATTTCTGCAGGTGATAAGGACTCAGAAATTAAAGTAGGAAGATCTTCGGTCCATTTGATTATATCAATTTTTTCCCCGTGAAGTTCGTTTACTATAGTTTGAACTCTACTGCCTCGCATACCTACGCATGCACCTACAGGATCTATAGAACTATCTTTAGAATAAACACATATTTTCGCTCTACTACCTGGATCTCTTGCCACAGATCTAATTTCTATTGTTCCCTCATAAATTTCTGGAACTTCTTGAAAAAAAAGTTTTGCTAAAAATTGTGGATGTGCTCTTGATAAAAAAATCTGATGTCCTTTAATTTCTTTTTTTACTTCACTACAGTAAGCTTTGACTCTATCCCCTGTTTTAAGAATTTCTCTAGGTATTAATTCATCTTTTTTTATTACCCCCTCAGCTCTTCCTAAATCTACGATCACATTTCCATATTCCATTCTTTTAATTATGCCACTTAAAATTTGGCCTTGTTTGTCAATAAACTCTTCATATTGTCTATTCTTTTCAGCCTCTTTTACTCGAAAACTAATTACCTGTTTAGCACTTTGAGCTGCTATTCGTCCGAAATCTATTTGTGGCAGCTCTTCAAAGATTTTATCGCCAATTTTAAGTTCTTTTTTTTCTTTATTTGTTTTTTTTGCTTCTGCTAAATTAATTTGTTTGTTGGGATCTTCAACGCTCTCGACTATTTCAAGAACTTTATTTATTTTGATCTCTCCATTTTCTCTGTCAATATTTACTTCTATGCTATTATCATTTCCAAACTTTGTTAATGCAGCCTTTTGAATTGCACTTTCCATTGACTCGATAACTAGCTCTTTATCAATAGATTTTTCATTTGCTACAGCTTCAACTATCCTTAAAAGCTCTAATTTATCTAATCCTCTGTTTAACATATTTTTCCTTTTTGTTTTTTCCAAAAAAAAATGGGCAAAAGCCCATTTTGTAAAATTAGCAATGTGAATACTATTTAATAAATATTTATATGTTTTTCAAGGTTACAATTTAAAAATACTTATTTTATCTGTTTTTTCCCAAGAAAATTGGCCGTTATTTTGAGGCTGTCTTCCAAAATGGCCGTAAGCAGCAGTCGCCTCATATATTGGCTTATTTAGTTGTAATAATTCCCTAATTCCCCTCGGGGACAAATCAAAGTTTTGTTCAATAATTTTTTTAACTTTTTCTATCTTCTCTGCATCCTTATCAGCTAATTTTATATAAATAGAAAGTGGTTTAGAAACACCTATAGCATAAGCAAGTTGTATAAGGCATTTTTCTGAAACTCCTGCAGCTACAATATTTTTTGCAATATATCTACTTACGTATGCTGCAGATCTATCGACTTTGGTTGGGTCTTTTCCAGAAAATGCACCACCTCCGTGTGGTGCAGCACCGCCATAAGTGTCTACAATTATTTTTCTCCCTGTAAGGCCAGTGTCACCATCTGGACCACCGATAATAAATTGTCCAGTTGGATTAATATAAATTTCTTTTTCATCTAAATCTTTAAGAAAGCTTTCAGGAATAGATTTTTTTATATAAGGAATCAAAAGATCCTTTACCTGTTTCTGATTTATATCTTTTGAATGTTGTGTAGAAATAACTATTGAAGTTACTTTTTTTGGTTTTTCATTTTCATATGAAATAGTTACCTGGCTTTTAGAGTCTGGTTCTATACCCTTTAAGTGTCCTTTTTTTCTATCCTCAGCCATTAGTCTTAAAATTTTATGAGAAAAATGAATAGGAGCTGGCATCAAATCTTTTGTTTCGTCACAAGCGTATCCGAACATTATACCTTGATCGCCTGCACCCTCATCTTTATTTCCTTTAGAATCCACTCCCATGGCTATATCTGTTGATTGTTCATGCAAATTGGTTTCTATATTTGCTGTTTTCCAACTAAATCCTTTTTGATCATAACCAATATCTTTTATGCAGCCTCTTACTTTTTCAATAATTTCTTCGCTGTTAATTTTTGGACCTCTAGTCTCACCTGCAAGGACTACTTTGTTGGTTGTTGCTAAAGTTTCACACGCAACTCTGGCAAAAGGCTCTTTGGATAGATAAGTGTCTACGACCATATCAGAAATTCGATCACAAACTTTGTCAGGATGACCTTCAGAAACAGACTCGCTTGTAAATAAAAAATTTTTACTCATTTAAATCTATTTTTTAATGTTAAAAAGATGATTGTATATGTAAATAAAAGTAAAAAAAATATCAAATCATTTTTATTTTTATAATTATTTTGAATTAATGGTACTTTTAATTCTATATTCCCAGATTCGTAAGGTTCTAGCCTTTTAATTGAAATGCCCTTATTGTTTATAAAAGCACTTATCCCCTTGTTTGCAGATCTTAAAAGATAAGTGTTGCTTTCAATAGCCCTAAAGATTGCTTTCGTAAAATGTTGGTAAGGCCCTATAGTGCCACCAAACCATCCATCTTCAGATATATTAAGTATAAAGTTTACTTCATTATTTTTATTTTGAGTTATTTCAGGAAAAATAATTTCATAACATATCAAAGGTAAAATTTTATAATCATAAATAATTAAATTTTGTTGTTTAGTTCCTTTTGAAAAAGAACCGTAACCCCTTGAAATTTTTTGTAATCCAATGTTATTAAAAAAATCCTCAAAAGGTAGAAATTCACCAAATGGGACAAGTTTTCTCTTATTATACTTATAAATAATTTCAAAGTTATTATTTACCGCAATTAAGCTATTAAAATAAGATTCTTCTTTAGCATATTCATTTTTCAAATTAATACCAAATATAACTGTATGGTTTTTTGAAAAATTTTTTTGGAATATACTTTTGATTTCCTTCACCTCAGAATAACTATATCCCCCAAAAACTCCCTCAGGCCAAATAAACAAAGTCTTTTTATTTTTTTCCGGCTCACTAAACTTAATTATTTTTGAAATTTGATTATTTAACTGACTTTGAGACAAGTTATAATTTAAATCAAAATTAGGTGAAACTATTTTTATACTTGTTAAATCATTTTCATTTTGTGCCAAATTATTAATAAACTTTGTATTTTTATTTATTGAAAAAGAACCATAAATATAATTTGAGAAAAATAATAAAATTAAAATGAAAAATATCGATAAATTCGTATTATTTTTTCTGTATAATATTAATAATGGACTGCAAAAAATTGTTAAAGTAAGTAAATTAAATGCAAATAGTCCTATTGGATTTAAAATTTGTAATATTTCAACAAACCAGGACCAACTATATGCCCAGAGATTCCAAGGAAAACCAGTAAATAGTTTAGCTCTTAAATAGTCCAAAAAAGAGAATGTTGCACAAAAAAGCAATATTGAAGAAAAGTTATTTTTTAAGAATGGTCCAGCAATTATAGTGCTAACTCCATAAAACAAGCCTAGACATAATGGAATTAAAACTAATGATAGAGGGATAAGGTAATTTAAATCGGAATCAAAAGTTAATGAATGAGAAATCCAGTATGTCCCTGTCAGAAAAAAACCAACACCAAAAAAATAACCTACATAAAATAAATTTATTAAATAAGGTTTTTTTCTATATTTGCTTTTTGACTTTTTTTCCACATAAACAAGAATAGCAAATAAACATGGAAAAATTAAAAAGTTTAAAAAAGTGAGATTAAATGGTTGAAAAGTAAAAACAGTTAACATTCCTAAAAATAATGGAAATAAAAAAACGAGACTAATTCTTTTATTGATTAGATTGCTTAAAAACATTTAATTAATTTGTTTTAGAAATTTATTTTCAACTTTTTTCATTACTAAATAATCTTTTTTTGATTTATGTTTGTGTCCTATTAAATGTGTTAAACCATGTACCCATGTTTCATCAAATTTAGAGAAAAAATTTTTATTATTTAAATTAATTTTCAATTTACTTAGATTAATCACTATATCACCAATATAAATAAACGATTTTTTTCCTATTTTTTTTGTCTTTAAAGATTCATTTGAAGGAAAAGATAAAACATCTGTTGTTTTGTTTTTCTTTCTAAATTTCAAATTTAATTTAGTTATAAATTTGGTATCAGATAGCAGCAAGGAGAATTCTATCTTTTTATTTTTAAAAGGAATATAATTATTTAATTTTTTAATTTTTTTTTTTAAGTAATTTTCTGGATTTTTAATATACTTTTTCCAACTTTTATTTTCGACAAGTACATTAATTTTTATCATCGAAATTTTTTTGATACGCTTGAATAATTTTTGAAACCAATGGGTGCCTTACTACATCACTATGATCAAATTCAATAGTTTTTATTTCATTTATGTTTTTTAAAATATTTTTCGATTTAATTAAACCTGAGTGGTTTTTGTTTAGTAGATCAATTTGAGAAGGGTCCCCATTAACTACTAATTTAGAATTTTCTCCTATTCGAGTTAAAAACATTTTTATTTGAGTAATTGTTGCATTTTGAGCTTCGTCTAATATTGCAAAAGAATTTCTTAAGGTTCTTCCTCGCATAAAAGCTAGAGGCGCTATTTCAATTTCTCCTGTTTCTATTTTTCTTTGTATTTTTTCAAAGCCAAATAGATCATATAGCGCATCATATAAAGGTCTTAAATATGGATCTACTTTTTCTTTCATATCTCCTGGTAAAAAGCCAAGCTTCTCACCAGCTTCTACTGCGGGTCTAGATAATATTACACGTTCAACCTTTTTTTCCATTAATAAAGTAATCGCAACGGAAACAGCTAAAAAACTTTTTCCAGTTCCTGCAGGTCCTAATGCCATGATTATATTATTCTCTTTAAGCGCTTTAATATATTCAGATTGCTTCTTTGATCTTGCTATAACCGACTTCTTTGGAGTTTTAATTAAATGATCTAAAGGTTGAATGTTTTTACCTGCTGTGCCAATATTTTTTTTCACTGATAAAACTATATCATTTTTTTCAATTAAATTAGTTAAAAGAAATTTATTTAAAAGAAACTTAATTGCTTCAGATATATTAGATATGTCCTCACTTTTGCCTTTTGCAGTAATAGAGTTTCCTCTAAAAAAAATGTTTGTATTAGTCAATTTTTCTAATTCTAACAGGTTACTATTAAACTCTCCTACTATGGCCATAAGAGCATTATTGTCTAGAATCTGTATGTTAACAGTTTCTTTATCAATTTTTCTAATTATATAACTCTCAGTAAATTTACTTACTTTAGACATTATAACGAGATCTCTCCAAAAAGAGTGTTGTGGTTAAAGTTTTTAATTGTTACATCCATAATTTTTCCAGTTAGGTCTTGACTACTTTTAACTATTACAGCATTCGCATACTTATCTCTTCCAAAATATTTTCCTTCTTTTTTTATAGAATTTTCAAACAAAACTTCTACTTTTTTATCTAAAAGTTCTTGACGGTAATTTTTTATGATTTCTTCAGATTTTCTTTGAAATAATATTAATCTTTTTTTAGCTATTCTTTCGTCAATGCTTTTCAATTTAGATGCTGGTGTCCCTGGTCTAGGACTGAAAATAAATGAATATGAATTAATAAAATTAATCTCATCTAATAAAGCCAGAGTCAATTTAAAATCTTCTTCAGTCTCTCCCGGATAACCAATTATAAAATCACTTGAAAACTTTATAGATGGATTTTTATCTTTTAATTTTTTTATAGTATTTAAGTAATCATTAATATTATGTTTTCTATTCATAAGTTTTAAAACTTTACTAGATCCACTTTGAACAGGTAAATGAACAAGAGGCATCAACTTTTTACAATTTTTATGTACGTCAATTAAATCATCTGTCATATCTTTTGGGTGAGAAGTGGTATACCTTATTCTTTCTAATCCACTCATTTCGTTTAACTTGCATATTAAATCTGAAAGTAAAAAATTTTTTGAATTATATGCATTAACGTTTTGTCCCAACAATGTTATCTCTTTTGCGCCTCCATCGATCAACTGTCTTGCCTCAGATAAAATTTCATTATTAGATCTTGAATACTCAGGCCCTCTTGTATAAGGAACAACACAAAAATGACAAAACTTATCACAACCTTCTTGAATTGTAAGAAAGGAAGATATCTTAGAACATTTTGTTTTAATTAAATTTAAATTATCAAACTTTTCAATCACATCAAACTCTGTGCTATTAACTCTACTTTTTTCAATTTCAATTTTATTAATTGCTTTAGGAATTTGATGATATGACTGCGGTCCAAAGACCCCATCGATGTAGCTCTCTTTTTTTAAAATTTCTTCACCTTCTGCTTGGGCTACGCAACCAGTAACTAAAAGAATAGGTTTTTTTTTATTTCTAAATTTTTTTTTTAGTCTTCCTACATCATGATAGACTTTATCTGTAGCCTTCTCTCTAATGTGACAAGTATTTAATACATAACAATTTGTTTCAGATATATTTTCTGTGCGTGTGTAACCAATTTTTTTAAATAAATCTAAAATACGGTTACTATCGTATTCATTCATTTGACATCCAAAAGTTTTAATGAAAATTTTTTTATTCAAAATATTAATTTTTTTTAATTTTTGATCCGTACAATTCTAGTTTATGGTCTACTAGTTTATATCCAAGCTTTTGTGCAATTTTTCTTTGCAAGTCCTCAATATCTTTATCTACGAATTCAACTATTTCACCAGTATTTATATCTATTAAATGATTGTGATGTTCTTCAGTAGTGGGTTCATATCTTGATTTGCCTTCTTTAAAATCATGCCTGATCAAAATACCTGACTCCTCAAAGAGTTTAATAGTTCTATAAACAGTTGCGATACTGATTTTTTTATCTATCGAGGTCGCTCTTTTATGTAATTCGTCAACGTCAGGATGATCTTTAGATCCATAAGTGTCTTTCGAATCTGAAATGACTTTAGCAATAACTTTTCTTTGCTCAGTAAGTCTAACGCCTTTTTCTTTACATTTGTCTTCTATCGTACTCATATTTTTTTCATAATTTAACTTATATAGAGTGGTTTAATCAATTTATTTTCTAAAAGATTTTTTTTTATTAAAAGTTCAATATTTTTAAGGTTTAATTCATTTAATAAATCACCTTTATATCCAAATAATTTTGCTCCTTTGGACAATTTTATTCCTTTTGCCACAGCTAATGAAACTCTTATTGATGAAAAACTACCTGGACCCTGGTTCACAATAATAGAAAAGTTTTTATCAACATTAGCTTTATTTTTTTTTAAAAATTCAGCTATATTGCCCACAAGTCTATCATTTGCTTTATTATTAATTTGAAATTTTTTTACAAAAAAATTATTATTAATTCTTAAACCAATTGAGTCATTTTTACCTGTGCAGTTAATTATTAAAAAGTCTTTAATCATAATTTTTTTTCTAACGGTTTTTCCTATTACAAAAAGCTTTTCCGAATCTAATAAATTTGAAGATTATGGAATTATTGCAATTATGTATCATAGATTCAATGAAAATAAATACCCTTCTACGAATATCAGAGTTGAAGATTTTACAAAACATATAAGTCTTATAAAAGCAGAAAATTTGCAGTTTATAAAAGCTGAAGACTTTGAAAATCATATAAATTCAAAAAATATAGAAAGAAAAATTTTATTAACAATTGATGATGGCTTTGAGTCCTTTTATTTAAATGCTTGGCCAATTCTTAAAGCTGAAAGAATACCTTTTATATTATTCGTAAGCACAAGAGAGGTTGGAGCTAATAATTATATGAATTGGGATCAGATTAGAGAAATAGCCAAAGAAGATTTTGTACATATTGGAAATCATAGTCATACTCATGAATATCTTGTGGATAGAACTAAAAGAGAAATAGAAGAAGATATTAAAAAGTCAATGGCAATTTTTAAAAAGGAACTTGGATTTAACTCACCTTTTTTTTCTTACCCTTTTGGAGAATACAGTCTTGAATTTAAAAAGATTATTAAAGATTTAAATTTTAAATATGCTTTTGGTCAACATTCTGGAGTAGCAGATGAGTCAAAAGATCTTTTTGAACTTCCAAGATTCCCTATTAATGAAAAATATGGTGAGATAAAAAGATTCAAAAGTATATTAAAAACATTGCCTTTTAAGTATGAGGAAATTACACCTAAAGAAAAATATATAAACAACTCTACAAATCCTCCAGATGTTAGAATTAAATTTTATAAAAATATCAAGAATATTAATTTAATAAGTTGCTACTCCAATGAAGACAATGAATGGAGAAAATCGAATATAAAATTCATTAATGAATATGAAGTTCAAATATTACTCGAGGGAAAATTCACGACTGAGAGAGGACGTATCAATTGTTCCCTACAAGATAATGGTTTTTGGAGATGGTTAGGAATACAATTTGTTGTTGCAGAAAATTAATTTTATAAATTTAATTCCTTACGTATAACTGAATTACTTAACAAAACGTTTTCAAACTCATCTAACGAATTTTGATCAATAATTTGTTCAAGCACTTTTGTATAAGTTTTTCCAGTCTGAGCATAGTTATCTAGAGTGTCAGTTAGAGAAATACCTTTTATTGGTTTGTTCCTTTGTCTTAATGAATATCTTTTTTCTCTAAATTTAGAGTAACCCTTATGTGTATTTAAATTATTCTTATAAGCTTTTACAGAAGCTCTTAAAATAGGAAATCTTAAGATCTTATGACCTTGATGTTTACCTTTGTCTAATGGTTCAATGCCTTGTCCAGTCCAAGTCCATTGACCAAAGATGGCATTTCCTTCTAAAGCAAATCTTGATGTCCCCCAACCACTTTCTTTAGCTGCTTGAGCAAGAGCAATTGAAATAGGGATGATATCCATTCTTTTTTCAAGTTCTTTGATGTCCGAATTTTTTACTTTATACTCTCTAAGTTTTTGTCTTAACCAAGATTTTTCTTTATCTGAGGTAATCTTCTTTGATTTTATTTTTTTAAGTTTTAATCTATCGTCAGTAATTTTTTCATTTTCTGCAACAACCAAAGGTAAAACAATCTTTATAAAAGTATCTTTTTTTAACTTACTATCTTTGATTTCATCTAAATCTTTTGGAAATTGAGTGAAATATATTGGCTTAACTCTTTTTTCATTTCTTACTTTCCTTAAGTCATATTGAACATCATCAAACAAGCTTAAGACTGTCTCTGTTTTAAGATTTAAATTTGGTAAAACAAATTCTCTTACAGCGCTAGTTTTTTTCTGTTTTTCAGGCTGAACTTGGACCTGTTTTTGTTTTGGCTTGATTTTTGGCTCAGCTTTTTTCTCCTCTACTAGTTTCTTATTTTCTGGCTTTTCTTTTATTGGTTTTTCATCTATTTTTTTATTTTGAAAAGTCTCAGTATAAAAATTCATTAGAGTATCTTTTCCAAAATAACCTGCTACACCAAACAAAAATAGAAAAGCAGAAATTAAAATGACTGAAACAAGTTGATTAACTTTTTTTGTTTCAATATCAAAATTATAAATACTGTTCAAAAAATTGAGAGTCGTTTTGCTTACAAACGAGCAAAAGTTTATTATTGCTCTTCCTGTTCCAAAAATTATATTGATTATAGTTTTACCTATAAAAGAAAAAAAGCCTAAGATTGAGTCGACTATACTTGTTAAAAAACTAATAATTGCTTTTTTTATTGAAGCAAAAAATTTATAAATAGAATTTAACACAGAGGAGAAAAAGTCTCCAATTTTATTTCCTGTTAAGTATATAGGTTTAGAAATTTTTTTTGCTTGAATTTCAAATATATTTTTCTTGATCTCCGTTGGGATTGGGACTTTATTCTTTTTTAAAATGAGTTCTATTTGACCGGTTGTTAAATATTTTTTGTTTCTTTCGTATATTTGAATCTCAGAGATTTTATATATCTCTGCAAGTTCTATTAACTTATCTCTGTAACTTAAGTTTTTTTTCATTTTTTAATTAGCTTCTACTGATTTTACTTCTTCTACATAGTGACAAAGTAAATTTTGCACTCCTTGTTTTAAAGTCATTAAAGAGCTCGGGCATCCAGAACAGCTTCCCTGTAACTCCACTGTTACCACACCATTCTTAAAGGATTTAAATTTTATGTCTCCTCCATCTCTAGCAACTGCTGGTCTTATTTTCGTATCTAAAACTTCTTTTATCTTTTTAATAACTTCGTCAGATGTTTCCTCTGAACTTTTATTATTAATTGAGTCTAAAATTGGTTTTTTATTATTTTCAAAATAGTCATTTATATGTGATACCACAGTTGGCTTAAGAGCATCCCAAGAAACACTATTATTTTTTTTAACAGTTAAGAAATTTTGTGCTAATAAAATTAATTCGACACCCTCTACCTCAAGTAATTTTTTAATAAAATTATTATTTATTTTATCTTTGTCCTTTTTTTGAAATTCTTCCATACCAACAGAAGATATGACGTTCTCCGACAAAAATTTTAGTGAGTCAGGATTTGGTGTTTGTTCTGTGTGTATCATGCGTAATTTATATTACAATAATCCCACTATTTCACGTATCTTTTTAAGGTTCTCCTCAGCTTTTTTTAAAGCTTTTTCTCTACCTTTGCTCAAAACCTGCTCTAGATAACCTTTGTCATCGACCAATTCCTTAATTTTTTTCCCTACAGGACAAATTGTTGCAACTAAACAATCTGAAAGTTTATCTTTAAGAAGGGAAAATTCTTTTCCCTCCATTTCAGAAAGAATTTTTTTCATTGGAGTTTTTTTTAAATCTGCATAAATCTTTAGTAAGTTAAGTGCCTCTGGTCTCTTTTCTAATTCTTTTTCCTGGCCAGGTATCGGTAAAGAGTCTGTCTTGGCTTTTTTTATTTTTTTTACTATTTCATCAGCGCTATCTTTCAAATCAATTCTGGAGTAATTTGACTCCTCAGATTTGCTCATTTTTTTTGTCCCATCTCTTAAGCTCATCACTCTTGAAATATTTTTTTGAATTAAAGGCTCTGGTATAGGAAAGAAATTTTCTGATTTAAAATCATTATTAAATTTTTGCGCTATATCTCTACATAATTCCAAATGTTGTTTTTGATCTGCTCCTACAGGTACATGTGTTGCTTTATAAAGAAGTATATCTGCAGCCATAAGATTTGGGTAAATATATAAACCAACACTCGCTTTTTCTTTATCTGATCCAGCTTTGTCTTTGAATTGCGTCATCCTGTTTAACCAACCAATTCTCGAAACACAATTTAGTATCCAAGCTAACTCTGCATGACCACTAACGGATGATTGATTAAATATAATATTTTTTTTTTCATCCAAGCCTATCGCCAAAAAAGCTGCTGTTGTTTCAAAAATATTTTGCTTTAGTTCTTCAGGTTTTTGGAAGGTTGTAATTGCGTGTAAATCAACTACACAAAATATACATTCCATTTCTTTCTGGAGAGATACAAAATTTGTAAGCGCTCCTAAGTAATTTCCTAAATGAAGACTCCCAGTTGGTTGGACTCCGGAAAAAGCTAATTTTTTAACACTCATTTTAAAACATCCTATAATTTTTAAATTTTAATAAACCAAATAAATAACAAGTTATTAAATATATAGTTGCCACTAAACTTATCATAAATACAAGATAAATTGACTTATAAATGTTATCATAAGCAAGTTTATCCTCAAAAAAACTTAATCCATAATATAGGACAAAAGACATAATAAATGTACTAAATATAATTTTTAACAAATTATTAATTGGTAAATTTTCAAAAAATAAAAATTTAGATTTACCTAATAAAAATAAGTACAGAATAACTGCTAACCATGTAGAGATAGAAGTGGCTAGAGGGATGATAATAAATCCAATTTTTTTAAAAAATAAAAGACTTATTGCAACATTCAAAATCACACTAAACAATGATAAGTAAAATGGTGTTTTAGTGTTATCTCTAGCAAAATAGAAGTTGGAAAGAACTTTTATTAATGCAAAAGCAGGGATTCCATAACCAAAATATTTTAGCGCTTTAGCTGTCATAATTACATCTGAATTTGTAAATGAACCATAGCCAAATAAAGCATTTATTATTTCCTCTGAAGCCAAAATTAATCCTAAACTAGCAGGTACAGATAAAAGTAAACTGAGTTCTATAGATTTATTCTGTACATCTTTTACATCATCAAATCTTTTTAGTTTTAAACTTTTTGATAATACAGGAAGTGATACTGTTCCAACTGCGATACCTGCGATGGCTAAATTTATCTGATAAATTCTGTCAGCATAATACAAATAAGAGACAGCTCCAGCTTCGAAAGAAGCAATAATGGTGCCAACTAAAATATTTATCTGGGTAACCCCGGATGAAAAAATACTTGGCAAAAGTTTTTTTAAAAAAAATTTGACTTTAGAATTAATTTTAGTTTTTAGAAAGAGAGATGGCTTATAGTATTTTTTGGTAAAAACAAATAAAAAAAATAGTTGAATTATTCCTGCAAAAGTAACTCCATAGGATAAATTTTTTACAAAATCTAGTTTTAACAAATAAGAAATAAAAAGACTTATGATTAAAATTATATTTAAAATAATTGGCGCTGCTGCAGCTGCAGCAAATCTATTATTTGAATTCAAAATTCCTGAAAAAAAGGATGACAGACTTACAAAAAATAAAAATGGAAAAGTTATTCTTGTTAGTTCTACAGCTAAATTAAATTTTTCAGCATCATTATGAAAACCCGGGGCAAGTAAGTAGACCAAAAAAGGTGTAAAAATTTCGACTATAAAAACAATAGCCAACAAAATTAAAATTAAAAGATTTAACACTTCATCGGCAAACTTTTTACCTTCTAACTTGCTTTTTGTTCTTTCTGCGGTGTAACTTGGAATAAATGCTGCGTTAAAGGTCCCCTCTGCGAAAAGTCTTCTAAATGTATTAGGAATACGAAATGCTACAAAAAAGACATCGGCCAAAAAGGAAGCTCCTAAAAATACTGCTATTAGTATGTCCCTTAAATATCCTAATACCCTGCTAATTAGTGTATAAAAACTAAAAACTGATGTTGAAGATAATAAGTTCATAATTAAGTCAAAAATTAATAGTGATTTCGTCTCATTTATATTACATACTCAAAATTCAATGACAAAAAAGTCTAAAATTGATCATTACACAGATAAAGAAGCTCTTGATTTTCATATTAAGGGAAAGTCTGGCAAAATTGAGGTTAATTCTTCAAAATCTTTAGTAACTAAAAGAGATCTATCTTTGGCATATTCTCCTGGTGTAGCGGCGCCAGTAAAGGAAATAGCTAAAAACCCAGATGCGGCGTACGATTATACTAGTAAAGGTAATTTAGTAGCAGTTATTAGTAATGGCTCCGCTATCTTAGGATTAGGGAATCTAGGAGCTCTAGCTTCTAAACCTGTTATGGAGGGAAAGGCAGTTCTTTTCAAAAGATTTGCAGATATAGACTCAATAGATATTGAGATAGAAAACTCAGATCCAAATGAAATCATAAATACAGTTAAAAATATAGGTAATAGTTTTGGAGGTATAAATTTAGAAGATATTAAGGCTCCGGATTGTTTTATAATAGAAGATAAATTAAAAAAAATTTTAGATATTCCAGTTTTTCATGATGACCAACATGGAACAGCTATTATAACAACTGCGGCTCTTATTAACGCTTTAGATATTCAAAAAAAGAAAATTGAAAATATTAAAGTTGTAGTTAACGGCGCTGGAGCCTCAGCTATGGCATGTGTAGATTTATTTAAAAGCTTAGGGGTAAAAAAACAAAACATAATAATGTGTGATACCAAAGGGGTAATTCATAAAAAAAGAGAAGGTCTAAATAATTTTAAATTAAAACATGCTACAGAAACAAAACATAGAAAACTTTCTGAAGTTATGGTTGATGCTGATGTATTTTTAGGACTTTCTGCAAAAGATACAGTATCTCCAAAAATGATAAAGTCCATGTCCAAGAAACCTATTATATTTGTATGCGCAAATCCTGATCCAGAGATTACTCCGGAAGAAATTTTAAAGGTTAGGACGGATGCAATAATAGCAACAGGTAGGTCAGATTATCCAAATCAAGTAAATAACTTAATTGGATTTCCATATATTTTTAGAGGCGCATTAGACGTTAGAGCAAAAGAGATAAATGAAGAAATGAAAATGGCTGCAGCAAAATCTATTGCAATGTTAGCAAGAGATGACGTGCCAGATGAAGTCGTTTCAGCTTATGGGGGTGAGAGACCTAAATATGGAAAGAATTATATAATACCATCAACGTTTGATCCAAGATTGTTAAGCGTTATACCTTCTGCCGTTGCCAAGGCAGCTATTAAAAGTGGTGTCGCACGAAAGAAAATTAACGACTTTGATGCTTATAAAGACGAATTAATTAACAGACTAGATCCCTCTATGTCTTTAATGCAAGGTATAAATGCTAAAATTAGAAAAAATCCAAAAAAAGTAATTTTTGCAGAAGGGGAAGATGAGAACATGCTTAAGGCTGCAATTGAGTTTAATAAAGCAAGACTTGGTACACCAATTTTGATTGGAAGTGAGGAAAGAATAAAAGATCAGCTTGAAAAGATTGGATTAGACGAAAATTTTAAAATTCAGATAGTTAATTCAAAAGATAAATCGAAAAGAGAAAAATATACAAAGTATTTGTATAAAAAACTCCAAAGAGATGGGCTATTAGAGAGGGATGTTGATAGATTGATAAGAAATGATCGAGTAGCTTGGGGCTCTTCGATGATAGCTTGTAAAGATGCTGATGCAATGGTTACTGGTAATATCAGACATTATGCTGCTTCAGTTGAAAAATTAAAAAAATTTGTATCTGCTAGAGAAGGTGAAACAATTTTTGGAATGACAATTATAGTTTCTAAAGGAAAAACAATACTTGTAGCAGACACCAACGTTCATGATTTCCCATCTTCTGAAAGATTAGTAAATACCTCGATTTCTTGTGTAAGAGTAGCAAGATTGTTTGGTTTTGAACCTAAGGTGGCTTTTTTATCTCACTCTACATTTGGTAAACCTGTTTCGAGAAATACAAAACATGTAAGAGATGCAATTGAATTGTTGAAGACTAAAAAAGTAGATTTTGATTTTGATGGAGAAATGCAGCCAGATGTAGCTTTAAACCCAATTTATCAAGAAGTTTATCCGTTTTCTAAAATTGTTGGCAGGGCCAATATATTAATAATGCCAGCGTTACACAGTGCTGCTATATCAACTAAATTAATGAAAACATTTGGTGGGGCAAAATTAATTGGACCCCTTTTAATTGGATTAGGTTTGCCTATTGAGGTAGCTCCTTTAAGATCCTCGACATCTGACATTTTAAATTTAGCATCTGTTGCTGCGTATTCATCTGATGTAATTGATTATTAAATTTAAATTTTGTTTCTACTCAATTCAGAAACTAAAAAAATAGTTGGTATAACTTTTTCTACATTATAAACTTCTTCTGCTTCTTTAATTACTTCTTTTTTTTCCCCTTCTGTAAAGGAAATGCCAAAAATATAAACTCTTTTATTGATAGTTTCTAAAGTATAATTTGATGATTTAATTTTTTTATTAAATATCATAGCTGTTCTCAATTGTGTTGTAATTAAAACATCTTGGGCAGAGCTCTTAAAGTTTGTTTTTCCTTTTATTTCAATAGCGTTATTAACTGATCTTACTCCCTTCGTTTCCCAGGCAAGTTTTGTTATTCTTAGTTTCTCTTCTGCTTCGTCGACTTTTCCAGTGATAAATATTCTTCCATCTAAAACTTCAACCTGTATGCCTAAAAAATATTTTTTATCTGTTAAGGTTAATCTGGCAACTAAATTTTTTTGCATCAATGTATCGTCAATTTGCATCCCAACAGTTCTTGGATCAAATGAAATACTTACACCTCTTCCAAAGGGTCCTGCTTTTGACGCTTGGCAAGAGTACAGTATCAACGATAAAATTATTATATTAAGAAATTTTCTCATTTTTTATATCTAAACAAATTTTATAAACTAACCTTTTATTCACTTTTTCCTTTTCGGATATAATTTTAACAACATCTTTTAAGCTATTTTTTTTTAAAAGTTTAATTGCTTGTCCTTTAATTTTAGAATCATTTGCTAAAGTTTTAGTTGTATTATTTTTTTGAGAAATTACAACTGTTAACTCCCCCTTCAACGGTGAATTAAAAAGTTGGATTGAATCTACTTTATCTCTATAAAAAGTCTCATGAATTTTAGTAATTTCTCTAGCTATTAGAATTTCTCTTGAAGAGAAGTGTTTTTTAAAAAAATTTAAATAATAATTAATTTTTACTCCTGGAATAAAAAATATAATAGAGAAAGATGAGTCCTTTAAGTTTGAAAGTTCGTTGTTTAATTCTTTTTCTTTTTTTGGTAAAAAACCATAAAAAATAAATTTATCATCAAAACCAGATACGCTCATAGAAGCAGTAATTGAAGATGGTCCTGGAACTGGGTATATATTTATTTGACTTTTTATACATTCTTTCACTAAAAGTTTCCCAGGATCAGATAATAAAGGTGTGCCTGCATCAGATATTAATGACAAAATTTTGCCTTCATTTAAATATTTCATAATTTTGTTTAGCTCTTTTTTTTCGTTAAATTTATGATAAGGGAGAAGTTTTTTTTTAATTTTATAATGATTTAACAATTTTAATGATCTTCTTGTATCTTCACACAAAATAATGTCTGATTTTTTTAATATATCTAATGATCTTAATGTTATATCATCAAGGTTCCCTATTGGAGTAGAAATAATGTATAGACCTGGTAAAAAAGAATTCATTTTATGATTAAATCAATTATTGCAATTTTATTCTATATATCAATTTTTTTTAATAGCAATTTAATGAGTGATGAAAATACTAAAGAACTCAAAATTGGTTTATTGGCTCCTTTTTCGGGTATTTATAAAAACCTTGGTGACTCATTATTGCTTTCAACGCAACTAGCATTAAATGAATTGAATAATAAAAAGATAATAATCATTCCAAGAGACTCAGGCTCAAATGACAAGGAGAAGCTTAATACTGCAATACGAGAAATAATCAGTTCAGGCGCAAAAATAATTATTGGGCCTCCTGACTCTGAGGATTTTGAGGAAATTAAAAAATACAAAGATACAATTTTTATTTCTTTGTCTAATAAAGAATCTAAAATTGAGAACAACATTATAAGTATTGGAATAAGTTTAGAGTCTCAAATGAGCACAATAGAAGATTTTATTTTAAAACAGAAAAAGAAAAAAACTGTAATAATGTATCCAAAAAATGAATACACTAAGTTTATCGACGAAAGAATAAAATCAACAAAACTTAAAAATTACAAAATATTCAAATATAATCCTGATCCTAAAGTTTTGACTGGTGAAATAGAAAAATTAACTAATTATTCTCAAAGAAAACGTAACTTGAGCACAAGAATTGAAATGTTAGAGGACAAAGATGATGAGACTTCAAAAAGAGAGTTATCAAGATTGGAACAAAAATATACTCTAGGTAAAGTAAACTTCGACTCAGTTATTATTATTGATTTTGGTAATAGTTTAAAAAGTGTTTTGGCCTCCCTTGTTTTTGCTGATGTTAACGAAGAGGATGTTTTGTTTACTACGGTAAATCAATGGTTTGATGAAAGTATATTTTATGAAAATTCAGTAAAAAGTTTGTATTACCCTTCAATAAATTTTGATAATTTTAAAAAGCACAATAATAAGTATTATAAAACTTTTCAATTATACCCAAATGAAATTACAATTCTCGCATACGATGCTTTGGGTTTAATTTATTATGTTTGGAATAAAAATAAAGGAATTAATTCTATTAATGATTTTTTTTTGAAAGAAAAAATAAAAGGCAAAATTGGAAGCTTCAATTTCAACGAAAAAAAAGTTACCCAAGAACTAAAAATTTACAAAGCAGAAAACAAAAAGTTTAAAGAATTTTAACTTTTCTTTTAAGCTTTCTATAAGCTAAAAATCTATGATCTAGATAAATTTTCTTTTTTTTATTCATTTGTCCAAAAGTGATTTTGTATTTTTTTGGTATAAAAATAGAGTCAAAACCAAAGCCCTTGCTCCCTAAAATTTTTGGTGCAATCTTCCCATAAACTGTTCCTATTGCGCTTACAGAATTTTTGTTTGGTTCTTTAAAAGTTAAACTGCAAACAAACTTTGCTTTATAATTTTTTTTTTTTTTATTTTTATTCTTTTTTTTAACTAAAAAAATAATTTTTTTCATTGCTTTTCTAAAGCCTCCATATTTTTTTGCCCATCTTGCTGATAGAACTCCAGGCTTTCCCTTTAAACAGTTTATACACAGTCCTGAGTCATCAGATAGTGATGTAATTTTTGAAATTTTAGAAAAATAATTAGCTTTGATTTTTGAGTTTGCTAAAAAACTTTTACCACTTTCTTTAGGACTTTTAATCTTGAGTTTTGAAGGCGATATTTTCTTTAATCTTTTAGGTAATAAATAGCTAAGTTCCTTAAATTTACCCTTATTATTTGTGCCTATTAAAATAGTCTTATTTTTTTTCACGTTTATCTAGTATTTAAATTTTTTATTCCTATATAGCAATAATGGAAAACAAGAACGACAAAAAACCTGATAAGAATAAGGATAATAGTGAAAAAAAAGACTTATCATTAGAGGAAAAGTTAAAAGAAAATGAAGACAAACTTTTAAGAACACTCGCTGAATTAGAAAATCAAAGAAGAAGGTCTGAAAAAGAAATTAAAGAGGCTTTCGAGTTTGGCGGCTTCAATTTTGCTAAAGAAACTTTGGCACTTTTAGACAATTTACAACGTGCGCAAATTTCAATTAAAAACGACCAAAAATTAAAAGATAACAAAGATTTAGATAAGTTTTTAAAAAATATTGATGTCATTGAAAAAGACCTCGTAAAGATATTTGAGAGGAACAACATCAAAAAGATAAACTGTCTTAAAGAAAAATTTGATCCCAATTCACATCAAGCTATGCTTGAGGTCATTGATGAGTCTGTTGAACCAGGAACTGTGGTTCAGGAAATACAACCAGGATATATGTTTGGTGACAGGCTATTAAGGCCTTCTCTGGTTGGTATATCTAAAAAAAATGAGGCAGATAATAAGGAAAAAGACATAAAAAAATAGAATTTCATGACTTGTAGAATTGAAAAAAACACCCATATAAAAGTTAAATAAAGGAAAACGTATTATGAGTAGAGTAATTGGAATAGATCTTGGAACAACTAATTCTTGTGTAGCCATCATGGATGGTTCACAGGCCAAAGTATTAGAAAATACTGAAGGGGCTAGAACAACACCTTCTGTAGTAGCTTTTTTAGATAATGAGGAAAAGTTAGTTGGTCAACCTGCAAAAAGACAAGCTGTAACAAATCCAGAAAATACTATTTTTGCAGCAAAAAGATTAATTGGAAGAGTTTTTGATGACAACTCTGTACAAAAGGATGTTGAAAAAGTTCCTTTTAAAATAATTAAATCAGATAAAGGAGAGGCCTGGGTAGAAGGTAAAGGCAAAAAATACTCACCAGCTCAAATCTCAGCTTTTGTTTTACAAAAAATGAGAGAAACTGCTGAAAAATATTTAGGTCAATCTGTTACAAAGGCAGTTATAACTGTACCAGCTTATTTCAATGATGCTCAAAGGCAAGCAACAAAAGATGCGGGTAAAATTGCTGGACTAGAAGTTTTAAGAATTATAAATGAACCTACTGCTGCATCTTTGGCTTATGGACTAGACAAAAAAGGTGGAAAGAAAATTGCAGTATACGACTTGGGTGGAGGTACTTTTGATGTATCTATTTTAGAAATAGGTGACGGTGTATTTGAGGTTAAATCAACTAATGGAGATACTTTTTTAGGTGGTGAAGATTTTGATGATGAAATTGTTAATTATTTAATTTCTGAATTCAAGAAAGATAATGGAATAAATCTTAAAGGTGACAAACTTGCTTTACAAAGATTAAAGGAAGCAGCAGAAAAAGCTAAAATAGAATTATCTTCTGCAACACAAACTGAGATAAATTTACCTTTCTTAACTGCTGATAAAACTGGTCCTAAACATTTAAATTTAAAATTTACTAGAGCTAAGTTAGAAGCGTTGGTAGAAAGTTTAATAGAAAAAACACTAGCTCCATGTAAAACAGCACTTAAAGATTCTGGTTTTTCTGCTGCAGAAATAAATGAAGTAGTTTTAGTTGGTGGAATGACAAGAATGCCTAAAATAATTGAGACAGTAAAAAATTTTTTTGGAAAAGAACCTAATAAGAGTGTAAACCCAGATGAAGTTGTAGCAATGGGCGCTGCTATTCAAGCAGGAGTACTTCAAGGTGATGTAAAAGATGTGCTATTATTAGATGTTACTCCGCTTTCGCTAGGTATTGAAACTTTGGGCGGTGTCTCTACAAAACTTATAGAAAAAAATACAACAATACCTACAAAAAAAAGTCAGGTATTTTCAACTGCTGAAGATAACCAGCCCGCAGTTTCTATAAGAGTACTTCAAGGTGAAAGGGAAATGGCAGCTGATAATAAAATTTTAGGTAACTTTGAACTGGTTGGGATTCCTAATGCACCTAGAGGTGTTCCTCAAATAGAGGTTACTTTCGATATTGATGCTAACGGAATAGTTAATGTTTCTGCAAAAGATAAAGGAACTGGTAAAGAACAAAAAATTCAAATCCAAGCGTCTGGTGGCTTATCTGAGGAAGAAATAAGCAAAATGGTTAAAGAGGCTGAGGCAAATAAAGATGCGGATAAAAAGAAAAGAGAAACTGTGGATGTAAGAAACCAGGCAGATAGCATTATCCATACAACAGAGAAAAGTCTTAAAGAACACGGTGATAAAATTACGTCTGAAGAGAAAAAGGCAATAGAAACAGCCATGTCCGACTTAAGAAATGCTTTAAAAGGCACTGACACTGAAGAAGTAAAAAAGAAAACTCAAGGTTTGATACAAGCCTCAATGAAATTAGGTGAGGCAGTTTATAAGAGCCAACAAAAACCTGGTGGAAAGTCTGATAATAAAAAAACTGATAAAGAGGATAAAGGGGATAAAGAAAAAGATAACGTTGTTGATGCAGAAGTAGTTGACGGCAAAGAAGACAAAGAAAAAAGAGCCTAAGACCAATTAGTAAGGACAAACCTTTTTATGGCTAAAAGAGATTATTACGATGTCTTAGGTGTAGATAAATCAACTAACAAAGAAGAAATCAAAAAAGCTTACAGAAAATTAGCTCTCAAATATCATCCTGATAAGAATAAAGGTGATAAAGGTGCCGAGGAAAAGTTTAAAGAGGCGAGCGAAGCCTATCATGTACTGTCCGATGAAAAAAGAAAAGCAAATTATGATCAGTTTGGTCATGCAGCTTTTCAAGGTGCAGGAGGCCAAGGAGGTTTTAGCAACTTTGATTTTTCATCATCTTTTTCTGATATTTTTGAAGATGTATTTGGAGATTTTGGAGATTTTGGTTTTGGAAGACAGTCTAGTAGAGGAAGATCAAGAAATAGGGGCAACGATTTAAGGTACGATATATCAATCAATTTAAATGATGCATTTATAGGAACAGAAAAAAAAGTAAATTATACAACTTATAAAAAATGCAAAACATGTTCAGGAAGTGGCGCTAAGCCAGGGTCAAAACCTTCTGCTTGTAGCTATTGCGGAGGTCAAGGTAGGGTTAGATCTAGTCAGGGTTTCTTTACTATACAACAAACCTGTCCTGAGTGTGCTGGTGAAGGACAAAAAATTACAAATCCTTGTAATAATTGTAGTGGTATGGGAAAACAACAATCTAACGAATCTGTTGCTGTAAAAATTCCCCAAGGTGTCGATGATGGAACAAGAATTAGATTAGCTGGCAAAGGAGAAGCGGGAAGCAAAGGAGGGTCTAATGGAGATTTATATTTGTTTATTTCAGTTGAACCACATAGTATTTTTAAAAGATCCGAGGAAAATCTCTATTATGAGTTACCCATTTCATTCACAGATGCAGCCTTAGGATCTACTGTTGAAGTGCCTTCTATTGATGGTAAAAAAACAAAAATTAAAATTCCATCAGGAACTCAAAGTGGAAAACAATTAAGACTTAAAGGAAAAGGCATGCCTATACTTAAAAGAAACGTGTATGGAGATTTATATATAAGAATTGTAACTGAGGTACCAACTTCATTAACTAAAAGACAAAAAGAGTTACTTGCAGAATTTAAAACATTAGAAGATAATAAATCAAACCCCTTAATAAAAAGCTTTTTTGAAAAAGCTAAAAAATTTTGGAATAAGTCGTAAATTAAATGGAAATTCATCAGATAATGTCTGCAATTTTTTTAATTGCAGTTTTGGCGCTGGTGTTACCTGGTTTTTTAGCTACAAATTATAAGGTAAAACATTTTTTAAATAATTTATCAATCTGGGCTATAATTGTGCTTATTATTATTGTAATTATTTACTTAATTAAATAATGAAAAAAATCAATTTAACTATTATTGGATGTGAAGGTAGAATGGGTAAACAGCTCATCAGGTCTGCCAAAATAAATAAGAATTTTAAATTAGTGTCTTTAACGGAGAGTAGAAAAATTAATAGAAGGATTAGCGGAATAAAACCTGAACTAAACACAAGCCACGCTTTTAAAAGAACAAATGTTATAATAGATTTTACTGTTCCAAAATGTACTTTGGAAGTTTTAAAATTTGCATTAAAACATAAAAAAAGAGTTGTCATCGGTACAACTGGTTTTACTAAAAAACAAGAAAAAATTATTAAAAATTACTCAAAAAAGATTCCTATTTTAAAAGCTGGGAATATGAGTTTAGGAGTAAATCTATTAATGTATTTAACTGAAATAGCATCAAAGTCGTTAGGAAAAAAATTTTTAAGTAAAGTCTACGAAGTTCATCATAAACATAAGAAAGATTATCCTTCTGGGACTGCTTTAATGCTTGGAAAAGGAATAGCTGTTGGGAAAAATAAAAATTTTAATAATTTAATTGGTAAAAAATATTTAAATAAAAAGACTTTTCCTTATGGTAAGAGAATAAACTTTAACTCGATTAGAAAAGGAGAAGTTGTTGGAGAACATGAAGTTAGGTTTTCTAGTGGCAAAGAAATTGTAACTTTAAATCACGAGTCTTTCGATCGCGCTTTATATTCTGAAGGAGCTTTAGCTGCAGCTAAGTGGATAATGAGTAGAAGGCCAGGTCTTTACTCTATGAGGAATCTTTTAAACTTTTAAGTGAACAACGAAAAAAAATCCAAGATTATTTTAAGAGTCTTAAATAAAACTTATCCAAAAGTTCCAGTACCTTTGAATTACAAAAATACGTTTACACTTTTAATTTCTGTATTACTTTCAGCCCAATGTACTGATGTTAACGTAAATAATGTAACAAAAAATATTTATCCAAAATACAATCTTCCTCATCATTTTGTAAAATTAGGAAGAAGGAAAATTGAAAAGTTGATAAAAAGAATTGGTATTTTTAGAGTTAAAGCTAAAAGTATTTTTTATTTATCTAAAACTTTAGTTGAAAAGTACAAAGGTAAGGTTCCAAGATCTTTTGAAGAGCTAGAGCAACTTCCTGGTGTAGGGCATAAGACAGCTAGCGTAGTAATGTCTCAAGGATTTGGATACCCTGCTTTCCCAGTCGATACTCATATTCATAGGCTTGCTCAAAGATGGGGTTTAACTAACGGCAAAAATGTTGTGCAGACTGAAAGAGATCTTAAAAAGATTTTTCCTAAAAAATACTGGAATAGACTTCATTTACAAATAATTTGGTATGGAAGAGAATATTGTAAAGCAAGAGATTGTTTCGGTATAACTTGTAAAATTTGCAAAAGCTGTTATCCAAATAGAAAAAAACCAATAAAAACAAAAAAAGCTTAAATGAAAATATTAGGTATCGGAAATGCAATCGTTGATGTTATTTGTAAAGTAGATGAGGATTTTTTAATAAATAATAAGTTGACGAAAAGCACAATGAAGCTTGTAGATGAAACTGAATTTAAAAAATTGTTATCTAATCTTAAAATAGAAGAAACAGTTTCTGGTGGTTCAATAGCAAACTCAATTGTTGGTATTTCACAGCTTGGTAATAAAGTAGGATTCATAGGCAAAATAAATGACGATGAATTAGGCGCCAAATATGAAGAAGGTCTAAAAAAAGAAAATGTTAAATTTTTTTACTCTAAGAAAAAAGAAACATCACCGACTGGAACTTGTTTAATATTAATAACACCAGACTCTGAAAGGACTATGTGTACGTTTTTGGGTGTGGCTGGAAAAATTAATACAAATGACATTAATGACTCGGCTATTAAAGAGAGTGATTTAATCTTTTTAGAGGGCTACTTGTGGGATGAAGGAGACGCAAAGTCTGCTTTTGATAAAGCACTAAAACTTTCAAAAACTTCTGCAATGTCTTTATCCGATAAATTTTGTGTAGATAGACATAAAAAGAATTTTTTGGATTTGGTAGAAAATAAATTAGATATTATTTTTGCGAATGAACAAGAAATAATGTCATTAATTGATACTAAATCTTTTAACGATGTAGTGGAGTTTGGAAAAAAATTAAATAAATTATTAGTTATAACCAGAGGAGAAAAAGGAAGTATGTCTATAAGTAGAAATAATGTTTTTGAATGTCACAGTAAAAAAAATTTAAAAGTTATTGATTTAACGGGAGCTGGTGATTTATTTGCAGCTGGATTTTTGCATAGCTCTATCAATAAAATGCCTGAAAAAGAATGTTTGGAAAAAGGAACGGAAATGGCTTCAAAAGTTATTCAAAAGATTGGGGCTAGACTTAGTTAAACTTCTTTTTTTTTTTTCTTGAGTAGCTGCCTTTTCCTTTCTTTGGTTTTATAACTCTCAATCTATATTTTTTTGAGTGGAGATCCAAAGCAATTTTATTTCTTTTTTTCACAAAGAATATCCTGATTTGGAATTACTGATAAAATTTTGATCTTTAAATTGATCAAAAATTTTTTTTCTTAATCTATAAATATGTGTCTCTACAGTATGTGTGTCGGCATCATCTGAGTACTTCCACACTTCTTTTAAAATATTTGTTTTTTTAATGGGTTTTTTTTTGTTAAATAATAATTCTAATAATTGAATTTCTTTTTCTGTAAGAATTATAAATAAGTCATTTTTTTTTAATTTTTTCTCATTTTTGTCGAGAATGTATTCTTTTAGTTTTATAAATGAATTTTTTATAAATTGTTTTTTAGTCACCAAACTAATTATTTTTTCATTAAAATCATGAATATTTATTGGTTTTATAATTTTATCATCAAATTTTAAGTCAGAAAAAATATCAGACTTATAAATAATTAATTTTGGAATATTGGTTTTTCTCAAAAATTTTAAAATTTTTTTGTCTTTAAGAATTGAATCTTCTATAATATACGCTTTGTAATTGAGGGATGTATTGACTTTTTTATCCTCCTCAAAAAAATCAAAATTAAAATTGAAATGATCTTTAAGTTCAACAAATGAGTTGATAAAATGATCTGAGGAAAAAATTAGTACTTTTATGTCGTTATTACTATGCATATAAAACTTAAAAATAAAAATCTACACTTTCATAATTATAAAGTAAAATGCGCTATAGGTAAAAGAGGAATTTCGAATAAAAAACGAGAAGGTGATAATTGTACACCAAGAGGAACTTTTAAATTTATTGAGGTTTTTTATAGAAAAGACAGAAATAAAAAAATAAAGACTCTATTAAAAAAAACCAGCATCACAAAAAATATGGGATGGTGTGATGACTCTAGATCAAAAAAATATAATAAATTGGTTAAATTACCATTTGCATATAAATCAGAAAAACTTTACAAAAAAAATAATCTATATGACGTACTAATAGTAATTAATTATAACTTTAAACCGACCGTTAGAAACAAAGGTAGCGCAATTTTTTTACACATAGCAAATAAGAGTTATAAATCTACTAGGGGATGCATAGCTGTTTCAAAAAAAGATATGAAAATTCTCTTAAAATATATCACTAAGAAAACAAAACTTTTTATTTACTGATTTCTTTCTCCAAATATTCCACTACCAATTCTTAAAAAGTTTGCATGATATTTTATCGCTTTTGAATAATCTGAAGACATTCCCATACTTAAGTTTTTTAAGTTTAATAATTTATTTTTTTCACTCATAATTTCAAAATACTTTTCTTCATTATTATCGTTAGGTGGAATACACATTAAACCTATAACATTTAGTTTTTTTTTACTGGTGCAATAAGAGAAAAACTCGTTCAAATCATTTAATGAAATTCCTGATTTTTGATCTTCATTTCCGATATTCACTTGAATAAAATATTTTATATTTCTTTTTGTTTCTAATTCAGCTTTACTTAAACTATCCGCTAATTTTTTATTATCAAGAGAATGAATGTAATCAAAAAGTTCAACAGCTTTTTTTGACTTGTTAGATTGTAGTTTTCCAACCATATGTAGCTTAAGGTTACTGTCACTTTTCTTTATTTCTCTCCATTTAGAGATCGCCTCTTGTACTTTGTTTTCTCCAAAATGATCATGACCTATATTTAATAGTGGTTTTATATGTTCTATAGAAAACGTTTTGCTTATTGCAACTATGTTGATAGTTTTGGAATTATCTAAACTATTAATATTAGATTTTATTTTTTTGAACCTATCAACTATTATGGACATAAATGTTTATACTTAAAAATAATTATTATTTATACATTGAGAATATCAAATTATTAAATTTAAATTTAATCAAAAAAAGGGATAAATTTAACATTATTTATCGAAATAACCTTAAAGATGACAGTTTTGAAAAATTAAGAATATTTCGAAACATATGTAAACGAAAATCTATTAAATTTTTTATAGCTAATGACATTAAGTTATTTCAAAAAATTAATGCAGATGGACTTTATATTTCCTCTTACAACAAGAGTTTAAAATATCTAAACTATAAAACAAATAAAATAGGTTCAGCACATAATGTTAGAGAGATAAACACAAAAATATTACAAGGATGTAACCCAATAATATTTTCAAGAATATTTAAAACGGACTACAAAAATAAGAGATCATATTTAGGAGTGGTAAAATTCAACCTTATTACTTATTTACATGATAGTAGTTTTGTTCCTTTGGGAGGAATACGTTCAAATAATTTAAATAAACTTAATGAGGTAAATGCAAGTTCATTTGCACTTATGTCTGAAATAAAAAAAAAGCCGGCTGTAATCAGCCGGCTTTTTTAAATCTTTTAACTTACTACGTAATTAAAACGCCATTGAAACTGAAAATACAGTCTCTGCGCCATCTTTATCGTCAGTATAGTCCATATTCTCTAGCTTTTTGTTAGCTACAGTTAATGTCATACCGCCCATAGTGTAGGCTGCTTGGATTGTTCTAATTTCGAACTCAGTTGTAGTTCTAGTAGTCGTGTTAGTTGCAGTCTCTGTCTTGTTGTTTTCGTCAGACTGCTCTAAGTTGTAAGAGAATGACAAGTTGTCATTCGCAGCAACACCTATTGACCATGAACTATTTTCATAATCAATAACACGAGCTGTACCTGTAGTAGCTGCACCTAATGTTGGAGCTACGTAGAACTTACCATAACCAATAGTCGCTGGACCAACTGCGTATTTAAGTGCAAAACCACCATGCTCAGCTTGCTGAGTAGTAGCTGTTGAACCTGCATCAGCATCATCTATTTCTAAGTATGAAGCTGAAAGTGTTAATCCATCGATTGGAGTTGCATCAACTCTATACTGAGTAACACCGTTACCTGCTTCAGTAGAAGTCGCTGCAGAGTTTGATGAGTTCATTGTGCCGTCAGCTTCAGGAGCGTAAGCAACTTTAACCGTTAATCCAAACGGTAACATGTCCGCTGGAGTGTGGAACTGTACGTTGTTGTACGAACTAATGTTTGTACCCCATGTAAAGTTTGTTGCATCATCACCAGCAGATGTTGTTGAAGCTGATGTTCCTGCCATACCGTAGTCTGATCCTGCTCCGTATACTGAGTTGTCAAACGCTAAATTAGCTGAAAGACCACACTCGTGTACACAAGCTTTGAATAGACCGAATGGAGTGTTTAATGACATTGCAGCATCGTCTTGTACAGTTGCACCATCGATATCTTGTGCGTATGTCCAAGCCATACCATTGTCTAACTCTCCACTAGCACTTAGTGTAAATTCGTTAGCTATACCAATACCTTGTGGATTACCAACTTGAGCTGACGCACTTTCAGAACCTCTGATTGAGTACGTTGCTTTAGCAGAACCTGTGATAGATAATTCACCAGCAAGAGCTGCAGTAGTTGAAACCATCAAAGAAGCAATAAGACCTAACGTTAATTTAGTTAGTTTATTCATTTTATGTTTCCTTTGTTATTTGTTTATAAACTGGCAACAATTTAGCTTTTTTTGACTATATTTAACCAAAAAACAGCTAATAATCGTAAAATATTGAATTACTGTAGTATTTATACAACACCTAAATAAATGGCTAATTTACTTATTTTTTTTGGTTTTTATTGAGTTCATGATAATAATTAACAATGCGTTTCAAGGGAATCTCTAAATTGTTAATTATGCTGTTTGTAACAGCTCTACTTTTAAACTCTTGTGGTGGTTTTAAAAAAGTTGATACACGAAAAACACCTATAAAAGGAATGGATAGAGCAAGAAAAAATGTTGAAGAAGGCAGAGGCATTTCTCTTAAAAATCTAGGCAAAAGAGGAGGTACGAATTATGAATTTAGTTCTTCTAACCCTATGTGGAGAGCATCTCTAGAGATTTTAGATTTTTTGCCTTTAGTTACAGTGGATTATTCTGGTGGTGTGATAATTACAGATTGGTACAGCGATGTTTCAAATAACAATGATGCGATCAAAATAACTCTCAGATTTTTATCTAATGAAATTCAAAGCAATAGTTTAAAAATAATTGTTCATCAAAAACAATGTTCTAAAGATTTGCCTGCGTCCTGCTCTGTCAGCAAAATTGACTCGAAGATCGAAGAGGAGCTAATAGTCTCAATTATAAAAAAAGCAGCTTTACTTGAAAAGCAAGATAAAGATAAAAAGAAAAGATAATCTCACCTTAAATGGACAAGGTAAACTTTAATAATATAGAAAAAAAATGGCAAAAGATTTGGGAAAAAACAAATCTTTATAGAGCGAACAAAGAAAAAAAGTTTTATTGCTTAGAAATGTTTCCGTACCCATCAGGAAAAATTCACATGGGTCATGTTAGAAATTACACAATCGGAGATGTGATAGCTAGATACAAATACCTAAATTCTTTTAATGTTTTGCATCCAATGGGCTGGGACTCCTTTGGTTTACCGGCTGAAAATGCAGCGCGCGAGAATAATCTTAACCCAAAAATTTGGACGCAAAAAAATATTTCGGAAATGAAAAGACAACTTAAAATGCTTGGATTATCAATAGATTGGGATTTAGAAATTTCAACTTGTGACGAGAGTTATTATAAACATCAGCAAGAAATATTTATAGACTTATATAATAAAGGCTTCATAAGTAGAAAAGAGAATTACGTAAATTGGGATCCTGTAGAAAAAACTGTTCTTGCGAACGAACAAGTTATAAATGGTCGTGGTTGGAGATCGGATGCGCCTGTTGAAAGAAAAAAACTTGCTCAATGGTTCTTTAATATTTCTAAATTTTCAAATGAATTACTCGAAGATTTAAACAAACTAGATGACTGGCCTGAAAAAGTAAAATTGATGCAAAAAAATTGGATTGGAAAATCAATAGGTTGTGAAATTGATTTTGAAACAAGTGAGTCCAAAAATTCGAATATCAAAGTATTTACAACTCGTCCCGATACTATATTTGGCGCCTCTTTTATCGCTATCTCTGCTGATCATCCTTTCTGCGAGAAATTTAAAAATGAGAAAACTTTTATAGATTTTAAAAATGAATGTTTAAAAGTAGGAACAACTGAAGAGGCATTGGCTGTTGCTGAAAAAATTGGTTACAAAACTAAATCATTTGTTAAGCATCCTTTCATCAAAAACAAACTGCTACCAATATTTGTAGCAAATTTCGTTTTAATGGACTATGGAACTGGTGCTATATTTGGATGTCCTGCGCATGATCAGAGAGACATGGACTTTGCCAAAAAATATAAATTAGATATTTTAGAAGTAGTATCACCCGATGGAAAAAAACACAGTGATTTTGATAAAAGGAGTGAAGCTTTTACTGAGGATGGAGTTTTAGTAAATTCAGAATTTTTAAATGGCTTAAGTGTGGAAGATGCAAAAAGTAAGATTATAACTGAAATAGAAAAAAAAAAGATAGGGAAAAAGAAAATTACTTTCCGTTTAAAAGATTGGGGTATATCAAGACAAAGATATTGGGGATGTCCAATTCCTATGATTTATTTAGAAGATGGAAGTATTGTTCCAGTTGAAAAAGATGAACTTCCAGTTAAACTTCCTGAAAATATAGATCTAAACACCTCGGGAAATCCTTTAGAGAATCACAAAGAGTGGAAAAAAACAAAGCATAAAAAAACAGGAAAACCAGCAATAAGGGAGACAGATACTTTAGACACTTTTGTAGATTCGTCGTGGTATTTTATGAGATTTTGTTCTCCAAAATCTGAGGAGAAACCATTTGAAATAGACGATTTAAATTACTGGATGCCTGTTGATCAATATATTGGAGGGATTGAGCACGCGATTCTTCATTTGCTTTACTCAAGATTTTTTATGAAAGC
>CACDNS010000004.1:0-38265 GCA_902554215.1 uncultured Pelagibacteraceae bacterium
AGAAAAAGACTGATAGCCCAATCTATGACCTCTATTAACCAGCTCTATTCCAAGAGAGCTATTGTTCAAATTTATAAAATTCTTCCATTTTGATTTTCCAGCATGCCAAGCAATTTTGTTCTCATCTACCATCTGAATTATTTTACCTGATCTATCTATTAAATAATGACAACTCACTTTATGTTTTTTGGAAATTAACCTTTGAATAGATACACGCTTAGATTGCATTCCAGTGTAATGAATTACGATGAACTTTATTTTACTTAGTTTTCTCGTTCTTTTTGAGAAACAAGGTGAATTTATTCGTGTTATCTTCATTTTTTCCTTATTTTATTGACAAATATAATCAAAGTTTAGGGTAAAATCCCATTAAAATTAACAAAAATTTTATATGCAAAATACACATAATTTCTGTATACAGCGCATATGTTGTCTAAGATCTTAAAAATATTTATTTTAGGAGGTTACCTTTTTCTCGCTAGCATAGCTAATGCAAGCGAAAAGGAATGCTTTGAAAAAGTTAGTAGAGGAATTTTTAAATTTAACCAAGGTTTTGATAACTTAATTTTGGAACCTTTGGCGAAAGGTTATAATAAACTTCCTGAACCTGTAAGAAATGGAACAGGTAATTTTACCTCGAATGTCGCTACTCTTTTGTCTATACCAAATCATATTTTACAGGGAGAATTTAAAATGGCAGGTCATGCAACTGGTAGTTTTTTAATTAATACTACAGTAGGTGTACTTGGTTTAGGCAATCCAGCTTCGGCAATGGGACTTAAAAATCAAAAAGAAGATATAGGACAAACACTGGGAACATATGGTGTGGGTGGTGGCTGTTATTTTGTTTTACCGGTTCTAGGCCCAACAACTGTTAGAGATACAGTGGGGATGGTTGGAGATAATTTGGTAGACCCTTTTGCAAGAGTAACTTGGCATGAAAAAGAAATTAAAAATATTTCCGGCACAAAAATAGATTACGTAGGTATTAAGGCTGCTTCTGCTATTGATTTTAGAGGAGATAATATGACTAACTTTGAAAGTTTAGAAAAAAATTCAATTGATCTATACGCTGCAACTAAAAGCCTTTATTTGCAGAACAGAGAAAAAAAAATAAAGAACTCTTCTGACTCAGATGATGACGACTGGGGAAATTTAGAAAATTAGAAATTATTATTCTGAAATGAAAAAATTATTTTTTTTGATAATTTCGGTGTTTTTAATCTCCAAAATAACCCTTGCAGTTACTTATAATTCAAATCCAAAAATTTTCATAACTGAGCTTGTTGATGACGCAATTAAAACCTTAAGTGATAAAAGTATAACCAAACAGGAAAAACATGAATTTATAGAGAAGATTGCTAAAGAAAACGTTGATATAAAAGGTATAGGTTTATACACCCTAGGAAAAATAAGAAAGGATTTAGATGAAAAAACAATGTCAGAGTATCAAGATTTATTTGAAAAATACTTTCTAAAAAGCCTGACATCAAGACTTACTGATTATTCTGATCAAAAATTTAAGGTAATAGAATCCACGCAAAAAAATGCCAAGTACACAATTGTACACTCCATAATTGAAGAAAGTTCTTCTCAACCAGAAATCAAAATAGATTGGAGAGTTTACACGAAAAATCCTCAAAAGCCCTTGATAAGAGATTTAATTGTTGAGGGATTAAGTTTAGCTAAAACACAAAAAGAAGAGTTTGCATCCATACTCAATTCTAATGACATGGACATTAATGCTCTTTTAAACAAACTTAAAGAATTTGTTTCAAGTTAATGGTGGGCCCGCCAGGATTCGAACCTGGGACCAATACATTATGAGTGTACTGCTCTAACCAGCTGAGCTACAGGCCCAATATTTATTCTTTTACAACAGAATAATTTATTTTTCTAGGAAACTTTTTAATTGTTTAGAACGACTTGGATGTTTGAGTTTTCTTAAAGCTTTAGCTTCTATTTGTCTAATTCTCTCTCTAGTAACTGAAAATTGAAGTCCAACTTCTTCTAAAGTATGATCTGTATTCATACCTATTCCAAATCTCATTCTCAAAACTCTCTCTTCCCTAGGTGTTAATGATGCTAAAATTTTAGTAGTAGACTCACTTAGATTTGACTGAATTGCAGTATCCAGAGGTTGTAATGCATTTTTGTCTTCTATAAAATCACCTAAACTACTATCCTCCTCGTCACCTACTGGGGTTTCTAATGAAACAGGTTCTTTGGCAATTTTTAAGACTTTACGAACTTTTTCTAGTGGCATTGCTAATTTCTTAGCTAGTTCCTCTGGAGTTGGCTCTCTTCCAAATTCACTCATTATTTGTCTTTGAGTTCTAACTATTTTATTTATTGTTTCTATCATGTGGACAGGTATCCTAATTGTTCTTGCTTGATCAGCTATAGATCTAGTAATAGCTTGTCTTATCCACCACGTAGCGTAAGTTGAAAATTTATATCCTCTTCTATATTCAAATTTATCTACGGCTTTCATTAATCCAATGTTTCCCTCCTGGATTAAATCTAGAAACTGGAGACCTCTATTTGTATATTTTTTTGCTATAGAAATTACTAATCGTAAATTAGCTTCAACCATCTCTTTTTTAGCAATACGAGATTCTCTTTCTCCTTTTTGTATTCTGCTAACCAATCTTTTAAACTCACCAACGGACAGTCCAATTTTTTCGCTAAACTCTACTAATCTATCTCTTATTTCTTTAAAGTCTTTTTTAAATTTTTTAAAAAAAGCTTTCCAGGTAGGATTTTCAGTTAAAAAGCTTTCAAATTTAGGGTTTATTTCATTTCCTAAATAGTATTTTAAAAATTCTTCTCTACTAATTTTATTATCTATTGCCAGTCTTAGTAGAACTCCTTCCAAAGAAACTATTCTTTTATTTTCTTTGTAATGTGATTGTACTAATTCCTCAACAACATATGGAGCTAACTGCAAACTTTTAAAATTTTCTACTAAAACTGATTGTATTCTTTTAAAATTTTTATTTTTAGAAACTGAAAGATCTTTGGAAGCTAATATGCAATTTAATTTCTCTCTCTGATATTTTTGAAGTTTTTGATAATTTTTACTAAGAGTATCAATAATATTTACTATTTTTGGCTTTATTTCCTCTTCCATCTTTGCCAGGGATACATTAAATTCATCATCTTCAGTGCTTACTTCTTCAGTCTTCTTTTCATCCTCATCAGTATTTTTCTTTGATTTTACCTCTTTTACTGTTTTTTCTTCATTCTCATTTTCAGACTCCTCAAAGTCTTCATAAGTAGAGTCAATATCGATAATATCTCTAACTAAAAGTTCATTTTTTTCTAATTTTTCTTTCCACTCATAAATTTTTTTTGCAACTAAAGGACTTTGTGTCAAAGCGTTTATCATAACATCTTTCCCAGCCTCTATTCTTTTTGCAATTGCGATTTCACCTTCTCGCGAAAGTAGCTCTACACCTCCCATCTCTCTTAAATACATTCTTATTGGATCATCACTTTTATCTGATGATTTATCTTCTGTGGTATTGGTAGTTTCTTTTTTTCTATTACTTTGATATTGAGACTTTTTTTCTACAAGTGTAACGCTTTTATCTGCTATGATAACAAATGCTTTTTCAGTATTTTCAACTGAACCACCTCTTTTTCCAAGAGACTTACCTAGCTCTTCATAAGTAATAAAACCTCGATTAATTCCTTTATCGAGAAGTCTTTCAAATGATTTTGTAATTAGTTTTTCAGCCATTTAAACTTTAAATAATTTTAAGATACCGTTAATTATATATAGTAAGAATTTTCTAAAAATCTATCTATATTTAATCCCTATTTAACTGACTTTTAAGCTTAATAAGCTCAGAATATAAACCTTCATCCAAATTTTTAGCTACTTTACTTTCTAAATACTCAATTTTTTTGAGATGATTAATTTCTTTTAATTCTTCTATAAGCTCAATTAATAAAATTTCTCTCTCTTTTTCATTTTTTTTGAATATTATATTTTTTATACTCGAATTTTTTTCTATAAGGTCAATCAAATCTATGAACTTATTTTTAATAATAGACTTAGTTTCTTCTGGATCTAAATTTTCAGAAAATTTTTTGATTATTTCATTTTTTAAAGTCTCATTTTTTTCAGAAGAGAACTTCAACTCTGAAAGTTCTTCGATTTTAAGTTGAGCGGTTAAACTATAATTAATCATAATAAATAGTATAGAGAATTCCTTTAATTGTTCTTTTGTTAAGTTATTTGATTGCTTATGTAGATTTCTTGTTTCTTGCAATACGCTAAAGTCTTTAATTTTAAATTTATTAAAGTTTCTTCTGTTACTTTGGATAGGGGTTAAATTTTTAATTTTTTCCAAAAATTCTTCTAAAATATGCTTTTTAAGCACATCATCTTTAATCGTATAACACAGACTCTTAATTTTTTTTTCAAATTTTGATATCGCATAAGGATCATTTTTTTTAATTTCATTTGAATACATTTCCCAAATATAATTTTGAATTATTTTTTTTGAATTTAAAAATGATAAGAAATTTTCTTTACCATTTTTTTTTATAAAGTCATCTGGGTCTTGTCCTTTAGGTAAAATTGAAAAATAAATCTTATTATCTTCGTTGATTAACGTAATTAATCTTTCAGCTATCCTAAGTGCTGCCCTTTGACCGCTATCATCACCATCTAAACAAATTATTGGGTTAGAAAAAAATTTCCAAATCAAGCTTATTTGATTTTCTGTTAGTGCTATACCTGAATTAGAAATAACATTTGTGAAACCAGAAGAATTTAAACTTAAAACGTCCATATATCCTTCTACTATTAAAACTTGTTTAGTTTCTGATCTTAAAGATTTAACTTTATCTAAATTAAAAAGAACTCTTCCTTTTTTATAAAACTCTGTTTCAGGTGAATTTATATATTTTGCTATCTTAAGGTTTTTTTTAATTATTCTTCCTCCAATAGCTATCGGGTCCCCGTTCAAATTATTTATTGGAAAGATTATCCTGGAGTTGAACCTGTCAACAAAGTTCCCGCTTTTATCATTTTTATAATAAATTTTTGTTAGTTCGATATCTTCTGGGGAATATTTTTTTTTTAATTCATTATAAAAATTATTTTGTCTTGGAACAAAACCAACTTTAAAATTTTTTAAAGTTGACTTACTTATTCTTCTATCCTCTAAATATTTTTGAGCTTCTATATTTTCTTTTACAAATAATTGTTCATGAAAAAATTTTACATAATCATTAAAAATATTTTTGTAAATTTGGTATCTCTTTTCTTTTTTTTCATCAAATTTTGAAAATCTATAGGGTTCCATACCAGCTTCTGCAGCTAAAATTTTAACTGCTTCTCCAAATCCTACTGACTTAGTTTTCATTAAAAAATCAAAAATATTTCCATGCTCTCCAGAACTGAAACAATGAAAAAATCCTTTTTCATCGCTCACAGTAAATGAAGGTGTCTTTTCGTTTTTAAACGGTGATAATCCTATAAATTCTTTGCCTCTTTTTTTTAGTTGAACTGATTTGCCAACAACTTGGGAAACTTTAATTCTTAATTTAATTTCTTCGAGGTATTCTTTGGGATATTTCATGATCATTTTAGTAGTCCTTTGATTATTAAACTCACTTTTGAAAAATCTAATGTATCTGCATGTTTAGATTTTAAAACTCCCATTACTTTACCCATATCTTTCAAAGAAGTAGCTCCAACAGTTTTAATTGCATCTTGACAAATTTTTTTGCTCTCTTCCTCGCTTAATTGTTTTGGTAAAAAGAGGCTGATCACAGCTATCTCTTTTTTCTCGTTTTCCAAGAGCTCAGTTCGTCCGGCTTTTTCGTAAACCTCACACGACTCATTTCTTTGTTTTATCATTTTTTTTAGCAGTGAGATAATATCACTATCTTTTATCTCTTTTTTATCCTTAGAACGGGCAGCTATTTCTGCATCTTTTATTGCTGAAACTATAAGCCGTAAAGTTGGATAAGTGTTTTTATCTTTGGCCTTTAGAGCTTCATTAAGCTTATCATCTATTTGTTTTTTAAGAGACATTGTTTGATGAGTTAATTTAATCACAATTCTTATATGAAATAAAAAGAACTTTCTTGACGATTTTGTAACTATTTCATATCTTGCGCAAAATCATGTTTATAAGTTTTTTACTTTAACTTATGAGTTGTATTTGAAGAAGATTAGTCAAAATATAAACTCTAATAAAAATCTTAAAAAGATCGATTCCACCGCTATTTTAGTTCTACAGAATGGTAAGTTTTTTAGAGGTGTTGGTTTGGGTTACCAAGGTACCTCTACTGGAGAGGTTTGTTTTAATACTTCAATTACTGGTTACCAAGAAATAATTTCTGATCCTTCATACGCTGACCAAATCATTAATTTTACTTTTCCTCATGTCGGAAATGTAGGTACAAATAAAGAGGATCACGAATCAGATAAAATATGGACTAAAGGAGTAATAATTAATACTGAAATAACTAATCCCTCTAATTATAGATCTTTAAAACACTTGGATGAATGGTTAAGAAAAAATAAAATTGTTGGAATTACTGGCATTGATACCAGAAGTTTAACAAATATAATAAGAGACAAAGGTGCTCCGAAAGGAACAATATCTTTTTTCAAAAAGAAAAAATTTAATATAAAGAAACTGCTTAAGAATACTCAAAATTGGAGTGGACTTAAAAATTTAGATTTAGCTAAAAAAGTAACAACTAAAAAAAGTTACGTTTGGAAAGATTTTAAAACGTGGAAAAAAAGTGATGGTTTTAAAAAAAATAAAAAAAAATTATTACATGTGATAGCAATTGACTATGGAATCAAAAAAAATATTTTAAGATACTTTTCTGATTTCAACTGCAAGGTCACAATCGTTTCATGTAAAACAGATGCTTTTGATATACTTAAGCAAAAACCTGATGGAATATTTTTATCAAATGGACCTGGGGACCCTGCTGCAACTGGAAAATATGCAATACCAATAATTCAAACATTAATTAAAAAAAATTTACCAATTTTTGGTATTTGCTTAGGTCATCAACTATTAGCTTTGACATTAGGTGCGAAAACAGAAAAAATGAAACTAGGTCATAGAGGTGCCAATCATCCTGTAAAAAATTTAATTGAAGGCAATGTAGAAATAACTAGCCAAAATCATGGATTTGAAGTTGTTAAAAAGAATTTACCAAAGAATATAAGGATTACTCATCAATCTCTTTTTGATAACAGTATTGAAGGTATTCAACTAAAAAACAAACCTGTTTTTTCAGTTCAATATCATCCGGAGTCTAATCCTGGTCCTCAAGATAGTGTCTATTTATTTAATCAATTTATAAAAAGTATGAAAAAAAATGCCAAAAAGAAAAGATATTAAAAAGATATTAGTTGTAGGTGCTGGTCCAATTATTATTGGGCAAGCTTGTGAATTTGATTACTCAGGTACTCAAGCTTGCAAAGCTCTTAAGGATGAGGGCTATAAAGTAATCTTAATTAATTCTAATCCAGCAACAATTATGACGGATCCTAACGTTGCAGACAAAACTTATATAGAACCTATTACTTTAGAAGTTCTTGAAAAAATTCTTATCAAAGAAAAACCTGATGCTATTTTACCGACCATGGGAGGTCAAACTGCATTAAACTTAGCAATGGAGGCTGAAAAAAAAGGGATACTTAAAAAATATAAAATTGAATTGATAGGAGCAAACTCAAAAGCAATATCAAATGCTGAAGATAGAAAAAAATTTAGAAAGAATATGATTGAAATTGGCTTAGATTTGCCAAATTCAAAAATTGTAAATAATTTTAATCAAGCCTCCAAAGTTTTAAAACAGATAGGATTACCAGCTATAATAAGACCAGCTTTCACCTTAGGTGGTCTCGGAGGAGGAATTGCTAAAAGCAAAAAAGAATTTTTCAAAATTGTAAAAAATGGTCTTCATGAGTCACCCGTAAGTCAGGTCCTAGTTGAGGAATGTTTAGAGGGTTGGAAGGAATTTGAAATGGAGGTTGTAAGAGACAAAAGAGATAATTGTATAATAATTTGTTCAATTGAAAATTTGGATCCAATGGGAATTCATACTGGAGATTCTGTTACTATAGCTCCCGCACTAACTTTAACTGATAAAGAATATCAAGTTATGAGAAACGCCTCTATAGCTTGTCTAAGAAAAATTGGAGTAGAAACTGGTGGATCAAATGTTCAATTTGCTATCAATCCTAAAAATGGGAGAATGGTGATTATTGAAATGAACCCGAGAGTTTCAAGATCATCAGCTTTAGCCTCTAAGGCAACTGGTTTTCCAATAGCAAAAGTGGCTGCAAAATTAGCAATTGGATACACTTTAGATGAATTAAAAAACGAGATTACTAAAGTAACTCCAGCATCTTTTGAACCAACCATAGACTATGTTGTAACAAAGATCCCAAGATTTACATTTGAAAAGTTCTCGACTTCAGCGGCAGTCTTAGGAACATCAATGAAATCTGTTGGTGAAGCTATGGCTATAGGGAGAAACTTTAAAGAGTCTTTGCAAAAAGCTTTAGTTTCCCTTGAAACAGGTTTCTCAGGATTAGATCAAATATTTGATTTGAGTTCAAAACAAATTGAAAAA
Organism: uncultured Pelagibacteraceae bacterium; assembly: GCA_902554215.1. Classification (GTDB taxonomy): domain Bacteria; phylum Pseudomonadota; class Alphaproteobacteria; order Pelagibacterales; family Pelagibacteraceae; genus Pelagilacustribacter. The sequence continues at coordinate 8,629 of CACDNS010000004.1, forward strand.
AAATTAAAAGAAAATATACCCAATAAAATCTTACTTGTAGGTGAAGCTATTAGAAAAAAAATCAATTTAACTAAAATACATAAACTATCAAAGATTGACCCTTGGTTTTTAAATCAAATAAAGGAGATAATAGATAATGAAATCAGAATTAAGAAAAAAGGACTTCCAAAGAATTTTAATGAATTTAATTATATTAAATCAATTGGATTTTCAGATAAAAAATTATCAGAACTTACCGGTATTTCGGAGGCAATAATAAGAAGGAAGAGAGAAGCTCTAAAAGTTTTACCTGTTTACAAAAAAGTTGATACTTGTGCTGCGGAATTTAAATCTTTTACTCCTTATATGTATTCTACTTATCAAAGAAATTTTTCTTTAAATTCAGAGTGTGAAGCTAACCCGTCTAACAAAAAAAAAATAATAATTCTTGGAGGGGGTCCAAATAGAATTGGTCAAGGGATAGAATTTGATTATTGTTGCTGTCAGGCTAGTTTTGCCCTTAAAGAAGCTAAATATGAAACAATAATGGTTAATTGTAATCCAGAAACTGTTTCGACAGATTATGATACTAGTGACAGGTTATATTTTGAACCTCTAATTGACGAATATGTTTTCAATATTATTAAGAGAGAAAAATCTAAAGGTAATTTAAAAGGAGTAATTACTCAATTTGGCGGCCAAACTCCTATTAAACTAGCAAGATTTTTATACGAAAATAAACTTCCAATTTTAGGAACTCAGTATTCATCAATTGACCTGGCAGAAGATAGAGATAGATTTAGAAGTCTTTTAAATAAGTTAAATTTAAAACAAGCTGAAAGTGGAATAGCTAAAACTTTTCCTCAAGCTGTTAAAATAGCAGGAAAAATTGGATTGCCTTTAATGGTCAGGCCATCTTACGTTTTAGGAGGTAGAGCTATGGAAATAGTTTATGAAAAAAAACAACTTAAAGAATTTGTAAAAGAAGCCTTTAGAGTAGCTGAAAGAAATCCAATATTAATTGATAAATTTATAGACAATGCAATGGAAGTAGATGTAGATGCAATATCAGATGGTAAAAAAGTATTTGTTGCTGGTATAATGCAACATATAGAGGAGGCAGGTATTCACTCTGGTGACTCTGCGTGTAGTTTGCCTCCAGTGTCAATTAAACCTTTTTTAATTAAAGAAATTGAAAATCAAACAAAAAAATTAGCTTTAGCTTTAAAAGTTAAGGGCTTTATGAATGTACAATTTGCAATTAAAAAAGATAAAATCTATGTGATAGAGGTTAATCCAAGAGCAAGTAGAACAGTACCTTTCGTTTCAAAAGCTAAAAATTTACCTCTTGCTAAAATTGCATCTAGAGTAATGGCAGGTGAAAAATTATCTAACTTTAACTTAAAAAGTAAAAACAAAGGTATGTTTGCAGTAAAAGAAGCTGTTTTCCCATTTAATAAATTTCCTAACAGCGATTTATTGCTTGGACCGGAAATGAAATCCACTGGTGAAGTTATGGGTTTCGATAAAAACTTTGGTATGGCGTTTGCAAAAAGCCAAATTGCTGCGTCTAATTCTCTTCCTACAAAAGGATTAGCTTTTATTTCTTTAAAAAATAGTCACAAAGAGGAAGGGGTTCAATTAGCTAAGCAATTAATTAAGTTAAATTTTAAAATTTGTGGAACTAGAGGTACTGCGGAATACATAAGTAAGCATGGAATAAAATGTAAAAAGATCAATAAAGCAAATCAAGGATCACCAAATATAGTCGATGTACTTAATGCAAAAAAAATAGCTTTAGTTATCAATACTGGAGGAGGAAATAGTGAGAGCCAGCTTAATGATGCCATAACTTTAAGGAGAACTACTTTGGCAAATAAAGTGCCTTATTGCACGAATATGTCTACTGCGAAAGTGTGTATTGAAGGAATAAGATCGCTTAATTTAAAGGACTTAACTGTTACTTCCCTACAAGACATTTAGCCTCTAACTTTCCAATCAGTCGGAAAGGTAACATAATTAATTTGTATACATCTTCTCTCTTTTTTAATTTCTTTTTTTTCCATTCCGTGCCAAGTGTTAGGACCACTTGTAAAAAAATATCCATAATTATGTTTATAAGGTACTGTCTTAACTTTATTTAATTTTTCATCATAAAAATCTGTACCTAAGTTTTCTGACTCATTATGCAGATTTACAAAAACAATTGATGACATTAGTTTTTCTTTTATATCGCAATGCGGTTTAAGCCAAAAACCCTCACGATCACAAATTACTTCTAATCTAACATAGGAATTTGTTAAATCTTTTCCAATTAGAGATCCTATTTTTTTATAAACTTCTGGTGATCTTAATTCATCTATAAAATTTGTAAGATGGGGAAATTTATTTGAGTTTTCTTTAGTAACATAACATCTTATTTTTTTTGCTTTGCCGCCATCTTTTATACCGGCTCGAAAAGCGCCTTCGCCGCCATCTAAAGCTCTTGTGCCATCATAATTTAAATTTTGTTTTCTCGGATCTGCTATGTCTGCTTTACAAATTTCATCAATAGCTTTTTGAGTCAAAGGCTGGTTGATCTCAAAGTGCTTAAATGGGTCGCTGAATATTTTGGTTCTATTCTTTAAAGATTTAAATAATTCCATTTTTTTTCATATTTTCTTTAATAATTGGTGCTATTCGATTTACCTCATCTAACTTATTATAGCTCCATAAGTCAATACTATTTTCTAAATCTCTTATTATATTCATTTTTTTAAATTCTGAAAAAAAGTTTTTGAACCTATAATTATTTTTTTTTGATGTCATGTTTGCTACATAGATTGGTTTTCCCGTTAATGCTGCTTCAGATATCATTGATATTGAGTCACAAGTTACAATTATAATTTCTCCTAAATTAAGTGCAGACAGGTAAGCTTTTTTATCTATAGTTTTTATAACTAAATGGTTGTCCCCAAATGCGTTATTAGCTTTTTTTATTATTTCTTTAGGAGTTCTATATGAAGGAATAATTATTAATTTATATTTATCCGGACTAAAGAGATTTTTAATTTTGTTAAACAATTGATCAATTTGTTTATCGCTGTAACTATAATAGTTATTTGGACCTCCTATTATTAAAGATACAATTTTTTTATTTTCTTTTTCAATTTTTAAATATCCTGAGGACTGATTGATCTCTTTAGAAGTTAAGTAATGTATAGCTCCCGTTGTAGTTAAAACATTTGCGCCTCTAAGCCCATCGTGTTCAGGACATATTACTAAATCAAAATTTGAAGTAGAAACTTTTGGGTCTTGAATGTGAATATTAAAGATTTTATCTTTGAATTTTCTTTTTAAAGCTATAGATGAAATTACACTTTTTCTTCCACATGATATGATAACTCTGGAGTCGCAGATTATCTTTTCTGTTAATAAGTTCTCTGATACAGGAGTTAAAATTGGGGGTACGAAATTCCAAAATGTCTTAAGTTTAATTGTATGGTGTTGAAATTTTAAATTTAAAGCCTTTGCTAAGCCCTCAACTTGACTAACCATGCCATGCATACCCTGGGTTAAAAGAAGTGCTTTTAATTTTAACATTTGTTACTATATATCTTTTATAAAATGATTAATAAATCATCTAAACATACAAAAGTGTTGATTCTTGGATCGGGACCCGCTGGCTATACAGCAGCTATTTATGCCGCAAGAGCTATGCTTAAGCCGATTTTAGTTTTTGGTGCAGAGCCTGGTGGTCAATTAACTACTACAACAGATGTTGAAAATTACCCTGGTTATTCAAAGGTGATTCAAGGACCTTGGCTTATGGAGGAGATGAAAGGTCAGGCAAAAGCTGTTGGAACTGAAATGATTCAAGATCACATAGGTAAAGTAGATCTCTCAAAAAAACCATTTCAAGCATTTGGAGATAGTGGCCAAATATACAAGGCTGATAGCATAATAATATCAACTGGAGCTCAGGCTAGATGGCTTAACCTAAAATCAGAAAAAGAATTTAGGGGTTTTGGTGTTTCTGCCTGTGCTACTTGTGACGGTTTCTTCTTTAAAGAAAAAGAAGTCGCAGTTGTTGGAGGAGGTAACGCTGCTGTTGAAGAAGCAATGTTTTTAACTAAATTTGCATCAAAAGTAAAACTTATACATAGAAGAAATGAATTAAGAGCGGAGAAAATGTTACAAGCTAAATTAAAAGCAAACAAAAAAATTGAAATAATTTGGGACACTACAGTAGAAGATATAATAGGAACTAAAGATCCAAAAGCAGTGACTGGAATTAAAATTAAAAATGTTAAAGATAATAAAGTTTCTGAATTAAAAGTTGATGGTTTATTTATTGCAATAGGACATGACCCGGCTACATCTATCTTTAAAGGTCAGCTTAAAATGGACAAAGAAGGTTATATAATAACAAATCCAGATTCAACTATCACAAACGTGCCTGGAGTATTCGCGGCTGGAGATGTCAAAGACAAAATATTTAGACAAGCTGTTACAGCTGCAGGAATGGGATGCATGTCTGCACTTGAAGCAGAGAAATATCTTTCAGACTCTAAATAATTTTTTCACAAAAAGATTTTATTCTTTCCATAGCTTTTTTTAAATTATCCATGGACGTTGCATAAGATATTCTAAAATATCCCTCTAGACCAAAGGCTGAACCTTGAACGACAGCAACCTCGGCTTTTTCTAGTAATTTTTCAACAAAGTCTTTATCTGTTTTCAATTTTGTTTTTTTTCCTAATAAATTTTTACAATTTGGAAAAATATAAAAAGCTCCATTAGGTTTTAAACAGCTTAGGCCTTTAATATTATTTATGCTTTCAACCACAAAATCTCTTCTTTCTTTAAATGAATTAGATCTAATTTTTATAAAGTCTTGAGTTCCGTTCAAGGCTTCTACAGCAGCAGCTTGACTTATTGATGATGGATTAGTCGTAGATTGAGACTGAATTTTTGCCATAGCTTTAATTATTTCTTTTGGTCCGGCTCCATATCCGATCCTCCAACCAGTCATGGAATAAGATTTGCTTACACCATTCATGGTTAAGGTTCTATTTTTTAATGCATTAATCTGTGCGATAGTAAAAAATTTGAAATTATCGTAAGTAATATGTTCATAGATATCATCGCTTAGAATATAAATTTTTTTATTTTTTAATAATATTTTTGATAGCTCTATTAATTCATTTTTAGTGTAACAAGAACCTGTTGGATTTGAAGGAGAGTTAATTATAATCCACTTAGTTTTTTTATTTATTGCTTTTTGAAGTTCTTTTGAAGTAATTTTAAATTCATTTTTTTCAGAACATTTAATAATTTTAGGTTTCCCCCCCGATAATAAAACCATATCTGGATACGACACCCAATAAGGAGCTGGAATAATTACCTCGTCACCTGGATTTAATGTTGCCATAAAAGCATTATAAAGAACTTGCTTACCTCCAGTGCCAACAGATATTTGATCTAAATCATAATTTAAATTATTCTCTCTATAAAACTTTTCCTTAATAGCTTTTTTAAGTTGTGGCGTTCCATCTACTGCAGTGTATTTTGTTTCACCGTTTTTAATTGCCTGAATAGCTGCTTCTTTAATGTTGTCAGGAGTATCAAAATCAGGCTCACCCGCCCCTAAGCCTATTACATCTTTACCGGCAGCCTTCATTTCCCTGGCTTTTGAGGTAACAGCTATAGTAGGTGACGGTTTTATTCGCTTTAAACTATTGGAAACTATGCTCATTGAAATTTATAATATTTTGTTATTATTAACACAAAATGCAAAATACGTATCAAGAAAAAATACTAGAAATAGAAAATACTAACAACTCTATAAATAAAAAATTAGAGGGTGGTATTAAATTTAAAATTAAAAGTAGTTTTCAACCTGCTGGAGACCAGCCTCAAGCTATAAAAAAACTTATTTCTAATCTTAAAGGTCAAAAAAATGAGCAAGTCTTACTAGGTGTCACTGGCTCTGGAAAAACCTTCACAATGGCTAAAGTTATTGAAGCATCGAATAGGCCTGCTTTAGTGTTGGCTCCTAATAAGACTTTAGCTGCTCAGCTTTACGGTGAATTTAAAAATTTTTTTCCAAATAACGCTGTTGAGTATTTTGTATCATATTACGACTACTATACTCCGGAAGCATATGTTCCAAGGTCTGATACTTATATTGAAAAAGAAGCATCTATCAATGAACAAATAGATAGAATGCGACACTCAGCAACTAGATCGTTATTAGAGAGGGATGATGTAATTATTGTAGCTAGTGTTTCATGTATTTATGGTTTGGGTTCAGTTGAAGCTTACTCCAAAATGACAATAACTTTAAAAAAAAATTATGAATATGATAGAGATGAGCTAATTAAGGCTTTCGTAAGACTTCAATATAAAAGAAATGACCAAAATTTCTTTAGAGGAACTTTTAGGGTCAGAGGAGAAAATCTAGAAATATTTCCATCTCATTTAGAAGATAGAGCTTGGAGAATAAGTTTAAATTTAAACAAGTTAGAAAGATTGGAGGAGTTTGATCCATTAACAGGTGATAAAACAAATAACTTTTCAGTTGTAAAACTATACGCAAATAGCCATTACATCACGCCAAAGCCTACTATAGATCAGGCAATTAAAGAAATTAAAGATGAACTTGAAAAAACTTTAAAAAAACATGAGTCAGAGAATAAACTTCTTGAAGCACAAAGATTAAGAGAAAGAACTAAATTCGATTTAGAGATGATTGAAGCTACAGGGACTTGTGCTGGAATTGAAAATTACTCAAGATTTTTATCTGGAAGAAAACCTGGCGAACCACCGCCAACTTTGTTTGAATATTTTCCAGATAATACAATTATTTTTGTAGATGAAAGTCATGTAACAGTTCCACAACTTAATGGAATGTATAAGGGTGATAGGACAAGAAAAAGCACTTTGGCAGAATATGGTTTCAGGCTTCCTTCGTGTATGGATAATAGGCCTTTAAAGTTTGAAGAATGGGATTTAATGCGGACACAAACAATATTTGTATCTGCAACTCCCGGACCTTGGGAATTGAAACAAACAAAGAATGAATACATAGATCAAATTATTCGTCCAACAGGTTTGATAGATCCTCCGGTAGAAATAAGGCCAGCAAAAACACAAGTGGATAATTTAATGCATGAAGCAAAGGAAGTAGCAAAAAAAGGTTTTAGAATTTTGGCAACAACTTTAACAAAAAAGATGGCTGAGGATTTAACTGAGTATCTTCACGAAAATGGTTTGAAGGTAAGATACATGCACTCTGATATCGACACTTTAGAAAGAATAGAAATAATAAGAGATTTAAGAATGGGTGTATTTGATATCTTGGTCGGAATTAACTTGTTAAGAGAAGGTCTAGACATACCAGAATGTGCTTTGGTTGCGATACTTGATGCTGACAAAGAAGGTTTCTTGAGATCTGAAACATCTTTGATTCAAACTATAGGAAGAGCAGCAAGAAACATAGATGGAAAGGTAATTTTATACGCTGACAAAGTCACTAAAAGTATTGATAAAGCTATAAAAGAAACAAATAGAAGAAGAGATAAACAATTAAAGTATAATAAAAAAAATAAGATTACTGCAGAGTCAGTTAAGAAAGAAATTAGTGATATTTTAGAGTCTGTTTATGAGAAAGATTACGTAAAAATAAGTGAAGGTTCAAATGTTGGGGGCAATCTTAAAAAGCATTTAAAAGCACTTAATAAAAAAATGAAAGACTCTGCTGCTAATTTAGAATTTGAAGAAGCTGCTAAAATTCGTGACGAAATAAGAAAATTAGAGGCAAGTGAGTTAGAGATATCTCTTAATCCAAAAATTAATCAATACAAATTAAAAAATAAAGTATACCCTAGAGGAAGATCAACTATGGGCATGCCAGGAACTAAGCCCAGAAAAGCAGTTAAAAAATGGAAGCCAAAAAAATAATAATTACCGGTGGAGCTACTAGGGTTGGTGCTGCTATAGCAAAAAGTTTAGCAGGATATGATGTAGATATTACAGTGCATTTTAATAAATCTAGGAACTCAGCTAACAAATTAAAAAAAGAATTAGAAGATTTAGGTAGCAAAGTTTTCTTAATAAAAGCTGATTTAAATAAATCTTACCAGGCACAAAAATTAGTTAGAGATGCATTTAAAAAAATGAGAGGATTAGATTGCTTGATAAATAATGCCTCAATTTTTGAAAATGACAATCTTATAAATTTTAATGATAAAAGCTTTTTAAAACATATAAATATAAATTTAAAAGCGCCAGCCATACTTACTCAAAACTTTAAAAGATATGTAAAAAGTAGTTATGGAAATGTCATAAATATTATCGACCAAAGAATTGAGAAGCTAACTCCTTATTTTTTATCTTACACTCTGAGTAAATCAGCTTTAGGAATACTTACCATAACATCAGCAATGAAATTGGCACCAAATATTAGAGTAAACGCAATATCTCCTGGTCCAACTTTAAAAAATAAAAGGCAATCAGAATCTCACTTCAAGAAGCAATGGAAGTCTGTTTTATTAAAAAAGAAAGTAAATTTGGAAAATATATGTGATACGGTAAAGTTTCTTATAAAAAATGATAATATAACTGGAGAAATCATAAATGTTGATAGTGGTCAAAGACTCGCATGGCTAACACCTGATATTATAAAAGTAAAAGAATGAAAATAATAAAATTTAAAGATAGAAAAAAATATAAATACAACAGAAAAGTTAATATTAAAAACTTAATACTTAAAATTTCTATAGGTCTACATGATTTTGAGAAAAAGAAAAAGCAGAGAGTAAGATTTAATATTAATATTACAACTGATTCAAATATTAAGCCTGACAACAATAACTTATTATCCATTGTAAATTATGAAGATACTATAAAAAAAATAACATCTATAACGAAAGAAAAACATCATGAACTATTGGAAGATTTGGCAGAGAATATTTTTGATATAATTTTTAAAAATAAAATAGTTAAAAAAGTTAGTCTTAAACTAGAGAAATTAGATATTATTAAAAATACTGAGTCTGTAGGAATTGAGGTATCAAAAAGAAGAGATGAGTAATAGTTTAGAATTAGGAAAAAAAATTATTAAAGAAAAAATACCATTAATTCCAAAAAATCCTGGTATTTACAGAATGATAAGTGTCTCGGGAGAGATTTTATATATTGGTAAAGCCAAAAATATTCCAAATAGACTCAAAAGTTATGTGACGGAATCAAACTTGCCGATAAGAACAGAGCGAATGCTATCTTTAACACATAATCTTGAAATAACCACAACTAATAATGAAAGTGAAGCTCTTCTTCTTGAGGCAAACTTAATAAAAAAACATAAACCCAGATTTAATATTTTATTAAGAGACGATAAGTCATTTCCTTATATTTATATAGGTCATAAAGATAAATGGCCTCAACTTACTAAACTCAGGGGAAAAAAATCAAAAAATGGATATTATTTTGGTCCTTTCGCTTCAATAGGATCGGCAAATTGGACAATAAAAATTTTACAAAAAATTTTTCAAATAAGAGTTTGTGACGACACTGTTTTTAAAAATAGAGAGAGACCTTGTATTTTATATCAAATTAAAAGATGTTCGGCTCCTTGTGTCGGGCACATTGAAGAAGCTCAATATAAAAAAACAGTTTCGGATGCTATAGATTTTATCTCTGGAAAATCTAGAAGAATACAAAAATCTTTATCGAAAGATATGGAGGTTGCCAGTAAAGAGTTAGATTTTGAAAAAGCTGCAGTAGCAAGAGATAGAATAAAGGCTTTAACTCAAATTCAAACCTCTCAAAAAATAAACCAAACAAATTTAAATGAGGCTGATGTTGTAAGTATTTACAAAGAATCTGGGACAACTTGTATTCAAGTATTTTTTTTTAGATCGAAACAAAATTGGGGAAACCAAGCTTTTTATCCAAAACATGATAGTGATGATGATGTGAGAGAAATAATAACTTCATTTTTAACTCAATTTTATGAAAATAAAGTAGTCCCAAGTATGATTATAACAAATACCGAAGTTAAAGATCTTAAGCTTTTAGAAAAAGCTTTTTCACAAAAAGAAAAAAAGGACGTATTAATAAAAAAAGCAAAAAGTAATGACGAGATTAGTATATCTAAACTTGCTGAGAAAAATGCTAAACAAGCTTTAACTCAAAAACTTTACCAAACTGAGAGCAACAATAACTTAATAGAAAATTTAGCAAATAAATTTGATTTAAATAATAATATAAATCTTATTGAAGTTTACGATAATAGTCATATCCAAGGTAGTGACTCCATTGGAGCTCTAATATGTTTTAGTAATGAAGGTTTTGTAAAGAAAAGATATAGAAAATTTAATATAAGGAATGAAAAAGTACAAAATGACGATTATGGTATGATGAAAGAAGTTTTATTTAGACGGTTTTCAAAAGCGATTAAAGAAAAATCTGGCTCTCTATCTTTGCCAGAGTTAATTCTAATTGATGGAGGCAAAGGTCAATATTCAGTAAGTAGAGAAGTTTTAAATGAACTTGGTTTACATGATTTGCCTATATTGGCGGTCGCTAAAGGCAAAAATAGAAATGCAGGCGAAGAAAAAATATATCATGAAAATAAAGAGTATATTTTAAAAAAAAATGACCCACTGCTGTTCTTTATACAAAGATTAAGAGATGAGGCTCATAGGTTTGCAATAAGTACGCATAGAGCTAAAAGGAAAAGGGGATTAAGCAAATCATTATTAGACCAAATCGATGGGATAGGAAAACAAAGAAAAAGGTCTTTGCTAAATCATTTTGGATCAGCTAGATCAGTAGAATCAGCTAGTTTAGAAGATCTAAAGTCCGTAGATGGCATAGAGGAAAGTATAGCAAAAAAAATATATGATTACTTTCATGAATAAAAAATGAAATTTAAAATTCCAAACATCTTAACAATAGGAAGAATAATTATAGTTCCTATTTTTGTATTAACTTTTTTTCTACCTGGTTTCTTTGGTGACCTTATTCCCTTTTTTCTTTTTGTTTTAGCTAGTTTTACTGATTATTTGGATGGTCTTTTAGCAAGAATATTTAAAGAAGAGTCCAAACTTGGAGAATTATTGGATCCCATTGCTGATAAAATTCTAGTCTCAACAGCTCTCCTCCTTCTTATAATGAATGGGGCAATAAAAAATTTTGAAGTAATTGCAGCAATTATTATTATCACGCGAGAAATTTTGATTTCAGGTCTAAGAGAGTTTTTAGCTAAAGGAAGTATATCAATGCCGGTAACAAGTTTATCAAAACTCAAAGCCTTTATTCAAATGTTTGCAATTTCAGTTCTTCTAACTGGAGATTTTGGTAATAAAATTATAAATTTTCAAGATTATAATGCGCAAACTATTGGTATTATTCTTTTATGGTTATCTGCTTTTTTAACTTTATATACCGGATATGACTATTTAGTGAAAGGAATAGATCACGCAATTAACGAAGACAAGAAATAATTAAGCTGCTGTTTTTTTTCTAACTAAGTTTTGATAACTATCTGATAATTCTCTTACAAGATTACAAACTTCAAACTTATACTTTCCAATTTGAGAGACAGGTGTTACTTCAGCAGCAGTGCCAGTCAAGAAGCACCCTACAAAATTTTTCATCTCATCAGGCTTAATCTTTCTTTCAATAACTTTTATTCCTTTAGACTTAGCAATTTCAATTATACATCTTCTTGTAATTCCATCTAAAAAAGAGTCTGGGGTCGGTGTGTGTAATTCTTTTTCACTATTTTTAAAAAAAATATTTGCCCCTGTTGCTTCTGCAATATTTCCTTCGTGATCTAACATTAAAGAGTCGGTATACCCTTTGCTTTCTGCCTCATGTTTAGAAAGAGTACAAATCATGTATAATCCTGAAGCTTTCGTGTCCCATGGAACTGATTGAGGTGATGGCCTTCTCCATGAGGAAATATCAAGTCTTATACCTTCTAATTTTAGTTTAGGATCAAAATAAGAGCCCCATTCCCATGTTGCTATAGCAACATTAATTTTATTTTTTTGAGCTGAGATTGCCATCATCTCGCTACCTCTCCAGACCACAGGCCTTACGTATCCGTTTTTTACTTTTTGTACGGCAATAATTTGCTTAGATGCATCATTAATTTCTTTTTTGGTGTATGGAATATTTATCCCCATTCTTTTAGCTGAATAAAATAATCTTTCTGTATGTTCCTCTAGTTTAAATATTTCACCGTCGTAAACTCTTTCGCCCTCAAAAACACAACTTGCATAATGCAGTCCATGGCTCAAAATGTGAATTTGTGCCGACCCCCAGTCTACATTTTCACCGTTAAACCAAATTTTGCCCGATCTTTTATCGTAAGGTATTGTTTCCATAAGAATTAAATTAAACGATTTTTTTGTTACAAAAAAGTATATTTCTTAATACAATAAGTCAATATAACTTACCAATTATGAAAGATCTACTTTACCTTAAAGATGAACAAATAAAGGATTTTATTCAATTGCTATTTTACGCCTATAAGGAAACTTTTTCTGACCCTAAAGAAATATTATCAAAAAAATCCTTTGGTTCGGCTCATCTTAGAGCGTTAAATCTTATTGAGAGAAATCCTGGGATTAATCAAAGTGATCTTCTATTTAAACTTAAAATTACCAAACAAAGCCTTAATAGAGTTTTAAGAGATCTAATAAAATCTAAAATGATAAAACAAGAAAAAAATGATAATGATACGAGAAAGAAAAATTTGTATTTAGATAAAGATGGTAAAATTTTTTTTAATAAAATTTATGAAACTCAAAAAAAAAGAATATTTAATGCTTTAAAAAACTCAGAACCTGATTCTGTGATTAAATTTAAGAAGGTTTTAAATAAAATAATAGATGGAAAAAAGTAAAACACATATATTAGTTGTAGATGACGATAATAGAATAAGAGAATTATTAAAGGAATACTTAGAAGATAATAATTTTATAGTATCTACGTCAATTGACTCAGAAAATGCTAAGATTAAATTAGAACAATTTACATTTGATCTAATAGTATTAGATGTAATGATGCCTGGACAAAGTGGGTTTGACTTAACTAAAGAAATAAAAAAAAGATTAAACGTCCCAATAATTTTATTAACTGCAAAAGGTGAAGTTGAAAATAGAATTACAGGCTTAGAATTAGGTGCTGATGACTATATTGGCAAGCCTTTTGAGCCAAAAGAATTGCTTTTAAGAATAAAAAATATTATTAAAAAGAGTAAAAAAATTGATACAAAAAAAATCAGCAAGGTAGGGTCGGCAAAAATAGATTTAAATAAAATGACGATTCAATTAAATAATAAAATAAATAAAATTAACTTGGCAGAGAAAAAAGTTCTTATGGAGATGATGTCTAATCCTGGAAAAACATACAGTAGGACACATATAGGAAATATTTCTAAAATAACACAAGAAAGATCAATTGATGTAATGATAACTAGACTTAGGCAAAAAATTGAGTTGGATCCAAAAAATCCAAAATATTTACAAACAATAAGAGGTTCAGGATATGTTCTCTGGATTGAATAAATTTTTCAAATTAATTTTACCTAAAGGATTGTTTTATAGATCTCTAATAATAGTAGCTGCACCTATAATTATATTACAGATTGTTGTCACTACTGTTTTTTTTGATAGCATATGGATAAAAGCCAATAAGGGAATGACCAGATCCCTAGTTGGTGAATTAAAAACTTTAACTGATTTTTATAATGATAATAAAGAAATAGATTTACTAACTAACATATACAAAAAAAATTTTGATTTTGTAATTAATATAAAAGAAGAGATTTTGCCAAAAGTTGAATCAGAAAGAAAATTTAGCCCAATGGATAGATCTTTAAGAAGAGAATTAAAATCTGCATTTGGGAGTGGAAACTATTGGTTTAATACAACAAAATATAAAGACGTTGTTGAAGTAAGGATAAGATCTAATAATAGAGTTATTCAATTTTTCTTTCCTAGAGAAAAAATAGCTACGTCATCTATAAGATTATTTTTATTATGGGTGAGCGTGCCCTCTTTTCTACTCATCTTTATTGCGATAATTTTTTTAAAAAATCAAACAAGACCTATAATTAATTTAGCTAAAGCAGCTGAAAGATTTGGAAAAGGTGATTATGTTAATGAATTTAGGCCATCAGGAGCCTCGGAAATAAGAAAAGCAGCGTATGAATTTGATAGAATGGTTAAAAGAATAAATAGACACTTAAACCAAAGATCAGAAATGCTCTCAGGTATAAGTCATGACCTAAGAACGCCTCTAACTAGACTTAAACTTCAGCTCGCCATGCTAAATCAAAAAGAAATTTCTGATAGGATGTCTAAAGACATTGATGAAATGGAGAGAATGCTAGATGATTATCTTCAGTTTGCAAAAACTCAGACACAAGAAAGTACTTCCACTATAGATTTAAATATTTTTTTTCAAGACATATTAAAAGAATTTAAATATAAAAATTTACATCTCACAACTGAAGAAAATTATAAATTTGTAGGAAGAAAAAATGCTTTAAAAAGATGTTTTAATAATTTAATTCAGAATGGTTTATCATATGGAAAAAATGTTTATGTTAGCCTTATTAGAGCTCCTAATAGATTAAGTATCTTAGTGGAGGATGATGGTCCGGGAATACCTAAAGATCAACATCGAAATGTTTTTAAACCTTTTTATAGATTAGACAAAAGCAGAAGTCTTAATAAATCTGGTGTAGGGCTGGGCCTGTCAATTTCTGAGGATATTATAAATTCTCATGGTGGTAGTATTCAGCTTTCTAAAAGTAAATACAGTGGCTTACTTGTTAAGGTTTCTTTGCCGATTTAGATTTTTTATTTTTTTTCAAAGATTTTAATTCTTTGCCTTGCTTTTGAACAATATTTTTTAAAACTTCAAATTCCTCTCTAGAAACTACTTCTAATTTTTCTAATAAGTTTTCTTTTTGAAATTTAAGATTAGTTAATATTTCTTTCTTGGCATCTTTAGATGATAAGATTCCATTTTCAATAATATCAGATATTGCTTTCAAAAATCTTTCAGAGTTGTTCATAACCAATCTTAATTCATAAGAAATATAATATCAATTATGTTATAAATTCTAAGATGTATATTCATAATTTTGACCCAGTTATAGTTAATTTCGGATTTATTGAAATTAGATGGTATTCTTTAGCTTATATTTTCGGAATTTTATTAGGCTGGTGGTTAGCTAAAAAAATTTTAAATTACAGATCAAATAGTGAGGATAGAACATTTTTTCAAGGAGCATTTGACGATCTTATAGTCTATTTAATTATATCAATAATTTTAGGTGGAAGATTAGGATATGTTTTATTTTACAATCTTAACTTTTATTTAAATAACTTAGGTGAAATTATTAAAGTTTGGGAAGGTGGTATGTCTTTTCATGGTGCTTTGATTGGAGTTATCATCGGTACATTTCTTTTCACCAAAAAAAGGAAAATTCATACTTTTATTTTTTTAGATGTTGTTGCTTGCGTCGCGCCTATAGGATTATTTTTTGGAAGAATTGCAAATTTTATTAATGCAGAGTTATATGGTAAACCTGCACAAGTTTTTTGGTCAGTTATTTTTCCAACTGTAGATAATATACCAAGACATCCCTCACAAATTTATGAAGCTCTTTTGGAAGGGGTTATTCTTTTTTTAATACTTATAACGTTCATTTATAATAGAAAAATTAAAATAGGTGTTTGCTCAGCTCTATTTTTAATTTTTTATGGTGGTTTTAGGATTATTGGAGAGCAATTTAGAGAGCCAGACGAACATATAGGTTATTTATTTAATTTATTTAGTATGGGAACACTCTTAAGTTTAATAATGATGGTTCTAGGATTTTTTTTGTTATTAAAAATTAATAAAAGCAAGGAAGTGTAATTAAAAGTGAAAGAAGCTCAAATTATACCATTAGATAAATTTGTTGAAAATGCACTTTATAATGAAAACTACGGATATTATTCTAAAAAAAATCCATTTGGAAAATCTGGAGATTACGTAACAGCTCCTAACATATCTTTTTTGTTTAGTGAAATGATTGCGATATGGATAATTTCTTACTGGGAAAATTTAGAAAAACCTAAAAAATTTAATATTGTAGAATTAGGTCCTGGAAATGGAGATTTATGTAAAGTCTTGATAAAAACTTTTAAAAATTTTCCTGATTTTTATAAAAATGTTAAAATTTTTTTATATGAAAGAAGTAAATATCTACGAAAAGTACAGAAAAATAAAATAAAAGAAAAAAAAGTTAGTTGGCTTAAAAATATAAATGATATCAAAAGTGGTCCGGTTCTTTTCTTTGGAAATGAATTTTTTGATGCGATACCAATTAAACAATTTAAAATAGAGAAAAAGAGGATTTATGAAAAATATCTCTCTGTTAACAAAGAGAACAAAATAAAAATTCTTTTAAAGAAAGCTGAAAAAAAAGCTGTATTTAAATTAAAAAAGTTTGGTCTATTTAATAATAAAGGAGTTATAGAATATCCGGATCTAGGAATAAAGGAATTGGATAAGATGATTCGAGTTATTAGAAAATTTAATGGAGGTATACTCTTAATCGATTATGGTTTTTTGGATAAAAAGAATATTAGTACCTTACAATCTGTAAAATCGCATAAAAAAAATAAAATATTTGAAAATTTAAGTGATGCTGATATTACCTCTTTAGTAAATTTTACCCTTTTAAAGGACTATTTTTTAAAACAAAATTTGAAACTAAATAAAGTTGTTACACAAAGCTTTTTCTTAAAGAGAATTGGTATTTTACATAGAGCAGAAATATTAAGTAATAAAATGAGTTTTAGTGCGAAAGCCAATTTATATTCAAGATTAAGAAGATTGCTGGACTCAAGATATATGGGAAACCTTTTTAAAGTAATTTTTGCTTATAAAAATAAAAAAACATTTATGCTAGGATTTAATTAATGTTTTTTTCAAAAAAATTAAATAAATTTAAAAACATAAATCATTGTTTTTTTTCAAAAAAAGGCGGCCATTCATCTGGAATATATGAAAGTTTAAACTGTGGGCTGGGGTCAGAAGATAATAAAAATAATGTGACAAAAAATTTAGAGTTTGTAGCGAAAAAAATGGAAATCAATTTAGAGAACTTAAAACTTATGAATCAAACACATAGTAACAAAGTATTTTTTCTTGACGAAAAAAATAAGAGTTTAAATAAAATTAAATCGGACTCACTTGTCACCAATGTCAATGGTGTTGCTCTAGGTGTTCTTACAGCCGATTGTGTACCTATAATTTTATATGATGAAATTAATAAATCAATCGGTTGTACGCATGCAGGTTGGAAGGGTGCTATTTCTGGAATAATTGAAAATACTTTAAAAAAATTTAAGGAGATAAATAACAAAGTTAAAATTACAGCTTGTGTTGGTCCCTGTATTGGAACCAAAAGTTATGAGGTAGGAGAAGAATTTTATAGGCATTTTTTGGAAGAATCAAAAAACAATATTAATTTTTTTTTAAAGCAAAACCATAATAAGTATTATTTCAATTTAAGAAAATATGTAAATTTTAAGTTAAATAATTGTGGTGTGAAAGAAGTAGAAAATATCAATTTTGATACATTTGAGGATAAAGACAACTTTTATAGTTACAGACGATCTCAAAAATTGGGTCAAACAGACTATGGAAGGTGTATTGCAACTATTAGTTTGAAAACTTAAAAAAATAATTGTATAAGTAATTATATTTTCATGAAAATATTATCTGGAACTAGCAATAACAAGCTCAGTAAGGATATCTCAAAAAAATTAAAATCTAAATTAGTCAATACAAACATCAAAAGATTTGCTGACGGAGAGATATATATCGAAATCAACGAAAATATAAGAGGCAATAGTGTATTTGTTATCCAGTCTACCTCAACACCTGCTAATGACAATTTGATGGAACTTCTCCTATGTCTAGATGCATTAAAAAGATCGTCGGCAAAAAGTATTACAGCAGTCATTCCATATTTTGGTTATGCAAGACAAGATAGGAAGGTTGCACCAAGAACTTCTATTTCTGCTAAGGTTGTTTCAAATTTAATCTCAATGGCTGGAGCAAATAGAGTTGTGACAGTTGACCTTCATGCTGGTCAGATCCAAGGTTTTTTTGATATTCCAGTTGACAACTTATTTACAACTCCGTTGTTTGCAAGATTTATTAAGAAATCTTTTAAAAATAAAAAACTAATTTGTGTTTCTCCAGATGTTGGTGGAGTTCAAAGAACTAGAGGATTAGCTACTAAGCTTAAAACGGACCTTGCGATAATTGATAAAAGAAGACCAAAACCTGGAAAGTCTCAAGTAATGAATTTAATTGGCGATGTTAGAGGAAAAACTTGCCTAATTGTTGATGATATTATCGACAGTGGTGGAACAATCGTTAACGCTGCTGAAGTTCTGAAAAGAGAAGGAGCAACTGAGATTTATGTATTTATAACTCATGGAGTCTTAAGTGGAGATGCGTCAAGAAAAATTAAAAATTCTAAAATTAAAAAGCTTTTCATTACAGACACGATAGATAATTCAAAAAAAATAAAAAATAACAATAAAATTGAGGTATTGTCTATATCTTCTCTAATGGCGGAAGCAATTAAAAGAATTTCTAACTCTACTTCTGTATCTGATTTGTTTAATTAATACTTGTTTTATTTTCAAAGTTGAGTTAAATAGCTCATCCATTTGAATTAAAAAATGAATAATTTAAAAGCAATTAAAAGAGAGAGCGCCTCTACCGGAGAGATAAATAAGTTAAGAGCTAAAGGCTTAATACCCGCTATCTTATATGGAGGAAAAGATCCTAACGCAAAAATATCTATAGAAAAAAAATCAGTAGAAAGTATACTCAATTCAGAGTCTTTTCTGTCTACTGTCATAGAATTAGAAATAGAAGGAAAAAAGCAAAAAGTTCTACCTCGAGATGTTGCGTATCATGTAGTGTCAGATGAACCAATTCATATAGACTTCATGAGAGTGGTTTCTGGTTCAAAAATTATTATTGAGATACCAGTAAAATTTAAAAATCAATCTGAGTCTCCGGGTCTTAAAAGAGGTGGGGTTTTGAATATAGTAAGGAGAAAAGTTGAATTGAATTGTCCCGCTGATCAAATCCCAGATGATATTGAAATAGATTTAGCTGGTACGGATATCGGAACAAGCATTAAAATTTCCTCTGTCACATTACCTAATAATGTAGTTCCAACAATAACTGGTAGAGATTTTGTAATTGCCACAGTAGCAGCACCAACAATAGTAAAAGAACCAGAGAAACCAGCTGAGGAAGCAACAGCAGAAGGTGCTGAAGGTGAAGCAGCAGCAGGTGCTGAAGGAGCAGTAGCTGGAGATGCGGCCGCTACAGGTAAAGAAGGTGAAGCTTCCAAAAAAGATGATAAAGGAAAAGATCAATCTGGAGAAAAAAAACAAGCTGGTGGTGAAAAAAAATCATCCCCTGAAAAAAAACCACAAGAGAAGAAATAATTTAATATGATGTTGTTAGTTGGATTGGGAAACCCTGGACCTAATAATTTAAACACACGCCATAATATTGGATTTAAAATTATAGATGCAATTAATCTACATTTTAAACTTTCTAAACAAAAACCTAAATTCAAAGGACTTTTAACAACTGGTAATATAGAAACAAAAAAAGTTTATGCGATAAAACCCTTAACTTTTATGAATAATTCTGGAACAGCGGTAAAAGAATTAATTGATTATTTTAAAATTGATGCAAAAGATGTGATTGTTTTTCATGATGATATGGACATAGACTTTGGAAAAATAAAAGCTAAATTTGGAGGAAGTAGCGCCGGACATAATGGTATTGAATCCATAGATAAGTTTATTGGAAAAGATTATTCAAGAGTTAGAATAGGTATAGGACATCCAAAAGAAAAAAAGAAAGTCAATAATCATGTGCTCGAGGATTTTAAAGAGGATGAAGAAGAAAAAATTAAAGAAATAACTGATATTATTGTTAAACTTATTCCAACTTTAATAGAGAAAAAAATAGATTTATTTTCAAGTAAAGTTAATCAAAATCTTAATGGGATTTAAGTGTGGAATAGTTGGATTACCAAATGTAGGTAAATCAACTTTATTTAATGCTCTAACCGCATCTAAAAATGCAGAAGCAGGCAATTTTCCTTTTTGTACAATTGATCCCAATGTTGGTATTGTTGATGTTCCTGATAAAAGACTTGATGATCTTCATGGATTAACCAAATCAAAAAAAAAAATCTACACCAATATTACTTTTGTTGATATTGCAGGTTTAGTAAAAGGTGCATCAAAAGGAGAGGGACTAGGTAATAAATTTTTATCACATATAAGAGAGGTAGATGCAATTATACATTTGGTAAGGTGTTTCGACTCTGAAAAGATTCAACATGTTAATTCAAAAATCAATCCCTTAAATGATTTAGAATCCATTAAAACAGAACTCATACTTTCTGATATAGATATTATCCTTAAAAAACTTGAGAAAAATAAAAAAAAATTACTGAAAGAAGAAGAAATATCATTATTAGAAAAAAGTTTAAAATCTTTAAATGACGGTAAGGAAATAGTTTTACCTGGCGCTAAACAAGAGAGAAAATTTTTATCAACTTTAGGTTTGTTGAGCGTAAAGCCAAAAATAATAGTATGTAATGTTGATGAAAATAGTCTCTCTAGTGGAAATAAATATACTGAAAATATTAAAGAAAATTATTCTAATGAGAGGATTGTTATTATTTGTGCTGATATAGAGGATCAGATAATGGGTCTGGATAGAAATGAAAGAGAAAGTTTTATGAAAGAGGTTGGTTTAGATAAAACTGGCCTCAATAAATTAATAAGAGCTGGTTATGATCTTTTAAATTTAGATACATTTTTTACATCTGGTCCCGAAGAAAGTAGAGCTTGGACAATAAAAAAAGATACCTTAGCGCCAAAAGCTGCTGGGGTAATTCATTCAGACTTTGAGAAAAGTTTTATTAGAGCTGAAGTAGTTTCTTATGAGGATTTTCTTAAATATGGCAGTATGGAAAAATGTAAAGAAATAGGCAAATTAAGAATTGAAGGTAAGGATTATCAAATAAAAGATGGTGACGTGTTACATTTCAGAGTCAATCCTTGACCATATTTTTTTCATACTCAAATAAACTAATACAGTTAAAATTATCAAAAAAATCATAACTCTAATTCCCATTTTATGTCTAGCTTCTAAATGAGGTTCTGCTGCCCAAGTTAAAAATGTAGTGACATCCTTAGCCATCTGCATTTCAGTTGCCTTTGTTCCATCGGCATAAGTAATGATGTCGTCCATTAGCGGTTTGGACATTTTAATTTTATTTCCATCCATATATTTGTTGTAGTAAACTCCATCATCAAGTTTTATATTAGCAGGAGGATCTTCATATCCCATTAGAACTGAATAAATATAATCTGCACCACCTTTTCTTGATTTTACTAAAACAGACATATCGGGTGGATACGCGCCTCCATTCGCAGCTATCGCAGCATTTACATTGGGATAAGGAGATACAAATTTATCCGATGGTCTTCCAGGTCTTGTGAACATCTCTCCTTGGTCGTCAGGGCCATCTGTTACTTCGAAGCTTGCTGCTATATTCTTTACTTCATTAAGAGGAAATTCTGGTCCACCTGGTTCACCTAAATTTCTATAACTTAAAAGACTCATAGAATGACAACCTGCACATACCTCATTATAAACTTGATATCCTCTTTGAAGAGAAGATCTATCAAATTTACCTGTGAAACCTTTAAAGCTCCAATCTACATGAAGAAGTTCTTTTTCAGCAGCTAATAAATTTGAATTGAAAATTATAAAAACAAATAGGAATTTAGCAAATAGTTTTTTTTTTAACATATAACTATCCTTTGAGAACAGGTTCTGAAATACTCGCCGGTAAAGGTTCTGTTTTTTCAAATGAACTTAAAACTGGCAGAATTACTAAAAAATGTAAAAAATAATATGCTGTTCCTATTCTAGCAATTAATAAATATAGTCCTTCCGCCGGCATAGCTCCCATGTAGCCCAAAACTAAAACATCGATTACTAAAATCCAAAAGAATTGTTTATAGATTGGTCTAAAAATTGCCGATCTTACCTTGCTTTTATCTAACCAAGGTAAAGCAAGTAAAATAAATATAGAGGCGAATAGTAAAATTACTCCTCCAAGTTTATCTGGAACAGACCTCAAAATTGCGTAGAAAGGTAGTAAATACCATTCTGGAACGATATGTTTTGGAGTAACTAAAGGGTTAGCCTGAATATAGTTGTCTGGGTGTCCTAAAGTGTTAGGAGAGAAAAAAACAAAGGCTGAGAAAACTATTATAAAAATCAGTAAAGCAAACAGATCTTTTATAGTTATGTAAGGGTGAAAAGGTACTGTATCTTTTGAAGGTTTTTTAATATCTATGCCCACAGGATTATTATTTCCAGGTACGTGTAGAGCCCAAATATGTAATACAACCAAACCTAAAATAATAAAAGGGAAAAGGTAATGAAGACTAAAAAATCTTGTTAAAGTTGGATTGTCAACTGAGTAACCGCCCCACAACCAAGTAGTTATACTTTCCCCAACAAATGGTATTGCGCTAAAAAGATTTGTGATTACTGTCGCTCCCCAAAAACTCATTTGACCCCAAGGTAATACGTACCCCATAAATGCTGTAGCCATCATTAAAATATAAATGAGCATTCCTAGTATCCATATTATTTCTCTTGGTGACTTATAAGAACCATAGAATAAAGATCTGAATATATGGATGTAAACTGCAAGAAAAAACATTGAGGCACCATTTGCATGAATATATCTTAATAACCAACCATAATTAACATCTCTCATAATATGCTCAATGCTATCAAAAGCTAGATCAGCGTGTGCAACATAATGCATAGCTAAAACCAACCCGGTTATAATTTGTGTAACTAAACAAAAAGTTAAAATTCCACCAAATGTCCACCAATAATTTAAATTTTTTGGAGTTGGATAATCTTGTAGATGCTTACTCAAAGTTAACAGTGGCAATCTATCATTAAACCATTTTCCAAATTTTGATTCTGGTACGTATGTATGTTCACTCATTATATTTTTATCCAATCTTTATAGTGTTACTGTTTACAAACTCATATTTTGGTATTTCCATATTTGTAGGAGCAGGTCCCTTTCTGATTCTTCCTGATGTATCATAGTGTGAACCATGACAAGGACAAAACCAGCCATTATATTCTCCTTTATCTGCTAAAGGAACACAGCCAAGATGCGTGCAAACACCTAGCATGACTAACCACTCGGATTTTTTAACTCTATCTTGATCCTTTTCAGGATGTATTAATTCATTTAAACTAACTGACTCTGCCTCAGAAATTTCTGATTGAGTTCTTCTTTTAATAAAAACAGGTTTGCCTCTCCAAAGAACTGTAATTGATTTACCTGGCTCGATTTGACTTATGTCAACTTCAGTCGTTGCTAAAGCTTTGACTGAACGATCAGGATTCATTTGAGCAATAAACGGCCAAATAGTCGCTCCCAAGCCGACAGCACCTACTGTATAACTAGCAGTAAATAAAAAGTCTCTTCTATTAGTTTTTTTATCAGGTTTATCCATATATGATATTTAATATGTTAATATCAAAATTAAACCTATTTTTAAAGGTTTCGCATGGGCACAATGACACACAAATTAAATGAAAATGATTAAAAACATTGAGATAAAGAAACAATTTGTGAGTAATTGGTTTGTTTTTTTACAATCACAAATATGTGAACAATTTGAAGTTATTGAAAAAAGATTTTCTAGGAAAAAAATAAAAAAAAATAAAAAATTTTTAGCAAGAAAATGGTTTAAAAAGAATAAAGAGGAAGGGGGCGGACTATCTTTAATTTTAGAAAATGGAACTGTATTTGATAAAGTAGGAATTAATCAGTCAACAGTTTCTGGCATATTTAAAAAAGAGTTTAGATCTAAAATACCAGGTGCCAAAAAGGATGGTAAATATTGGGCCTCTGGAATATCAATCGTTGCTCATATGAAAAATCCTAAAATCCCTGCTTTTCATTTTAATACTAGATTTATTGTAACTACAAAAGAATGGTTTGGAGGAGGAATAGATGTCACTCCCAGTTATAAAGATTTAAAAGAGAAAATGAAAATTCATAATAAACTGAAAGCAATTTGTTTAAATAATAATAAAAATTATTTAAAATATAAAAAATGGTGTGATAAATACTTTTATTTACCACATCATAATGAAACAAGAGGAATAGGAGGAATTTTTTTTGATTATGAAACAAAGGACTGGATCAACAATTTTGAGTTTGTAAGAAATTTAGGTATTTGTTTTATGGATATAACTAAAGAAATTATTAATAAAAAAGGTAAATTAAAGTGGAGCAAAAAAGAAAAAGAAAAACAAAGTTTTAAAAGAGGAAAATATGTAGAGTTTAACCTTTTGTATGATAGAGGTACAAAATTTGGTTTAAATTCTGGAGGTAATATTGAGGCTATATTGATGTCAATTCCTCCAAAACCGAGATGGAAATAAATGGAAAAAGAACCAATTACAATATCTGGACTTCAAAAATTAAAATTAGAATTAGATAATCTAAAGAATATTAAAAGACCAAAAATAGTTGCAGCAATTGCAGAGGCTCGGTCACACGGAGATTTAAAAGAGAATGCAGAATATCATGCGGCTAAAGAGCAACAAGCTCAATTAGAAGGTAGGGTTATTGCAATAAACGATATTATTGCAAGAGCAAATGTAATTGACGTAACAAAAATTGAAAATAATGGAAATGTTATATTTGGATCCACAGTAACAGCAAAAGATCTCGAACTAAATAAAAAAATAGAGTTTAAAATAGTAGGTAAAGATGAAGCAGATATAAGTAAAAATCTTATATACTTTAAATCTCCAATAGGAAAAGGATTGATTGGAAAAAATATGGGAGACTTAGTAGAGGTAACCACACCATCTGGAATAAGAAATTTTGAAATATTAGAAGTTAAATATGTTTAATTTTTAACTTTTTCTAAAATAGTATTGATGTTGTCTTCTGAGAGAGAAAAATTATTTTTAACCCAATCACCCTCTAACTCTTTTAAGGCTAAACCAATTTTTTTTCCCTCTGTAAAACCCCTTTTTTTAAGAAATTCTCCATCAAAAGGGAATTTTGGAACTGAAGTTACTTCAATATCTTTGAAAATCAAGTTAAGTTCTTTGTACTTAAAACTTTTATTTTCAAAAAATAAGAAAATAGCTAAGCTTTTAAGAAAATCTTTACCTAAAAAATAAGTATTTTTTTTAATATTCTTTTTGAAAAAGTTCTTATCTTCCTTAACTTCTTGAAAAAATCTCGATAATAACTCTAGTTTATTTTTAGTTAAATTTGGTACTTTGTATTTATGACAAAAGTACAAAAAATTGTCCGAGTCATCTATTAATAAAATTGCTAGAATCATATTTGTATCAATTCTTAATAAAGATTCCTCAGAAAAATAAGAAAGTTTTTTAATGCGGTCTAAATTTTTAAATTCTGGAAAAATTATTAAAAAGATATTTTTTAATTCTTGATTTTTAAATATGTTTGTAAAGTTTTTAAGGCTTAAAATTTTTAAAAGTTCCTTTAAAATTCTTTCTTTAGATAATTTTTTGATACCTATTAAATTTAATTTAATAGCATTTATGGTTGAAGATTCTAAAATATTATGATCGTATTGAATAGAAAACCTTATAAATCTTATTATTCTTAAATAATCCTCCTCTATTCTTTTACCTGGATCTCCGATGAACTTAACTACATTATTTTGCAAATCTTTTTCTCCAAGTTGAGGATCGAAAAGTTTGCCGTTTTTATCTAAATAAATTGCGTTAATAGTAAAATCTCGCCTATTCGAGTCTTCTTTCCAATCATCTGTGAATTTCACTTCAGCATGCCTTCCATCGGTTGAGACATCTCTTCTAAGTGTCGTTAACTCAAATTTATAATTATTTAATAAAATTGTTACTGAGCCATGTTCGACACCTGTTTCAATCACTTTAAAACTAGTATTTTTAAACTTTGCTTTGATTTCTTCTGGTGTAAATACTGTTGCTAGATCTAAATCATCTATCAAATTTTTTAAAATATAATTTCTTACACAACCTCCAACAAACATCGCTACCTTTTTATTTTTTGGCTCCCCTTGCTCTAAAACATCAAATAACTTCTTAACTTCTTTTGATTTATAGAAAGGGAAGAAAATGTTTTTGAACTTATTAATTAAATCAAAATTTAAAGATATTTTTTTCATTGTTCTGGCTGGGGCACTAGGATTCGAACCTAGGATGGTGGTACCAAAAACCACTGCCTTACCGCTTGGCTATGCCCCATTGTTATTGGTTTGATATATCATAAATTTTAGAAATTAAATAGTTTTAGTAACTACGCACCAATATCTAGGAAACTTTTTTTTTAATGATTTCATTCCTAAAGAAGCCGATTTCTTATTTCTAAACATGCCAAAACATGCAGATCCGGACCCTGTCATTCTAGAAAAATAACAACCTTTTTGTTTGGAAACAAAATCGATGATTTTTTTAATCTTTGTAAATTTTGATGTAGAAATTTTTTGTAAATCATTTCGTTCATTTTTAATAAGATTAATAAACCTTTTTTTAGATGATATATTAGCATAATTTTGTTTTACTTTTGGACTGAAACCTCTGACCTGTGAATAAATTTTTTTTGTAGAACACTTTATATAGGGATAAACAATAATAAAATAAAAATGAAATTTTTTCTTATATTTAATTATATTTTTTAAGCTTTTTTGAAAAGTTTGGTTGTATGTAAAAAGGTTTAAATCACTTCCTATCTTTTTTGTTAAAATTTTAAAAGTTTGAGTTGTTATTTTTTTTTTGAATAAATACTTTAAAATATATGCTGCGTTACTAGCGCTACCGCCAAGACCAGAAAATACAGGTATATTCTTATAGATATTTACTTCGTATTTTAAGTTTTTTTCTAATATTTTTTTTTGCCTCAAAACTGCTAAAGTTTCAGTAATAGAATTTTTATGTTTATTTATAAAATTTTTAAAAGGTCCATTAATTATTATGATATCTTTTTTTTTTTGGATTTTTTTAATTTTGATAGTGTCGTGAAGTTCTAACAAAAAGCTATTTGATTGGATATTGTGCAATCCGCTCTTCAATTTATTTAAAATACGTAGAGAAAGATTTATTTTACAATAGGATTTTATCATTAAATTTTAAATATTATTTAATACCAAAAATTAATTTATTTTTTATTTTTTCTTTCAGTTTGTTTTCGGTTTTCTCTAAACCTAATACGTAATTCCAATAGTATCTCGCTTGTATATTTTGATCGTTCATCCACAAAGAGTCACCAAAATGATCATTAACTATTGGATCAGATGGCATTATTCTTACTGCTAATTCAAGATGTTCTTTTGCTTCTTTATATTTTTTTAATTTAAATAAAGCCCAACCTAAGGAGTCGATAATGTAGCCATCATTTTGTTTTAAATCATTTGCCCTTCTAAGCATTTTTAAAGATTTTTCTATATTAATTCCTTGTTCAATCCATGAGTAAGCAAGATAGTTGATTACGTAGGCTTGATCAGGAGAAACACTTAGAGAATTTAATAAATCTTCTTCAGCTTTTTTCCATTCTCCCAATCTTTCGTATGAGATGCCTCTACCGTCTGAGGCTTCAGGGTAAAGATAATGTTCTTTATTTATTAAACTTAAAACTTTAGAGTAATAATCTAATGATTTATCGTATCTCTCACTGTTTTTTAAAAATTCAGCATAGTCAAATATCTGATAAATTTCAGGTTCGTCAATATCATCAAAAGCTTTTTTTAGTAATTTTTGAGCTAAGTCTTCTTTTTTTTCTATTATTAAAATATTTGAAATCTGTTTCGATGCGTACCAATGATAAAACTTTCCGTTATCTTTTACCCTTTTATAAATTTTTTTAGCTTTTTCGTAATTATTAGTCATATAAAAATTTTCTGCATAAAGAGCTTCGAAAGAGGTGAATTCAGGATTTAAATATTTAGATAAATTTAGATAGAAGTTTGATAAAGAATAAAGCGATTGTCCAGATAACGCATTAGAAACGATATAAAATATTTCTGCAACTATATGAGAAAGATTTTTACAATCAAATTTATTACTGAATTTGCTGTTTTGGGAATTAATATCTTCTTTAAGTTGATTTAAAATTAAGTTCCCAGGATAATCTTTTAAAGAATTATCAATAACTTTAAGTGAATTTTTTTTATTTCTGGATTGGTATAAGAAATTAGCGTGAAAAAAGTGATACCTGGCAAAGTTAGTTTTTGCGTTTGAAGTAAGCTTTTTAAATTCTTTATTAGCTAATTTAGATCCGTAAAAACAATATGAAAAGGTTCTTTGGATTTTTTTAATATTTTCAAACCTGGGGTTTATGCTATCTATAAGTTCGATTGCCTTTTCATTATTTACATCTAGAAATAAAATCCAATTATTCAGTGACTCAGATAATAATCCTTCGAGCGACAGTTCATAGCTTCCTTCGCTTAGCTTTTTGAAATATTTTGCTGCATTGTCATACCTTTTATTCTTTAAATAAAAAGATCCTATTATTAAATTACTTTCAAAAGAGTCGAGTCCTTTTCTTTCAAGCTTTTTGGAGTATCTATAAGCCTCTGTAAACTTTTCTAAATTTATTAGAGAATATTGATATAGTTTAGAATAAGTTAAATGATTATCTTCTAAACCATCTAGTGCCCTCAAATAATTATAAGAATTCGCGTATTCGTTGTCATTGAAAGACAGTATGCCAGAGAAATACTTGGAAATTTTATTGGCATCTTGATATTTGCCTATGTTCTTTGCATGAATTGTATTGATTATAGTAAGAAAAAAAACTACTTGTAGTATTAATGTTATTATAAATTTAAAAACTTTCATAAAATATTTAATGACAAAAAAAATTAATAGCAAATTAATCAAACTTGTTAAATATTATAGCTTAATTAATTATAATTTAATATATGACAGTAATGCTATTAACAGATATAAAAAAGATGGTTTTAAATTGACTGGAAATAAAACAGACCAACTTCAAAAACTTAAAAACTCATTAAAAAACATCAAAAACTGTAATCTAAAGAAAAGTGCGACAAATTTAGTTTTTTCTGACGGCAATCCCTCGTCCAAAATAATGTTGATTGGTGAAGGACCGGGGGCCAATGAAGATAAGGAAGGTTTGCCATTTGTTGGGAGAGCTGGCCAACTACTTGATAAAATGCTCTTATCAATAAAATTGGATAGAAAAAGTGTTTATATAACTAATGTAGTAAATTATAGACCTCCAGAGAATAGAAAACCTACAGATATAGAGATTGCTAGATATCTTCCTTTTTTAACAAAACATATAGAAATAATAAATCCTAAAATATTAGTTTTACTTGGAAGTACAGCTCTTAATACAATAATTGGAAATGAGGTTGTTATTTCTAAAGCTAGAGGTAAATGGGTTGAAAAAAAAATAGGTAATTGTTCAACTCACATTATAGCATCTTTTCA
>CACDNS010000005.1:0-33716 GCA_902554215.1 uncultured Pelagibacteraceae bacterium
AGAGGAAAAATTTGTTAGCCTTATGTTGATTTGTGGTCAAATAAAATTGTTAAAAAAAATATCTGAAATTATCGGTTTTAAAAATAATGAAAGTTATATAAAACTTAAAGATAAGTATTTTAGTTGATGTATGGCAATTTTTGACTGTTTTCAATATTTTAATGAAGATCACATAGCTGAACTAAGATTCAATATTTTAAATGAGTCAGTTGATTTTTTTGTAATTGTAGAGTCTACAGTAAACCATCAAGGTAATACTAAAAAGTTACATTTTGATATTAGTAAATATAAAAAATTTGAAAAAAAAATTAAATATATTGTTGTTGATGACACTCCAGAAAATATTAAAAAACCGCATGTAGGTGGAGAATCTTTGGTAGAACAGCATCAAAGGAATTCAATAATGAAAGGTTTAAAAGATGCAAATGACAACGACCTTATAATCCTATCAGATGTTGATGAAATACCAAATCTTAATAAATTAAATTTATTTGATAAAAAAAATTACGCTGTGTTTTCTCAAAAAATGTTTATGTATAAGTTAAATCTTTTAAACCTTAATGAAAATAACTGGCATGGATCAAGAATTTGTTTAAAAAAAAACCTTAAGTCTCCTCAATGGCTAAGAGATCTAAAATTTAAAAGATATCCTTTTTGGAGAGTAGATAAGCCACGTAATATTCAAATAATCCAAAATGGAGGATGGCATTTCGCTTATCTTCAATCACCAAAAAATATATCAAAAAAGATAAAGTCTTTTGCTCATGGTGAATTTCATAAAGAACACCTGGTTGATGAAAAAAATATTCAATCAAAAATTGAGAAAGGTGAAGATGTATTTGAAAGAGGATACGAAATAAAAAAGGTTGAGTTAGACTCAAGTTTTCCTAAGTTTATTTTGGATAATAGGGAGAATTTAAAAAATTGGATATTATAAACTATGGTGCGCCCGGAAGGATTTGAACCCTCAACCTTCTGATCCGAAGTCAGACGCTCTATCCAGTTGAGCTACGAACGCAAATGAATATAATTTAAATATAAATGACTAATAACACAATAAAATTTTTACCTAAAGAAGAAGACGTGGGTAAAAGACTAGATATAATACTATCTCAAAAAATTAATAACTATACTAGATCTAACTTAAAAAGATTCATTAAAACGAAAAAAGTTAAAGTAAATAACCTTATAGTAACGTCGCCCTCTAAAAAAATTAAGTTAAATGAATACATTTCTTTAAAAATTGAAAATAACAAAATTGAGGAAGTAAAGGCAAAAAAAATAAAAATTGATATTGTGTATGAAGATAAGGATATAATTATAATCAACAAACCATCTGGATTAGTAGTTCATCCAGGTGCAGGTAATTACTCTAATACATTAGTTAATGGTTTAATGTATAAATATAAAAAAAAATTATCTGATCTTAATGGCTACTTAAGGCCTGGCATAGTTCATAGAATTGATAAAGAAACTAGTGGGTTGTTAGTAGTTGCAAAAAATAATTTAGCTCATTCTAAATTAGGAAAACAATTTAGTGAACATAGAATAAAAAGGAAATACATAGCTTTAGTATGGGGAGTATTAAGACCATTAAATGGAAAAATTGAAACTCTAATTTCTAGAAGTAGAAAAAATCGTCAATTAATGGCAGTTAGTGAATTTAAAGGAAAAAAAGCAATTACTAATTATTTTACAAAAAAAATATTTTCAATCAAAGATGTTCCTAAAATAAGTTTAATAGAATGTAAACTTCTAACAGGAAGAACTCATCAAATAAGAGTCCATATGTCGTATAAAGGAAACTCATTATTGGGTGATAAAAAATATGGAAAAAGAAATATAAAATTCAAAAGAATTAATAAAGATTTTGAAAAAAAATTAAATGATCTTAACAGACAAGCACTTCATGCAAAAAGCTTAGGCTTCATACATCCAAAAAATAATAAATTAATGAATTTTGAATCTGAATTACCAAATGATTTTAAAAAAATGTTGGATTTATTAAATAAATTAAGCAATTGAAAATTTTTTCAATAATATATAAATAGTCGATAAATGAAGACAAAATCAGATATATCAAATTTGCCAGTACCATCCGTACGAGGTCTTTCTCTTTATCTAGCTCAAATAAAAAAATTTCCTATGCTGGATGCAGAAGAAGAGTATATGTTAGCAAAAAACTGGAAGGAACGAGGTAATCTAAAAGCAGCTCATAAACTAGTTACTAGCCACTTAAGATTAGTAGCAAAAATCGCAATGGGATATAGAGGTTATGGTTTACCAGTTGGAGAATTAATTTCTGAGGGAAATATAGGATTGATGCAAGCAGTAAAAAAATTTGATCCTGACAAAGGATTTAGATTAGCTACTTATGCAATGTGGTGGATTAAAGCTGCAATACAAGAATATGTTTTGAGATCATGGAGTTTAGTTAAAATGGGAACTACATCTGCTCAAAAAAAACTTTTCTTTAATTTAAAAAAAATTAAAAGCCAAATAGCTCCTAACCAAGAGGGAGATTTAAGAAAAGAACAGGTAGAAGAAATTTCAAAAAGTTTGAATGTTAAATCAGATGAAGTAATAAATATGAATAGAAGGATGATGTCTCAAGAAAAATCTCTCAATGATCCTCTAAAAGATGGAGATACAACCGAGTGGCAGGATTGGCTTGTTGATGAAAGCATGGATCAAGAATTAGTTACTGCTCAAAAACAAGAATTAAATGATAAAAAAGATTTATTATATGATTCAATAAAAATTCTTGATGAAAGAGAGAGAAAAATTTTAGAGTCTAGAAGGTTATCAGAAAACCCTAAAACATTAGAAGAACTGAGTAAAAAATATAAAATAAGTAGAGAGCGTATAAGGCAAATTGAAACCAAAGCTTTTGAAAAACTTCAAAAAGCTATGCTCAATTCAGATAAATCCAAAAATTTATTACCTCAAAATTAATCTTTAAAAGGATTTTCCAAAAGGATTGTGTCTTCTCTCTCAGGACTTGTTGATATACTTGAAATTTTAGCCCCAATAAATTCTTCTACGGCGTGAATATATTTTTTAGCATTGTCTGGAAGTTCCTTTAAATTCCTAATGCCCTTTGTTGACTTTTTCCAGCCAGGAAAAGTTTTATAAACTGGTTTAACTTTTAATTGTTCGTCTACTGCTGCTGGCAAATAATCAATTTGCTTTCCATCAATTTCATATTTTACACACATTTGTATTTCATCTAACTCATCTAATACATCTAGTTTAGTTAGCGCTATACCGTTAATTCCAGAAATCTTTATCGTTTGTCGAACAAGAACTCCGTCAAACCAACCACATCTTCTTTTTCGACTAGTAACTGTTCCAAATTCTTTTCCTCTAGTACCTAGTAGTTCGCCAATTTTATCTTTGAGTTCTGTTGGAAAAGGTCCCTCTCCAACTCTAGTAGTATATGCTTTTGTTATTCCCAAAACATAATTTATAGTATTAGGACCACAACCTGAACCAGTTGAAGCTGAAGATGCTACAGTGTTAGATGATGTTACAAATGGATATGTTCCGTGATCTACGTCTAAAAGAATGCCTTGAGCTCCCTCAAATAATATTTTTTTTCTTTTTGATTTGAATTCATCTATTTTTTTCCAAACTGGTTGAGAAAACTTTAAAATTTCAGGAGCTATTTTTAATAAATCTTTCTTTAGTTGATCCTTCTGAAAAATTTTTTTACCAAGTCCTTTTCTGATAGCGTTGTGATGAATAAGAACAGTTTCCAATCTATGATCTAAATTACTTTCAGATATTAAATCCATTACTCTTATAGACCTTCTTCCAATTTTATCCTCATAAGCAGGACCAATACCTCTTCTTGTTGTTCCAATTTTAGCTTTGCCAGCAGAGTCTTCTCTTATTTCATCCATTTCCTTATGAAAGGGAAGAATTAGGTTTGCAGACTCTGACAATATTAAATTTTTTTCATCGACACTCACTCCCTTAGATTTTATCTCTTTAATTTCATCAAGTAGTGCCCAAGGGTCTACGACAACGCCATTTCCTATTATTGAAACTTTATTTTTTCTAACTATGCCTGATGGTAGTAATCTTAGTTTATAAGTGACTCCATCTATAACTAACGTGTGTCCCGCATTATGACCGCCTTGGAAACGCACAACAACATCAGCCTCACTTGAAAGCCAATCAACAATCTTTCCTTTGCCCTCATCTCCCCATTGCGAACCTACTACAACAACATTTTTCATTATTTAAAATTCCTATTTATTTTGATTGAGTTTAAATGATTAACTGGTCCGTGGCCCTTTCCATAATTAAGATTAGATCTTATAGATTGATTAACATATTTGATTCCCAGCTCACAGGATTTATTTAGAGTTTTTCCACACCCCAAAAAAGTTGCAATCGCACTTGATAAAGTGCATCCAGTACCATGAGTATTTTTAGTTTTAATTTTTTTATTTTTAAAAATTCGTAATTCTTGTTTATTTAAAAATACATCACTCATTGTTTTTGAGTTTCTATGACCACCTTTTATTAAAATATTTTTAACCCCTAATTTAAGCAAAATATTGGCTGCAGAAATCATGTCTTCAACACTATTAATTTTTATTTTTGTAAAAACTTCGGCTTCAGGAATATTGGGAGTAATCAAATGAGTTTGTGTAATTAACTTTTCTCGTAAGGTTCTAATTGCTTTGTCATTTATAAGTTTAAAACCTCCTTTTGCAACCATAACCGGATCTAAAACAATTTTTTTAGTTTTCACTTTTTTTAACGCCTTTATAACCGACAAGATAATTGCAGGTGAATTAAGCATACCGATTTTTATAGCATCAGGCTTTATATCTTTACATGTATATAAAATTTGTTTTTCAATTTCTTTAGGATGAATAGGAACGACGGAACTTACTCCAGTTGTATTTTGAGCAGTAATGGCTGTAATAGCAGTCATAGCGTAACTCCCTAATGCAGTAACTGTTTTTATGTCTGCTTGAATTCCTGCTCCTCCAGAAGAATCTGATCCTGCAATTATTAAAATTTTTGATCTGGGTATCAATTTATTTTATCGATCTTTTAATTATTTTTATACATTTTGAAATTAAATTCTTATCATATGACTCTGCCATAATCCTAATTTTTGGTTCTGTTCCAGATTTTCTAACTAAAATTCTTCCTTTTTTTCCCATTAACCTATTGGCATTTTTAATTGCACTTTTACATTTTGGTTTTTTAATAACTTCTTTGTCTTTAACAATAATGTTCTCCAAAATTTGAGGCAAAGGTTTAAAAATATTTAAAAGTTTGCTAGCCTTTGTACCTTTCCTCAAAGAAAATAACACTTCTAAAGCAACAAGCAAACCATCACCAGTTGTTGCAAATTTACCCAGTATTATATGACCAGATTGTTCTCCGCCTAGATTAAAATTTAATTTTTTCATCTTCTCTTTAACATATCTGTCACCTACTTTAGATCTAGAAAATCTTATTTTTTCATTCTTTAAAAATTTCTCCAAACCATAATTCGACATTAAAGTTCCTACTACACCACCTTTTAAAATTTTTTTGGATTTCCATCTACGCGCTAACATTGCAATAATCTGATCACCATCTATAATTTTTCCTTTTTCATCACACATGATCACCCTATCTGCATCACCATCAAAAGAAATTCCAACATTTGCTTTAAATTTTTTAACAGCAGTTTTAATTTTAGATGGAAAAGTTGATCCACACTTCTCATTAATGTTAAAACCATCAGGTTTTACACCAATAGAAATGACCTTTGCACCAAGCTCTTTCAGAAGTTTAGGAGCAGCTTTATAGCAAGCTCCATTAGCGCAATCTAAAACAATTTTAGTTCCTTTTAAGTTAAAATTTTTAGGAAAATTACTTTTTAATATTTTAATATATTTATCGTTACCGTCTTCTAGCCTTTTTACTCTACCTAACAAATTAGGATTTGTAAGTTGTTTCTTGTTTTTTGCATCTATTAGTTTTTCAATTTTTTTTTCTATTTGGTCTGATAATTTTAAACCATTTGGACCAAATAACTTTAAACCATTATCATAATAAGGATTATGAGATGCTGTAATCATTATGCCCATATTAGCTTTCATAGATTTTGTTAGCATAGCAAGTCCATTAGTTGGTAAAGGTCCTAGTGTAAAAACATGCATACCACCAGAAACAAGCCCGGATACCAACGCAGGTTCTAACGTATATCCTGATAACCTGGTATCTTTAGCGATGATTGCGATTTGTTTATTTTTTTTTTGGTTTTTAAAGTATGTACCTGAAGCTAAACCAAATTTAAAAAATTTTTCTCCTGTTATATTGCCTTGGTTAACAGTTCCACGGATTCCGTCTGTTCCAAAATACTTATTTTTCATCAATTTGAGAGTTTAGATAATATTTTTTTAAACACTAAAATACCTTGTTTTACCTCATTAACATTATGCACTCTAAAAATTTGCACTCCCTGAGATAATAAAAAAAGAACAGATGCTAAAGTGCCTCCAATCCTATCTGTACTATCATATTTACCAGATATTTGACTGATAAATCTTTTTCTAGAAGTTCCTATTAAAATAGGAAAACCAAGACTATGAAACAAAGATATCTTAGAAATTAAAGTCAAATTATGTTTCAAAACTTTACCAAAGCCTATACCTGGATCTAAAATTACTTTCTTGTCATTAACTTTTTTAATTCGCTCTTCAAAAAAGTCATAAATATCTAAGAGTACATTTTTATATTTTGGATTTTTTTGCATAGTATTTGGTGTTCCTTGCATATGATGAATAACTTTTGGAATACTATATTTTTTTAATTTGGATAGAGATTCATTATCGTAATTAAAACCTGAAACATCATTAATCAAGTCCACTTTATATTTAATACCTTGAATCATAATATCTGATTTTCTTGTATCTATAGATAAAGTTATATTTTTAAATTTTTTTTTAAAATTTTTTATTACGTAACTTATTCTTCTCCATTCATCTTTTATTGGCACGGTTTTTGATCCTGGTCTTGTTGACTCGCCTCCTATATCAATTATTTTTGCGCCAGAACTTATCATTGTTAAAATTTGGCTTTGAGATTTTTTTTTACTATTAAATTTACCCCCATCTGAAAAACTGTCTGGGGTTAAATTCAAAATACCCATAATTGAGGTATCTGTAAAATTTATGTTTTTTAAGAAATTTTTTCTTTTTGATATAATCTTTTTTAAATCTATCTTAACTTTTTTTTTACAAGAAGAGCTAAGCAAACTTATATTTTTAAAGTGTATAAACTTTGAGGAAATTCTATTTTTTTTTCTAATAAAAATCTCTAATTTATCAAAAGCGATATTATTATTGCCACATAGAGGTAATGCTAGTTTTTTTTTGATTAATTTTTTTGCACTAATTCCATAATAAAAATTACACGCTCGAGTGTAATATTTACTCATTTAATACTTTTTTAAACTGCAGGTTTGGGTTTAAGACCTAACGAGTCTAAGGCAGAAGACTCTTTTTTGTCATCCTCATTATCGTCTTTAAATGATCTAGATGGCTTTATGTCTTTTAATATCAAGTCTCTTATTTCATCACCAGATAGAGTTTCATAAACCAATAGAGCTTTAGCCAACTTATGGAGGTCATCAATTTTCTCTGTGAGAACACTTTTTGCTCTTTCATAACCTTTTTCAACTATTTTTTTCACCTCTGCATCTACTTTTTTTGCAGTTTCTTCGGACATGTTTTGTTGTTTTGTTACTGATCTTCCTAAAAATACTTCTTCTTCATTTTCTCCATATGCTATTGGGCCTAGTTCTTTGCTCATTCCATATTTTGTAACCATATTTTTTGCCATTTTTGTGACCATGTCGATATCTGAAGAAGCACCGGAAGTTACTTTGTCATGTCCAAAAATAATTTCCTCTGCTATTCTGCCACCCATAGCAACTGCTATGTCTGAATACATTTTCTCTCTAGTAACCGATAATTGATCTCTCTCAGGTAATCTCATTACCATTCCTAAAGCTCTGCCTCTTGGAATTATAGTTGCTTTATGTATTGGATCTGATGCCTTTTCATTAAGGGCTACAATTGCATGGCCCCCTTCATGATAGGCAGTTAATTTCTTCTCATCTTCAGTCATTACCATTGATCTTCTCTCTGCTCCCATCATAACTTTATCTTTTGCTTCCTCAACATCGGACATAGTCACAACTCTTTTATTTTTTCTAGCAGCTAGTAGAGCTGATTCATTTATCAAATTAGCTAGATCTGCACCTGAGAAACCTGGTGTACCTCTTGCTATAGTTCTTAATTTTACATCTGGACCAGTATTAATCTTTTTTATGTGGACTTTAAGAATTGCCTCTCTTCCAACAATGTCTGGATTTGGAACAACTACTTGTCTATCAAATCTACCGGGTCTTAATAAAGCAGGATCTAAAACGTCTGGTCTGTTAGTTGCAGCTATCAAAATAATTCCTTCATTGGTATCAAAACCATCCATTTCAACTAAAAGCTGGTTAAGAGTTTGTTCTCTCTCATCATTACCACCACCTAAACCAGCACCTCTACTTCTTCCAACTGCATCAATTTCATCTACAAAAATTATACATGGTGCATGTTTTTTTCCTTGTTCGAACATATCTCTGACTCTCGATGCTCCAACACCAACAAACATTTCTACAAAGTCAGAACCAGAAATTGAAAAAAACGGCACATTTGCTTCCCCTGCAATTGCTCTTGCCAACAAAGTTTTTCCTGTTCCAGGAGGGCCAATTAGTAATGCACCTTTTGGAATTTTTCCTCCTAGTCTGCTAAATTTTTTAGGATCTCTTAAAAACTCTACTATTTCTTCAACTTCTTGTTTTGCTTCTTCCACACCCGCTACATCGTTAAAAGTAACTTTTCCTTGTGCCTCTGTAAGTAATTTAGCTTTTGACCTTCCAAATCCCATAGCACCACCTTTTCCTCCTTGCATTTGACGCATAAAGAATACCCAAACTCCAATTAGTAATAACATTGGGAACCAAGATAAAAGTATTCCAAGAAGTGAAGGCATTTTTTCCTCTACAGGAGTAGCTACTATGCTAACACCTTTCTCAGATAACCTTTCAACTAAGTTTGGATAATTAGGTGAAAAAGTTGTAAATGTTGAACCATCAGACAAAACGCCCTTAATATTATTTCCTTGGATTTCTATTTCAACTACTCTTCCGGAGTCTACTTCTGTTAAAAACTCTGAGAATGGAACTTTGCTAGACGCGTCACTAACTCTACTGTTTGGGTTTTGAAACATATTGAATAGACCAATCGAAAGTAGAACGATAAGTGCCCACATTATTAAGTTTTTTAAATTCATATCTGTATAAATAGGTATTTTTTACAATTTAACAAGTATTAATAAATCAAATTTCTTTTGTAAATGAGGTAAATTTGTCCATTTATTAGGCTATTTATGTTTTTATTGAATTTATTCCCAATCATGCCTCTTTTGTAATAATTAAAAAACTACCCGCTTTTTTTAAAAGACACCCTCCTAGAGTAAATTTCGTTCTTTTTCTAACTTCTATTTCATTAATTAAATTCATAACCTTTTTAGATCTAGGTGGATAGTAAGATTTTGAAAAAATTTTTATTTCATTTCCTAAAACTTTAAGCTTAATTTCATCAGGTTCTAAAAATAAATTTTTTAAGTTAATCACCGTTTGTTTTTTCTTAGTTTCTACACATGTTTGCTTCACTCTTTCTAAATAACTATTCAGTGTATCCTTGGTGGAAGCAATATTGTTAATAGATTTAATGATTTGCTCGTGTTTAATTCCACTTTTTTCTAACTGACTTTTTAAAAGTCTTATTTTTGTTCTTAAGTATTTTTTATCTTTATTAGTTGGATCTTTAATAATTTTACCAAAATTTTTCTTTGCTATATATATTAAGTCTTTTTTTTTAAAATTTAGCAATGGCCTAAATAATATAATTTTTTTATCGATTTTTCTTATTTCACTCATAGAAGAAAGTCCTTGTACCCCACTTCCTCTAGATAGTCTTATTAAGAAAGTTTCAATTTGATCATCGCTATGATGGCCAGTTAGAATATATTTAATATTTCTTTTTTTACAAAAATTAATAAGTAATTTGTATCTTTCTTTTCTTGCTTGAGCTTGAATGTTTTTTTTTAATTTTTCCTTAATCTTTATTATATTTAAAGAAATTTTTTGCTTGTTTAAAAGTTTTTTAACTAAAATCGCCTCTTTATATGACTTTTTTCGTATGCCATGATCAACTAACGCAAAATAAACGCTTGTTTTCTTTTCTTTTTTATAAATTTTACTTAAAGCTGTTAGTGCTAAGCTATCGGGTCCACCTGAAACGGCTACTAAGAAAGATTTTTTTTTAAGATTTTTTTCTAAATTTTTTTTGAAAATTGAGTAGATATTTAAAATTTTTTTATTTTTCAATAAATGTTTACTAACTAGCACATTTGAATTTTTTTTGCTCATATTGAGCTTTTTGTAGCACAGACTTGCTTGCTTTTGGATATTGTTTTTTAATCCCAGTAATCATTGAACAACCTTGG
The DNA here is from genome assembly GCA_902554215.1 of uncultured Pelagibacteraceae bacterium. Classification (GTDB taxonomy): domain Bacteria; phylum Pseudomonadota; class Alphaproteobacteria; order Pelagibacterales; family Pelagibacteraceae; genus Pelagilacustribacter. Next base: position 10,585 of record CACDNS010000005.1, read on the forward strand.
TCCTTTTCACCAAGTTGAACCATAGTGATACCAAGTTTCAAAAGATTATCAGGAGCTTTTTTACTTTTTGGATAATTCTGATATCCATCTAAATATGCTGTTGCGGCGTCCGAGTAAAGCTGTCTAATTCTAAAAGTTTCACCATACCAATATTGAGCACTGCCTGCTAATTCATGATCTTTATTTTTATCTATGAATTCTTTTAATGCATATTCTGCGGTTTCATAGTCACCGATTTTCATAAAACTAACTGCAAAATCATATTGTTCTTTTGGCGGTTTGTTCGGCAGTAATGACTCTTTTTTTTCAGCCTCTTGGGTTATAACTGTTCCTGCTGTTTCAATAGATTGAGTCTCTTGAGTTTGAGGTAAACTTGAACTTTGATATCCTGGAGCGGCACCAAAATCTTGTGGCTTATCTGTTCCAGGTAAACTAGCTTTTTTTTTATTAGAGATTTTATTTTCACTTATATTTGAAGTTGTTTGTCCTGTCTCTAAATCTCTAAATCTAAGTTGTGCATCTGATTGAATTTTTGTAACTCGACTTGATAATTTATCTAACTTGAAATTAACTTCTTCAAATCTATTAGTTAAATCTCTGAACTGAGATTCAATTTCATTTAGTTTTAATAAATGCTTGGTTAAAATATCTTCATTAAGACTATTCGTAGAGGTGTTTGAAGTAATGTCTGAACTTTTGTAAACTGCTTTTTCTAAAGTTTTTAAATCCTCAGAAATAATTGTTATTTGATCAGCTATATCCTGAATCTTTTCTTCTGTTGCAAGAGAGTTTTTAGCTATAAATAAAGTTAATGCAAAAGTTATTACAAATAATTTTTTACAAATATATTTAAAAATATCCATTACGACTCTTTTCTTAATAATACAAAATGGCAAAAAAAAGACCCTTCGTTTTACCGAAGGGTCTAATTTCTTTAATAATTATAATATTAATTTACTTTTACCGTTACTGATCTTCTGTTTTGAGACCAAGCTAAAGGTGTAGAAGCTGTGTTAACAGGCTTTTCTTTACCGTAACTTATAACAGAGATTCTTTTTCCAGAAATACCGTAAGTCATTAAATAATCTTTAGCTGCATTAGCTCTTCTTTCGCCAAGCGCTAAGTTATATTCTCTAGTACCTCTTTCATCTGCATGACCTTCTACAGTAACATTCAGACTTTTATTCTTTCTTAAAAATTTTGCTTGTTTTCTTAAAGTCTCTCTTGCAGCCGTTGTTAAGTTTGATTTATTAGTTGCAAAAAACACTCTGTCAGGAACACCAGAGGCTAAATATTTAATTGTAGCCTTTCCAGTATAAACGTCGCCAGACATATCACCTGACTTCTTCTTAGCCGCACAAGCGTTCAGGGCTAATGTCGCGAAAATAACTATTAGTATACTTTTTAAATTCTTGTTTAATATCATAATTTCCCCTTAAGGTTTAAAGTTGTTGGAATAAAACAAATTATCGAAGATTATTCAAGTTAAAATTACATAATAAATACCTCACTTTGATAGCAATGAAGACCATGATGGGTCTGAAGCATCGGTTTCTGTCTTAATTTTCCTTTCATTATAACCCGTAATATCAATAGACCATAATTTTGCAGAATGGCCCTCTCCTTTGCTATTGGATTTGGTCTCTCTGTAAAATATTAAAACTCTTCCATTAGGGGACCAAGAGGGTGCTTCTTGATAATAATTTTCAGTTAACAATCTTTCGCCAGTTCCATCTGACCTCATTACACCGATATAAAATCTGCCTTTTCTAACTTTAGTAAATGCTATTAAATCTCCTCTTGGTGACCACACGGGTGTCCCGTATAAACCTTTTCCAAAAGTTATTCGCTTTACATCACTTCCATCACTTTTCATTACATAGATTTGCTGTAAGCCACTCCTATCAGAGTTAAAACAAATATATTTTCCATCTGGAGAATAAGAGGGCGATGTATCTATTGAAGTATCTTCAGTTATTCTTTCTACAACTCTAGTCTCTAAATCCATTGTGTAAATGTCAGAATTTCCATCTTTTGCAAAGCTCATAATAATTTTTTTTCCATCTGGAGAAAATCTTGGTGCAAAAGTCATACCTGGAAAATTTCCAACAACTTCTTGGACTCCAGTTTCTATGTCTAATAAATAAACTCTAGGTAAATTTCTAAAATAAGATAAGTAAGTAACTAATTGATTTGTAGGATTAAATCTTGGGGTTAAAACAAGTTCATTGCCTAATGTTAAGTATTTAGTCTTTGCACCATCTTGATCCATAATAGCAAGTTTTTTTATTCTATTATTTTTTGGTCCTGTCTCCGAAACATATATTATTCTAGTATCAAAATAACCTTCTTCTCCTGTAAGTCTTTCGTAGATTTTATCTGAAATAATATGTGCTACCCTTCTCCAATTTGATGGAGTTGTTGTAAAAGCTAGTGCAACCATTTCTTTTGAAGCTGTTAAGTCCCAAAGTCTAAATTCAATTTTTAATTTTTCATCTTTCACTAATAGTTTTCCAGTTACCAATGCTTGAGCTTTAATTAATCTCCAATCCTCAAATCTTGGTTTTAAATGAGCAATGTCTGGCTTTTGAACAAACGCATCTTTTTTTAAAGGATTAAAAAGGCCTGTAGACTTAAAATTTTTCTCTACAATTTCAGAAATTTTTTCACCTAATTCTTTTACTTTTATGTTGGAACTCGTCTTCGAGTTAGGATCTACATGAAGCGGGGAAACGGCTATTGGTAAGGGATCAAGGTTTCCTCTAGTAATATCTACCTCAATTAAACTAAAAGCTTTATTAGTTTGGAGTAAAAAAAATAATAAAATAAGTATTGTTCTAATCATAAGTTAACCCTGAAGCATTTCTGTTGGATCAAAATTTAACTGCATTTCCTTCCATTTTTCATAGCCAGTTGGTGGAACTTTAAGTGGTTGACAAAGTCTTACTGCACGTAAAGCACTTTCAGCTAGTATTTTATAAAATTTCTGTCCAGGTGTATTCATTCTTTCATGATCTAATATTTCTGATTTCAAAATAGTTCCATCTTTTTTTAACTTTAGTTTTATTCTTACTAAAAGATTCTCATCATATGGTAGACCAAGTGGAACGCTCCAACAACCAAAAATCTGAGCTCTTAGTGCGTCCTCTTGTGAAAGAGTAAGTCCTGTTGCAAAAGAATTTTTTACGCTGCTTTGTGTAACTTTGCTAGAATCTTTTTCAGTCAAAGCTTGTTCTTCTTTAGCTTTATCAATTAAAGCTGCTATTTCATTTGTATCTATAATTTCTTTTTTCTCAAATTCAGAGGACTGTCTTATTTCTGGCTTGACCTCCTCCGGATTTTGTTTTTTTTCAACCCTTTTTTGCTTCTCCTTATTCTCATCTGGCATAGGAATTCTATCTAATTTTTCTTTTTCCTTAATTGAGGGAGGTGCCTGTTCTGAAACAACTCTTTTTTCCTCTTTTTTAACTTTCTCAATTACCTTTCTTGCTTTTGGAGCAAAAGGAATGCTCGTCTTATCTGTAATTTCAATTAGCTCTACTGAAACTATAGGGGGTAAATCAATCGGTTCTCTTAACATGAACGGGAGACTTAAAATAGTTAATAAAATTATTAAGGTATGAAATGAAATTGAATAAATTAAACTTTTTATCATTTAACATTTAACTTTTATAAGGTTCCGATATTAATGCAACTTTAGAAAAACCAGCACCTGATAAGGTGCCCATTATTTCTAAAACTCTACCATAATTTATCGTCTTATCGCCCCTAACGTAAATTCGGGTGTCGGTCCTATTTTTTGCTATAGCGAGTAATTTAGGAACAATTTTTTTAAATTGAACTTGATGTTCTTGTATAAATATTTCTCCTTTTGAGTTTATACTTATTGTCAAAGGCTCTTGATCATCTGGTAGTGAGTCAGCAGATGACTCGGGTAAATCTACTTGTACTCCAACGGTTAGTAAAGGTGCTGTAACCATAAAAATAATTAATAGAACTAGCATTACATCAACGAAAGGTGTTACGTTGATTTCGCTCATTGGTTCGTTTTTACGATTGATTTTAAATGCCATAAATTACATTATCGATAAAAATCTTTTACAAAAATTATCTATTCTTGCTATGTATCTTTTTGAATCACTGTTAAATTTATTATAAGCGATTACAGCTGGTATCGCTGCTAACAAGCCCAACGCGGTTGCAAATAATGCTTCAGCTATACCAGGCGCAACAATAGCTAAACTTGTGTTTCGAGATATAGCAATTGATTGAAAAGAATTCATTATTCCCCAGACTGTTCCGAACAAGCCAATGAATGGGGCTGTTGCACCTACAGTTGCTAAAAAAGTAAAATGTTTTTCAATATTTTTTATTTGATTATCTGTAGAAATTTCTAAAACCCTTTCAACTCTAGCTGCTTGAACTGCAGATGATTTTGATCTTGTTTTTGTAACTTCAATCATAGCTGATTGGAAAATTAAAGTAATAGGATCCTCTGTTTTAGCTGGAAGAGTTTTGCTAAAACTTTCTGCAGATTTTGACTTCCAAAATTTATTTTCAAAATCAGCTGAAGAAGCATTAATTTTTTTAAACAATCTATATTTATCAAAAATTAATGCCCAGGAATATATTGAACTGGCAATAAGAATAATTATTACTGATTTAACAACAAAGTCTGCTCTTAAAAAGAGTTGCCATAGTGAAAAGTCGCTGGCTCCACCTAAACCGACTACTTGTGATGCAATTTCTTGTTCCATTTTGGATCATTACTTTTAGAATGTGTCATGAATTTGACAGTTTTAGTGTTAATTTTTTTTTAAATTTGCTTTATTTTAGGTCTTCTTTAAACCTAGTCTCACTATAAAATCTTGCTATTAGTATAGCATCTGACTTGTTGACATCTTTCTTTTTAGATAATTGATCTGAAATTGATGGATACATTTCTATGGCTTTCGTTCTGCTTGCATCTTTTGAGGAATTTATTAAATCAAAATGCTTTTTCCATTTTGCTGGACGAACGAAAAAAATTGGTAAATTCAGAGCTGCACATATACCCTTTATAGCCCCAAAAGTTTGTCCAAAATTAAACATACTGGTTACACCTTGACCAGGCATAGCATTAACTTGTTCGACTACAACAACTGTATTGGCTTCATCCTGAAAGCTGTCTTTAAGTAGTTTCACAAGTTGTGCGCTATTTAATTGTCGCTTATTTTTTTTTCCGTCAGTCATTACCGGAACATCATGTATTTCTATAACTTTATTATTTTGCAGAACTGCTATTGCGCCATTTAATCCAGGGTCTATACCTATTATTCTCATAAATTTTCTAGGTCAATATTGACGTTAATAAATATTTTTTGAACATCCTCAACTTCATCTAAACTTTCTATAATCTCCACAATTTTTTTTTGCTGTTCTTTTGATAATTCCAACTTGACATGCGGTCTCCATTCTATACCAGAATAAATAAAGTTACCTGAAATCTTTTCAATAGAGTTTTTAACTTTATAAAAATCCTCTTTTTCTGACAAAATCTCATGAAACTTATCACCACTTCTACAATCTTTAGCTCCTGCGTTGATAGCTATTTCTAAAATTTTTTCATTAGAAAAAGTATCTTTTTCTAAATGTATAACTCCGCAAGATGTAAATAAGTGTGAAGTTGATCCAGTTTCTCCGAGTCTGCCTCCACTTTTTTGTAAAATTGCTCTTATACTGCCTGCAGATCTATTTTTATTATTTGTTAAAGTTTCTATTATAAAAGCTACATTAAAAGGACCAAAACCCTCGTATCTCAAATTTTCAAAATTTTCATTTAAATTCATTTCCGATTTTTTGATCGCTCTAGTTATATTATCTTTGGGCATGTTAAATTGTTTTGCAGTCTGTATGGCTGTTCTTAACCTTGGGTTTGTATCAGGATCTTTGGCACCTAGTTTTGCTGCTACAGTAATTTCTCTAGATAATTTTGAAAAAATTCTAGATCTTTCTTTGTCTTGTCTACCTTTTTTATGTTTTATGCCTGCCCAATGAGAATGACCCGCCATTTATTATACTCTTTGTTGTAATGAGCCACCTAAAATAATCGGCTCTACTTTTTTGGCTAAACCAGTTCTATCATCTGCTACAACCATTAAACCACAGACAGTGGCTTCTCCAGATGCAGGAAAATGTTGTTTGCTTGAAGGATCTTTTAAAAATCTTTTTAAAGAATTTTCTCTGTTCATTCCAATTACAGACTCATAAACCCCACACATTCCAAGATCAGTTTGATAAGCGGTTCCTTTTTCCATAACCCTATGATCTGAAGTTGGAACATGTGTATGGGTTCCAACAACCATTGTTACTTTCCCATCAAATAAATATCCCATTGCCATTTTCTCACTAGTTATTTCACCATGCATATCAATAACTATAAAATCTGCCTCTTTTTTTAATCTCAAGGTTTCAAGAAATTTTTTTCCTGATTTAAAAGCGTCTTCACATTTTCTCATAAAAACATTCCCCATTAAATTAATGACAGCGACTTTTTTATTATTTTTTGATTTAAAAATTCCATAACCTTTACCTGGAGAGCCTTTAATTAAATTTTCAGGTCTTAATAATCTTTTTTCATTTTCGATAAATTCCATTGTTTCTTTCTGATCCCAGATATGATTACCTGTTGTAATCACGTCTGCTCCTGCCTTGAAAAAGTCTTCAGTATTTTTTTTAGTTATTCCTTTTCCACTTTCTGCAGCATTTTCTCCATTTAATATAGTGAAGTCTATTTTCTTTTTTATTATCAAATTTGGTAATCTTTCGGTCACTGCCTTGACGCCTGCGTTGCCACAAACATCTCCTAAAATTAATATATTCATATTTTTAAATACCTTTTTCTGTAAGTATATAGTCTAGTTTAACATCAAAATTTGATGTTGGCAGTTTATGATATTTTTGAAATGAAAATGCAACTCCAATAGTGATTATATTTTTATTTAATCTTAAATATTTATTAAAATATTTATCATAATAACCTTTGCCATAACCTAACCTAAACTTTCTTTTATCATAAGCCAATAATGGTACCAGTGAAACATGAGGTATAAATTTTTTTTTTGTTTGTGTAGGTTCTAGTATCCCAAATTTATTAACTTTTAAGTTGTCCAAAAAAGACCATTTGGAAAAAGACATCATTTTATTTCTATTAGTTACTGGTAACAGAGTAGTAATATGTTTTTTACTACTAAGTAATTCAATTAATTTTAAAGTATTAACTTCATAGTTTGTTGGATAATAAAAGGATAAATAAAATTTCTTATTTTTGAATTTTTTATTGAGAAAAACAATTAAAGGCTTATAGAATTTTTCACTTACATCATAATAATTATCTTTCCTTATTTTAAAAAATTTTCTTCTGATTTTTTCTTTAGTTAACATTTACTGAATTTGAGATTTGGATTCAGCTTTTTCGATAATTTTTTCTAGAGATTTAGTTGTCCTATCAAGCATAGACTCGTATAGACTGTTGCTTTCTTCAACCATTTTTTTAAAATTATCAATCTCTGTATTTAATTTTCCTATTTCTTCTTCCTTATTGTCTTTATACTTAATTGCTAAAGATTTAAGCTCAAGAAACTTTTTTGAGAGTTCGTCAAGTTTATTTTTTTGTAAACTAACCTTTGATTTTATCTCAAAATATTCATCAATAATCTGAATAGAAGTTATTAGTAATAGTTTGTTTTCGCCTATATTGCCTAGTTTGTCTTTTAAATCAGAATATTTTTTATCTAAGAATACTGTAAGTTTTTTTAAAGACTCCTCTTGCCCATCATCGCAGGACAGTAAATAGTCTTTGTTATTAAATTTAACATTTATGTTTGCCATTTTTCTATCTCTTCTACTAAATTTTCAGTTTCTTGACTTAACTCTTCAATATCTTGATTAAATTTTTCTTCAAGTTCAGACCTTTTATTAACTTCTTCTTGTAATTTCATCAGTTTGTTTTTTAAATATTTATGCTCTCTGATTAATTCCTGATTTTTATTTTCTAACTCTTTTTTTTCACCTTCTAATTGTTGTTTTTCTTTTTTTATTTTTTCATTATCACTTGTAGACTGTGAATAAGTGCCTGACAAATTGCTCAATTTGTCTATAAGTTTATTTAAATTTGTTTCTTTAATTTCTAAATTGCTCATCTAATTTTATACCATAATATTGATATAGAGACTTTAAGTCTATATAGGTAATCTAATAGTGAACACAAAATTAAATCAATTAGCGAACGCGATACGATTTCTCTCAATCGATGCTGTGCAAAAGGCAAATTCGGGACATCCCGGTATGCCAATGGGGATGGCGGATGTAGCAACTGTTTTATTTAAATACCACCTCAGGTTTAATCCTGAAAATCCTAACTGGATAAACAGAGATCGGTTTATCTTATCAGCGGGTCATGGTTCGATGCTATTGTACTCTCTACTTTATTTAACTGGATATAAAAGTGTTTCAATTGATGACATCAAAAACTTTAGGCAATTAAACTCAATTTGTGCTGGCCATCCTGAGTACACAAAAAATTCAGGCATCGAAACTACTACTGGTCCACTTGGTCAAGGACTTGGAAACTCTGTTGGAATGGCTATTGGTGAGGAAATTTTCAGGAAAAAATTTGGATCAAATTTAATAAACCATAAAACATATGTAATTGCTAGCGACGGAGATTTAATGGAAGGTATAAGCCATGAAGCAATGAGTTTAGCTGGCCATCTTAAACTAAAGAATTTAATAGTTTTTTTTGATAATAACAAAATTTCAATAGATGGTTCGACAGCTTTAAGTGTTTCAGATAATTTTAAGAAAAGATTTGAAGGATATGGTTGGAGTTTTCAAGAAATTAATGGTCACAATGAAAAACAAATATCTAAAGCAATTAGTAAGGCTTCAAAATCAAAAAAACCAAGTATTATATCTTGTAAAACAATTATTGGTTATGGTTCCCCAAATAAATCTGGCAAAGCGTCTTCTCATGGTTCTCCTCTAGGTGAGGAGGAAATTAGACTAGTTAGAAAAAAGCTAAAATGGTCAAGTCCGCCCTTTGTGATTCCTAATCAAATTCTCGATGCTTGGAGAGAAATTGGTAAAAAAGGTAAATCTATAGAAGAAAAATGGAACGGAGATCTTAACAAAAAAAATCCGAAAATTAAGTCTGAGTTAGAGTCCATGATTAATCATTCGAATCTCAACGATCTCGAAAAAATAATTAGAGAAGAAAAGGCAAAATATTTTACTGAAAAGCCAGATATGGCAACAAGGCAATGTTCTTCATCCACGATCGAAGCTGTTTCTAAATTTTTACCTGAGTTAATCGGAGGGTCTGCAGACTTAAGTGGTTCTAACAATACTAAAACTAAAAACTCTAAAATTATCTCATCAAAAAATTTCAACGGAAATTATATTCATTATGGTGTCAGGGAGCATGGTATGGCAGCTGCGATGAATGGTTTAGCTTTATATGGGGGTTTAATTCCTTATGGTGGAACGTTTTTAATTTTTTCTGATTATTGTAAACCTGCGATAAGATTATCAGCACTAATGGGGTTAAGAGTAATATATATTTTTTCCCATGACTCTATTGGTCTTGGTGAAGATGGTCCAACCCATCAGCCTATTGAACATTTAAGCGGTCTTAGAGCTATACCGAATTTAAATGTTTTTCGTCCAGCTGATATTAATGAAACACTTGAGTGTTGGGAAATTGCATTGAAAAGTAAAAATAATCCTAGCGCTATAGCTCTGTCGCGTCAAAAACTTCCTTATGTTAATAGGCAATTATCTGAAAAAAATAAATGTAATTTAGGGGCTTACGATTTGAACATAACATCACACGATTACAAATTAATACTTATAGCTTCTGGCTCAGAAGTTGAGATAGCTTTGGAATCTCAGAAGATGTTAAAGGAAGAAGGTGTAGATACAAAAGTGGTATCAATGCCTTGCCAAGAGCTTTTTGACATTCAAGATGAAAAGTATAAAGAAAAAATTTTAGAAACAAACTCTTGCTCAAGGATAGTAATTGAAGCGGGAAGTATGAAAGGATGGGCAAAATATGTTAGAGATAAAGGAGAGTATGTAGGTATAGATAATTTTGGCAAAAGCGCTCCTTACAAACAAATATATGATCACTTTGATGTAAATAGTGAAAAGGTCATTCAATTAGCTAGAAAACTTTTAAAAAAATAGTTTATTAAATTCAAATGTCTGATTTAAAAATTTTTTCAAATAAACTTTCTGTAGATAATAAAAGAGTCGTTGTAAGATTAGATCTAAATGTTCCAATAAAAAATTCAAAAATTGAGGATGATACTAGAATAAAGGTAATTGAACCCTTTTTAAAAAAGTTGATTGAGAGTAATGCTAGAGTAATTTTACTTTCTCATCTTGGAAGACCAAAAGGCAAAATAGTTGCAGAGTTATCAATGAAACCTATATTTGATTATTTAAAAGATAAACTAACCAATAAAATCTTTTTTTATCAAGGAAAAATAGACCAGAAAGCTATTGGGACTTCAAATAATTTAAAAGCTGGAGAAGTTTTGTTATTTGAAAATATTCGTTTTTTTAAAGAGGAGGAAGATGATGATGAAAATTTTGCAAAGGATTTAGCAAAATTAGGTGATATTTTTGTAAATGAAGCTTTTTCTTGTTCGCATAGAAAGCAAGCATCAATTCATAAAATTGCTAAATTTATAGATAGCTATGGTGGACCACTTTTAAATAAAGAAGTTAGTTCAATAGATTTGTTAATTAAAAATAGAAAAAAACCAGTAAGCTGTATAATTGGAGGATCAAAAGTATCTACTAAAATAGATGTATTAATGAACTTAATAAAAAGTTCAGATAATCTTATAGTTGTTGGCGCAATGGCAAATAATTTTGTTAAATTTCAAAATAAAAATGTTGGAAAATCAATTGTTGAAGCTGGTATAGAAAGTATTATTGAAAAAATAAATAATTTAGCAATTAGAAGTAATTGTAGATTAATAATTCCAATTGATTGTAGTACTTCAAATAATATCAAAGGTAATTCAGTTTATAAATCTTTAGATGAATTAAATGATGATGATATAATTTTAGATATTGGAAAAAATACTATTAATTTAATAAATAAAACTATTGATGACTCTAATACTGTATTTTGGAATGGTCCAGCCGGATATTATGAAAATAAAAATTTTTCAACAGGAACTTTAGCTATAGCAAAGAAAATTAGCGAAAATACTAAAACAAAGTCTTTAATATCAATTGTTGGTGGTGGAGATACCATTGCAGCTATCAAAAACACAGGGCTAGAAAATAGTTTTACGCATTTATCAACAGCCGGAGGTGCGTTCTTAGAATGTCTTGAAGGAAGAGAATTGCCTGGTATAAAAGTATTAAAAAAAAACTAAAACTTATGAGTATAGAAGATATTGCAAAACAAATGGTGGCTAAGGGAAAAGGAATACTAGCTGCTGATGAAAGCACTGGCACAATGGAAAAAAGATTAAAAAGTGTTAATGTAGAGTGCACGGAGAAAAATAGACTTCACTTTAGAGAAACATTATTTTCCTCCAAGTCAATGCAAACTTGTATAAGTGGAGTAATTTTATTTGATGAAACCTTAAGACAAACTTCAAATAGTGGAATTTCTATACCTGATTTAATTAAGAAAAATGGATCAATTCCAGGGATTAAAGTTGATAAAGGTGCAAAACTTTTAGCAGGATCTAGTAATGAAAAAATAACTGAGGGACTAGATGGTTTGAGAGTAAGAATGGAAGAATATTACAAATTAGGTGCAAGATTTGCAAAATGGCGAGCGGTCTACTCGATATCATCCGAACTGCCTAGCAAACAATGCATAAAGTCTAATGCTCACTCCTTAGCTAGATACGCAGCAATAGTTCAAGAAGCAAAAATGGTTCCAATAGTTGAACCTGAAGTTTTGATGGATGGAGATCATAATATTGAAAAATGTTATGATGTTACAAGTAAAGTTTTAGAAGAGTGCTATAAAGAACTTTCAATTCATAACGTTAATCTCAAAGGCACAGTTCTAAAACCAAATATGATACTTCCAGGTTCGAATAGCAAAGAAAAGGCTACAACAGAAGTGATAGCTAAAAAAACTTTAGAGTGTCTAAAAAAAAATGTTCCAAATGAAGTACCTGGTATTGCTTTTTTATCAGGTGGCCAAAGCGAAGTAGAGGCGACAAAAAACTTAAATGCTATTAATAAAATAAATGATACTTCTTTTCATTTTACTTTTTCCTATGGCAGAGCTTTACAGCAATCTGCTTTAAAAACTTGGGCAAAATCTATGAAAGAAACTGACAAAATTCAAAAAGTTTTTGACCACAGGGCAAAAATGAATGGTGCTTCAACAGAAGCAAAATGGGATGAGAAGCTTGAGCAAAGTTCTGCGGCCTAAAAATTGACAAAACTTATTTACCTTATATCGCCAGATGAAATTAATAGGAATTTTTATTATAATTTAATTAAAGTATTAAAAAGTAAAAAAATTAAATTTTTCCAGCTAAGACTTAAAAAAGCTAAAAAAAATAAAATCGTTGAAATTGCCAAAAAAGTAAAAAGAATTACAAAGAAATTTAACGTAAAATTAATAATAAATGACAATCCACAAATAGCAAAAGAAGTTAATGCTGATGGTTGCCACCTGGGTCAACTTGATACAAATATTTTAAAGGCTAAAAAAATTTTAAAGAAAAAGATAATTGGAGTTACATGTCATGGGTCTGTTAAACTAGCATATAAAGCCATAAAAGATAGACCAAGCTATATTGCTGTTGGATCGTTTTATAGATCTAAGTTAAAACCAAATGCAAAAAAAGCTAACATCAAAATTATAAAAAAAATAAGAAAGAGAACCAAAGTGCCGCTTGTTGCTATAGGTGGAATAAATGACAAAAATTATAGAAAGCTAATAAAGAAAGGAGCGAATTATATTGCAATATCAAGTTTTATTTGGAATAACCCATTTTTAAAACCTGAGACGGCAATTAAAAAATTTAAATAAATGAAAATATCAGCTAACGAAATAAAACCAGGAATGATCATTGAACATAAAAATGATTATTGGACCGTTCTAAAAACCCAGCATGTTAAGCCAGGAAAAGGAGGGGCATTCAATCAATTAGAGCTTAAAAGCGTTACAAAAGGAACTAAGTTAAATGAGAGATTCAGATCTAGTGAAAATGTTGAAAAAGCTGAAGTAGATGAAAAAAAATTTAATTTTTTATACTCTGATGAAAATAACTGTCACTTTATGGATAACAAAAATTTTGAACAAATTTCTATCATGAAATCAATAATTGGAGAAAAAAATAAACTGCTAAGTGAAAATCTTGAAGTTACAATTACATTTATGGAAGAAAAACCTATCTCAGTAGATTTGCCTAATAATATTGAATGTAAGATTGAAACTACAGATGCAGTTGTAAAAGGACAAACAGCTGCTTCGTCTTACAAACCTGCGAAATTAGATAATGGGATAAACATAACTGTTCCACCATTTATAGAATCAGGTGAAAAAATAATTTTAGACACAAGAACTCTAGAATATGTAAAGAAAGTAAATTGATGAGACTCAATTCTCCACAAATGAACATAATTTATAAAGCTTGTATAAAAGCGTCAAAATCTCTAATAAGAGATTTCGGAGAAATAGAAAAGTTACAAGTATCCTCAAAAGGTCCTGGAGATTTTGTATCAGTTGCAGACAAAAAAACTGAAAAGATTATCATAGAGGAATTATTAAAGGCACATCCAGATTACGGTATCTTAAGTGAGGAGGCCGGTATAATTAATGAAAACAACAAAGAAAAACGTTGGATAATTGATCCAATTGATGGAACTTCTAATTTTTTAAATGGTATTCCACAATTTGCTATCTCAATAGGTTACGAGGAAAAAGGTGAAATAACTTGTGGTATTATTTTTGATCCCATAAAAAATGAAATGTTTTTTGCTGAAAAAGGATCAGGTGCTTTTTTAAATAACTCGAGAATAAGAGTGTCGAATCAAAAAAAAATTAAAGATTCAATATTGGTTACAGGTGGTCCAAGATTTAGTAGCAAAAGGAGGAGTGAAACTTTTGATGAGTATATAAAAATTTCAAACATAGTAAATATTCCAATACGTAAATACGGAAGCGCATCTTTAGATATTGCAAATGTTGCTTGTGGACGTTTCGATGGTTTTTGGCAGTGGGATTTAAATTATTGGGATGTAGCGGCTGGTATAATAATTTTGAAGGAAGCAGGAGGCTTTATAGAGTTTTTAAAAAATAATACTGAAAAATCATCATTAAAAAAGAATGTTGTGGCAACTAATTCAAAAATACACCAAGAGCTTTTAAATTGTTTAATAAAAAAAAATATTGAGTAAAAAGTATTTATAATATAAAACACAATCCATGAAAAAGAAAATACACCCTAAATATCATAAAATAAAAGTAGTCATGACTGACGGAAGTGAATTTGAAACTAAATCCACTTGGGGTAAAGAAAATGATATTCTCAGACTTGATATAGACCCTAAGTCACATTCAGCATGGACTGGTGGTGCTCAAAAAGTTTTAGATAAAGGTAGAGTTAGCAAATATAATAAAAAATTTAGCAATCTAAGAAAGAAGAAATAGTCTCATTATGTCAGAAACTCCATTCATGCCAAAAGCAACTGCTGTTTGGTTAGTTGAAAATACTACTTTGACCTTTAGACAAATTGCAAATTTTTGCAATCTACATGAGTTAGAGGTTAAGGGTATAGCAGATGGAGATGTAGCTAAAGGAATTAAAGCTTATAATCCTATACTAGCAGGTCAGTTATCTAGGGAAGAAATAGAGTCTTGTTCTAAAAATCCAGACAAAGCTTTAAATTTAAGTAAAAGAAGCGAAGATGTTCAAGTAAAAGAAAGAAAGAAACCTAAGTACACTCCTCTGTCGAAAAGACAAGATAGACCTGACGCAATACTTTGGTTATGTAAAAATGCTCCTGAACTTACCGATGGACAGATTTCAAAATTGGTAGGTAGCACAAAAGGAACTGTATCTTTAATAAGAAAAAGAAGTTACTGGAATTTTTCCAGTTTAAAACCAAGAGATCCTGTAATTCTTGCCTTATGTACTCAAGAAGTTTATCAAAAAGCTGTAGATAAAGCTAAAAGAAGAGTTGAAAGAGAAAAAAAAATAAAGTTAAAAGAACAAAAAAATTTAGAAAAACAGATGGAGCAGAATAAAAAAGATGAGTAAAAAAGATCCGATTGTGGGAATAATTATGGGAAGTAAGTCCGATTGGAAGGGGGTTATGGAACATTGTAGTGAAATGTTAGAAGAATTTGGTGTCAAGCACGACGTAAGAGTAATATCTGCTCACAGAACTCCTAAAAGACTAGAAAAATTTATCTCTGAAGCTGAGAAAAATAATTACGAAGTTATTATTGCTGCTGCCGGAGGAGCAGCACATTTAGCAGGTGTGACTGCTGCTTTAACGACTATTCCAGTTCTTGGAGTACCTATGCCAAGTGTTACAGATGGTATTGACAGTCTTCTCTCTACTGTTCAGATGCCTGCAGGCGTACCTGTTGCAACTTTAGCTATTGGAAAGGCTGGGGCTAAAAACTCTGCATTATTTGCAATTGCCATTCTTAGTCAAAAATATCCTTCAATTAACCAAAAATTAAAAAAATATAGATCAGATTTCGAAAGTAATATTCCGAAAAGACCTTATTAATTGAATCTGGACAATCAACCTTTTAGATGCTACCAACCGTCATTATTAATTAAGGAGATTTTTATTAAAATAGAAGTAAAAGATAATAATGTTGAACAAGCTCTAAGAGTTTTGAAAAGAAAACTACAGAGAGAGGGTTTTTTTAAAGTAATTAAAATGAAAAGTAATTATGAAAAACCATCTGAAAAGAAAAAAAGAATTAAAACAGAAAATATCAAAAGAGTTAAAAAACTTCTAAAATTAAAAAATCGAATATAAATAAATTTTAATTAAGAGGTGTCTTATGCCACAAGGAAAAATAAAGTGGTTTAGCTCGAAAAAAGGCTATGGATTTATAACTGAAGATAAAACAGATAAAGATATATTTTTACATATTTCTTCTTTAGAAAAATCAAAATTAAGAATTTTAAAAGAGAACCAAAAAATAAGATTCGAAATTAAAGAGGAAAAAGACAAATTACAGGCTATAAATTTAAAAAAAGTCTAAATTAATCGCGGGGTGGAGCAGTCTGGTAGCTCGTCAGGCTCATAACCTGAAGGTCGTAGGTTCAAATCCTACCCCCGCAACCAACAATGAGATAATGGTAAAAATATTTTCATATGTAATTTATAAAATTTTAAGATTTTTTAATATACTATTTTTTAAAATTACTAATAAAAGTTTTTTAATATGGTTTTCGGAATTTTTAGAAAAAGACTGCTATAAAAACTTAAACATTTTGAATAAAAATATTCGTTTTTTTGCCCCAAATTATATTACCAATCAACTAGTCGACGAATTTTTAACAAGGGAGCCTGAAACAATTGAATGGATCAATAGTTTTAAAGAAAGTGGGAATAAAATTATTTTTTGGGATATAGGCGCTCACATCGGAATTTACTCTATCTATGCAGCCCTTAAACATTCAAACATAGACGTGATAAGCTTTGAACCCTCGACAAGCAATCTTAGAATTCTCTCTAGAAATATCGCAATTAATAAATTAGAGGAAAAGATTAAAATTAATCAGTTTCCACTTTCAAATAAAGAAAATAAATACAGTATATTTAGAGAAGAAAAATTTATTGAAGGAACTACTTATCATATGTGGGGTGAAAATTTTAATTTTGAGGGTAAAACATTTGCGCCAGCTAATAGTTACAAAATCTATGGAACTTCAATTAATTATCTTTTAGATAACAAAATATTAGAGATACCTGATTATATTAAGATTGATGTTGACGGTATTGAACACTTAATTCTTGAAGGATCTTCAAAATATCTCAAAGATTCAAAGATTAAGAGTTTATCGATAGAATTAAACGGGAAGTTCGAAAAGCAAATTGACACAGTTTTTAAAATTATGAAAGAAAATAATTTTTCTTTAAAACAAAAAAAAAGAGCAGAATATTTAAAGGACTATAAAGATTTTAGAAATGAAAAAATTTATAATTACGTATTCGAAAAAAAAAGGTAAATACGTCAGGCTCATAACCTGAAGGTCGTAGGTTCAAATCCTACCACCCACAAACAAATTTAAAGTAATTTAAACCTTGCTTTGCGACTATCTTTTAAAAAACCTTTTACAGTATCTATAGTCAAACTCTTAAAACTTTTTCTAAACCCAGATATATTATTTATAATTTTTGGTGGCATAGTTATTATATCACAATTTAGATTTTTTGCCTGAGTATAGTTATAAGCCTCTCTAGTACTCGCCCATAAAATTTCAATCTTTTTATTACGTTTAGTTAGAGCTATACTTTTTTTAAAGATCGGTATTGGATCTTTTCCTTTGTCGGCCATTCTTCCAGCAAAAATAGAAATAATTGATTTTGTTTTTTTATTTAAGCATTTGTAAATTTTTAAAACTTGGTCATATGTATAAACTGCTGTTATATTAAGTTTAATTTTATCATCGCTGAGTATTTTAATAACTTCACCCATAAAAATACCTTTAGAATTAACTACCGGAATTTTAACGTAAACGTTTTTACCCCACTTGTTAATCAAATAAGCTTGTTTAAGCATTTGTTTGGGATTATCAGCAAAAACTTCAAATGATATGGGTTTCTTTTTACAAACTTTAAGAATTTTCAAAGAATACTTTTTATAGTCTTTTGCGCCTGCTAGCCTCATTAAACTAGGATTTGTTGTAAAGCCATCAACAAGTTTATTATTATTAAATAATTTGATGGTTTGATAATCCGCTATGTCACAAAAAACTTTTGTTTTCATAATTTTAATTATTTTTTATAATGTTCCTATTTTTTCCATCTTGTAATATGGTTTTATAAAAATAGTTATATTTTTTATTTTTCAGGGCTTTTAACACTAATTTAAAAAAATTATTAATACAATCGTCTTTTTTAACTTTAATTTTTTTAAATTTATTTTTAGTTTTTACTATAATCTCTAAGTTTTTATTATAAGGTAAAGCAAATATTCTTTGAGGTGAATATATGATTTTATCTTTTGTATAAAAAATAATTTGTTGACTATATTCTCTTTCAAAAGCAAAATTTCCAAAGTAAGTGGATTTTTTTGAATTTGCTTTAATATAAAAATTTTTAACTATTCTTGTATTTTTAAAATAATTTCTATTAATACTTAGATCTTTAATATCATTTTTCATGAATAGCCTTATAATTGAGGAAGCATAAATCGCCATATCATATTCACAATCAGCTTTTATCTTTTCAATTTGTTTTGGTGATAATATTAAAGGATGATTAAGATCAGATTTAATATGTTCAATCTTATCAAATCCATTACATTCCTTTTTGATTAGATCAAATACCCGGTGGTAATTAAAAAGAGTAGCTTCAGCTAATAGAAGCTTTTTTCTTTTTGCAATCTTCAATAAGTTTTTTGAAGCTTTAAAATTTAAAGCTATAGGTTTGTCTACGATTACATTAAAGCCTTTTTTTAAGATTTTTTTTGTGTAGTTATAATGAAGAGGATTTATCGTAGAAATATAAACAATGTTTGGTCTAAAATTTTTTAACGCCTCTTGATAGTTATTGTACAATATTTTTTTTTTAATATCTAATTTATTTGATTTTGAGCAAATGCAATAATTAAATTTATTGTGCTTTTTTAATGAGGGAATAATCCGTCTTTTAGCAAAAGACGAATAACCAAGAATTAATAGTTTAGTTTTTGGCATATTTTAAATGTTTATATTAAATTAAATAATTTACTAATAATATCATATTTTTGTTTTTAATTTCTCTAAATAAATTTTGAAGAATAATTTACTATTGAAGTTGCTTCATCTTCTACTCTTCCAGAATTATAATTTCTTGTTGAGATAATTATATTTTTTCTTATCTTTTCATCATACAAAATATCATATAAATATTTTGCAAACCCAGATGTATCATAACATGGTACCAAAAAACCGTTCTCTCCATGTTTAACATCATCTTGTGCCACGCCAAGATCAAACGAAATAACTGGTAATTTATTCTCTACTGCCTCAGAAACAATATGAGGTGCAAAGTCTTGAAGGGACGGGCAAACTAAAACATCTGCAGCCCTATATAATAAATTTAACTTTTTGTCTGAGTTAATTAAATCAAGATGAGTCCATTTAATTATGTCAGATTTTATATCAAAATTATTTTTTTTTCCTATTGTTACAATTCTTATATCTGTGTTGATTTCTTTTATTTTTTCTGACTTAAGATATTCTGCCTCAAAAATTTTAAGAGCTTCTATTAAAAGGTGTCCGCCTTTGTGATAAGCAGAAAGATCAAATGCACCGAATAAAACAATATTATCCTTTTTGTTTAAACCTAAAATTTCTCTAGCATTATCTTTTTCATAAAAATTTTTTCTCTCTTTTCTTACATCTAATCTTGCAATGTGCATTTCAGCTTTTTTAAAAATTGACGATCTTTGAAAAATTTTTTTAACATATGAATTTTGCACAAGAACTTTTGGCTTATACTTGTCAAATATTTCTTTTTTAGCCATTAAATTTTTCTTTGTAATATTAAACAAATTTAAAAAATTTAGCTTAGGACACCTGTCACAAGTTTCAATAAAATTTTCACATTTTCCATTGAAGTGGCACCCGCCTGTCGCTAATTCTATATCTAGGGGCCTTAATAAGATTACTTTTTTATATTTCATAATTTCTCGAAATATTTTTTTTGATATAAGTTTATAAAAAGTAAAAATAATTATCACATCAGATTCTTTAATATCATTTTTTATTGATTGAAATTTTATTGTTGTGTTGCCAAACCAAAATAGTTCTAAAAAATTTTTTTTAAAGCTTTGAATTTTTTTAATTTTCATCAGATTAAATAAAAATCCAAGAACTCTTAAAAAAAAAGACCTTTTTATAATTTTAATGTTTTGATCTTTTGTTTTAGCATGTAATAAGTTTACTTTTACTTGGTGATTTAACTTTTTTAAATTTTTTGATAAATTAATTGCTGTTTGACCTACTCCATCGGAGTCATTGTTAATCAATATTAAAAATTTCATAAATAATCATGGTTACTTTATTTTTTCTTTTACAAATAAAGTAGTAGTTAATTAATAGTAGTTTTAAAGTATCTATACAAATAAGGATTAATTTTATTTCTTAGTTGACCTATTAAAAAACTTTTATTTTCAGTCTTATAAACCTCTTTTATTTTTGTTGTCATCAGGTTATAAAGTAGAACTAATCTATTTGATTTTCTGTCACCCTCAAATGAATGCCACGTATTTCTTTCTTCTCTAGCAAAAAAGACTGCTCTATTTGTTTTCCATTCGATTTCATTTTTTCCTTCACCTTTTTTATTGGCGTAAAATATTGTACCTTTATTAATTAAAGGTCTTAAATAGACTACTCCACTTAATAACTTTTCTGGACCATCATCATGTATTGGAAAACTAAGATTTTTT
This sequence comes from uncultured Pelagibacteraceae bacterium, assembly GCA_902554215.1. Lineage (GTDB taxonomy): Bacteria > Pseudomonadota > Alphaproteobacteria > Pelagibacterales > Pelagibacteraceae > Pelagilacustribacter. The sequence continues at coordinate 31,244 of CACDNS010000005.1, forward strand.
CCTGTTTCAATTATATGTAAGTCAAGATGATCATAAAGATACATTTTTTTAGGACAAAGTTCGTTTAGTAAATCAAGGGCTTTTTTTTCATATTGTTCTTTTAAATGAGTAATTAATTCAGGACTTATACAGTCTGCTTGCGTAACATTATTTTTTCTATCAATACAATTATGGTAAACTTTAACTGCATCATCTGGGACTTTTTTTAGAGTCAAAGAACTTAAAAGTTTATAATCTTTCTCCTCTAAAAAATTATCAATTATTTTAATTTTCATTTTTTTAAATTGTATAATTATTTTTATATTTTATCTAAGCTTTTTTTTAGTATTCCTCTTATATAACAATTATCGCCAGTGTTATTAGCAAACCAGTCTAGTTTTGCTTTATCTCTAGTTTTTTTTCCTTTTTTATAGTCTTTTAGATCTCTTGCTATTTTTTTTGGTAAGAGTTTTTTAATTAATCTTTTTAATTTATAAAAAGAAAAGTTATTTTGAACACTTTTTAGATCTTCTATTTGATAATTACGATCATTTTCAAAAGAATGAGCAGAAAACGAAAAGTTAATGAAATCTAAACCATGTATCTCAGCAAGTTTTTCAAAACTTTTTTTAGTGTAATACAATAAGTGTAAACCATCGTAAGGTCTGCCATTCCAGTATTCTTTAGGACAATTAGGGACCTCAAAAAAAATGTAACCATTTAAATTTAGTAAATCATTAAATTTATTAAATATATAGTTGACGTCTGTTATATGCTCTAAGGCGTGAGTAACAATAATTAAATCAAATTTTTGATTAATATTATTTAAATTTTTGAAATTTTTATAACCACGCTCTTTTAAAATTTTTTCACAGTGCAGATCGCTTTCTGAGCAAAAAAGATCTAATTGAGAAAATTTAATTTTTAATGCATGTCCTAAATCCCCGTTACTACATCCAAAATCAAATATGGTTTTGATTTTTTTAAAATCTATTAATGTTGTTAAATAGAGCAAATAACTTAAATTTTTATCCTCTAAGTAATGAACTTTCTGATCTTCATAATCCTCGGTTGCCCAGTAAGGTGGTCGTTCCTTAGAGCTGTAAATATTTTTGTAGAAATAGTCTAAAGTCTCTAGACTTGGCATAGGATTAACAAAAGAAAAATCGCAATTATCACATCTATATAATTTTGCTTTTTTAAAATAACTTTCATCCTCTTTAAATTGAGGTTTATAATTATCAAGGAATTCAACTTTTTCTTCTTTATTACAGATTAGACAATTAGTCATTTACTATAAGTTTTTAACAATGTTTTCTGTCATTTTTTTTGCATCAGCAAAAAGCATCATCGTATTATCTCTGTAAAAAAGCTCATTGTCTACGCCAGCGTACCCAGGTGATAAGCTTCTTTTGACGAATAAAACTGATTTACATTTTTCCACATCTAAAACTGGCATGCCGAAAATTGGGCTTTGAGGATCTGTTTTGGCCACTGGATTCGTTACATCATTTGCTCCAATTACAAATGCAACATCTGTGTTTGCGAAATCATTATTGATATCATCTAGTTCATAAACTTCATCATATGGAACGTTTGCTTCTGCTAGTAAAACATTCATGTGACCAGGCATTCTTCCTGCTACCGGGTGAACTGCGTAAGAAACTTTAACATCATTTTTTTTTAATGAGTCAACTAATTCTCTTAATGCGTGTTGAGCCTGTGCAACTGCCATTCCGTAACCAGGAACTATAATAACTGATGAAGCATTTTTAAGAAGGAAAGCAGCATCTTCTGCATTTCCACTTTTGACTGGTTTTTGGTTTTTCTGTTTTTCCTTGCCTACTGTTGTATCTCCTCCGAACCCACCTAAAATTACATTGAAAAAAGATCTATTCATACCTTTGCACATTATATAAGAAAGTATAGCACCTGAAGAACCAACTAGCGCACCTGTAATTATTAATGCAGTATTTTCTAATGTAAAGCCTATCCCTGCAGCAGCCCAACCAGAATAGGAGTTTAACATTGAAATTACTACAGGCATATCAGCTCCACCAATTGGTATAATAAGTAAAACCCCTATTAAGAAAGATAATCCAATCATCCCCCAAAAGAAATTTTCTGATTGAGTTGAACATAAAAAATAAACAAGAATTATAATTAAAACTCCTAAAACTAAATTAAAAAAATGCTGACCTCTAAAAGTTATAGGAGAACCTGACATAATTCCTCTAAGTTTTAAGAAAGCTATTATTGAACCAGAGAAAGTGATTGCCCCAACAGCAGCACCAATTGACATTTCAATCAAACTTGCAAGTTTTATACTTCCTGGAAATCCTAGATTGAAAGCTTGAGGATTTAAAAACGCTGCTATAGCTACGAAAACTGCTGCAAGACCTACAAGACTATGAAAACCAGCCACTAGTTCTGGCATTGCAGTCATTGGTATTTTAAATGCAATAAAAGCACCTATGGCTCCTCCTATTACTAA
>CACDNS010000006.1:0-32803 GCA_902554215.1 uncultured Pelagibacteraceae bacterium
GGGAATGCCATAAATGCAATGATAGAGTCAGGTTTACAAGGCGTGGAGTTTGTCGCAGTAAATACTGATGCTCAAGACCTGAAAATGAATAAGGCAGATGCAAAAATTCAAATTGGTATGAATCTTACAAAAGGATTAGGTGCCGGAGCTAAACATGATATCGGTCAAGCTGCTGCGGACGAGTCTTTAAATGAGATAGTAAGCTACATTCAAGGAAGTAATATGATTTTTATTACTGCAGGTATGGGTGGTGGAACAGGTACTGGTGCCTCACACATTATAGCGCGTGCTGCTAAAGAATTAAATATTTTAACTGTAGGAGTAATTACTCTTCCATTTGCTTATGAAGGTCCAAAAAGAATGCGTAGAGCAATGCAAGGATGGGAGGAATTAAAAAAACATCTTGATACTTCAATCTTGGTTCCGAATCAAAATTTATTTAAAATTGCTAATGAGTCCACGGGCTTTGAACAATCTTTTGAGCTATCTAATGATGTTCTTAAACAAGGAGTTCAGAGTGTAACAGATTTAATGGTAAGACCTGGTTTAATAAACTTAGATTTTGCCGATGTTGAAACTGTTATGAGCTCAATGGGAAAAGCAATGATGGGTACAGGTGAGGGCGAAGGAGAAAATAGAGCGCTCGCTGCTACTGAACTTGCTTTAAATAACCCGTTAATTGATGACTACTCTCTTAAAGGAGCCAAAGGTTTACTTGTAAATATAACTGGTGGAGATGACATTAAATTATTTGAGGTAGATCAAGCTGTAAACAAAATAAGAGCTGAAGTTGACCCTGAAGCTGAATTAATTTTTGGAGCTATTAAAGATGAAAATCTTAATGGCAAGATGAGAGTTTCTATAGTAGCAACTGCTCTTGATGGTGAAGCCCCACATTCAAAAACCGTTCTTAACATGGTTAGTAGAATGCAAAATAGAAACCCAGGTTATTCTGACGGTTTATTCTCTAAAAGCACTCATATTGAGAGTAACGCCATTAATTCAATAAGTGGCGCAACAGCTTTAAAGCTTGAGGAAACTTTTGAGTCTGAAAGTCAGAAAGATGATTTGACCAATATAGAGACGGAATCCAACCAGTCTTTGGAAGCTAATAATGAACAGTCAATCGATATTACCTCAGGTGTTTCTTTAGAAAATGCATCTTACATTGAGAACAACAATGAAAGCACAAAGATTTCTGACACACCTGAAACAAATAATTTTCATACTGCTCAAGATGAAAATACACCTAGATTGTTTTCAGTTGATAGCGATGCTTTAGAAGATACAATAAATGAGACAAGTACTGAAAAAGAAGATCAAAATGAAAAACTATTTGATCAAGATAATGTAAACGAAGAAGAGGAATTTGAGATTCCTGCTTTTTTAAGAAAACAAAAATTTTAATGTTTTGTTTTGCCAAAAATGAATGTCGCTCAAACATCACTGGATCCCCCTCATTTTCCAGTGATGTTAAAAGAAATAATTGAAATTTGTTCACCCAAAAAAGGTGGTAATTTTGTTGATTGTACATTTGGCAGTGGGGGCTACACCAAAGAATTATTAAAATTCCCAAATACAAAAGTTATAGCTTTAGACAGAGATAAAGGAGCAATAACAGAAGCAGAAAAATTAAAGAAAAAATTTTCTAAACGTTTTTCATTTTACAATGAAAAATTTAGTAACCTCGATTTAATCATAAACGAGAAAAACGATATAGATACTTTCATATTTGATCTAGGAATTTCCTCTAATCAACTTTTAGATTTAGATAGAGGTTTTTCTTTTAAGTCAAATAAAAGGATTGATATGAATATGGGTTTATCTGAAATATCAGCGGAAGAAGTATTAAATGATTTTGATGAAAAAAATTTAAAATTAATTATAAAAACTTTTGGGGAAGAAAAAGAAGGTTCTCGTATTGCGAAAAATATTGTTAGAGCAAGAGAAAAAAAAAGAATTTCTTTAGTACCAGAATTTGTAAAAATAATAGAGGCGAGTAAAAGGAAAATTTTTAAGAAAAAAATTAATGTTTGCACTAAAACTTTTCAAGCTTTGAGAATATTTGTGAATAAAGAGATTACAGAGTTAGTTGAGGGGATAGCAAAGGCAACTAAATTTTTAAAAGCTGATGGTAAAATAGTGGTAGTAACATTTCATTCAATAGAGGATAAAATAATTAAATTTTTTTTTAATTATTATTCAAAAAATAGATCTAAACCATCAAGATATTTACCTGAAGACGATGCACTAATTCCAATTTTATTTCAAAAGAATAATAATAAATTCTTAAAAGCAAGTCCTGAAGAAATCAAAATAAATCCAAAATCCAGATCAGCAAAATTAAGATTTATTATTAGAAATAATGAGAAATTTAAAAATCCTGATGAGCTTAAAAGAAAATTTAAAAGATACTTAGATTTGGAGAATATAAATGTTTAAGAAAAAAGTATTTATTTCAATGATTATTTTTTCTATTCTTATGTTTTTAACTGCATTAATAAAAACTCAAACGAGAATAATAGAAAAAAATATTCATTCTCATCAGATTAAAATTAGTGAGCTAAATAACAATATATATGAAGCTCAACTAGAATATTTTTATCTTTCATCTCCAGAAAATTTATCAAACAAAATTCTGGAATATAGCGATGATGAATATATGAGTATAAATTTTTCAAAAATTTACTTTAGCATTGAGGATTTTAAAAAAGAACAAAGAAAGACTACTAAAAAGGTTTTGAATGATAAAAAAATACAGGAAAAGTAAAAGCGCCAATAAGAATCAAAGAAGTTTTTACTTTCAAGATTATATCGCAACGAATTTAAAACAAAAAAAAATTCACAAATCACAAATTTCTGAGGATAGGATTTATATTTTATTCTTCTTTTTCTTTTGTTTAATAGCTGTTTTCTCACTTAAAATAACATTCGTATCTGTCAAAAATCCGAATTTTTTTGAGACGAAAAAAAATGAATTAAATTTTTTGCCTTTAAGAAGAGATATAGTTGATAGAAATGGAGAACTAATTTCTAGAAATATTAAATCATACCATGCAGCAGTAAAACCTAACCTTATTTTAGACAAAAAAAAATTTTTGATTAATATACAATTAGCTTTTCCTGAAATTTCTCAAGAAGAACTTAAAAAGAATTTAAAAAAGAACAAATATTTTTATTTAAAAAAACGCATAACAGATGAGGAAAAAAATAAACTTTGGTCTTTAGGTGATAAGGGAATTAAATTTGAACCTATCCAGTCAAGAGTATATCCGCATGCCGAGTTATATAGCCATATTCTTGGTCAGATAGATGATGATAATTATGGAATTTCTGGAGTAGAAAAATATTTTGATAAAGAACTTAAAAATTTAGAAAAAATAAAAGAACCTTTAAAATTAACATTAGATACAAATATTCAATTTTTAATTAAAAAAGAGTTAGAAAAATCTTTAAATGATTTTGATGCAATAGGTGCTGCTGGTTTACTTATGGATGTTGATAAAGGAGAAGTATTATCTCTAGTTTCTTTACCAGACTATAATATTAATTTAAGAAATGATATATCAAATTTAGAATACACCAATAAAATAACTAAAGGAGTTTTTGAATTAGGTTCGATATTTAAAACTTTTACGATAGCTTTAGCATTGGAGGAAAAATTATTTAATGCAGAAACAATCATAGAAAATATTCCATCGAGTATAAATTGCTCAAAATTCAAGATATCTGAGCACGACGAACTTCCTCAAGATTTATCAGTCAAAGATATTCTTATTAGATCTTCTAATATTGGTTCAACAATTATTGCTCAAAAAATTGGAGAAGAAAAATATAAAAAATTTCTTAAGGATATTAACTTATTAAATACTTTAGACTTTGAACTAGATGAGGTAGGAACACCTTTAAGTTTTAAATGGGACAAATGTAAGTTAGAAACAATATCTTTTGGTCATGGAATCACCACCACTCCTCTTCAAGCAGCATCAGCATATGCTACAATAACTAATGGAGGGTATTTAGTAACTCCAACATTAAATTTAAATAAAATTAAGGAAAACAATAAAGAAAGAGTTTTATCAAATTCAACAAGTAATCAAATAAATATGATTTTAAGGGAAGTTGTAACTAATAAGAATGGTACCGCTAGTTTAGCCGATGTTTTTGGTTTTGATGTAGGAGGGAAAACCGGAACAGCTAAAAAATCTTTTTATGGTAAATACTCCAATAAAAAACTTAATACTTTTATATCTGTTTTTCCTATGAATGAACCAAAGTATGTTTTACTAGTCCTTTTAGACGAGCCCAAACCAGCGCCGGAAATGGTTTATAATTATCGTGGCTATAAAGTGACCAATATCAAAAGGAACGAAGCTGGTTGGAATTCTGTGCATGTCGCTGGCAAAATAATAGAAAAAATTGGACCTATTTTAGCCATAAATAACAACGAGTTTTATAAAAATTATGTTGTTAAAAAAACTAATTAAAAATCTACCTCAAAATATTAGAAATATTAAAGTTAAAGGAATATCACTTGATAGCAGAAAAGTGAAAAAAGGAGATCTTTTTTTTGCTATTAAAGGGAAAGAATTTAATGGAAATTTGTTTGTTAATGAGGCTATTTCAAAAGGAGCAGCTGCTGTAGTTTGTTCTAAAAGTTTAAAAAAAGAAAGCGCAAAAAAAGCTTTAATCATAGTCAAAGATCCTAAAACATTATTGGCGAGCACTTGTGCAATCTTTTTTAAAAAAAAACCAAAAAATATTTTTGCAGTTACAGGCACTAATGGAAAAAGCTCAGTTGCCGATTTTTTTCATCAAATTTTAAATAGCAATAAAATCCCCGTAGCAACTATTGGAACACTTGGTATCAAAAAAAATAAAGCCATAAAAAAATTGAATCTTACAAGCCCTGATATAGTTACTATGCATAAAGAGTTATATAATTTAAAAAAAAATGGGATAGACCATGTGATTCTTGAAGCATCAAGCCATGGTTTAGCACAGGGCAGACTAAATAAAATTGACTTTAAAGCAGGAATTTTCACTAATTTTAGCCAAGATCATCTGGATTATCACAAAAATATGAAAAATTATTTTAATTCAAAAATGATACTTTTTTCTAGATTACTAAAAAAACAAAAAAGAATGATAGTTGACGATGAGATTAAGGAATTTTCTAAACTTAAAAAAATAGCAAATAAGAAAAGTTTAAAAATAATTAAGGCAAACAGATTTTATGATATAAAAAAGAATCAAATTTCTTTGATAGGCAGTTTTCAAATAAAGAATCTATTAATGTCAATAGCAGCAGCAAAACTTTGCGGTTTAAAAAAAAAAGAAATAGATTTTGCCCTTAAAAAGATTAAAAGCGTCGAAGGAAGGCTAGAATTAATAAAAATTTTACCAAATGGTTCGAAAATTTATATAGACTTCGCCCATACGCCAGGTGCTTTGTCAACAGTTCTTAAATCACTAAGAAAAAATTATAAAGATAAAATTTCTTTAGTATTTGGTTGTGGCGGAGAAAGAGATAAAAAGAAAAGAGGAGAAATGGCTAAAATTGCCAGTAGATTATCTGACAAGATTTATGTGACCGATGATAATCCTAGACGAGAAAGTCCAAAAAAAATAAGAGAGATGATTATAAGAAAATTAAAAAAAACTAATTATCTTGAAATTGGAAATAGGGCAAATGCAATAAAAACAGCAATTCAACAGTCAGAGCCAAAAGAAATAATTTTAATAGCAGGAAAGGGTCACGAGTCAACCCAAGACTATGGAAAAAAAATTATAAACATATCTGATAGATCAATCATCAAAGGTATAAATTTTACTGGTAAGAAATTTAATAAAAGCAATTATAACAAATATTTAAATTCTGAAATTCTAAAAAAAATAGTTAGTAAGAATAAAAACTTTATGTTTGAAGGAGTTTCATTTAACTCAAAAGAGGTCAAGAAGGGAAATCTTTTTATAGCTATTAAAGGCCCTAGAAACGATGGCCATGAATTTGTTTCTGAAGCTATTAAGAAAGGTGCAAATTTTTGTGTAGTTTCAAAAAATATTAAAGTTAATAATAAAAGTCACTTAATAAAATGTGACAATACAATAAAATTTCTAAACAATTTAGCAGTTTTAAAAAGGAACCATTCAAAGGCAAAAGTAATTGCAGTAACAGGAAGTTCTGGAAAAACTACTGTAAAGACTCTTTTAGGAAATATATTAAAAATTTTTGGCGAAACTTGTTATTCTCCTAAATCTTATAATAATCACTATGGAGTGCCATTTAGCCTAACAAATTTGGAAAATACTCATAAATTTGGAGTTTTCGAAATTGGAATGAGTAAAAAAGGCGAAATTAATGATTTATCTGAATTGGTTAGGCCAAATATAGGTATCATAACTAATATAGCTGAAGCTCACATTGAAAATTTTAAGAACATAAAAGGAATCGCAAAAGCAAAAGGAGAAATAATCAATAATATTGATAAAAATGGTAGCTTAATCTTGAATCAGGATGACAAATTTTTTAGTTATTTAAAAAATAAAGCCCAAAATAGAGGAATAAAGGTTTTATCATTTGGATATTCTCTTAAATCAGATATTCGACTAATAAAGATTTTAAATTACAAAAATTATAAAATCTTAAAAATAAAAATATTTGATGAATCTTTGTTTCTTAAAGTAAAAAATATAGAGACATCAAATATTTATAATATCCTTTGTTGTGTTGCAGTTTTAAAAATTTTGTATTTAGATTTTAATGAGATAAAAAACTTTTTTAATTATACTTCATCACTTAAAGGAAGAGGTAAAACTCATGAAGTAAAAAGATACAAAACAAGGTTCAAACTTATAGATGAAAGTTATAATGCAAACCCACTTTCGGTAAAAAATGCAATTATAAATTTATCTAACATAAGAGATAAAGATCATAAAAAGTACGTTTTACTTGGAGATATGCTTGAATTAGGACACAAGTCAGATTTTTACCATAAAAGTCTGTCAAAAATTATTAACAATTCTAATATAGATAAGCTATTTGTGTATGGAGAAAAAGTGTTAAAGACTTATAAATATATATCAAAAAAAAAACAGGGAAATATTTTGCAAGACAAAAACGACTTTGATGACGTTTTTTCAAATGTATTAAAAAAAGATGATTATTTGATGATAAAGGGTTCAAACGCTACAGGTTTAAATAAAATTTCATATAAAATAATAAAAGGAACTGCAAATGCTTTATAGTTTTTTAACTTCATTGGTAGAGTATTACTCATTTTTAAATGTTTTTAAGTATTTGACTTTTAGAACTGGACTTTCAGTTATTACGTCACTTGCTGTAGTTTTTCTAATAGGCGGACCTTTAATTAGAGTCTTTTCAAAAAAACAAATTTCAGGACCTATCAGACAAGATGGTCCAATAGACCATATAATCAAAAAAAGTGGAACTCCAACAATGGGTGGAATAATAATTATTATTGGAATGTTATCAGGGACAATGCTTTGGGCTGATTTATCAAATGTATTTATCTGGACTCTTATTTTTGTGTTTTTAAGTCTTGGTCTTTTGGGTTTTATAGATGATCTATTAAAAATAAATCTTAATAATTCAAGAGGTTTAAATTCAAAATTAAAGTTTTTAGGTCAATTAATTATAGCACTAATAGCATTATATATTTTAATTCAATTTTCTGATCATCAATATTTATATAATTTATATTTCCCTTTTTTTAAGAATTTAATATTACATATGGGATTATTTTTTATACCATTTGCGCTTTTCGTTATCATTGGATCATCAAACGCAGTAAATCTTACAGATGGCCTTGATGGTCTTGCTACTGTTCCAGTCATGTTGGTTGCTCTTTCATTCACTTTTATAAGCTATATAGTTGGTAACACTATTTTTTCAGAATATTTACAACTTCAATATATTCCTGGGGTCGGAGAAATATCTATTTTTTGCGGTTCTATTGTTGGTTCTTGTCTAGGTTTTCTTTGGTATAACGCCCCCCCAGCAAAAATATTTATGGGTGACACTGGCTCACTCTCTTTAGGAGGTTCATTAGCTGCAGTCGCAATTATTGTTAAACATGAAATCGTTTTAGCGATTATTGGAGGATTATTTGTTTTAGAAACTGTCTCGGTAATAATTCAAGTAGTCTCATTCAAGTTGACAGGTAAAAGAGTATTTAAAATGGCACCTATTCACCATCATTTTGAGAAGAAAGGATGGGCAGAGTCCACAATAGTAATCAGATTTTGGATAATCGCAATAATATTAGCTCTAGTGGGTTTAGCCACACTTAAATTAAGATAGTCGATGAACTCTTCAAAATTAAGCAAAAAAAGTTTTGCAGTTTATGGTCTTGGCCTAACAGGTTTATCTGTAATTAATCATTTTAAAAAAAATAGTATCAAAAATTTTTGTGTTTGGGATGATGATAAAAGTCGAAGATTAAAGTTTCAAAAATATTTAAGCAAAGATAATTTTTCAAAAAAATTGAATAAAGTAGATCATATAGTGATAAGCCCAGGTATAAATTTAAAAAAAACAAAATTTAGTAATCAACTACAAAAAAATAAAAAAAAAATCATCACAGATCTAGATCTTTTTTATCAACAAAACATTACAGGAAAAACAATAGTGGTAACAGGAACAAATGGAAAATCTACCACATGTAAAATAATTGAACATATATTAAAAAAAAATAAAAAAGCAGTTCAGGTTGGAGGTAATATTGGAAAACCAATTTTAAATCTCAATGTCAAAAAAAAATCTTTTTATATTATTGAAGCCTCATCTTATCAATTATCAAACTCAAAAAATATTAAACCTAATTATGCTCTTATTTTGAATATCAGCAAAGACCATTTGGATTGGCACGGTAATTTTAATAATTACCGGAATGCAAAAATGAAAGTTTTTTCAAAACAAGATAAATTTGACTACGCGTTATTAAAGGATAAGTCTTTGATTAATATTTTTAAAAAAAGCAAATTCTCAAGTAAACTTAAAGTAATAAAATCAATTCATTACGAGAAACTTAGTGATAAAATTAAAAATTCTCATCTAAGCCTTAAATCTAATAAAGAAAATATGATTTTTATATATGATTTAATAAAAATTTTAAAAATAAAACATAAAAATATTTTTAAAGATTTAAGAAGTTTTAAAGGGTTAAATCATAGACATGAAATTTTTTTAAAGAAAAAAAATATTTCTTTCATTAACGATTCAAAGGCTACTAGCTTTGAAGCTAGTAAGTTTGCACTTTCAAGCAATAAAAATATATTCTGGATTGTAGGAGGACAACCAAAATTAAATGATAGATTTAAATTAAAAGGATTAAGCAATAACATTATAAAAACTTTTGTGATTGGTAAAAATTTAAAATTCTTTAAAAAACAACTTGCTGGAAAAGTTAATTTTGAAATTTCAAGAACACTTGAAAAAGCTGTAGTTTCAATATTTAAAATAATAACTAAAACTCCAGATAAAAAGGTGAGTATATTATTAAGTCCCGCTAGCGCTTCATTTGATCAGTTTAAAAATTTTGAAGAAAGAGGAAATTTTTTTAAAAAGTTGGTGAAATTTTATGGAAAAAAATATCTATAAAGAAAAATTTAATATTTATTGGCGTAATATTGATAAACAAATTTTTTTTAGTTTTATAGTGTTGTTTCTTTTAGGACTTTTTTTTTCTTTTTCATCTACTTCTTCATTAGCTGGTGAGAGACTTAATAAAGATTATTACTTTTTTTTTTCAAAACATCTTACATTTGTTTTTCTTTCACTATTTTCAATGTTTATTATTTCATTTATTGAAAGAAAATTTTTAATTAAAACGGTAATTCCTATTTTTATTTTTTTATTAATAATGTTAATTCTAGTTCCTATAATTGGTATCGAAGTAAAAGGATCTAAAAGATGGTTAAACCTATATTTTTTCCAACTTCAGCCTGTTGAACTTGTTAAACCTTTTTTTATTTTAATAACTGCAAAAATTTTATCATCTTCTGAATTAAAAACATCTAATAGTTCATACTTTTTGAGTTTTATAATTTTATTATCAATAGTGATATTATTAATTAATCAACCTGATCTCGGGCAATCAATTTTAATTATTGGAACATGGATTTCTGTAGTCTTTATCTCTGGGATAAGTATTTTTTATATAATTGCCTTTTTTGGCTTAGCTATCGCTTCATTTGCCTCCCTATTGATAATTTTACCAGATAAATTAGGATATATTACCAATCGTTTAACCTCCTTTTTAGATCCTTCTAAAGGCGATAGCTTCCAATCTCAAAAGGCATTGGATGCAATAAAACAAGGAGGATTGACAGGCCAAGGAATGGGAGAAGGAATCTTGAAGGACAGTGTTCCAGAAGCTCACACGGATTATATTATAGCAGTTATCACAGAAGAGTTTGGCTCATTAGTCTCTGTTATCATTACTTTAATTTTTTTGTTTATTGCTTACAGGATAATTAAAATAACCGTCATTGAATTAGATAAAAATTTAAAAATATCCTTATGTGGTTTAGCTTCATTATTAATTTTTCAAACTTTTATTCACATTGGGGTAAACACGAGCCTACTACCAACTACTGGAATGACACTACCATTTTTAAGTTATGGAGGCTCATCTTTACTAGGAAGTTCAATATTAGCAGGTATTATTTTAAATTACACTAAAAGCAGATTCAAAGATGAAGAAATTGAATAAGAAAATTTTAATATCAACCGGAGGAACTGGTGGCCATGTTTTTCCAGCTTATAGTTTAGCACAATATTTGACTAATCAAGATTATTCTATAGAGATTGTAACTGATACAAGAGGTATGAAGTTTCTCAAAAATAGCACAATAAATTTAAAACTTATTAACACTGGTACAATTTTTCAAAAAAATCCTTTTAAGGTTGTCTACTCTTTTTTTCAAATAACGTTTGCTTTAATAAAATCTTTTCTCTTATTGATTAACTCTAAACCAAGCTTAGTTTTTGGTATGGGAGGGTATTCCTCATTTCCTATTTGCCTAGCAGCTAAATTACTTAGAATTCCTTTTATTATCTATGAAAATAATTTGTTATTAGGTAAAGCAAACAAATTTCTTTTACCTATGGCTCATAAGCTATTTGTATCTTATTCTGATTTGGAAGGATTAAAGTCAAAATATAATTTCAAAAAGTTTAAAATTGGAAATCTAATAAGAGAAAAAATTTTAAATTTCCAGCCTAATAAAGAATTGTTAAAAAGCGATGAATTAAGCATTTTAATATTGGGTGGTAGTCAAGCAGCAAGATCTTTTGCAGAAAAAATACCAAATATAGTAAGCCAATGTACAAAAGAAAAAATTAAATTAAAATTATTTCAGCAATGTTTAAAGGATCAAAATTTGGAATTAGAAAAGTTGTATAAATCTCAAAATATAGAGTTTAAATTATTCAATTTTAGTGAAAATCTTTTAGATTATTTCTCAAAAGTAGATCTTGCTATTACTAGAGCTGGGTCTTCCATGATAGCAGAATTAATAAATTGTAATATACCATTTATTTCAATTCCATTTCCTTATTCTGCAGAGGAACATCAACTTAAAAACGCTAAATACTTTGAAAAAAAGGGATATGGATTTTTAATTGAAGAGCAGGATATCGAGTTAAAACTATTTACATTGATTAAAATGATTCATAAAGATAAAAATCTTTTAATACAGATAAAAGAAAAACAAAAAAACCACTCTGATAAATCTGTTTTTAAGAAAGTTGATATGTATATTAAGGAGATAATTAGTGAATAGAATCAATATTGGAAAAAAAGAAATTATTCATTTCGTTGGTATTGGAGGGATTGGAATGAGCGGTTTAGCTCAAATTATGAAAACTATGGGATTCAATGTTCAGGGAAGCGATTTGTTTAAAAACAAAAATACTGAAAATTGTAAAAGTTTGGGAATAAAAATAATTTTAGGACATTCTAAAAAAAATGTGTCGAGCGCAACAATAGTAGTCAAATCAACAGCTATAAAAAACAATAATGTTGAATTGACTGAGTCTAGAGCAAAAAGACTTCCTATTTATGAAAGAGCAGAAATGTTAGCAAATATTGTTGCATTAAAAAAAAATATTATAATTACAGGTTCACATGGAAAAACTACAACGACCTCATTAATTGGTAAAATTTTATCTGAAGCAAGACTAGATCCAACTATCATTAACGGTGGAGTGATAAATTCGATTAAAAGTAATGCAAAATTTGGAAAAGGAGAGTGGGCAGTTTTGGAAGCAGATGAGTCGGATGGGAGTTTTTTAAAACTTCCAATTAATTACTCAGTTGTCACAAATTTAGACAATGAACATTTAGACTTCTATAAGAATTTTAATAATCTTAAAAATGCTTTTGCTAAATTTCTAAATAAGACCCCTCCAATTGGTAAAGCAATTATATGTTTAGATGATCCGAATTTAAAAAATATTTTAAAAAAAATCAAAACTAAAAATTATTTAACTTATGGTTTTAATAAAAATGCTGATTTCCAAATTCTAAATACTAAATATGAAAAAAAATACTCTAAATTTGATTTAAAATTTAAGAATCACAAATCAAAAAAAATAATAATTAAAAATATAGTTTTAAATTTAATTGGAAAACATAATGTCTTAAATTCGACTGCTGCTGTAATTATTTGTTTAAATTTGGGCATTCAAATTATAACCATTAAAAAATCTTTAAAGATGTTTTCAGGAGTTCAAAGAAGATTAACTAAAATTTTTGAGATAAATGGAAGGGAGTTTTATGATGATTATGCTCATCATCCTACAGAAATTCTCTCAGTTCTGATGGGATTAAGACAAGTTTATAAAAATAGAAAAATTATATCAATTTTTCAACCCCACAGATACTCAAGATTGAAAAGTTTAAAAAAAGAATTTGCCTCATCCTTCATAATGTCTGATTTAGTTTTATTATGTCCAATTTATGCGGCAGGAGAAAAAAAAGATCTATCTTATAATCAAGATAGTTTAGCAAAATTAATTTCTCAAAACTCAAAAACTCAAGTTGTAATTATTAAAAATCAACTAGATATAAAAAAATATCTAAACAAATGTTTAGTTGGAAATGAAATTGTCATTGGCATGGGAGCAGGATCAATTTCAAAATGGATGAGAGAATTAAAAGGAAAAATATGAGCTTAAAATTTGATGAATTAAAAAAACTATATGGTGACAATATCTATAAAAATGAAACTTTATCTAAATATAGTTGGTTTAATCTTGGAGGCCCTTCTGAAATTTTTTTCAGACCAAATAGCGTTGCTCAATTATCTTCATTTTTACAAGAAATAAAAAAAACAAAGAAAAAAACTACTATTATAGGCGCTGGATCTAATACTTTAATAAGAGACTCAGGAATAAATGGAGTAACTATTAAACTGGGATCAAAATTTTCATTTTTAAATTTAATAAATAATGACACGATCCATGCAGGGGCAGCAACTCTTGATAAAAAAATATCGAACTTTGCTAAGGACAACTCTTTATCAAATTTTGAATTTTTGTCCTGTATACCTGGATCTTTGGGCGGCGGTATAGTTATGAATAGTGGATGTTATGAAAATGAAATATCAAAAATTTTAGTTTCAGTTGAGGTTATTGATGAAAATGGGAAAATATTTGAATTAGAAAAAGATAAGATCAACTTTTTTTATAGAGGATGTGATTTACCTGATAATTTTATAATTTTAAGTGCAAAATTAAAAGGTTTAAAATTAGATAAATTAAAAATTGAAAAAAAACAAAGTGAATTTTTAAAGAAAAAGAAAGAATCTCAACCAAGTCAAATTAAAACTTGCGGAAGTACATTTAAAAATACAAAAAACTATAAAGCCTGGGAATTAATAAAAAAGTCAAATTGTGAAAAAATGTTCGTTGGGGAGGCAAAAATATCTCAAAAGCACTGTAATTTTTTTGTTAACGAAGGAAATGCTAAGGCTACTGAAATTGAACAACTTATAAATAAAACAAAAGAAGAAGTTTTTAAAAAAACTGGGATAAAGTTGGAATTAGAAATTAAAATTATAGGTGAAAGATAGCAATACATGAAAAAGAAAAATGTTTTAGTTGTTTTGGGCGGCACTTCCAAAGAGAGAAAGATAAGTTTAGCTACTGGGAGAGCTTGTGTAAAAGCTCTTAAAAAAATAGGTTATAAAGTAAATGAATTTGACCCCGCTAAACAATTATTAAACGAGATCGATAAATCAAAAGTTGATTTAATTTTTAATGCATTACATGGCAAAGATGGAGAAGATGGTAATGCACAAAGTTATTTCGAGTATTTGAGAATACCGTACACCCACTCAGGTGTAATCGCTTCAATGAATGCAATGGATAAAACAGTTTCTAAACAAATATTTAAAGATAATAAAATTCTTTCTCCAAAATATTTTGTTTTAAAATCATCAGATTTAAAAAAAAAAAATTTAAAAACTTTAATAAAGAAAAATTCTTTAGGCTCATCAGTAGTTATTAAACCATCAAACGAAGGATCGAGTATAGGAGTAAAAATTTGCACAAATTTTAAAGCAATAAAAAAAGCTATTAATGTTCTTAAAAAAAAATACGAAAATTTAATTTTTGAAAAATTTATAGGAGGTCAAGAGGTACAAGTTGCTGTTTTAAATAATAAAGCTTTGGGGGCGATTGAATTAAAACCAAAACGAAGCTTTTATGACTATAAGGCTAAATATGAAAAGTCTGCAAAAACCTCTCACATTATGCCAGCAAACTTACCAAATCTTAAATATAGAGAAGTTTTAAAAATCGCAGAAAGAACACATAAAATTTTAAGATGCAGAGGTGTAACAAGATGTGATTTTAAATATTTCAAAAATAAATTTTACTTGCTTGAAATTAATACTCAGCCTGGAATGACAGACTTATCTTTAGTTCCTGAAATAGCATCTTTCAAAGGTATTTCATTTGAAAATCTTGTTAAGCTTATTGCTTTAGATGCAAATATCAACAAATGAGCAAGTCATTTAAATTTATACTATTATTTTTTTTATTATTAATTTTTTCCACTTATGTCCCTAAGAATCAAACTGAAAAAAAAAGTTTATTATTACCAATTAAAAATATTAAGGTTAGGAATACAAAAGTTATAGACGAAAAATTACTCATTGAAAATTTATCTTATTTAATGGGGAAAAATATTCTTTTAATAGATAAGGACAAAATAAAATTTACAATAATGCAATTTGATTTTGTATCAAGTTTTCAGGTAAATAAAATTTATCCACAAACTCTTGAAATAATAATTAATGAGAAAAAACCAGTAGCTATTTACATGGATGGTAAAAAAAAACTTTTTATATCTGAAAAAGGAAAAGTGATAAATTATATTGAATTTGAAGAATTTTTAAACCTACCAATTATATTTGGAAAAAAAATTAAATTTAAAAGTTTCTTCAATGATTTAAAGAAAATTAATTTTCCTATTAATGAAATTAAGAGCCTACACTATTTGGACATTGGAAGGTGGGATATAGTTTTAAAAAATGAAATAATCGTCAAATTACCAAAAGAAAACTATCGAGATATTTTACAGAAATTTCTTTTGGTATATAATGATGATGATTTTAAAAAATATAAAATTTTTGATTACAGAATAAACAATCAGTTAATCTTAAATTAATTTTTATGGAAATTGATCAACCTTATTTATTTGTTGAAATTAATGATAAAAATTTTAATTTTCTAGTCGTTAAATATGATGAAAACTTCGACTTTAAGATTGTTTATTCCGAGACGGTAAAATCTGAAGGTATCTCCGATGGCAAAGTTATTGACTTATTAAACATTTCAAAAGTTATCAAAAAAAGTCTGAATTCGATAGAAAATAAAATAAGCTTTACTTTTAAAAGCGCTACAATAATAAGCGATCAAAATACATACAAATGTATAAATGTTTCTGGTTATAAAAATTTATCAGGCTCTCAAATTACTGATGATGATATTTCTTTTATATTAAATGATATAAAAAAAATTATTTCAGAAAATCAACCTAATGAAGCTTTAATACATTTATTTAACTCCAAATTTGTTTTAGATAAAAATAATATCGAGAAAATTCCTATTGGTTTATATGGAGAGTTTTATAACCAACACTTAACTTTTTTTTTGTTACCAAAAAATGATTTAAAAAATTTAAAATTAATTTTTAATAACTGCCATATTAACATTGAAAGAGTAGTTTTTAAAAACTTTGCAGATGGTATAAATTTGATTAACAAAAAAAGGATATCTAAATCTATAGGAATTATAAATATTAATAAAAGAAGAAGTAAAATTTCAATCTTCAAAAATTTGTCTTTTATCTATTCAGATAATTTTTCTTTTGGAAGTGATATTATCATGTCTGATGTTGAAAAAGTTTGTTCCCTTAATCTTAATGTTGTAAAAAATATTTTTGGAAATATTTCATTTGAAAATTTAAATGAAAAAGAAAATAATTATTTAGACGAAAATTTTTTTCAAGGTGATAAATTTAGAAAAATCAGCCTAAGCCACCTAGATGAAGTAATTTCAGCAAGAATAGAGGAAATTATAAATTTAATTTTTACAAAAAATATAAACTTAAAATATTTAAAAAACGAAAATATTGATATTTATCTTTTTTTCGAGGATGAAAATATGTTTAAAAATTTTAAGAAAAGTTTTGCAAGCAAATTTTCAAAAAACCAAAAAGTTTTTTTTGATCAACTTACTTTAGATGAAAAACTTGGGGCATGTATAGGGTCTGCTGAACTTATGGGTAAGGGGTGGGAGAGGGAAGCTATACCTATTATTCAAACTAAAAAGTCAATAATTTCAAGAATTTTTACTACTATTTTTGGTTAAAAATAATTTTGTATTTTTTTGAAACATTAGTTGTTTTCAAGTGTCAAAAAGGGTTTTGTATAAAAGTTCATGCAAAATTATACCCAAAAAACAATTAATGAAACTATAGAGCTTCAGGGTATAGGTTTGCATAATGGAGTTAAAGTAAACCTGGTAGTTAAGCCTGCCGATCCTAATACCGGTATTATATTTAAAAGAGTAGACCTAGATGACGATAACATTATTAAAGCAAAATATGACAATGTTATTGAACCAGTTTTGTGTACTAAATTAAAAAACTCTGATGGAATTTCTGTTTCTACAATTGAACACTTAATGGCAGCCTTTTATGGCGAAGGAATAGATAACGCTTTAGTAGAAGTAGACGCGCCTGAGATTCCTATTATGGATGGATCAGCTTTTGACTTTGTTGAGGCAATTAAAAGTTCAGGTATAAAAGAACAAAATGAGCCGAGAAAATTTATTAAAGTGCTTAAAAAAATAAAAATTAAAGATGGACCAAAATATATTTCTCTTGAACCGTTAGACAGAGATTTAATTATTGATTTCGAGATTGTTTTTAACAACCCTTTGATCAGAACTAGGAGAAAAGAATTTAAACTGAGCGAGGGGAATCTATCACCAATCTATAATGCAAGAACTTTCTGTTTATATGAGGATATTGATTTTATAAAAAGTAAAGGATTAGCTAAAGGCGGATCACTAGACAATGCAATCGTTGTACAAGGTGATAAAATTTTAAATGAAAATGGACTTAGAAGCAGACATGAGTTTGTTGAACATAAAATATTAGATTGTTTAGGAGATATTATGCTTTCAGGGTATAGAATTTTTGGCCATATTAAAACTTCTCAAGGCGGTCATTTACTTACAAATTCACTTTTAAGAAAGTTTTTTGCTGATAAAAGTAATTGGAGTCTAGAAAGTTTTTCAGATGACGGGAAAAGCCACAAAGAGAGCTTGAACAAAAGAGCTTTTGCCGTGGGTGCCTAACAATCTAAAAATTTACCTAATTAATTTTTTTTGATATGTTTAATTATGTATCAAAAAACTATTTTCCTTTTTCTAATACTTCTTCTATTTTTTTCATGTTCAAAAAAAGAACCTTCAGTTCTTCAAGAGCCGAGTGATAAAGAAAAAGCTATGGAGCTTTATCAAGAAGCAGTAACTAATATGGACGAAGGATATTATTTTCAGGCAGCAACACAATTTACAGAAGCAGAAATAATTTTAGATAGAGTTGAGTTTTCAGCTAAAGCCTCTTTAATGTCGAGCTATTGTTACTACTTAATTAATTTTTATGATGAAGCCATTGAAAATTTAGAAAAATTTATAAAAAAATATCCTGCAGATAAAAATATTCCATATGCGCATTATTTAATTACTATTTCTTATTATGAAAGAATTTTGGACGAAGAAAAAGATATATCACCATTATTGAAATCAAAAGAAAAGATTAATTTTTTTTTAAAAAACTACCCTGATACAGAGTATGCCTTGGATTTGAAGTTCAAGCTTGATTTAATCAACAATCAATTAGCAGCAAAAGAATTGTTCGTTGCAAAATATTATATTCAAACGCAAAAATGGATTGCCGCTATTAACAGACTTAAAACTATAGTTGAAAATTATAATGAGACCATTTTTATAGAAGAAGCTCTACACAGACTAACTGAAATTTATTACAATATCGGTTTAGTGGAGGAAGCTGAAGCAACTGTAGCGCTTCTTGGTTACAACTACAATTCTGGAGAATGGTATGAGCGCTCGTACAAAATACTTAATAAAAACTATCAAATCAAAAAAAAAGAAAAATCTAAGAAAAGAGATGACGGACTCATTAAAAGAACAATAAAAAGAATATTGGAATAATATAATGAAGAAGGAAAAAAATAATTTAATTAAAGAATATGAAAAAAAAATAAAATTAGTAAAAAAATACAATAGACAATATTACGAAAAAGACTCTCCTTCCATACCAGACTCTGAATATGATAAAATCAAAGAAAGATTAATTTTTCTAGAAAACAAGTATAATTTTATTAAAAAGAAAGGTTCTATTCAAAATATAATAGGATCTCCACCTTCAAAAAAATTTAAAAAGATCAAACATAAAAAAGCAATGCTTTCCTTATCCAATGCTTTTGGAAAAGAAGATATGAATGATTTCTTAAAAAAGATAAAAAATTTTTTAAAAAGTGATGATTCTACTATTGATATTTTTTCAGAGCCGAAAATAGATGGTATTTCAGCTTCATTAATTTACGAAAATGGCTTGCTAAAAACTGGTTTATCAAGAGGTGATGGTGAAACTGGAGAAGACATTTTAGATAATTTAAAAACTATTAACCAAGTTCCCAAAAAAATTGATACTAAACAAGTTCCAAACATATTAGAAATAAGAGGAGAGGTTTATATCGGAAAAAATGATTTCGAGAATATAAAAGAGAATTTTGCGAATCCAAGAAATGCAGCAGGCGGGTCATTAAGACAAAAGTTTTCAGTAGAAACTGCAAAAATACCTTTACAATTTTTTGCTCACGGATTTGGAGTTGTTGAGCCAATGATTTTTAAAACTCAATCAGAATTTTTAAAAAAAATAAATCAATGGGGATTTTCAACTAACCCTCACAGCAAACTAGTAAAAAACTTAAGCGAGATTGAGGATCATCACAAAAAGATTGAAAGTTTAAGAGCTTCATTAGACTACGATATAGACGGTCTAGTTTACAAAGTTAATAGTGTTGAATTACAGTCAAGATTAGGAAATACATCAAGCTCACCAAGATGGGCAATTGCCTATAAATTTTCATCAGAAAAGGCTACGACAAAAATTAAAAATATAGCTATTCAAGTTGGAAGAACAGGAGCTATTACGCCAGTTGCAAAAGTACAACCAGTTACGGTTGGAGGTGTAGTAGTATCAAATGCTACGCTACATAATGAAGATGAAATTAAACGAAAAGATATTCGTATTGGGGACACTGTTGTAATTCAAAGAGCTGGAGACGTAATACCTCAAGTAGTCACTGTCGATAAATCTAAAAGATCGATCAATAGTAAAAAATATCTTTTTCCTGAAAAGTGTTTGTGCGGTTATAAAACTCACAAAGAAATCAATACAATTACGAAAAAAGAGGATGCAATAAGAAGATGTTTAAGGGGCTATGACTGCGATTATACTGCCAAAGAAAAATTAAAACATATAGTTTCAAAAGAAGCATTTAATATTGACGGATTAGGAAAAAAAGTTATTGAACAACTATGGGATTTAAAATTGATTAAGTTTCCCTCTAATATTTTTAATTTAGATTATAATAAAATATTGAAACTTGAGGGTTGGGGAAATTTATCTATTCAAAATTTAAAAAATGCAGTAAAAAAAGCAAGTTCGATTTCTTTAGATAAATTTATATATTCTGTTGGTATAAGACATATTGGTCAGGAAAATGCAAAAATAATAGGAAATTTCTTTGTATCAATTGATAACTTTTCTAACTTATTTAACTCATCGAAAAGAGAAAAATTACTTAACAATCTAAATGAACTTGATGGAATAGGAAATACACAAATTAATTCAATTAATACTTTTTTTACTAATCAAAAAAATATAGAGGTAATCAAAGATTTAATCGGCGTTCTACAAATTAAAAATTTTAAGATTACAAATAAAAAAGGTAAATTTAGTAGTAAAAGCCTTATGTTTACTGGAGGTTTTGAAAAAATGAGTAGATCAGAAGCAAAGTCTTTAGCCGAGGAACATGGAGGCAAAGTACTAGGAAACATATCAAAAAAATTAGACATTCTTGTTGTTGGCAACGTGAAACCTACAAAAAAAAAAATAGAAAAAGCAAAAGATTTAAAGATAAAAATCGTTTCAGAGAAAGAATGGTATGATTTTTTAAATATTTGAACAGGCTAATTTTAAATCTTTTAATTCAATACCATTCATGTGATTTTTTAATTTAAAAAAGACTTTACTATGGTAATTATTTAACCATTTAATCTCTCCTTTATTTAAAAGTTTTTTATTAATTAAGTTTTTATCAATAGGGGCCAAAGTAAGATCTTCGAACTTGAGTTTGTTTTTTAACTTTTTGATCGTAATTAAGTTTTCTATTCTAATTCCAAATTTTCCATTTTTATAATATCCAGGTTCATTAGACAAAACCATCCCTTCTTTAAGTTTAATTTTATTCATTCTAGACAATGCCTGTGGTCCTTCATGTACATTTAAAAAATATCCAACTCCATGACCAGTGCTATGAGGATAGTCCAAATTTATTTTTTTTAAAGATTTTCTAGCCTCACTATCAATTTTACTTCCAAATGAGTTTTTTTTTAATTTATAATTTGATACAGCTATGTGGCCTTTTAAAACTCTAGTAAAAATTTCTTTAATTCTTTTTTTACCATTCTCAAGAGATAATGTTCTTGTAACATCTGTGGTACCAAAATTATATTGACCTCCAGAGTCGACTAAATATAAGTCACCTTTTTTTAAAATCCTGTTACTTTTTTTGCTGGCTTTATAGTGAATTATAGAACTATTGGGACCAGTTCCTGATATGGTTGGAAAACTCAAAAACTTAAATTGTTTATTTTTTTTTCTAAATTTTAAAAGCTTTTCTTGCGCGCTTATCTCAGTAATCTTTTTCTTATTGTAATTATTTTTTAACCATATCAAGAACTTTGTGAGGGCTACTCCATCAATAACATGAGCTTTTTTAATATTCGCTATTTCGGTTTTATTTTTTATAGATTTAAGACTATAAATAGGATCTTGTTGATCAATTATATTGTTATTTTTTTTTAAAATATTTTTATAAAAAATTGAACAACTTAATGAGTCTAAATAAACTTTTTTATTTTTTATTTTCAGAATAAATTTTTTAAGATAATTAATATCTACAAATTTCACGTTATTTCCTATTTTTTTTTTTAATTTTTTACCAATTTGTCCTTTTTTACAAAACAAATATACATTTTGATTTTTATCAACAAATAAATATGAATTTGGTATTGGAGAATAGTCCGAGTCCCTCCCTCTAATGTTAAGTAACCAAGCTAGATTCTCAGCAGCAGATACAAAAAGTAAATCAGTTTTATTCCTCTTTAAAATATTTGATAAAATTTTTAATTTCTTTTTAGAACTTTGACCCACATCTTTATCTTTCAATTTATAAAATTTTTTAACATTGATTGTTTTTTTTCTTGACCAAACTTTATCTATTAAATTTTGTTCAATAGGTTTTAATATGCATTTAGTTTTTCTAAAAAGTATCTTTAAACTTCTTTCAGTATGGAGCTTTGGATCAAAACCAATTATGTATTTTTTTTTTATAACTGATCCAGGATATTTATTTGGCAAAGTTAAAATATCAAAACTTTTGCCACTTTGTAATTGCGCCTGTAAAGTGTACCTGCCATCAACAAAAAGGTAATTTTTATTTTTTAAAATTATAGCAAATCCAGCAGAGCCTGAAAATTTTGAAATATATCTCAATCTATCTTTTGAAGGTTCTATATATTCGTTAAAATGTTCGTCATTTTTTGGAACAATGTATCCATCGATTTTGTGATCGGAAAGTAGTTTTTTTACTTTTTTCATTTAAGTAATTTTTTTTTTAACCTTTCCCAACCGGGACTACGATATTCCTTATTTGACTCAAAATCTTGGTCTTGGTTAAAATCAAAGTCATCCGTTATTTCTTTTAAAGTTTCCTCATTTTTTTCTATATTATTTTCGGGGATTTCATTTACAAATCTTGAAGGTAGAGCATCCATCCAATCACCATGATAAGCTCTTCTCATAGCAAAAGATATGAATGCTTCTTTTTTTGCTCTAGTTACACCCACATACGCTAATCTTCTCTCTTCTTCTAAAGCAAAATCTCCTTTTTCTTCAAGAGACTTTTGATGAGGAAAAAGCCCTTCCTCCCAACCCGGTAAAAAAACTACATCAAATTCTAATCCTTTGGCCGCGTGCATTGTCATTAAATTAACTTTTTCACCTTCCCATTCTTGATCAATCGATGTAGCGAGCGCAACATGCTCTAGAAAACTTTGAAGATTATCATAATCCTGCATAGCTCTTAATAGTTCTTTTAAATTTTCTAATCTGTTTTCATTTTCTAGGTCTTTTTTATTTTTTAACATTTGAGAATATCCAGATTCATCCAGGACTAATTTTAATAAATCATAATGTTTTTTTGTTTTTAAGTCCGATCTCCATTTTTTAATCATATTTAAGAATTGAGATAAACCAGCTTTAATCTTAGGTTTTAATAAATTTAGTTCAATGTTTTTTATAATTGAGTCTTCAAGGCACAACTTATTTTTACTAGCAAACGTATACAATTGATTTATGGTGTTTTCTCCTACTCCTTTACGAGGAGTACCAATAGCCCTTTCTAAAGCTAAATCATCAAATTTTTGATTAATAATTCTAAGATAAGAAATTGCATCTTTAATTTCGGCTCTCTCATAAAATTTTATTCCTCCAAGAACTCTATAACCAATTCCAACCTTTAAAAATCTTTCTTCAAATTCTCTTGTTTGATAAATAGCCCTTACCAAAATACTAATGTTATTTAATGAATATTTTTTTTTTAATTTATGCTCAATTGAGTCCGATATCCCTTCAGCTTCTTCCTTACCATTTTGGTAGCAATTTAATTTTACTAATTCTCCCTGATCACTGGATGACCACAACGTTTTCCCCAGTCGTTTATCATTATTTGAAATAATAGATGAAGCTGTAGCAAGAATATTTTTAGTAGATCTGTAGTTTTGTTCGAGTT
This sequence comes from uncultured Pelagibacteraceae bacterium, assembly GCA_902554215.1. Taxonomy (GTDB): domain Bacteria; phylum Pseudomonadota; class Alphaproteobacteria; order Pelagibacterales; family Pelagibacteraceae; genus Pelagilacustribacter. The sequence goes on from CACDNS010000006.1 coordinate 23,710, forward strand.
TGAATATTTTACAATTATCGTAAATTTTATCAAAGGTAAGAAAATTTTTAATTTCAGCACCTCTCCAACTATAGATTGATTGATCATCATCACCAACACAACATATATTTTTTTTCTCATTAACAAGAAGATTAAGCCATTTATTTTGTATGAAGTTTGTGTCTTGATATTCATCAACTAGAATATATTTAAAGTTTTTTCTATAAATATCTCTTATATCTTTATGTTCTTCAAAAAGTTTTACGCAATAAAGAAGAAGATCACCAAAATCACAAGCATTCAAATCTTTAATTTTATTTTGATAAATTTCATAAACCCTTAATATCGATTTTTCTAAGAGGTTACTTTTTTTAACGCTCACATCTTTTGGCAATAACCCTTTATTTTTCCATTGATCTATAAAAGCTATTATAAATTGAGGAGAAATTTTTTTAGCATCTATATTTTCAGCAGTACAAATTTTTTTTATTAATTTTTTTTGATCATCCGTATCTAATATTGTAAAATTACTTTTTAGCCCCAAAGCTTCTGCGTGTCTTCGCAAAAATTTTACACTTATTGAATGAAAAGTTCCTAGCCAAGGAACAGAATTAGATTTTTCTTTCAAATAACCCAAAACTCTATTTTGCATTTCTTTTGCTGCTTTATTAGTAAAAGTTACACAGAGTATTTGACTCGACCATGCTTTTTTTTGATTAATTATATAAGCTAACCTTGTGGTTAAAACTTTAGTTTTACCTGATCCTGCTCCTGCAACAACTAGGTTAGGACCTTCAGTGCTAAGAACAGCCTTTTTTTGTTCTTCGTTTAAATTTTTTAGTAATTGATCTGACTTCATAAAATGATTTCAATAATTATACTTCATTTTTATGAGATCTTAAATCGAGTTAACCTAATGTTAATTACTTTGGCTTTGTCATTAACATTGGGTTCATTATCTTGTTGTACTCTTTTTCAGTAAGCACTTTAGATTTTATTACCTCATGTTTTAAAGTAGTTCCGTTTTTGTGAGCAGCTTTTGCGATTTGAGCTGCTTTATCGTATCCAATCTTAGGCGATAATGCTGTTACTAACATAAGAGAATTATCCAACAAAGACTTAATTCTTTTTTTATCTGCCTCAATGCCTTTTATACAATATTTAGCAAAAGCCTTAGACGAGTCTGACATAATGTTAATTGATTGAAGTATATTATGGATAATCAAGGGTTTAAAAACATTTAATTCGAAATGACCATGAGAACCAGCCATTGTTATTCCATTGTGGTTACCAATTACTTTTACACAAACCATTGTAACTGCTTCACATTGAGTTGGATTTATTTTCCCTGGCATTATAGATGATCCAGGCTCGTTTTCAGGAAGTATTAACTCTCCGTAACCAGCTCTTGGACCCGATCCAAGAAACCTAATATCATTTGCAATTTTCATTAAACACACTGCAGTCGTGTTCATAGTGCCAGAAAAATTTACAATTGAATCATGTGCTGCTAAGGCAGCAAATTTGTTTGGTGCAATTTTAAAAGGTAGTTTTGTTATTCTACTAATTTCCTTAATAATCTTTTTATCGAAATTTTTCTTAGTGTTTAAACCCGTTCCGACGGCTGTGCCTCCTTGTGCTAGACAGTATATTTCTTCTAAAGCTCCTTCAATTCTTTCTATACATTTTTTAAGTTGTGAGTGATATCCTGAAAATTCTTGGCCCAAAGTTAACGGTGTAGCATCTTGCAAATGTGTTCTTCCAACTTTAACAATTTTGTTAAATTGTTTTACTTTTTTTTTAAGTTCTTTTTCTAACAGTTTTAGCGAGGGTAACAATTTCTTATTAGCTTTTAAAGCTATAGCAATATGCATACCCGTAGGAAATACATCATTAGTTGATTGAGATTTATTTACATGATCGTTTGGATGAACTGGCTTTTTGGTTCCCATTTTACCACCCATCATCTGAATTGCTCTGTTAGCTATTACTTCATTAACATTCATATTTGTTTGAGTTCCCGAACCAGTTTGCCAAACCTTTAAAGGAAAGTGTTCTTTATGTTTACCTTTAATTATTTCATCTGCTGCTTTTATTATGTATTTACTTATCTTTTTGTCTAAATCTTTATTTTTTGAATTAACTATAGCTGCAGCTTTTTTTACAATAGCGATAGATTGAATCAATATAGGCCTTACTAAAAAATCGCCAATATCAAAATATTTATTAGATCTTTGAGTTGAAGCTCCCCAATACTTATCACCAGGCACTTTAATTTTACCTAGGCTATCAAATTCGGTTCTGTATTTCATTAGTGATTCTAATATATAATACACCCTGATTAGAATTAAAACAAATTACAATTGGAGAAAAAATGAGCAATTTTGAAAGTGTTAAAATATTTATGCAAACTTTTGGTCAAGAGGTAAAAAATAAACCTGAATATCCAAATGAGAAGATTGTTAAATTGAGGTATGACTTAATTGACGAGGAGCTAAAAGAACTTAAAGAAGCTATAGAAAAAAAAAGTATAACAGATGTAGCAGATGCATTAACTGACATTCTTTACGTCACATATGGGGCGGGACATGCATTTGGTATAGATTTAGACAAGTGTTTTACAGAAGTTCAAAATTCTAACATGAGCAAGCTAGGCAAGGATGGCAAACCTATTTATAATGAACAAGGAAAGGTTATGAAAGGTCCTAATTTTTTTGAGCCCAATCTAGGAAAGCTTTTAAGATAATGAAAGAATATTATTACTGGATACTTCTTGGAATAGCTTTAGGCCTTGTTTTATACCTCGGTGATAAATATCTTTTTTAAATAGGGGACCTATTTTAAAGTGCCTTTGAAGCATATATAAATTTTCTTAAATGGCAAAAGTTATTAAACTTTTTTTTTCACTACTAGTTTTAGTATTAATTTTTAATAAACAATTAATATCGTATTATTACTCTTACAAATTTTCAAAATGGACTGAAAGGGAATTAGTATTTGATAAATTCGATATAGACTATCCAAATAAAATAGAGATCAGTGGAATTAAATTAAAAAATTCAAAGAGCATTTTTTTTTATGATAATATTTTTGAGTCAGATAAAGTAACTCTTATTTTTGACTTAAATTCACTTTTTTTTAGTAACTTAATTATTGTTCAAAGCTTGATAATTGAGAATCCAAGGTTTTTTCTTGATATTTTTGAAAATAATAAAGCCAAACAAGATGATACTAATTCCTCAAAAACTTACGAAGATAATATCGGATTAGCTAAAAAGATTAATGAAGATTCTCCAGATAAAATTTGGCCAGAGAAAAAGAGGGACATAAATTTTTTAATATTAAAATCAAAGATAACTGGCGCTAAAGCTTTTATAAAAGTTTCATCATTTCCTCTGCCTTCAGAAGTTAAACTATCAAATATGCAATTTAATAAAATTGGTAATGAAAAAAATTATCAACATTATAAAGATGTTTTGAGAATTATCCTATTTGATATAATGGCAAGTACTACTGAACCAGAATTAAAAAAGATTTTAAAAATTATATATAAACTTATATAAAACTTAAAAAGAATTAATTAGTTCTTGTGCAATTTTTTTTGATTTGCCGTAAAATTTAATTTTTTTGATTGCTTCTAAATTAGACTTATCGTTACCTACTATAACGAAACCTATCATTCCCATGCTTTTGTGCGGTGTACACCAATAAGCATATATTCCAGGAATTTTAAATGTATATTTTGCATCTTTACTATAAGTAGTTTTAAATTTTTCAACTCCATTTGGAATTCCACCTTTTATAAATTCTACATTATGACCCGGGTTTACCGATTTCCAAAAAACGGTATCACCTACATCTACATTTACGATTTTTTTCGAATAAACATTAATTTCTTTTCCAGATTTGTTAAGCATATCTATACTTTGGTCTGAGCTATATGCTGGATTAATCAAAAACAGGATAAATATAATTTTAAATAAAACTTTAGTCATAATACTTAAATAATTGAAATATTTGATATTTAAATTCTTTAGATTGCCACTGCGACCAAAAATCATTAACAGAAGTTTTTAAAGGGGCAATCTATACCCAATGCTTTGAATTTACTTATACTTTATTTTGTATAATAAAATAAACAAAGACAGTACCAATGTAATTGAATTCGCTAATATTATTGGTAAATCTGAAATAGTAATTCCATAAATTAACCATGATAAAACCCCTACAGTAAAGATGATAAACATATACAGAGATATGTCTCTCGTACTTTTAGTTTTCCAAACTTTTACTGCTTGAGGAAAAAAAGCAAAAGTAGTGCAAAATGCTGCTAAAAAACCAATATATTTTAATATAAAATTTAAGACCATAATATTTCAAAAGAGTTTTCTTTTGTCAGTCTCCTAATCACCAAGATCTAAATCTCCGCATTGTTTTTTGGTAAATACACAAGTGCTATAGTGATGAATTGTTTTAACATCTTTAATGACACCTCTCGAAGTGCCCTCTACTGTTCCAGTCACAGTGTTACACCCCGAAAGTAAACAAAAAAATAATAATAATTTTAGTTTTTGAATCATTAAAACATTATAACACTTTCGTAACTTAAAGGGATGTTTTATTATTAAGTAACTTATTATTTACAAATCTAATTTAGGTATTAATTAAGTTTAAATCATAAATAAGATTGTTTTTACAAAAGGATTTATAACGCCATCAATTAAGTTAAGTTTTTTAATTTGACTAAGATTAAGCCATATAAATTCATCACCTTTAATATTTTTGATATATTTTTCATTAATTTTAATGAGTAAATTTTGATTAGGTTTTTTCCAAAATCTAGCTCCCTCTTCATAATGTATGGTTTTAGAAATTATTTCTGTTTTTTTTCTATCAAAAATTAAATCTGTTAAAAGAGTTTTTTTACCTCCATGAGCTCGGTTAATATTTGATTGAGTTGCTGAAAATGAAGGACAAAGTTTTAAATTAGAGTCTCCTGGTTCTCTCCTGGCGTAAAGCAAGAATTCTATAATTTTGTTTTTTCTTTCTCTCATTAATATTGCTAAAATTCCACCATGCTTTTGTGTTAGTATTGGTTGATCCCACCTAGCAACTTCTCTCTTGGCTCCAAAAATTTTAATTCCAGTGACTCCAAAAAACTGACCAGACTTATGTGATAAATTACCTCCCTTGTCTATATGCCAATCTTTTAATTTATTTAAATTAACTTTTTTAACTTCCATCTTACTTTTATGATTTCTTTTTTTGAGCCACTTTAAAACATAGTTGATTTCTTTAGGCTCAATTGCTGAGCTAATTTTTATTTTATTTCGTAATATTTTTAGACTTTTATTATATTTTTTCACATTAAATATTTTTGATATAATTTCTTATTTGTTTCTTTCATAATTAAAAGGGGCGTTCTGTTACCCGGTGCCCTAAACTTTGTACCATTATTCACGAATAATTTGAACTGAAAAGGTACAAATTTAAAAAAAGAAATAATTCCCATTAGGAAGATTTTTTAAGTCAGGTTTGATTAAATCTTTCATGTTATAATTTTCCTTCTTATCTGAGTATTCGTTTCCAATATAAAAAGCCTGATAATTTTTTTTTATTAAATAGTTCAACACATCAAAAGGTTTATGCCCAAACCTATTACAATGCATATCAATTATTTCAATAAATATATTTGGTTTGTATTTTTCTAGTACTTTATCGGCTCCTAAAAGGAAATTAAGCTCACCACCTTCAATATCTGCTTTTATTAAATTAATCTTTTTTATATTTTCTCTCTCAAATATTTTATCCAAAGTGAAAACCGGTATTTTTACTTTCTTACTAAAACTTAAATTTTGTGATGTCGCTGCTGAACCTCCATCAAAAAAAGGAATTCCAAAATTTGTTTCATATTCTTTATTACCTAAAGCAAATTCATAAGTTTTTACGTTAGTTATATTATTTAACGATAAATTACTTTTAAGTTCATCATGCGTTTCTTTTATAGGTTCAAATGCATAAACATTTCCACTATTTCCAACCATTTTTGAAAAGTGAAGTGAATACCAACCAAAATTTGCACCAATATCTAAAATATTCCATCCTTCCTTAATAATTTGTTTAAACAAAAAAGTTTCATTTTGTTCATATTTTCCATTTTGAATTATTAAAGATTTGCTCGAAGATAATTTGCTGTCCGAAATTTTAATTTTTAGATTATTTTTTAGTTTATATATTTGATCAGGATTATTTTTTTTCCAATTTAAATATTTTTTTTGTCTTTTAAATTTTTTTAAGCTTAAAATATCGAATAAAGATAAAACAGGCGCTGTGAAGGGTGAAATTATTTTGACGAAAATATTACGCAAAATAGCGTTGTTATTGATTGATGCTCTAACTCTATATAACAAATACATTTTAAATATTTCCTAAAACAAAATATAACATAATTTTTTAAAGTGACGTTCTGTTGCCAGGTGCCCCGGACTTTGTAACATTATTCCTTATTATAAGCTATTTGCAATCGCATAATATCTAAGACTTTGAGGAAATTCCACCCCAGCTCCGCTCAAACTTATGCTAGGATCATGGAACATGAAAAAACTTTTAGCGATCATGGTTCTGGGTTTGTTGTGGAGTGGGAATGCTTATGCTGAAACCAAGATTAAATATAAAACCTATAATAAACTACCTTGTAAATTTAATGGGGTTAAAGTGGCTTCGCCAGCTAATCCTAATACCGGTGTTCCACCTAAAAGAGGAAGATGTTCTAACTCAAAAGGTTACAAAGGAAAAATGGGATCTTCAATTGAAGGAAAAGTAGGAACGCCCATTGTCGCTATAAAAGATATGAGATTGATTTTCGCTTATGATTATAGCTCTGAAAATAGGTGCCTATGGGACAATGTAGTTAGTTTTAAAGGAATGAAAAAAAATAAAAAGTTAAGAACTCTCATACATCCAGAGACAGGAGAAAAAATGAAATGTGATTACCCATGGGATGGAGTAAGTTTAACGTTTAAAGTAAAAAACTCTGAAGCACTTATCCGTTATTATCATTTAAAAGATACTACGTTAGTTCCTGGGTTTAAAATTGGAAAATGTAAACCTAGAAAATTTTATAAAATTAAAGGAAATAGCTCAAGAGCTAAAACTGTTTACGCTAAGGATTGTGGGGGTATTAAAAAAGAATTTGTAAAAAAGGGTGAAGTTATAGGTACAATGGGATTTGCTGGTAATGCCCACATTTCGTTAGGCATTAATCCTGATGGTAGAGGTTTTGTGCATGCACCTGAAGATAAATTCAAATGGGAAAACCTTCCAACGGACTCGGATGCCTATCTTTTTCCTGTAATGTCTAAAAAATATTTAAAAGAAATTGGGTATTACGATTAGTAAGGGGGTTTCTGTTGCCAGGTGCCGCTTTAGTTTGATAAGATAATTTAATGTTTGATTTTATTTTAGTAACTATAGGCCTAATAATAATAATTTTTCTTGGCGGGGTGGTTTTTGATGGAAAAAAGGGCAGCAGATTTAAAGCAGGAAAAAAAGCAGTGGGCGATGAGTCACAAGGTATAGTAGTATGGATTATTTTTGGAGGCATGATTTGCGGTTTACTTTTTTTTTTATCAATTATTTTTTAATTACCAAGTTTTAAGAAATCAACATATATATAATACTAAACCAAATAAACGCAAACCACACCCACGCGTCACTCATTATCCAACCTTTACGTTTACCTACTATTTCATATATCACGCCACTAATTATAAATAGAATAAAAATAATTAAACTGTAAATAATGAACATAAATTTTTAGGGGCGTTCTGTTACCCGGTGCCCCAGACCGTGCTTATTTAATTAACAAGTTAATTAAGCAGCAAGAGCAAATTTATCATTTGCATTTATAATTGGTCCGTTACGTCGGAACCATCTCGAACGAAAGAATAGCCTTTAGACACTCGTCGATTCTGATTCACCCCCATAAGTTGTAAATGGTGGAGGTGGTGGGTACTGCCCCCACGTCCGCAATGTTTATTACGAAACTCGTTTATCGTCATAGTTGGAAAACCAACATGAATAATATAAAACTTGTTTAGGAAGATTCAATAGATTTTTCATTATGAAACTAACTAAAGATCAACAAAAAGAAATAAAAGAGCAACAATCTCAAAAAAATGTAACTAAAAGAGTTACCTCTCCTGAACTTGAAAAAGTTTTGTATGAGGCACTACCTGTTTTAGATCATGGCTTTGTTAGAGTAGTGGATTATATGGGTGATGATAATTCAATAGTGCAATCCGCAAGAGTCTCCTATGGAAAAGGTACTAAGAAAGTTTCTACTGATGCTGGTTTAATAAAATACTTGATGAGACATAGACATAGTACCCCTTTTGAGATGTGTGAAATAAAATATCACGTGAAGCTTCCAATTTTTATTGCAAGACAATGGATTAGACATCGTACAGCAAATGTAAATGAATATTCAGCAAGATATTCAATTTTAGATAAAGAATTTTATATTCCTGAAAAAAAACATTTAGCTGCACAATCAAAAGACAATCGTCAGGGCAGGGGTTCACTCATAAATGGTAAACAGGCCGATGAAATCTTAGACATGTTAAAAGAAGATGCTCAAAGAAATTATGGCGACTATGAAAAAATGTTAAATGAAAAATATGATGGATCAGTAATAGATGAAAATAAACAAGGACTTGCTAGAGAGCTTGCTAGAATGAATTTAACTTTAAATGCATACACTCAATGGTACTGGAAAACTGATTTATTAAATCTTCTCAACTTTTTATCTTTAAGGGCAGATAGTCATGCTCAATATGAAATAAGAGCTTATGCCGATGTTATGTTAGACACAGTAAAAAAATGGGTTCCAACAACTTATGAAGCATTTATGGATTATAGAGTTGGTGCTATGGAACTTTCTTCAAAAGGTAAATCTGTTGTTAAAAAAATGATTAATGGAGAAAAATGTAAATTTGAGGACTCCGGTTTATCTAAAAGAGAGTGGAATGAGCTAATGGAGTCTTTAGGTTTTAAACAAAATCTTGTTTAATCTTAGAGGCTATTTCTAAAAAAATTTTAGAAATATCATGCTCTG
>CACDNS010000007.1:0-27363 GCA_902554215.1 uncultured Pelagibacteraceae bacterium
GACATTAAACGAAATAATTAGGCAAAAAGTTGGATTTTTATCAAAAAACACAAGAATATATGTAGGTAAGCAAAAACCAAGCACATTAAGGAAAATCAAAAGTTATTTAGAAAAAAATCCGAGTAAAAAAATTTATTATAAAGATTGGAAATTGAAAATAACGAATAAACATTTCTTTTATAAAGATAAAAAAAATAAAATAAAAATTAGAACAAAAAATATAAAATCGTTAGCTTTGATCAATAACTTATGTATGGCAATAAAAATTGCTCTAGATTTAGGAATTAAAAAACAAGTAATTGAAAAAACTATACCTAAAATTGAGATCGTAGGAAGAGTACAATATATCAAAAAGGGTAAATTTAAAAAGATTTTAAATAAAAAAGAAGAGCTTTTAATAGACGGATGTCATTCAAAAAAAAGTGCTGAAAATCTTTATAGTTATCTTAAAACTTTAAAAAAACCTATTTATGGTATTTGGGGTATGCAAAAAAATAAAATGCCAAAGGAATTTATAAAGTCTTTTAAAGGAATATTTAAAAAGATAGTCACAATAACAATTCCTGAAAATTCTAATGCACTAAGTGCTTCTGAACTAAAGAAAATTAGTGATAAAAATAGATATAAAACTGAAATAGCTTTAAGCATTAAAGATGCTATAAAAAAATGTTCAAGTAAAAAGAAAAAAATTATAGTTATATTCGGAAGTTTATATTTAGTGGGTAATTTTTTGGAAAAAAATTAAATATTTTCTTTAATCCAAGAAATAATATCAGACTTAGTTGTGGCACCGACTTTCGTTGCTTTAAGTTCACCGCCTTTAAATAATAACATTGTGGGAATTCCTCGAATACCGTACTTAGTGGGGGTGTTGGGTTCTTGATCAATATTGTGTTTTGCAATAACTACATTGTCTTTCATTTCGTCTGAGATCTGTTCTAAAGAGTCTGCAATTGATAAACAAGGTCCACACCATTCAGCCCAAAAATCAACTACAGTTGGTTTTTCAGATTGAATAACATCTTTCTCAAAACTTTCATCAGTTATTGCTTTTGTAGGCATAACTTATAAATAATTATTTTTTTACCAAAGTCAACTATGCAGAAGAGTAAATTTTTTCTAAATCCTCAATGTACTTATTAATCTCCTCAAGCATAGGAAGCTTGTCCTGCTTTCCTTCTCTTTCAAATTTTTCTCTTAATGTATCAATCTCTTGATAAGTTCTTGGAATAGTATTCCATTTTTCATTATTAGTGCTTAAAAGTCTTTTCGCAAGGCTACGATGAATTTTGTTATATTCATTTTTTGGTAAAATTTCAGGTTTTTCCTCGTAAATAAGTTTTTTACCAAAATAATGAAGTCTCTCATCTTTAAATTTATCAATAATACTTAATTTTTTATCCCATTCTGTTTTATGAAATAATGTCATAACTTTGTTATCTTCAGTAGGAGTGTGTCTTAAATAAATACTTTCTTCTTCATAAATATCTTCTTGAGATTTAGATTGTTCTTTTTCTTCAGCTTCTTCTTTTAAAATTAAACTTACGTTTTCAGCAAATTTTTTACTCTTTTTAATTAAGTTTGCTCTTTCTTTTAGTTTAACGTCGCCTAATAACTTATATTCTTCAAAACCTTTGCTATATTCAGGATTCATTATAATTGGATGTTTATTATGCCTAACAGTTCTTAAGATTTTGGGATTTTTTCCCATTGCTTCTTTTAAAGCGTTAATTGACATATTTAAATAAATATTTGGGTCATGCTTTAAATCAAAGCACTTCGGCCACTGATATTTTGGATGTTGGCAGACAAAAGTTTGAACATAAGGTCTGCTCTTTCCATAAAAATATTCATTAGTGCAAAAGTAAAGCTCTTTCTTTATAATTTCTAAAGTCCTATTTTTATCAGTTGTAAGTTGACTTGCCTCCCAAACAGTTCTTGCTTTATTAGAAATAATTTTTGCAACACCCAATGTTGCGATAACATCTCCAATAGCACTGTGAGCATCATTGTGTTCAATTCCATTTAAAGGAGCCATCTGTTCTAATTTGTAAACAGCGTTTCCTTTTTCACTTATTGGGTTCTTTAAAGTATTTGGATAATAAAGATTGGCTGCTCTTGCTAAACCTAAAAGATCACCTCTGGCATTACCATTAGTATTTGTTAAATAAGGATATTCTAAAGTTTTAAAAAGAGTGTTTCTTAAAAATTCTTCATCAAAATCGACGCTGTTGAAACCTATATATGTAGCCTTTCCCCATTTTTTTAGTGTGTCAATAAACTGTCTCACCATTTGATAGTGAGAAAGATTTGAACTTTTTAAAATTTTTGGCGACGACTTATTTACAATTAAACTCATTGCCTCAGGTATTATTCCAGGACTTAATCGAGATCTAGCCTCGTACCTATCTAATTCTTCTAATTTATCATTGGTGAGTATAGCGCCTATCTGAATTATTTGGCCCCAAAATTTATTGGATGAACTGGTTTCAAAATCGTAAAAAACAAAATTTGACATTAAGGAATTTAATTATTTAGAACCTTAATCTTATCAGAATTTTCCTCTACTGTCTCTTTTACAGTTCCTGGATCTTTAATATTGTTCAACGTGTTCATTATAGAACGAGCATCTCTACCAAAACTATCGGTTGTGCTCATTGCTTGTTCTAATTTTTTCCTTAAATCTAAAATGCCATCAAAATGTTTTTCAAATCTTCTAGATATTAGTTTAAGGTCGTTATAAATTTGTGTCGCATGTTTTTGAACTTTAAGAGTTTGAAAACCCAGATGGTATGATTGTAAAAGTGCTGATAATGTATTCGGTCCTGCAATAGTAATTTTATATTTCGTTCTTAGTTCTTCAAGCAAAAGTTGTTTTGTTTTCGGATCTCTGTAACTTGAAAGTTCAGCGAATAATCCTTCGGTTGGAGCATAAACGATCGCAAAGTCAGTTGTTTTGGGTGGCGCAATATATTTTGCGCTTACAGATTTAGCTTTTAATCTAAAAGCTGAAGCTAAATCTTTTCTTGCATTAACTAAAGCCTCTTTATCTTTTAATTGATATGCATTGTCGATTTCTTTAAATTTTTCAATAGGCCAATGACTATCTATTGGAACTAAAACATCCTGAAGTTTGATAGCAAATTCAACTGTGTCTCCTGTTTCATCAGGTTTCATTTTAACATTTTCAATATATTGCGATGCTGGCAACAAATCTTTTAAGAGCGCACCTAAGGAAAATTCCGCTAAAACGCCGTATTGTTTTACTCCAGCAAGAATTCTACTAAAGTTATCCTGGCTTTTGTTCAGAGATTCTACTTGTTTATTAAAAACTCCAACTTTTTCATCAACTCTTGTTAAAGCGCCTGACATATCTTTTGCTATATCTTTAGACATTAATCCAAATGATTGGCTGAAGGAATCTTTTAAAGAATTAAATTCATCTTTAAAATTTTGTTCAGGATTTGTCTCTTTTCCTAATTTATTTTTAAATAAGAACCAAATAATTGCGATATTGAGCAATATTAAAAGTATAATTAAAATTATAAGTAGCGAATCCATTACTAACGTTTTACTATAGTATTAGATAGATGAAAAATAAAACCTTAGGAATAATTATAGTTTTGTTGGGTGTTATAGCTATTTTTGCAAAACAAGATTACGCATGGGTTTTGTCGGCTATAATGATTGGTATAGGAAGTGGATTATTTTTCTGGAAGGAATAACTATTCTATTTTGAGTTGATTAATTATTTAAGATTAAAATAAAGTCTTATTTAGAACATAATCTGAGAAAAATCTAAAAATAAAAAGTTTTTTGTTTTAGTCAAATTCATATTTTCAACATCATTATGACAATTAAAATACAGACTTATTGACTAAGTTAATATCATGAAAACATTATTTATATTGGTCTCATTTCTACTTTTGGCAAATTGTAGTGCTCACAGTGTAAAATTAGGTAAGCGTTGCACAACAGCTAATGCTGATGGTACTTTTGAAAAATCTTTCATTTGGATAATTGATAAGGAAACTGTCAAAAACTTCGATAAAAAGATAAATAAAGCTAATTGCATAAAAAACAGTTAATTGGACAATTAGTATCAATTAAAGGGCTAGATTTATCTAGCCCTTTTTTTTATTTTGTTTAAATAAGAGTATGAATAAAATTTTTTTATTTTTACTAATTGCTCTTACATATAGTTTTGCCGGAAAAACAATGGATAATAAATCACTTTTTCACCACCTGCCAGATGGAACTTTTAGAAATCCAGAGGGATCTCCAGAAAGAGACCCTAATGTTAAATGGTCTTACAAAATATTTAATGAAGAAAGAAAAAAAATAGAAATTAATTTTCCAAAAGATCATGTAGTTCCTAGTGAAATAGTATTAAAAAATTTAGAAAAAAATAAAAATGAAGATTATGTAGCGTGGATAGGTCATGCTACTTTTTTGATTAAATTAGGTGATAAAACAATTATTACTGATCCTTTATTCTCTAAAAATACTGGTCCTTTAATTTTTGGTCCAAAGAGATATGTTGATCCTGCAATAAAATTAGAAGACATTCCACAAACTGATTTGCTTTTATTAACACACAATCATTATGACCATTTAGATACTTCAACTATTAGAAATTTTCCCCACAAGGAAGCAAAAGCGATTGTCCCTCTTAAACTATCAAAATATTTTAAAAATTTTAAAAATGTCAATGAATTAGATTGGTACCAAGAAATTAAAATAAATGAAGAATTAAAAATAACTTTGTTGCCGGCGGTGCACTGGTCAAAAAGATCTTTGTTTGACACAAATAAAACTTTATGGGGCAATTTTTTAATTCAGTACAAGGATAAAAAAATTTTATTTGCATGTGATACAGGTGTTGGGAACATATATAAGGATTTGGGGAAAAAATATGGGCCAATAGATCTAACTTTTATTAATATTGGAGCGTATAATTTTTACCCCATAATGCCAGTAAAAGATAAATCAGTTTATCATACAAATCCTGAAGAAGCATTGAGCGTAGCAAAAGATTTGAAAAGTAAAAAAGTAATAGGTATGCATTGGGGCACAGTTATTTTATCTTTAGAACCAATTATGGAACCACCAATTAGATTTAAAAATGGTGCAGAAAAATTTGGATTTAAAAAAAATGATGCGATTATTTTTAAAATTGGACAAGTTACAAAATTAAATGAAATTCTAAACTAATTTTCTTTCCTTTTTTGTCTCTCTCTATCTAAAAGTTTAGTTAAAGCATCTACCATATAATCGCTGGCCCTAAAAATTTCATTTGAATTAAATTCATTAGAAATATTTTTTTCTGGATTAGTTTTATCTTCAATAACAACTCCTTTCTCAGGATCATTGTCTCGAATATAAATTAGCATCAACCATTCTTCATCGGAAGACTCATCAAACTTAATAAATATTTCTCCAGTTTCGAAACGTCTATCTATCGTTCTTAATATGCTTAAATATTTTGGTATATAGCGTTTATTAAGTTGAAATACTAATGAATGCGCTGACCTATAAAAACTTTCAAGTGCAGTTTCAATTTTTTGCCTACTTAAATTATATTGTCTTTCTTTCTCTAAAAGGACCGATCTATCATCCCCTTCTTCTACTTTTACTCCTAATTGCTCTACTCTTTCTCTAATTTTTTGATCCCTTAAAGCTTGATATTTTTGTTTTATTTTTTCTATTCTTGCTTCAACTTCTGTATAGGACTCTCTTTCTTGACTTAGAACAAATTTTTCCAAATTTTTTATTTCTAATTCTTCCCTTTTCCTAAACTGCTCTATTCTTTTTTCTAACTTAATTTGCTCTAAAAATTTTCTTTGTTTTTGAGCTTGTTCACGTCTTACTTCAGCTTGCTCAAGACGTATAAACTTTTGCAATTCTTGCTTTCTCTCTTTTTGAAGTTTTATTTCTTCCCTTAGCTCTCTCTTTTTTTCAATTAATATTTGTTCTTTTTCAAACTTCTGTTTTTTAATTACATCAAGTTTTTCTTTTTGCATTTCTTTATTTTTTAAGAGTTGTCGTCTTTTTATTTCTTTTAATCTTAGAGCCTTATATTCATCTATTCTATTTGCAATACCTTGGAAAAATCTTTGTAAAAACTTATCAATATCAGCTAAGTTAAATTTAAATTTTGGTTTTAGTTTTTCTTCGAATCTTATTACTTTTAGAAATATACTTTTTGAATTAAATTTCTTTTTTCTCTTTTTTTTAAATCTAAAAGTTTTCTTTTTAGACTTTCTCTTTTTTCTTATTGAACTTTTTGGACGATATTTGATTTTTTTTTTAATTTTTTTTTTAATTTTTCTTTTTTTGATCTTTTTTTTCTTTTTTTTCATACCTGATATTACTAAATATCAGGTTTTATAAATAAATATAGTCTCGTGTTCTGTGTGCTGATTGAAAGTTTTTCACAATTTGTAATTGAAAAACTACTAGATCTCTATACCTAAATGCCGCTGCGCAACTTGCTAAATAAAACTCCCACATTTTAACAAATTTTTCATCAAACATATCTTTAGCATAAGATTTTTTACTTAGGAATCTCTCTAACCAACTTTCAAGAGTTTTGTCATAATGGCGAATAAGTGTTTCGGTATCAGCAACAATTAAACCAGTTTTCTGTATAGGGTTTATTATGTCTGAAAAACAAGGAATAATTCCGCCAGGAAATATGTATTTACTTATAAATTTATTAGGAGGAGAAGGCGCGTCCACTGATCCAATAGTGTGTAATAAAAATATTCCATCTTTTTTTAACAAACGATTAATTGATTTAAAGAAAGTGTTATAAAATTTTTTTCCAACATGTTCGAACATTCCTACTGAATAAATTCTATCAAAATCACCTTTTACTTCCCTGTAGTCAATTAATTCGAATCTAACCTGATTATCTAAACCCAGTTCCTTTGCTTTGTTTTTACAATAGTTTATTTGATTTTGACTGAGTGAGATGCCAATAACTTCACAATTTTTTTGCTTAGCAATTTCAAAAGCCATTCCACCCCATCCACATCCAACGTCCAAAACTTTTTGGCCAGATTTAATATCTAATTTTTTTATTATATGATTAATCTTATTTTGTTGAGCTTCCTCAAGCGTCTTTGTTTCGTCGGTCCAATAAGCACAAGAATATTGTCTGTGTTTTTTATCTAAAAAGATATCATAAAGTTTTTCTCCTTTGCTTCCACCAATATCATAATGGTGTTGGATATCTTTTTTTGACTTTCCGGGTAAATTGTAATTAGTAAAAAATCTCCAGATTTGTGATATTTTTTTTGAAATATATCCTGTAGAGGAAACCTCATCTCTTCCAAGATTTTTGCACAATTCCATTAAAAATTCTTTTAAAGAAGCATTTTCAATTATTAAATCATTCCTCATATACGCTTCTGGAAACTCTAATTCTGGATCGAGAATTAATTTCCAATTCAAATCCCTTTTTAATAATTTTATTGTAATAGGATTTTCTTTTCTTGGATTTCCACAAATATACTTCTGTCCAGTATGATCAATGAGTATCACACCTCCCTCTTTAAAAATTTTTGAAAATAATCTGGCAACCATCATAGTTATGCAGCTAATCCTTTGTTTGGTAAAAATTCAAGTTTTTCTAAATTAGATAAAAGTTCCCTTTTCTCTTCGTCTTTAAGCAGAACCAATGGAGGTAATAAATTTTTATAATTTTCATTTTTTATTGACATGTAACTGTGTAGTGCTGAAATTAAATTATAATTATTGAATGTTTCTCTTACTAAAATTAATTTTTTATTTAGATTTTCTGAGGATTCATTTGCATAATTATCAAACACTTTTCTTGCCATAGAGTGTGTTACATTTGTTACTGCCGAAATACATCCTGCACAACCCAGTTTTAACCCTTTTACTAATTTTGCCTCAGATCCTGGGAAAATTAAAAAATTTGGAATTTTAAGTTTTTCAAAAAGATTATAACTTGAGTCTTTGACTCCTATTATGTTTTTTGGAAAATCATTAACTAACTTTTTTACAAAATTTGGGCTAAATAAAAATGAGGAAAGCTTTTCAAAATTATACAGAATTATTTTTACTTTAGGTACTTTTAAAATTATATTTTTATAAAAATTATATATTCCCTCATCAGTATTATTTTTGTAATAGGCTGGCGGCATAATTAAAAAAGTATCAAATTTAAATTCCATTCCGTATCTTATTAAATCAATGTTCTCATCTAATGAATTACTTCCAGTGCCTAAAAAAAATTGTTTTTTTAATTTATGAGAAGATATTTGTGAAATAAGTTCTTTTTTTTCAGGTATTGAAATGAGCTGACTTTGTCCAGTCGATCCAAAAAAAAATACACCATGTAGACCTTCCTTAATTGTCCATTCAGCATGACTTATCGTAGCCTCAATATCTAAAGACAAATCATCTTTTAGTACTGAAAGTGTAGCCGCATATACACCTTTTTTAATCATATTTTTACCCAATTTTTTTTACTAAGTTATAATAATACCAAAAAAAATGAAAGTTTTAGTTATTCAACAAAGAATGGGTTTGGGTGATGCAGTATTGTATCTTCCGTATATTTTGGCTATATCCAAAAAATTTAATTCTCCCGTATCATTACTGACGAGTAAAAATTCTAAGGCAGATCAATTATTTTCTGGAGAAGAAAAAATAAATGAAATCATCTTTTTGGACAGAAAAAAGGATAAATCTGGCACTCATGATGGTATCAAGGGTTTCTTTAATTTAGCAAAACAATTAAAAGAAAAAAAGTTTGATAGGGTTTTTATATTTAATGGATCACTTCGATATTTTTTATTGGCAAAGGCTGCAGGTATAAAAATTATTTCACAATACCCACTTTTTAGAACAGGAGACAATATTATTAATAGTGCAAAAGTTTTTACAGAAAATGAAATTGGATCTATTGTTTTAAGTGAACCCAATTTGAAAATAAAAAATTATCAAAATAAGTTTGATAAAGAATTTAAACATATTTGTCTAGGGATCTCAGCTTCAGGTCCAACTAAGCGGTGGGGTATAGAAAATTATATAAATTTGTGTGATGAATTAATTAAAACTAAAAAATGTAAATTTTATATTGCTGGAGGTAAAGATGATTTGGATTTAATTAATATTTTTAAAAAATCAAAGTCAGGAAAAAATTGTATTTCTTTTGAAAATTACAGTATTAAAGAAACTCTACCTATAATAAAAAATTGTGATCTTTATATTGGTAATGACACAGGTTGGGCACATATTTCATGTTCTCTTGGAGTAAAATCTTTAACTTTATTTATGGACAGTCCAGTAATGGCCTATGGAAAATATTCAACTAGAATGAAAGTAATAGAACCAGAAGGTGAAAAAGATAGCACTACACATGATACTCTTGGAAAAGATAAAATTTCTTTTGAAAAAGTTTTATCTAATACTTTAGAATTATTAGTTTAAGTTATTTCTTTTAATATTTTTTCCTTAGCTTCATTTACAAGCTTACTCAATTCTTCTGTGTTTACATCTCGGTTGACATCTGGATGAATTTTTTTTTGTAATTTTGCAGCTGCTTTTACAACCTCTTCTTTTTTACACCCTTTCTTGAGACCAAGTAGTTTGTAAGCATCGTCAGAGGTAATGCTGGAAGATCCTTTCGTTCCACCAAATTGACTTTGCGAAAACCTTCCAGAATTTCTTAAAAATTGTATCAATCTCCATAGTTGAAACATTTGAAAAGCTGTTAAGCCTTTAATTTTTAAACCAGTTAATAGAATGAGTAAAAAAGGAAGAGAAAATAAAAATTTTCCACCAATCGTAAGTATTGCGGCTAATACAACTGATAGTAAAATAGCTAGTCTTTTTAAGAATTGGGCAATTTTCTTGCTGCTAGTTTTAGCAAACCAATTAAGAAATAAATAAATGATGACAAAGATGATAGTTCCAACTAAAAACAAATTCATATAATATTCTTTTTTCAAATGAATATACCAAAATTACCTAAAAAACCGATTACTAAAAGTTGTCACGGAATAAGTTGGAAAGATGAGTATGCTTGGATTCATCAAGACAATATACTTGAGGTCCTTAAAGATGGCAGCAAATTACTCCCAGAAGTAAAGAAATACCTTGAAGATGAAAATAGATTTACGGAAAAGAGCCTGTCTGACACTAAATCCTTAAGAAAAAAACTTTTTAGAGAAATTAAGGCTAGAATAAAACTTGATGATGAGTCTTTGCCATTCAAAGATAAAGAATACGAATATTGGACTAGGGTCACCAAGGAAGGGAACTATTCTAAAAAGCTCAGAAGAAAAATTGGTGAAAATAAAATAGAGATATATTGGGATGGAGATTTAGAAGCTAAAGGAAAGAAGTTTTTTAATACTGGAGATATTTCAGTATCGAATAATGATGAACTTCTTGGCTATTCTGTTGACGAAAAAGGAAGTGAATATTTTACTATTTATATTAGAAGAATGGCAGATAAAAAAATAATAGAGGAACCTATATTTGATACTTCTGGTTCAATAACATGGTCATATGATGACAAATATTTCTTCTATACTAAGCTGGATAAATTCCATAGAGCTAAAAAAATTTACAGACACAAGCTGGATACACCTATAACTGCTGACGAACTTATTTTTGAAGAAATGGATGATAGATTTACTTGTGGTATTGGCACTAGCTCAGATGAAAAATTTTATTTTATAACAACTTCGGAGCATACAACTTCTGAGGTACATTTTTTTAGTAGAGACGAAAAGACTCCAAAACCTAAGATTTTTTTAAAAAGAGAAAATGAAATAGAGTATTCACTAGATAGTTGGAATGGATATTTTTGGATCCATACAAATAAGAAAGCAAAAGATTTTAAAATATGTAGGTGTAAAAATGAAAACATTAAAGAATGGGAAGATTACATTCCTGCAAAAGAAGAGGTTTTGATTGGCGGCTTTTCTCTTCTTAATGATTGGATGATAAGGTCGGAAATAGTTGATGCACTACCTAAATTATTTGTAAGAAATTTGAAAACAAATAAAGAAGAAGAGCTTGTTATTTCAAAGGAAGAAGTAATTAGTCCGGGTATAAGTTTAATGCAAAAAGACAGAAATACAGATGTATTAAGAATAGGATATGAATCTCCAAGGACACCTTCTAGAGTCTATGAATACAATATTGTTTCTAAAGAAAAAAAATTAGTTAAAGAGCTTGAAATTCCATCAGGCTATAATCGAGAAAATTATGTTACAAAAAGATTAAATTGTGTTGGGCATGATGGTAGAAAAATTCCGATTACAATTACACATCACAAAAATACAAAACTAGATGGTAACGCTCATGTTCTTCTTTACGGTTACGGATCCTATGGATATTCTAGTCCTACAAATTTTTCAACTTCAAGATTAAGTTTAATTGAAAGAGATATCATTTGGGCAACCGCTCACATTAGAGGTGGAATGGAGAGAGGAATGAAATATTGGGAAGAGGGTAAGATGTTAAATAAAAAAAATACTTTTAAAGATTATATTTCTTGTGCAAAATTTTTAATTGATAAAAAGTTTACTAGTAAAGGTAAAATAATTGGTTATGGAGGGAGCGCTGGAGGTTTGCTTATGGGTGCAGTTGTTAATGAGGCCCCAGAGCTTTTCTTAGGTATGATTATGTCTGTACCTTTTGTAGATACTTTGACCACAAATTTAGATCATTCCTTACCTTTAACGGTTGGTGAGTTTAATGAATTTGGTAACGCAAAAGAAAATAAAGGTCATTTTCTTTATATTCGATCATACTCACCATATGAAAATATTAAAAAGATGGATTACCCAAATATACTTATCACTACAAGTTTATCTGATAATAGAGTGCTTTTTGATGAACCTACAAAGTACGTTGCAAAACTTCGAGATTTTAAAACTGATAAAAACTTATTACTTTTTAAATGTGAAATGAACGCAGGTCATGGAGGTAGATCGGGAAGAGATGCGGCTATTGAAGAAACAGCGTTCGACTATGCATTTGCATTAAAAATTGCAAATAAAATTAATTAAAAACAGTTTTGGCTACTAAAGCCAACAATTACATCCTTTGAATTGATCTCAAATTTTCTTTCACACTTAATTGAAAGTTTTTTTGAAATATAAATGTAATTTCTATTTCCAGTGCTTGTTATTTCTATTGAGTCTGGCTTTCCGAATACAATCTTTAGCTCAGTCTCAGATTGGTTGAGCCATTTACTGAGCTTCTCTTCTTCTTTCTTTGCGCTTTCATCTATCTTTTTGTTCACAGTTTGACATGATGAAAAAAATGCAAAGACAAATAGTATAAAAAAAAATTTAAATAAATTTTTCATTTTCAACTTTATTTAGAATATACCAAAACTTATAAACAGATATATTACCTATAAGTTGTAAAATACGATCTGCATATTAGATAGACTGTTATTTCATATAATTTTTTAAATAAATCGGATAATTTGCATAAATAAGGAGGAATCGCAATGTTAGATAGTTATTTTAAGTATAGACAAAATAAAACAAATTTTAAAACGGAAGTTATAGCTGGTGTCACTACTTTTTTGACAATGGCTTATATAATGTTCTTAAATCCCTTTATTCTCTCTGGTGAATTTGCTGGAGCTGAAAAAGGTTTTTTTGATTTTGGAGCAGTTTTCACTGCAACCATTGTTGCAACTGCCATAGCTTGTTTCATAATGGCTTTTCACGGAAAAACTTGGCCAATAGGTTTGGCGCCAGGAATGGGTATAAATGCTTTTATTGCTTTTGGCGTTGTCGGTGGTATGGGCTATTCACCCCAAGCAGCTCTTGGAGCCTGTTTAGTAGCAGGGGTTTTATTCGTAATAATTTCTTTAACCCCTATTCGAGCATGGTTGATCAATTCTATACCTAAAAGTTTAAAACTTGGTATTGGGGCAGGGATAGGATTATTTTTAGCAATAATTGGTTTAGAAATAATGGGGGTTGTAGCAGATCATCCTGTAACACTTGTGACTCTTGGTGATCTTAAAAATCCGCTAGTTCTTCTTGGATGCTTAACTTTTGTAGCAATTATAGTTTTAGAAAAGATGAAAATTAAAGGTAATATTATTATAGGAATAATTTTCTTTAGTATAATTGCATGGGCAACTGGTCTGGCTAAATTTAATGGATTAGTAAGTGCTCCTCCTTCTATGTCATATCTTTTTGCTTTTGATTTAAAAGCTGCTTTGACTGCAGGAATGTCGACGGTAATTTTTACCTTATTGTTTATCGATTTTTTCGATACTGCTGGAACATTAACTTCAGTAGCTAACGTAGCAGGTAAAGTTGATAAAAAAGGTCGAGTACAAGATATTGATAAAGCAATGTTATCTGACAGTGTTGGAACAGTAGCAGGAGCTATGATGGGTACTTCAACTGTAACAAGTTATGTAGAATCGGGCGCAGGTGTAAAAGCTGGCGGTAGAACTGGAATGACAAGTTTAGTAATTGGAGTTCTGTTTTTATTGTGTTTATTCTTTTCACCACTTGCCACTAGTTTGCCAAAAGAAATTGATGGCGCGGCACTCCTTTATGTTGCTGTCCTTTTTGTGAGAAATATAACTGATATTGACTGGAATGATATTGCAGAATCTGGACCAGCAGTTTTAGCTATGATTGCTATGCCCCTTACTTACAGTATTTCAAATGGTATAGCCTTAGCGTTTATTGCTTACGCCTTGATTAAAATTTTAACTGGGAAATTTGGCTCAACTTCACCAGCTATATGGGTTATAGCAATACTGAGTGTTTTAAGCTTTACAGTTTAATACAAACTGAAATTATTTAATAATAAAGGCCGGTGTGAACTGGCCTTTATTTTTTTTTATACTTCTCTCTAAGTTGATCTATCCTTACTTCTTCATATTTTTCAAAAGGTTGAACGATCCAAGGATTATCAGACAATTTAATAGCGCAATAATCGGCTTCAAATGTTGACTGTTTTTTTTTCCATAAAATAGCTGTTTTAATATCTTTTATTTTGCCCTTGAGTGGGGGGTATTTTTTTAACCAATCAATACTTCGATTTAATGTTGTTCCAGTATCAGATAGATCATCACACAGAAGCAAATTGCCTCCTAAATCTTTCACAGTTGAGCTCATCTCTCTTGAAAAAATTAATTGTCCTTGTTGGTCTTCTATTCCTTTACCTGAATAAGACTCTACAGCTAAATAAGCACATTTTAATTTAAAGACTCTACTCAAAACATCTATTATGGGAGCTCCACCTCTCATGATGCCTATCAGGACATCAGGTTTATAACCGCTATCAGCTATTTTTATTGCAAGTTTTTCAACAGTTGAATTGTAATCTTCCCAAGATATAAAAAGTTTTTCAGCCATAGAAAAAATTAAATCATTTTAGAGGAGAAGTAAATGATTAGTATTGAATAGGTTCGTTATCTATTGACCTCCATAAATACCAAGTTGCTACAGAACAATAAGGTGTAAATTTTTTATAAAGTTTATCTAAAAACTTCTTTGGTGGAAAATATTTTTTATTATAATTATTTGAAATAGCTCTAAGTAATCCAATATCTTGAAGTGGCCAAATATTTGAACGATTAAACGTAAAAAGTAAAATCATCTCTGCCGACCACCTGCCAATCTGTTTTAATCCTGATAAATATTCTATGGCTTCTTCATCAGTCATTTTCCTTATTAAGCTTGGCTTAAAAGTTTTGTCAAGAATCCTTTTGGCTAAATCTTTTATACCTTTGACTTTTTGTCTGCTAAGACCACAGCTCTTTAAACTACTAAATGATAATTTATTTACTGTTTTAGCATTGATTTTATTATTACATTTTTTTTTAAATTTTAGAAAAACTGAGTTAGCTGCTGCTACACTAATTTGTTGTCCTATTATACTTTTGCAAAGAGAAAAAAAAACATCGTTACGAGTTACAAGATTTCCATCTTTATAAGAAGAAATTAATTTTCTCATAACTTTATCTCTTTTTGATAAAATTTTTTTTGCTTTAGCCCAATACTGAGGGGCATTACTCATGTTCTTGGGGCAATTATTTGTTTTTTTAATTTATTCTCTCTCATAAAAATTATTAAAGAACTAGTTATTACTAAAGTGGCTCCTAATAAAGTCAAAATTTTTGGTATTTCGCTCCAAATAAAGTAACCAAAAACAATGGCGAATACTAAACTTAAATATTTAATAGGTGTCACAAGTGATGCTTCTGCCAATCTATAGCTTTGGGTTAATAATAAATTTGCAACACTTCCGCATAAACCAAGAACAAAAAATAATAAAAAATCTATGTGTGTTGGCATAACCCAATCACCAAACAAAATTGTGCTTAAACCTAATAAAGTACAAAGTAATGTAAAATAAAATGCTATTCTGTAATTGGGTTCTGTTTTCGAAAGCGACCTAACACTTATAGCGACACATGCAAAAAATATACAGAATACAATGGGAGTAATATAATAATAATTAAGATCTATGAAAGCAGGTTGAACAATTAAAAGCATCCCTAAAAATCCAAGAAATACGGCTGACCATCTTTTAATACCAACTCTCTCAGATAAAAAAATAATAGATGCGATTGTAACGAATATTGGTCCTCCAAACGTTAATGACACGACATCTGCTAATGGCAATTCTCTTAAACCAAAAAATAACGCTATAATAGCTAAAGCACCACATATTGCTCTAAAAGCGTGAAGACCGGGACGAGAGGTTTTGTAAAAAGAAAATATTTTGTTTTTTGGTATAATAAAAAAAATGGGAATGAATCCGATAAAAAATCTTAGGAAAAGAACTTGTCCAATTGGATAATAATCTAACCACTTAACGCAAATATCCATGATAGAGAAGCAAATAACACTTCCTACCATGTACAATACGCCTATTTGATTTTGTGTTAACAATTTAATATCCTCCTAAATTCTAAACATATTAAATAACTTATGAAGAAATGTACACTTGCACTTGGTTGTTTTTGGAAACCTGAGGAAAACTTTAAAAATAAACTTGGAATTATTGAAACAGAAGTAGGTTACGCAGGAGGGGAAAATCCCACTGTTACTTATAAAGAAGTATGTGTTGGAGATACTGGTCATGCCGAAGTGGTAAGACTTACATTTGATGAAAAAATAATTTCATTTAAAAAAATATTGGATTTGTTCTTTAAAATGCATGATCCAACTCAAAAAGACATGCAGTTTCCTGATGTTGGAACACAATACAGAAGTGAAATATTTTATGAAAATGACGAACAAAAAAAAGAGGCGCAAGAAGTTTTGAGTAAAAAAAATAAGGAATTAAATGGAAAAATTCAAACTAATATTTCAAAAATCAAAAATTATTGCAAAGCAGAAGAGTATCATCAAAAATATATAGAAA
The DNA here is from genome assembly GCA_902554215.1 of uncultured Pelagibacteraceae bacterium. GTDB lineage: Bacteria > Pseudomonadota > Alphaproteobacteria > Pelagibacterales > Pelagibacteraceae > Pelagilacustribacter. The sequence continues at coordinate 16,408 of CACDNS010000007.1, forward strand.
AAAATACATGATGAATAACTTGGTAACTACAGACTGGCTTGAAAAAAATCTTAGTAAAGTAAGAGTAATAGATGCAACTTGGCATATGCCTAATTTAAAACGAGAATCATATAAAGAATATTTGAAGACCCATATATCAGGTTCAGTTTTTTTTGACCTTGATAAAAATTCTAATGAAAAATCTTCTCTTCCCCATATGTTACCAAACAAAAAAAAGTGGGAGGGAATAGTTTCAGATTTTGGAATAAAGAATTCTGATAATTTAGTAATTTATGATAGCTCTGATGTGTTTAGCTCATGTAGATGCTGGTTTAGTTTTATTTATTTTGGCCATGATCAAAATAAAGTTTCTATTTTAGATGGCGGTCTAAAAAAATGGATAAGAGAAAAAAAACCCTTAACAAAGAAAATAATTAAATTTCCTAAAAGCGATTATGTAGTAAAGGAAAATAAATTTTTAATTAAAAATAAAGAACAAATTAAACAGAATATTTTTTTAAAAGACTTTGAATTAATAGATGCGAGGTCTGAAGAAAGATTCAAAGGACTCGTTCGAGAACCTAGAGAGGGTTTAAAGAGTGGACACATTAAAAATTCAAAAAATATTCCTTTTGCTGAATGTATTAATAAAAAAGATAATACTTTTAAAAATAAAGAGGAGTTGAATGAAATATTTAAAAAACAAGATATTAATTATGAAAAAGATATAGTTTTTACTTGCGGATCAGGAGTAACAGCTTGTGTTTTGGGTCTAGCAAATTCTATTATAAGTGGTAAAACACCTATTATCTATGACGGATCTTGGTCTGAATGGGGTAAAAAATAAAAGATGAAAAAATCTAAAAAAGTAACTATTGGTATATTATTATTTTTTATTGTTATAGCTGTCATAATTGGTGGCAGAAGTGCAATTGGGAACCATTTTAAAAAAAAATTTTCAAAAAGACCCCCGCCAGGAGTAATAGTTGAAGTTGTAAAAGAAAAAAATTTTAGTCAAACTATTGAGAGTTATTGTACAGCATTAAGTAGCCAATCAGTTTCTTTTAAAATTAAAAAAAGTGAACTCATTGAGCCAATTAATTTTGGTAAAAAAGTAAAAAGAGGAGATATAATTGCAAAATTATCTTCAAAAAATATTATAGCACCTTTTTCTGGAAAAACAGGAACAAGGGGTATTAGTTCGTCGATCTTGGGAACTAATTCTATAATGTTAACTCTTGATGACTCAAAAAATATACTTTGTGATTTACAAATTCCAGAAATTTTTGCAGGAGTATTAAAAAAAGGTCTAAGAATAAATGCTAAATTTTTGGCGTATCAAGGAAAAGATTACGAGGGTGTAATTGACTCAGTTGCATCTAGAATTGACGCTCAGACTCGTTCAATTTTAGCTAGAGCAAAAATCAAAAACGAGGATCTTGAAATTCTTCCAGGCTCACTTTTAGATATAAAACTTTTTTACAATGAGAAAAAGGCTCTTTCTGTAGCTGATACTAGTATAATTTTTGAAGATAAAAAAAAATTCATCTATAAAGTTTTAGAAGATAACAAAATAGAAAAAATTGAAATCGTTACCGGTATTAGAAAAGATGGAAATTTAGAAGTTTTAAGTGGTCTAGACGAAAATGATAAAATTGTAAAAGAAGGATTAACACGTTTGAATAAAGGTATGACTGTTAAACCAATAGTTGAATAGTTATGCATAATTTTTGCCTTCTGAATATTAAAAGACCAGTGCTAAGTAGTGTTTTCTCTTTACTTCTTGTAGTTTTCGGTTTGTATACATTCTTTCAAATTAGCACTAGAGAATTACCAAAAAATCTTCAGCCTCCAGTAGTTGAAATTAGAACCAACTATACCGGAGCGAGCCCCTCTATAATTTCGTCAGAAATATCTGAGCCAATAGAGTTAGCAGTAGGTGGAGCCGAAGGTATTAAATCAATAGATACTATTTCTGAAATTGGAAGAAGTACGATTAAAATAGAATTTTTTACAAATATTGATGTTGACGATGCTGCAAACGATATTAGAGAAAGAGTAGCTAGAATTTTAGACAACCTTCCAGATGATAGTAAAGCTCCTGAAATTCGAAAAGCTTCAGCAGGTTTTTCTACGAGTATGTGGTTATCCGTAAGCAGTACTACTTGGAGTTCATTAGAAATAGGGGATTTTGTTAAAAGAAATTTAGTCGACACATTCAGTTCAGTTCCTGGAACTGGACGAATAATTGTAGGTGGAATTAATGAGAAGGCAGTCAGAGTTTATTTAAATCCAATTATACTAAGTGCCAATGACTTGGACGTAAAAGAAGTTGAGGATGCAATAAGAAAAAATAATGTTTCAATACCCGCGGGGACTATAGAGTCTAATAATGTAGATCTTACTCTTGATCTAGGAAAAGCATATAAAGATATAAATTCTATAAAGCAACTACCAATAAAAAAAATTAATAGTAAAACAATCACCTTGGGAGACCTTGGAGAAATTAAGTATGGTCCAGTTTCAGAAAAAACTCTTTTTAAAGCTCAAAGTCGTAATTCAATAAATGAAAATACTGTTGGGATTGGAATTTATGCTCGAACAAATGAGAGTACGGTAACACTTTCAAAGAATATAAGAAAAAAAATCAAGGAAGTAAAAAAAACTTTACCTAATGGTCTAACTTTATCAGTAAGTTTTGATCGTGCTAGCTATATTAAAGAGGCTATTACGATGTGTTATCAATCCATAATTTTAGCTTTGGCACTTGTTGTGGGTATAATTTATCTTTTTTTAGGAAATGTTAGAGCAATGATAGTACCTGCAGTTACGTTGCCGGTAAGTTTAATTGGAGCTGCATTGGGTTTATGGATTTTTGGACTTACTATTAATATTTTTACGTTGCTTGCAATAATATTAAGTGTGGCCATAGTTACCGATGACAGCGTGGTTATGACAGAGTCTATTTACCATAGAATTGAACAAGGAGACTCTCGATTATTAGCAGCAGCAAATGGAAGTAAAAATGTTATTTTTGCTATTTTATCTACTAGCATTATAATTTTAGCAACTTTTGCACCTTTGCTATTTATTGGTGGTATAAGCGGTACTCTGTTCAGAGAAATGGCAATAACTCTTTCTATTGCAGTTGTAATAAGTACCTTTACTGCTTTATCTATTGCGCCAATGTTAGGATCAAAATTATTAAATAAAAAAGAAAATAAAACAAGAATAGTTCAAAAGTTCGAAAAATTTTTTAAATCGTTTGAATTTTTTTACTCTGAAACTTTAAGTTATTGGATAAAAAGACCTAAGATAATTATTTGGTTCATGGTTTTTATAGTTTTAGTAGGTGGATTTCTTTTTAAAATAACTCCTAAGACTTTATTGGAAAAAAATCCTGATAGAGGAGTATACCTTGTTTTTGGGAAAACAGATGAGTCATCATCATTTGAGTACACTGTTGACAAAGCAGAAAAAGTTGAAAAAAGATTAATACCTCTTTTGCAAAAAGAAAATGAACCATATCAAAGATTGATCATGAGAGTGCCAGGTTTTGGAAGATCATCACAGTCTTATAATTCATTTATAATAATTGCATTGTTAGATAACTGGAAAGATCGAAAGGAAAGCGCTCAAAAAATTGTTAGAAAAGCCATAGGTAAAATAGTTACTGTTCCTGGGACAATGGCTTTTCCTTTAACCCCAAATTCTATAAGGGTAAGCAACTATCAAAAGCCTGTGGTTGTTACAATTACCGGACCGTCATACGAAAAGCTTTATAAATGGCAGAACCTTGTTATGGATGATTTGAGAAAGAATAAAAACTTAGCAGATATAACATCGGATTACTCAAAAAATAAGCCAGAAGTAGAACTTATTATTGATGAAAAAAAAGCAAAAGACTTAGGTTTATCTATCCAGTCAATTGGTAAATCAGTAGAAACATTATTTTCTGGAAAAACAGTCACAACTTTAAATGAGTCAGGGAAAGAATACCCAATAATTTTACAAGCAGATCTAAAAGATAGAAGAAAAACAGAGAGTTTAAGTAAAATTTTTGTTCGTTCTGAAACTACTGGAAAATTAATTTCGCTAGCAAATGTTGTACGTTTTGAGGAAAAAGGATCTGCAAAACTCTTAACACGTTATCAAAGATCAAAATCAATAACATTAACAGCGCGTTTAATGGATGGGTACACTTTAAATGAAGCCTTAAATTTTATAGAGAAAACTATAGATGAAAAGGCACCATTAGCTGGAATTTTTTACAAAGGTAAATCTTTAGATTTAAAAGAAGCATCAAATGAATTGTTAGTTATATTCGCCTTATCTTTAATAAGCGCTTACCTGGTGATGGCTGGTACTTTTAATGCATGGCGACAACCGTTTGTAGTTATGCTGACAGTTCCATTAGCAGCAATAGGAGGATTAGTTTTTATCCTATTATTTGATAGTACAATAAATATCTTTTCACAAATTGCCTTAATAGTTCTTATAGGGATAGCTACAAAAAATAGTATTTTGATTGTGGATTGGGCAAATCAATTAAGAACTACTGGAAAAACTGTTGAAATTGCCATTATTGAGTCTTGCAAAAGAAGATTTAGGCCAATAATGATGACCAGCATATCTACACTCATAGCAATGATTCCTTTAATAGTAGGAAATATTGGTCCTGGAGCAGGTGAAGGTATTAGATTAGCTGTTGGTTGTACTATTTTTGGAGGTATGCTCATTAGTACTTTCTTAACCTTATTCACTACACCAGTGTTTTATCTATTACTTTGTAAAAATTCAAAAAGAATGGATGAGGTTGATTTACGTTTAGGAAAAGAATTTAATAAATAATATATTTCTTTTTATTTAAATTTTTTTTACAAACTGTTAATTGTTTTCTATATTTACTTGAAGTTTCTCTAACAGACCTCGCATAAATAATCGCTTTCTTATTATCTTTAGAATTTTTATAATCTTTCCATCCCAAATAATAAGCAAGGTATTGACGGTAAGGATCAGTTTTAGGAATTTTTAAAATCTTTGAGGATTTAGTAATGTACCATCCTATAAAATCTACAGAGTCTTTATAACGCATTCTTGTAGCAAGCTTTCTTCCTGTTTCATTTTCATATTGTCGCCATGTCCCCTTTATTGCCTGAGAATACCCAAAAGAACTTGACTTCCTCTTATAAGGAATAATTTTAAATAATTTTATCCTTTCTGGCTTAGCTAGCCAATTAAAGTTACTTTCTTTTTTTATAAATGCTAGTTGTATATGAATAGGAACGCCCCATTTTTTATATGCTGCCTTTGAATGTTTGTACCAAAGGTATCTCTCTTTAAATATTTCACAACTATTTTTAGTATTTCTAGGAACAGAAGAACAAGCGGATAAAAAAAAGAATATTATGATTATTAAATATTTTTTTAAATGAATCACCTTTGTTTTTATATAATAGTTTAATTAGAAATTCTTCTCCATTTTTCAGGATTCATAAATTCTCCTCTCCATAATCCTGATTTATTTTGTTTAGCAAATTCCTCATCAGCAACATATTTTTTTGAATATCTTTTATAGGCTATTGCGTATCCATTTGAGACCATCCATTTATTTATATCTAATTTCTTTAAATAACAGATGGCTATGTATCTATTATATTTATCTTTTGATTTAGAAATACATTTAACTTCTTTGTCCTGAATTTTTTTTTTTAGAGCTGTAGTAGAATATACTCCGCAGTCATATTGTTTTTGAAAAGAAAACATACTTATAGATAAAAAAACTTTTTTGCATTTCTGTTTTTTTTCTGGAGCATCAATACCAAAGAGTCTGATCTTTAATTTTTTAATAACTAAAGTGTCACCATCTATAATTTTTGGATATCCGTTAATTATTTCCTTACTATGTAGATTTTTAGTATAAGGTAAAAATAATATGAATAGTACACTAAGAAAAATCTGACTTTGCTTTTTCATTAAGCTCATTCATTTTTTTCCTTATTTCTTCCTCAGAAATACTTTTATTTTCTAAATCTTTTTTAATCTTCCTAAAAACATCTTCATCTCCTGCCTCTTCAAAATCAGCTTTAATCACTGACTGAATATATTCTTTTTCTTGATCAGAATTATAACCTAATTCTTTAGACACCCATTCACCAATATATTTATTTCTTCTGGCACTAACTTTAAATTTTAATTCTTCATCATGAGCGAATTTTTTTTCAAATGATTTTTCCCTATCGTCAAATTTATTCATAATCTTATTATACTGATTTTATTATCCATTTCAAAAAATCAATACTTTCATTTTTAATATCAAAAAAATTTAATACCTTTCATTTCAATAATCTAATATAATAACAAAAGTTATATGGCTAAATTGATACTTGTTAGACACGGTCAAAGTGTATGGAATGCGGAAAATAAATTTACCGGATGGGTGGATGTAGATTTGTCTGAAAAAGGAAATTTGGAAGCTCAAAAATCAGGTCAACTCATTAAAAACCTAAATATCAATATAGATGTTTCCTATACATCTTTTTTAAAAAGAGCTATTAAAACTCTCACAACCATACTTCAAGAAAATGGTTTAGAACTTAAATTTAATACTTCTTGGGAATTAAACGAGAGACATTATGGGTCTTTAACGGGTCTTAATAAAGATGAAACAAAGAAGAAAATTGGAGAAGAGCAATTTAAAAAATATAGAAGATCTTGGGATATACCACCGCCGCCATTATCTGAAAATGACAAAAATCATTCCTTATTTAGTCCTTTAAACGCAAGTATACCTTTGGGTATGATCCCATTTACGGAGTCCTTAAAAGATACTTATGCACGAGTAATTCCTTATTATGAAAAAGAAATTAAAATACATATTAAAAAAAACAAAAACGTTTTAATATCAGCGCATGGAAATTCATTAAGAGCTTTATGCAAAAGTCTATTTAAAATTTCTGATCAAAAAATAAATGAGTTAGAAATTCCAACTGGTAATCCTTTGATGATTGAATTTGATAATAATCTTGAAATTAAGAAATATCATTATTTGGATGAGACTAGGGCTAAAACTATTATCTTTAATCAATAATTTTTAAATTTGATATTTTATCGTACATTTCTTTTGTATTTAAGTGGTAAAACTTTTGCTTACTTTCTTTTCCAACTAATGAATTGTTCTCAATTAAATAATCCCAAATCTTATTCATAGAAAATACCTTATCTTTTATAGAGCTAAAAACGCTTCGATCTAAAACTTGAAGACCAGTAAAAATAAATTTATTACTATTGTCTCTACTAATCACTTCATCGTTAAGATTAAAATCTCCCTTGAAAGTGCTATCAAAACTTAAATTTTTATTGACTAACAATAAACAGGGCTTTTTCTTTTTAAAATAAAGATCTTCTAAATTTTTTAATTCATTAGAATAAGCTTCATTCCATAAAGTATCAGGATTAACTGCCACAAAAGGTTCTTTGAAAGATCTAGTAGCATTAAATATCCCCCCTCCAGTGTCAAGTAACAAATCTTTTTCATCAGAAATTATAATTTTTGCTTTGTATTTTTTTTTATTAATATAATCTTTTATTTGATCTGGTAGATGATGAACGTTTATAGCTATTTCCTCTATACCATGATTGATTAACAACTCTATAGCTCTCTCAAGCAAATTCTTGTTACCTATTTTTATTAATGGCTTTGGAGTTTTAAGAGTAATAGGTTGCATTCTTTTTCCTAATCCAGCTGCCAAAATCATTCCGTGTTTAATTTTCATATATTAATCCTCTTTAATTTTTTTAAAGGTAAATGCTTTTTAAGTAATATGTTTAAGTTATTAAAAATAGGATTTCTTATTCTTCTCTCAATAAGTGACCAAGTATAAGGTAAGTATTTTAAATAACTGGGTTTTCTATCTCTTTTATAAAGACGAACAAAAATTCCAAGTATTTTTAAATTTCTTTGAACAGATAAAATATCAAAATCATTTTTAAAATAAGATTGATCTTTAGTTTTCAATTTTGATTTTTTTATGTAGTACTTAAATAAATTATCCTGAATATTTTTTGGAATTTTAATTCTCACATCATCAATTAATGAAGCGACATCGTATAAAGGATTTCCAATTATTGCGTCTTGACTATCAATAAGACCTAACCTTTTTTTTACAATCATAATATTAGATGCGTGAAAATCTCTATGTGTAAAACAATTGTTTTTAAAATAAAGTTTTTTATAAATATTATTAAGCTCTTTCCTTAATAATCTTTTGATTTTTCCAATCTTTAGATTTTTAGAACAGTACTTTAGATACCAATCGAAAAATAAATCTGATTCTTTATGTAATAAGTTAAGAGAATATTTGGTGAATCTTATTTTTTTTCCACTAAAATAATAACGATTTTTAAATTTAATCTTTTGTAGTTTAATGATTAATTCGATTAGTTTTTTGTAATCTTTAAGCTTATTCTTCTTATTTTTAATATAATCAAAAAAAGACTTATTACCTAAATCTGTAATTTCTATCATACTCTCTTTGTAATAATTTTTTAGAAGCTTAGGTGATAAAATATTATTACTGTTCAAAATTTTGTTTACAACAGAATAGATAATTAAATTTTTATATTTTTCTTTTCTTGCAAGTACTATTATTGAAGTTTTGTTATTTTTTTTTACTCTATAAAATTCTCTAAAAGAAGCATCACCAGAAATTTTTTTTAATTTATAATTCATTTTTATTGATTTCTTTCCACTTTCCAAATCCTACAACACTTAGTTCTCTTTCATTCTCATTGTCAGAATGTTTTAAATGCAACTCTAATCTATTCGGTAAGTTTGTCTCAACTAATTCTGGCCATTCAATGATTTTAATTGAGTTTATACCTTCTCCAAAAATACCAAGCTCAGTTAATTCTTTCTTGTTTTTAATTCTATAAAGATCATAATGCATTATTTTTAGATTTTTAATGTCATATTCATACAATAAATTAAATGTAGGGCTTAAAACTTCTGTTTGCTTAACTCCTTTTTTTTGTTGTAAGTAGTTAATAAAATATCTTGTAAAGGTTGTTTTACCAACGCCAATTTCACCAATTAAAAAAATACAGTCTTCTTCTGATACTTTGTCTGCAATTTTATCTGAAATTGATCTAAGGTGTTCTATAGATTTAATAATCATTAGCTACTAATCTAGTAGCGATAAGTATCTGGTTTAAATGGCCCTGATGGTTTAACGCTAATGTAATCTGCTTGTTCTTTTGACATTTTAGTTAATTTTGCCCCAACTTTTTCTAAATGTAGCGTGGCTACTTTTTCATCTAAATGTTTCGGTAAAACATAAACTTTTTTTTCATATTTAGATGAATTATTCCATAATTCGATTTGTGCAATCACTTGGTTTGTAAAAGAGGCGCTCATTACAAAACTGGGATGCCCAGTTGCACAACCAAGGTTTACCAATCTTCCTTCAGCTAATAAAATAATTCTTTTTTTATTTGGCAGTTCTATTTCGTGAACTTGTGGTTTAATCTCATTCCATTTATAATTTTTTAAAGCATCAACTTGAATTTCATTATCGAAATGCCCAATGTTACATAATATAGCTCTGTCTTTCATATCTCTCATATGATCGGCTGTTACAATATCCTTATTTCCTGTGGCGGTTACTACAATATCTGCATCTTTAATTGATTCGCTCATCAAAACAACTTCGTATCCTTCCATTGCAGCTTGTAATGCACAAATTGGATCAGTTTCAGTTACCATAACTCTAGCGCCAGCTTGTCTCAATGATGCAGCACTTCCTTTTCCTACATCGCCGAATCCAGCAACAATAGCTACTTTCCCAGACATCATAACATCTGTTGCTCTTTTAATCCCATCAACCAAACTTTCTCTACATCCATACAAATTATCAAATTTCGATTTTGTAACTGAGTCATTTACATTAATTGCTGGTATTAAAAGCTGTTTATTTGCTTCCATTTTTTTTAGAGCTAATACACCTGTTGTTGTTTCTTCTGAAACTCCTTTAATATTTTTTAGTAAATCTTTGTAATCTTTGTGCATTAAAGCTGTAAGATCTCCACCATCATCTAAAATCATATTAGGTTTCCAATCTTTCTTTCCCTCTATAGTTTGTTTAACGCACCACCAGTATTCTTTTTCAGTTTCACCTTTCCATGCAAATACAGGTATTCCTGCTTTAGCGATTGCTGCTGCTGCATGATCTTGAGTAGAAAAAATATTACAAGATGACCATCTAACCTCTGCACCTAGCTCTACCAGTGTTTCAATTAAAACCGCTGTTTGAATTGTCATATGGAGACATCCTAGAATTCGAGCTCCCTTTAAAGGTTTTTTACTTTTGTATTCTTTTCTTAAAGCCATTAAACCAGGCATTTCTGTTTCAGCTAAAGAAATTTCTTTTCTTCCAAAATCAGCTAGTTTTATATCTTTTACCTTGAAATCTTCTGACATAATTGTTTTGGTTTTATCAATATAATTTAATCTTATCAAGCAGCAATACTATACCAATTTAGGTAATAGAACTTCTATCTGAGCACCTTGTGAATTCTTACGATTAGATGCTGATACTTTCCCTTTATGAAGTTCAATTATATTTTTCACTATATTTAATCCTAGGCCAGAGTGTTCTCCAAAACTATTTGGTCTATTGCTATAAAATCTTTTAAAAATATTTTGAACAACAGTCTCGCTAAATCCAGGACCTTCATCTTTAATTTTCAGTATAAAATTTTTATCTTTTTCACTTATTTCAATTTCTATTTTACTTTTTTCTTTGCTAAAAGAGACAGAATTATCTAATAAATTTGCTATTACTTGTTCTAATCTATTCTCTATCCCCAGAATAAAATAGCCTTTTCCATTTTTATTTTTAGTGGTGATTTTTATATCAATATTTTTATTTTGGTTTATCAAAGATTGATTAAAATCTTCTACAACATTATTTATAATTT
>CACDNS010000008.1:0-26127 GCA_902554215.1 uncultured Pelagibacteraceae bacterium
ATAGATAAATCGTTATCTGCCAATAAAATAATTGGTGTTCGTGAAATATCAGATTATTTAAGAAACTCAATCGCTACAAAAGAAGTCATAAATCTCATAAATATAAGAACAAGACAATATGCTAAAAGACAAAACACTTGGTCCAGGGGTCATATGATTACTTGGAAAAAGCTATATTCTAAAGATTTTCTCGTTCTTACTAGAAAAGTTTTAAAAGAAATAAGCTAAAACTTGACGGGAATTTTTACTAGGCTAGATTGTATCTATGTCTAAATTAATAACAGGAGCAGAAATAGTTTTTAAAGCTTTAGAGGATCAAAAAGTAGAGTATATTTTTGGTTATCCTGGTGGAGCAGTTCTTCCAATTTATGATGAACTGAAGAATCACAAAACTATAAAACACATTTTGGCACGACATGAACAAGGAGCTGGTCATGCGGCAGAGGGTTATGCAAGATCAAGTGGAAAGCCAGGAGTGTTACTAGTTACCTCAGGACCTGGCGCAACTAATGCCGTAACAGCTTTGACAGATGCCTACATGGACTCTGTTCCTTTAGTTTGTATTTCAGGTCAAGTTCCAACTCATTTAATTGGAACAGATGCATTTCAAGAATGTGACACAACTGGTATTACTCGACCATGTACAAAACATAATTGGTTAGTAAAAGATGTAAATGATCTTTCTAGAGTTATGCATTTAGCTTTTGAAGTTGCTACGACTGGAAGACCTGGCCCAGTTTTAGTTGATATTCCTAAAGATGTACAATTTAAAAAAGGTAAATATAAATTTATAAAAAATAGCTTGAAGAAAAAACTTAATGGCAAAACTACTCACAAGATATCTAATAAAGAGTTAGATGAATTTATCGACTTGATGAAAAAATCATCTAAACCAATTTTTTATACTGGAGGAGGAGTTATAAACTCTGGCCCTGATGCTAGTAAATATTTAAGAGAGTTATTATCTTTGACAGGTTTTCCTATCACTTCTACTCTACAAGGATTGGGAGCGTATCCTGGAGATGATCCTCAATTTTTAGGAATGTTAGGAATGCACGGTACTTTCGAAGCAAACAATGCAATGCATGATTGTGATTTAATGATTAATATAGGAGCAAGATTCGATGACAGGATCACTGGAAAGGTTGATGAGTTTTCACCTAAGTCTAAAAAGATACACGTTGACATAGATCCTTCCTCAATAGGAAAAAATATTAAGGTTGATTTAGCCGTAGTAAGTGATGTCACAGAACTTTTGAAAAATTTAATCAAAAGATTCAAAGAAAAGAATAAAAACTTTTTAAACTCTAATAAACAAAAAACATCTAAATGGTGGGAACAAATTGACAAATGGAGAGAAAAAAAATCTTTAAATTTTATTAACAGTAATAAGATAATAAAACCTCAGCATGCAGTTCAAAGACTTTATGAATTAACAAAAGATCAAGATACTTTTATTACTACTGAAGTTGGCCAACACCAAATGTGGGCAGCTCAACATTACAAATTTAATAAACCTAATCGATGGATGACATCTGGTGGGCTAGGAACAATGGGTTATGGACTTCCAGCGGCGATCGGTGTTCAAATAGCAAATCCAGGGAAATTAGTTGTTGATATAGCTGGTGAAGCATCAGTTTTAATGACTATGCAAGAAATGTCGACAGCGGTTCAGTATAGATTACCAATAAAAATATTTATCTTAAACAATGAATATATGGGTATGGTGAGACAGTGGCAGGAACTTTTGCATGAAAAAAATTATTCTGAAAGCTATACCGCAGCCCTTCCTGATTTTGTTAAGCTTGCAGAGTCATACGGTTGCGTTGGTATTAGAGCTAAAACACCAGATGAATTAGATGAAAAGATTAAAGAAATGATTGGTATTCAAAAGCCAGTAATATTTGATTGTGTGGTAGATAAATCAGAAAATTGTTTCCCAATGATACCATCGGGAAAACCGCATAACCAAATGCTTTTGGGACCAGAAGAGGATGAGGAAATTTCTGATGAAGGAAAGATTTTAGTCTAATGCCAAAGTCAAAATCAGCATACAGTATTCCTGGTAAAATTGGTAAAACTGAGCGTCATATAATTGTTGTTTGGGTAGATAATGAAGCAGGTGTACTTGCAAGAATAGCAGGATTATTTTCTGGCAGAGGTTACAACATTGAGTCGTTAGCAGTTGCTGAGGTAGATAAAAAAAAACATATATCAAGAATTACAATCGTAACAGAAGGAACGCCACAAGTAATCGAGCAGATAAATTTACAATTAAAAAAGCTTATTCCAGTTCATAAAGTAGCTGACTTTAAAAGAGGTGAAAAAGATATTTTATTTAGAGAACTTGCGTTATTTAAAATGCTCGCAAATTCAAAAAAACAAGAAAAAATTAAAAAGATGTGTAAAAAATTCAATCTAGTAGTTTTGGATAAAACGAAAAAATCTTTTGTAATACAAGTTACCGCTCTTAGGGCAGAAATTGATAAATTAGCTCTTGATTTAAAAAGATATGGCCTTATAAGCACCTCTAGAACAGGTTCAGTAGCAATGACAAAAGGTGCAAAAATATTTAATTAAAAATTTATGAAAACTTATTACGATAAAGATACGAAACCTGACTTAATTAAAGATAAAAAAGTTGCTATATTTGGTTACGGAAGCCAGGGACATGCTCATGCATTAAACTTAAAAGATAGTGGTGTAAAAGAAGTTGTAGTAGCTTTAAGAGAAGGCTCTTCAAGTATAAAAAAAGCAGAAAGTGCTGGATTAAAAGTAATGACATTGTCCGATGCGGCAGCTTGGGCCGATGTTGTAATGATGTTAACCCCTGATGAACTTCAATCTGAAATTTACAAAAATCATATCGAACAAAGAATGAAAGAAGGGACTAGCTTAGCTTTTGCTCATGGTTTAAATATTCATTTCAATTTAATTAAAGCAAGAAAAGATTTAGATGTTTTTATGGTTGCTCCTAAAGGACCTGGGCATACTGTAAGAAGTGAATATCAAAAAGGTGGAGGAGTTCCTTGTCTTATGGCTGTACATAAAGATAGTTCCGGCAAAGCAAAAGAGTTAGCCTTGTCCTACGCTTCAGCTGTAGGTGGTGGAAAAGCAGGTATTATCGAAACAACTTTTAAAGATGAGTGTGAAACAGATTTATTTGGTGAGCAAACAGTCCTTTGCGGAGGTTTAGTTGAACTAATTAAAAATGGTTTTGAAACTTTAACTGAAGCTGGTTATCCGCCTGAGATGGCTTATTTTGAAACTCTTCATGAAGTAAAATTAATTGTAGATCTAATTTATGAAGGCGGTATTGCAAACATGAACTATTCTATATCTAACACAGCAGAGTACGGTGAATATGTTTCTGGTAAACGAATTGTTGATAGTAAAACAAAAGAAAAAATGAAAGAAGTTCTTAAAGATATTCAATCTGGTAAATTTACTAAAAAATGGATGGACGAGCATAAGTCAGGACAAAAAAATTTCCTTAAAATGAGAAAAGATTTAGCTGATCATCCTATTGAAAAAGTAGGCAAAGAACTAAGAGCTATGATGCCATGGATTGGCAAAAATAAATTGGTCGACAAAGACAAGAATTAGCCCAATCTGATCAAAAAAATAAACTGATTTATACATAAGTATTTGCATATTCACGTTTTGCTTGTAATATGCATATTCAATATATGAGCGATAAAAACAGAGTAATAATTTTCGATACAACTATGCGAGATGGCGAGCAATCACCTGGCGCGTCTATGAGTTTAGAAGAAAAAATTCAAATCTCAAGAATTTTTGATGAGCTTGGTATAGATGTTATTGAAGCAGGTTTTCCAATAGCATCTCCTGGTGATTTTGAGGCTGTTACTGCAATTAGTAAAATTTTAAAAAATTCAATTCCTGCTGGATTATCAAGACATACAAAAAAAGATATTGATGCGTGCTATGAGTCTTTAAAAGGAGCGAAAAGATTTAGAATCCATACTTTTATTTCTACGAGCGCACTTCATATGAAACATAAATTAAATAAAACTCCGGAAGAGGTAACAGAATCAATAAAAGAACATGTAACCTATGCAAGAAAATTCACTGATGATGTCGAGTGGTCATGTGAAGATGGAACACGAACAGATATTGATTTTATGTGTAAAACTGTTGAACTAGCAATCAAGTGTGGAGCAAAAACAATTAATATTCCAGATACAGTAGGATACACTGTTCCATCCGAATACACAAAAATTATTAAAACTTTGTTTAATAAAGTCCCAAATATTGATAAAGCGATTTTATCTACACATACGCACAATGATTTAGGTTTAGCAGTTGCGAATTCGTTAGCAGGAGTTTCGGCTGGAGCTAGACAAGTTGAGTGTACAATAAATGGAATTGGTGAAAGAGCAGGGAACGCAGCTCTTGAAGAAATAGTGATGGCAATGAAAACAAGACCGGACTTAATGCCTTTTTCAACTGGAATAAATACCAAGTTATTAAGCAAAGCCTCTAAAGTTGTGTCTAACGCTACTGGGTTTCCTGTGCAATTTAATAAAGCAATAGTAGGAAAAAATGCCTTTGCTCATGAATCAGGAATTCACCAAGATGGAATGTTAAAAAACAGAAATACATATGAAATAATGACACCAGAAAGTGTAGGAGTTAAAAAAACTTCATTAGTAATGGGAAAACACTCTGGCAGACATGCTTTTAAAGATAAATTAAGTGACCTTGGTTATAGTGGAATTACAGATGATGTAATCCAAACTGCATTTGGGAAATTTAAAATTCTTGCTGATAAAAAGAAACATATTTACGATGAAGACATTGCGGCTTTAGTAGATGACAGTTTAATTAAAGAGGAAAATGTTATTAAATTAAAATCACTCAAAGTTTTCGCTGGAACTGGCGAGCCTCAAAAAGCCGATATGACTTTAGAAGTTTATGGTGATATGAAAAAAGCATCAGAAGTCGGCGACGGCCCAGTTGATGCAATTTTTAAATGTATAAAAAAATTATATCCTCACGATGTAAATCTACAATTGTACCAAGTTCATGCCGTTACCGAAGGAACTGATGCTCAAGCAACTGTGAGTGTACGAATTGAAGAAAAAGGTAAAACAACAGTTGGACAAGCTGCAGACACTGACACATTAGTCGCCTCAGCTAATGCTTACTTAAACGCATTAAATAAAATGATAATCAAAAGAAAAAAAACAGCTCCACCTAGCACTAGCTCTTTAAAAGCTAGTCAAGATGGGCAAAAAATGAAAGGAATATAGTATGTTTAACAAATTAAAGGGTATTTCATCAATGTGGTCTCAAGATATGGCGATTGATCTAGGGACAGCAAACACACTAGTGGTTTTAAAAGGACAAGGCGTGGTACTAAATGAACCATCAGTAGTCGCAGTAATAACTGAGGGAGGAAAGAAATCAGTTTTGGCAGTAGGAGATGAAGCCAAGACAATGCTAGGAAGAACACCTGGAAACATACAAGCAATTAGACCTTTAAAAGATGGAGTAATAGCTGACTTTATAGTCACTGAAGAAATGATTAAACACTTCATAAAAAAAGTTCATAAAAAAACAGCGTTTGCAAATCCAAGAATATTGATTTGTGTTCCTACTGGCTCAACTCCAGTTGAAAGAAAAGCGATACAAGATTCAGCATTAGCCGCAGGAGCTAGGAAAGTTCAGTTAATAGAGGAGCCTATTGCAGCTGCAATAGGCGCAGGATTACCAATATCAGAAGCAACTGGTTCGATGGTTATAGACATCGGTGGAGGAACTACTGAAATAGCTGTTATGTCTTTAGGTGGAGTAGTTTATTCTAAATCTCTACGTGTGGCAGGTGATGCAATGGACATATCTATAATTAACTACATGAGAAAGAAATTTAATTTACTTATAGGAGACTCAACAGCTGAAAAAATTAAAAAAGAAATAGGTACAGCTGTACCAACGTCTACAAATACTTTTTTGATGAAAGGAAGAGATATAAGATCTGGAACTCCAAAGGAAATAGCTTTAAGCGAAGAAGATGCATGTGAAGCTTTAATGCCAGTACTAAATCAAATGTTGGCCGGAATTAAGGAAGCTCTAGAAAATACACCACCAGAACTTTCAGCAGACTTGGTAGACATGGGATTAGTTTTAACTGGAGGAGGTTCATTGTTAAGAAATATTGATAAATTAATAACTAGGGACACAGGTTTGCCAGTAACTATTGCTGAGGATCCACTTTCATGCGTTGCTGTAGGTACAGGTAAGGCATTAGAAAATGAAGAACTATTCTCTACAATGTTATCTGAGTATTAATTTTTTGATCAAGTTTAAATGTCTGCAAGTAGAGATGATTTTGGTATAGCAATAAGATCTGCCCTATTAAAAAAAGGGGCAAGACAAAAATTTTCTTTATTCTTTCTTATTGTTATTTCTACTTTAATTTTTTTTCTAGACTCTATTAAATTTACAGCGATAGATATAACTAGAAGTTTTTTAAGAGATGGAATTTATAGAGCCTCATCCATTGCATCGTCTCCAATACGTTTTGCAAAATATTCTGGTGATAAAATTAAAATACACTTTTCAATTTATAATGAAAACAAAATTCTCAAAGAAGAATTAGATAGACTTAAAAATAAAGATTTAGATTTTGAATTTCTTAGCTCTAAAAATCGTAATTTACAAAAATTGATTGAAACTGACGCAGAAATAGTTGAGGAAACAGTTTTAGCAAAAGTTTTATTAGATAAAGACAGCCCATTTTTAAAATCTATAATAATCAATAAAGGTAAGAATTCACAAATTCAAAAAGGTATGCCAGTGGTAGATGGCAATTATCTTGTCGGAAAAACAGTAGAAGTAAACTACTTATCTTCAAGAGTTTTATTGCTTAATGATTTAAATAGCAGGATACCCGTTACATTAGAGCCAGATGCTACCCAAGCAATATTAGTGGGAAATGCTGAAAGAAATCCAGTTTTAGAGTATCTACCAGAATTTTTTGAAGCTGAAGAAGGAAAAACTGTTTTCACCTCAGGTAAAGATGGTATATTTCCTGCTGGTATACCAGTAGGTAAAATTTTTCTTGAAGAAAATGTAGCAAAAGTAAAATTATTTTCAGACCCAAATCAAATTTCTTTTTTAAATATTGTTTTAACAAATACAAATGAGGTAGAAAGCTTTTAAATGGCGATACTATATAAAAACTTAAAACTGAAAACTTTATCTTTAGGGCCGTTAATATTGTTATATTTTTTATCAATAACTGAAATAGACACCCAATTCTCAAACTATTTTGAAATCTTGTCATTCAATTTACAACTGATAATAGTTTATTATTGGGTAATGAAAGATCCTAGCATATTAGGTAATGGACACATATTTTTTGCAGGAATCATTAATGATGTAATTATGGGTCTCCCTATGGGACTGAGCGCTTTGGGTTATTTAATTACCGCATTAGTAGCGATGTATATAAGAAGTGTAACTGTAAAAATGACATTTTTACAGACTGGTTTACTTTTATTTTAGCAATCTTTTTTTCTCAATTTACAAACTTAATTTTAATATCAAATTTTTCTGATTTAAATATTTCGTATTCTGTTATATTTTATAACTCTCTTTTTACATTCATCTTTTACCCAATATTTTGGATATTATTTAATCCTTACTTAACTATAATTTCTAGATTTAATAATGATTAATTTTACTGAAGGGACAGTCAATAAATCTAAACTTATAAGTAGACGAATGTTTACTTTAACAGTAGCTAAATTTATTGTGTTTGGAGGAATTTTTGGGAGGTTAGTATCTTTACAAATCAATGAGTCTAAAAAATATAGAACTTTATCTGACAAAAATAGGTTTAGAGAATGGAGACTTGCTCCTCAAAGAGGAGTTATTAAAGATTATTTTGATAACGAGATAGCCTCTAATAAGAGAGTTTATCAACTTCATATAACTCCAGAAAATGCATCTAATATTGAAGGATTATTTTTCAGAATTCAAAAAATTTTAAACTTATCGAACGAGAGAGTCTTCTCATTAAAGAGAAAAATGGCTAAACAAAAACCATGGGAACCAATAATTGTTTCGGATAATTTAAATTGGTCGGAGTTTTCTAGGATAAATTTATTTTTGCATGAATTGCAAGGAGTTGAAGCTGTAGTTTCAGTAGCCAGAATTTATCCATACAAGTCTACTTCCCATTTAATTGGCTACGTTTCCCAAGCTAGTGCAAAGGATTTACAAAAAAAAAGAATACCTAAGAAATATGTCTGTTCCTGGTATTTCAGTTGGAAAAACAGGACTAGAACACAAACTAGATGAAAATATAATTGGTAAGGTTGGTTTTCAAAGATACGAAGTAAATGCATTTGGAAAAAGAATACGTCAAATAGATTTGGACAAAGGACAGTCAGGACAAAATTTCAAAACTACACTTGATTTAGATGTTCAGGAGTTTGCTGCAAAAACTATTGAAAATTTAGCAGCATCCGTATGTGTTATGGATATCTATAATGGTGATGTTATTACAATGGTATCTTCACCCACTTATGATCCTAATGCATTTGTTCACGGGATTGATAAAAAGTCTTGGAAATATCTTCTAGATCATAGAGATAAGCCTCTAACTAATAAATCAATAGCAGGATTGTATCCACCCGGATCAACTATTAAAACAATTGTTGCATTAAGCGCGCTAGAGAACGATATAGCAAATACAAAGTCTAACGTTTACTGCAAGGGAGCAATAGATTTTTATGGGGAAAAATTTCATTGTTGGAAAAAAAAGGACATGGGTCTATGAACATGAGAGATGCTATTAAACAATCTTGTGATATTTATTTTTATGAAATAGCTAGAAAACTTGGTGTAGATAGACTATCTGAAACCGCTAAAAGATTTGGTTTAGGTAGTAAAACTTTAGGAGGTTTTTTAGAGGAAAGATCTGGAGTAGTTCCTAATACAAAATGGAAAAAAAAATTTATTGGAAAAAATTGGTATTTAGGAGAAACATTACACAGCGGTATTGGTCAAGGATACTTTTTGAGTACTCCAATGCAACTATGTTTAATGACCGCACAATTAGCAAACGGAGGCTACAAAATTAAGCCTCGAATAGTAATTGATCCTAATAAAAAAAATCAAGATAACTTAAAAGAATATATCGAATACAAAAATGCTAATCCTAATATTCCATTACCTGTTGATATTTTAGTTTCAAATTTTAATCTTGAACCACTATTTAGAAATCAAGAAAATATCAATTTTATAAAAGATGCTATGTTTGCTTCCACAAATGAACCAGGTGGAACTTCTTATAGGTCAAGATTAACAAAAAAAGAATTTAGGTTTGCTGGTAAGACTGGCTCCTCTCAAATTAAAAGATTTACTGAAGCGCAAAGAGAAGCTGAAGTTAAACAAACTGAATTAAAGTATTTAGATAGGGACCATGCTCTCTTTATAGCCTTCGCTCCTTATGACAATCCTAATTACGCTATAAGTGTAGTTGTTGAGCACGGTGGAACAGGAAGTAGTACAGCTGCACCAATAGCAAAAAAAGTTATTAAAAAAGTTTTGGAGAGACATGAGTTACGAATGATAAATAAAAGTAAATTAGGGGAAGAAATATAATGTTTACCTCAAGGTCTATTCAATCAACGCTTACCTTCAGAGATAAAATCTTTTCTATAGATTACATTTTAGTTTTTTCAATTCTTACCTTAGGAGTTATCAGCATGTTTGCAATGTATTCTACTGATGGAGGCAGCTTTGCGTATCATACGAGAAGCCACATACTCAGATTTTTTGTCTTTTTTTCTTTATTCATTATAATTTCTTTTTTTCCTATTAAATTTTGGTTCCAAAGTAGTTTAATTATCTATTTAGTTTTTTTTCTTTTATTAATTGGAGTGAAATATTTTGGTTTAACTTCTTCAGGATCACAAAGGTGGATAAATCTTTATGTTATCAATCTACAACCCTCAGAATTGATGAAAATTGGATTAATTTTATTTTTAGCAAAATATTATCACAGAATTCCAGTCAGTGATGTTAATAAATTTAGATTTTTATTTCTTCCAATTATATGTGTCACAGCCCCATCATTACTTGTCATTAGTCAACCAGATCTCGGAACAGCAATTTTAATTGTTGCAGGAGGAATAATAGTTGCTTGGCTTGCAGGAATTAAATTCAAGTTTTTTGCTTATATTTCAATTATTTTTTTAGCTTTAGCTCCAATAGCTATTTCTTTTTTAAAACCTTATCAAAAAGAGAGAATTTTAACTTTTTTAAATCCTGATAGAGATCCTTTAGGAGCGGGTTATCAGATAATTCAGTCAAAAATTGCTATTGGCTCTGGCGGCCTTTTTGGAAAAGGATTTCTTAATGGGTCACAAAGCTATCTAGATTTTTTACCTGAAAAACATACCGACTTTATTTTTACCCTTTTTTCTGAAGAATTTGGATTTTTTGGGTCAGTTTTTATTTTATTACTATATTCAGTGATTTTGTCTAGAATTGTCAAAATTGGACATCAAACTAGAAGCAATTTTGGTAAGCTATATTGCTATGGTTTTGCAGGTGCTTTCTTTGTGTATGTGGTAGTTAACATGGGAATGGTTTTAGGATTACTACCTATAGTGGGAGCACCCCTACCAATAATGTCATACGGTGGTTCTTCAATGCTGGCGATAATGATGGGCCTAGGAATTGCGATGTCTTGTAAGATATATAAGGATGCACCGGTAAACTAAATTCGACCTATTTTGGTTAAATTTTATCAAAATTAGTGCTTGTTAATAAAGACTTAAGATGGTTAAATTTAGATAATTATAAAATGTTTGGATCAACTAAAAATAAAATATTTACAGAAAGAAAAGATACTGAGAGATCTTTAATCAGTGAAACTGTGAGTATAGACGGAACAGTAAACAGTTCAGGTGCTATTGATATTGCTGGATTAATTAAAGGCCCGGTTATTTCAAGCGAAGTAGTAATTAAAGACACTGGTTCTATTTCAGGAACAGTAGAGGCAGACAGAGTAGAGGTACACGGACATCTAGACGGTAAAATTTCTGCATCAAATGTCGTTATAGGCAGCACAGGAGTTGTTAAGGGCGATATTGAATTTTCAAACAACCTTAGAACTGAAGATGGAGCAGATATAGAAGGATTTGTTAAGAAGAATTCTTCAGCAGGCAAGAAAGACTCAAAACCAGTTGGTGATTTTCTATTTTCAAGAACAAGCAAAAAAGAAGAAAAGACCAAAAAAAACGGCAAACCTTCGAGTTCAGCAAAAGAATCTGAGTCACTGTTATAATCTAACGCACTATTAATCAATTAAAGTATCAAATATAATATAAGTACATAAATACTGTATGACTTATAAATGTAACTCAGTTGGAATTGTTGGAGCAGGTATCCAAGGCGCCTGTATAGGTCTTCAATTAATAAAAAAAGGAATACCAGTAACAATTTTTGACAAAAACGATCCAGGTAAGATGACTTCTTATGGTAATGCAGGTCATTTTTCTCCCTATGCAGTATTACAATTAAATAGACCAGATGTTTTATATGATGTTCCAAAGATGCTTTTCAGTTCTTATGGACCTTTAGCGTTAAAATGGAATTATATTCCTAAAATGATTCCTTGGATTTTTCGTTATCTGAAATCTTGCAATAAAAAATCTATGATGCATACAGCTAAATATATGCATCAGATTTTAAATTTATCAATGGATGCTTATGAAGAAATTTTTCAAGAAATTGATATAACTAATTTGGTGGAAAGAAAGGGAATTATTTATATTTGGACAAAAGAAAATTTAAAAAGTAGGAAATTAGAAATTAAAGTAAGAGATGATCTCGGTATAAAGCAAAAACTTTTATCTCAAGATGAAATAATAGATTTAGAACCAAATTTAAATCGTGTGTTCCACGAGGGGATACTCTATGAAGATGCTATCCATGCAAGAGATCCTTACGGCATTACCAAGAAGATATTCGAGCAGTATATAAAAAGAGGTGGAAAATTTATTAAAGCAAAAGTAAAAAGTTTAAAACAAATAAATGAGACTGAAACTTTAATCAAAACTGATACAGAGGAATATAAATTTGAAAAGTCAGTAATTGCGTGCGGAGCATTTTCTAAACCATTGACTGATCAGTTGAGTGAGAATATTCCATTAGATACTGAGAGGGGTTATCATGTCCATTTTAAAAACATGGAACATTTGATAAAGCGCCCAGTAATTTTTTTAGATAGAGGTTTTGGTATGACGCCAATGAATCAAGGTCTTAGAGCTGTTGGAACAGTCGAACTTGGAGGTCTGAAGAATCCATTATCAAAAAAGAGAATTGATTATATAGTGCGATGTTCTAAAGAATTACTACCTCAATTAGGAAAACATGAAGATGAATGGTTGGGCTTTAGACCAACTTTACCAGATTTTCTTCCAGTAATGGGCCCTTCTTTAAAAAACAAAAATATAATTTATGCTTTTGGCCACCATCATTTAGGATGGACATTAGGAGCAATCACGGGCAAAATCATTTCAGGAATTGTAATGGAGGAAAAAACAAATTTAGATTTATCTCCATACAGCTCTTCAAGATTTAATTAGGAGTTTTTTGTCAAAAAATTATCTAGCTTATTTATTTCTAGTACTGGCAGCATTGTTTTGGTCAGGTAATTTTATTGTTGGAAAGTTCGCCACATTATTTGAAATTCCTCCACTAACCTTAAATGTTTTTAGATGGATTTCAGTTTGGTTTATACTAATACCTTTTACTTATAAAGAAATTTACAAGAACTTACCTTATATTAAAAAGAACTGGCTTGTTATTAGTTTTATGGGAGTAATTACAATAAGCACTTTCAACTCTGTTGTTTATTTCGCACTAAATTATACTCAAGTAATAAATGCAGTTCTAATGTTAGCTGCTATTCCTGCAGCTACAATTGTGCTTTCGTCTTTAATGAAAATTGAAAAAACAAATATTTTTCAAATTCTTGGACTGTTGTTGTCAATTATTGGAATTGGATCAATCATTTCTAACGGTGATATTCAAAAAATTATTTCTTTAAGTTTTAACAAAGGTGACTTATGGATGCTAGTTTGTGTAGTTACGTGGTCTCTTTATACCACTTTACTTAAAAAACATAAATTTAAATTTTCACAGTTTACTTTAATTCAGCTAATGGTTTCTGTTGGGATACTTTTTTTGATACCTCAGTTTTTTTATGAAAAATCTATTGGTCTAGAACTAAATTTAAACAAAGCATTTTTTTTAATTCTTTTTTATGTGGTTATATTTCCAGCTATTGCTGCTTATTACTGCTGGCAAAAAGGTGTTCAGATAATTGGTCCGAATAGATCTACCATGTTTGTTCAATTGATGCCTTTATTCAGTGCAGTCATGGCGATCATAATCTTTAAAGAAAGATTTGAATTATACCATTTTACTGGAGCAATTTTTATACTAAGTGGTATCTATCTTTCTAATAGGAAAATAAATGATTGAAGTAGCAGTTTTAGATGATTATCAAGAAGTATTTCAACAAATAGTTGAAACAAAAAAATATAGTGGAAAATATAATTTTAAAGTTTTTAATGAACCATTTGAAAATGAAAGTGCAGCAATAGTTGCACTTAGAGACTTCGAAGCTCTTTTTATAATGCGAGAAAGAACACAAATATCAAAATCATTTATAAATTCCCTCCCAAAGCTAAGGTATATTATGACATCAGGTATGCGGAATAATGCCATTGATCTTGAAGCAGCGAAAAAAAATAAGATAATTGTTTGTGGAACAGAAATTAATCCTAATCCAGCAGCAGAGATTACATGGGCTTTAATTTTAGGCTTGTTCAGAAACATGAAACAAGAAATTGATAATATGTTTCAAGGTTATTGGCAAACATCAATAGGATTGGAATTAAAAGGTAAATTATTAGGCCTAATTGGACTTGGGAAGATAGGGACTCAAGTCGCAAAAGTTGCGAAAGCATTTGGAATGGAGGTTTGTGCATGGAGTGAAAATTTAGATTTATCTCATGCTAATCAGATCGGAGTTTTGCCAATGAGTAAAGAAGATTTATTAAAAACAGCTGATATTGTTTCAATCCACGTTGTGCTTGGAGATAGATATAAAAATTTAATTACAAAAAAAGAGTTAGAGATGATGAAAAAATCATCTTTTTTGATAAATACATCTCGTGGTCAAATTATAAATGAAAATGATTTAATTGAAGCCCTTAAAGATGAAACAATTGCAGGCGTAGGCTTAGATGTTTATGATAAAGAACCTCTACCTCAAGATCATAAATTAAGATTTCTTCCAAACGCTCTGTTGTTGCCTCATATCGGTTACGTTACTGCTGAAAATTATTCAAAATTTTATTTGCAAATGATAGAAAACCTTGAGGGATGCCTAGAAAATAAACCTTTAAGGTTAATTTCATAGATTCTTCTATTTAGACTCTTCTATTGTTATTTAGGCTCTTCCATTGTAGGTTGTATTAAATAAACTCATTATGAGTGATTCGGTTTATTTTAAAATAAGCAGATTTATGCTTAAAGATTGAGGGGAATAAAAAAAAGTAGTATGAAAAAAATATTTGGTCTTTTGATCACATTATTATTATTAAACGGTTGTGCTGAATCGGTTGCTTTAATCGGCACTTCAGCTGGGGGAGCATCTAGCGGAAAAATGCTTCAATCTTCTTTAAATTCAGCAATAAGTTATGGAGTAAAAAAACAAACAGGGAAGACTCCTTTAGAGCACGCTCTTGCATATGCAGAAGAAAAAAATCCTGAGAAAAAAAAAGAACCCTGCTTTTCTTTTATTCAAAAAACTAATTCAGCAGTTTGTTTAATTTTAAAAAAACAATTAAACTTAACCAAGTCTAAAATTATAAACGAGAAAAAGAATGAGTCTGTAAAGAGCCTCACCTCATCACTACAAACTAATATAAATAAAAATTCCAAAATTAAGTATCTAGATTAACCAATTGTACCAATTATAAAAGAAAACCTGAGGTAGAAAACTTAAGTTTTAACTATCATAAGTTGTGTTAATAAAAATTTAGACAATCACAATTAGCTTTTTTTTATAAAAGAAGCAGATATATAAAAACATTCAAAATATACCAATAAATTATGAAAAAAGTATTTTTTTTACTATCGACTGTTTTATTACTAAACGGTTGTGCCGAGTCGGTTGCATTACTTGGTGGTTCAATTGGGGGAGCATCTAACGGCAAGATTGTTCAGTCTTCTTTAAATTCAGCAATAAGTTATGGAGTAAAAAAACAAACAGGGAAGACTCCTTTAGAGCACGCTCTTGCATATGCAGAAGAAAAAAATCCTGAGAAAAAGAAAGAGACTTGCATTTCTTTTATTAAAAAAACAAGATCTGAATTTTGTTCGATTTTAAATAAACAAATATCATCAACGAACAGCGCATTAAAAGAGAAGACATTAGAAATTGTGAAAAAATATCCTAAAAATAACAAGACTTCTGAAAATACAGTCTTAGAAGAAGAAAATTTTATGAGTAGTTTTCTTCCTAAAACATCACCTAGAAAACTTGCTATAGCTGTACAAGCTAAAATGAAAGAAAAATCAAAAAATAAAGATCTAAATTAAGATTTAACATCTCTGTTTTTTTTGATAACTTCAAGTGTGAAAAAAAACTATTCCATATTTAATATTTTAAAAAATTCTCTCTCAAATAATGAGAATTGGAAAAAAATGTGGAGAAGTCCTGAACCGAAAAAATCTTACGATATAATAATAATTGGAGGTGGAGGACATGGCTTGGGTACAGCTTATTATCTTGCAAAAGAACATAAATTAAAAAATATTGCTGTCATAGAAAAAGGTTGGCTAGGAAGCGGTAACACAGGCCGTAACACGACCATAATAAGATCAAATTATTTATGGAACGAAAGCGTTTATCTATATGATCATGCCCTTAAGATATGGGAGAATTTATCTAATGAATTAAATTATAACGTTATGTTTAGTCAAAGAGGAGTGTTAAATCTTGCGCACAACGAACATGATGTTAAAGAAATTAAGAGAAGAATGAGTGCTAACAGATTAAATGGGATAGACTCTAAATGGATAAATACTCAAGAAATAAAAAAACTTGTTCCGATAATGAATACTGACAATTTACGTTATCCTGTTTTAGGAGCATCCTATCAACCAAGAGGGGGAGTAGCTCGTCATGATGCAGTCGCTTGGGGTTTTGCAATGCGTGCTGATGAAATGGGTGTAGATATTATTCAAAACTGTGAAGTCAAAAATATCATAACTAAAAGTGGAAAAGTTACTGGAGTTGAAACAGATAAAGGAATAATAAGCGGGGAAAAAGTTGGAGTGGTAGCATCAGGACACAGCAGTATCCTAGCAAAAACTGCTGGTATTAAATTGCCCCTTCAAAGTAGACCATTGCAGGCTTTAGTCTCTGAGCCAATTAAACCTGTAATAAATACAGTAGTGATGTCAAATGCTGTACATGCTTATGTAAGTCAATCAGACAAAGGTGAACTTGTTATCGGAGCGGGAACTGACGGCTATAATTCTTTTACTCAAAGAGGAGGTTACGATGTAATAGAAGATACTGTCAGAGCAATTGTAGAACTTTATCCAATTTTTGGAAAAATGAAAATGCTTAGGCAGTGGGGCGGTATAGTTGATATTTGTCCGGACGCTAGCCCTATAATTAGCAAGTGCGAGGTTAACGGACTATATTTTAATTGTGGATGGGGTACAGGAGGATTTAAAGCTACTCCGGGAAGTGCAAATGTTTTTGCATATACTATTGCTAATGATGATCCGCACCCAATTAATGCTCCTTTCAATTTAAATAGGTTCGTTACTGGCAAACTAATTGATGAACATGGAGCTGCTGCTGTTGCGCATTAGAATATGTTAGTAATCAATTGTCCATATTGTGGTGAGAGAGATCAGTCGGAATTCTCAAACGGCGGAGAGGCCCATGTAGCTAGACCTAAAAATCCAGAGACTCTTGATGATAAAAAATGGTCAGAGTATGTATTTATTAGATTAAATCCTAAAGGTATATTTAATGAACGATGGGTTCATACCCACGGATGTAGAAAGTGGTTTAATGCTATCAGAAATACCTCAACCGATGAAATTCTGAAAGTATATAAACTTAACGAAGAGCCACCATCTATTGATGAATTTGATACAACACTCAAAACTCCATCTGGGGAACCTGATTTAGGTTCTGGAAATTTTACAGTCAAAAAATGACAGCATTAAATAATAATAATAACTCTCGTGTTACTGACTCAAATAAAGTCTCTTTTATATTTGATGGAAAAAAATATTTTGGATTTGATGGGGATACAGTTGCATCAGCCCTTTTAAGAAATAATATTAAAATTGTTGGCAGAAGTTTTAAGTATCATAGACCAAGAGGTATTTATACTTGTGGTATAGAGGAACCCAATGCGCTTGTTCAAATTTTAAGTGAGAATGATGAACCGAACACAAGAGCTACAGTAAAAAAAATCTATAGCGGTATAAAGATACTTAGCCAAAACCGTTGGCCATCTCTAGAAAATGACTTTGGATATATAAATAATTTATTATCACCATTATTTTCTGCAGGCTTTTATTATAAAACTTTTATGGGCCCAAAGGGTTTTTGGAAAAATATTTATGAACCTTTGATTAGAAGATCAGCTGGATTGGGAAAACCACCAAAGGAATTTAAATCTAAAAGCATTCATCATCATCACAATGTAGATATTGTTATAGTTGGCGCTGGTCTAAATGGTCTTTTGGCTGCAAGTAAGTTTATAGATACAGACTATGATGTTCTTATTTTAGAGCAAGACAATATATTAGGTGGCTCTCTAAACTCTTCACAAAAAATAAAGACCATTGATAACTTAGACACTCGTGCTTGGATAAAAAAAACAGAAGATTTAATAAAAAAATCTAAAAATATTAAGATTTTAAAAAATACACTAGCAACATCTTACAATCAAATTAACCATATAATTGCATTAGAAGATAATTCGGTTGGAAAACCATTAGCTTCTCACAAACCTGAATTAATTTTGCATAAAATTAGAACTAAACATACCATATTATCAAATGGTCATATTGAGAGATTAATTTCTTTTAGGAACAATGATTTGCCTGGAATAATGCTGGCTGGGTCTTTCGAAAAATATATTTTCAGATATGGAGTAATTCCTGAGGCTGAGCCAATTATTTTTACTAATAACTCCTCGACTTTTAGTCTTTTAAAATCCTTAGTAGATCTTGGTTGCAAACCTAAAGCCTACATTGACGCAAGGGACGAGAGTTCAATCGAAAAAGGAACAAAAAACATTTTAGAAAAAAATAAGATTCCTTTTTATTTTGGTTCAGAAGTTGAAGGATGTGATGGTAATAAAAAACTAGAAACAATATCTATTAGGAATAAAGAAAAAAAAATTGAAAAGGTTTCAGGATCTATGCTTTGTATTTCAGGAGGCTTAAATCCCGATGTTCACTTATTTACTCAATCTAAGGGATTAATTAAGTGGGATGAGAAATATTTAACATTTAAACCAGAAACTGCTTTTCAAAATACAATTACTTTAGGGTCTGCTAATGGAAATTTTAACTTCAAAAGAGTTATTGAGGAAATAAATGAGAAGTTATCATTATTTAAAATAAACGAATTAAAAATAGATTTAGAAAGTGATTGTCCCGAAGATCTTAACATAATTGAGCTTTGGGAAACAAATAATGAGAAAAAATCTTTTTGGTCAAAGTCTTTCATAGACATTCAGAATGATGTAACTACAAAAGACTTACATCAAGCAGTTTCAGAAGGTTTTGATAGAATTGAACATTTAAAGCGTTTCACAACTAATAGCATGGGAACAGATCAAGGAAAGATTAGTAGTATTAATTCACTAGGGATCGTATCTAAAATTTTAAAGAAAAATATTTCTGAAGTTGGAACTACAATTTATAGGCCACCTTATGCACCTTTAAGCTTCTCTGCTATTGCCGGAAGGAGCACTTATGAGTTTTATGACCCCACAAGAAAAACATCCATTCATTCTTGGCATGTTAAAAATCGCGCTATTTTTGAGGATGTAGGACAATGGAAACGCCCTTGGTATTTCAAAAAAAATGATAAAGAAACCATGTATGAAGCTGTTCAAAGAGAATCTAAAGAACTAAGAAATGCAGCAGGAATTTTAGATGGAAGCACTTTAGGGAAAATTGAAATTAAAGGAAAGGATGCATTAGAGTTTGTAAACCTAATATATACGAATGCTTTTACCAAAATGAAACCTATGACGGCGCGTTATGCACTTATGTTGGGAGAAGACGGAATGATCAAAGACGATGGAATAGTGTGCAAAATCAACGACCAACACTTTATTGTTACAACAACAACTGGTGGTGCTGCAAAAGTTCTATCTGATATGGAGGAATATGCACAGACTGAATGGCCTCATTTGAATGTTTATTTAAACTCTATAACTGAACAATTTTCTACTTTTAATATTAGTGGACCAAAATCTAGAGCTATTATGAGAAAGGTGTTTAGTGATGTTGACTTTAGTAATGACAAGTTTCCTTTTATGTCTTTTAAAAAAGTTAATTATTTAGATACTGAAGTCAGAATTTTAAGAGCTAGTTTTACTGGTGAACTTGGATATGAGATCTATGTTACTCCAAAATATGGACTGGAACTTTGGGAAAAATTTTTTAGATATGGAGAAAATTTAGGATTAATTCCTTACGGTACTGAAACGATGCATTTGTTGAGAGCTGAAAAAGGTTACATTGTTGTAGGACAAGACACAGATGGAACTGTAACTCCATTAGACTTAAATTTAAATTGGATGATAGGTAAAAATAAAAAAGATTTTATTGGCAAAAGATCACTAAGCAGAAGTGATACATCAAGGAAAGGAAGAAAGCAGCTAGTTGGTATTTTAGCGGTTGATAGGAGTAAAATTATTGAGGAAGGTCAACATGTAGTTGAATCGAGCTCTATACCTTCAAAAATAAAATTTCCCGTAAAATATTTAGGTCATATTACTTCAAGTTATCACAGTCCAACACTAAACCATTATGTTGCCATGGCAATGATAGAGGGAGGCAATAATTTAATTGGAAAGAAATTTTATGTCACTCAAAATCAAAGCTCAGAAAATATAAGTGTTGAAATTGTTAAACCTGTGTTTTTAGATCCAGAAAATAAAAGGCTTTTATCATGAAAGAAATATTCTCAATAAGTGGAATTGATATTTTTCAAAGAGACTTTAATCAGATAATGATAAGAGGTAACGAACATGAACAGTTAAATCAAATTATTAACACAGGAGTTTCCCTCAACCTACCGAATGAAAACCTTAAAATTGTTAGTAATGATAATATTTTGATAGCTAAGCATTCATTTGATCAGTGGAATTTAATTTACTTTAATGATCAAAATTACAGAGATGTATTAAAACTTGTTTCAAATTTAAATTCAAATAATCAAGTCTTAGCGTCTGATTACTCTTATGGACAGGTATATTTTGATATTTCAGGAGAAAAGAAAAATTATTATTTAAATAAATTAACACATTTTGATTTAAGGTTAAAAAAGTTTCCAGTAAATACAATGGCACAAACTCTTATTGCTAGAATAGATTGTTCAATTTACCATCTTAAAGAAAAATATATTATAACTTGCAACAAATCTTTTGAGGATTATTTTACTCAACGTTTAGCTGACTCAATTAATTTATAATGAAAAAACAAAAAAATGTATTAGGGGAAGACTTAGAGAGTTGTTCAACCGATCCAGTAACCGGTTGGTTTCGAGACGGTTGTTGCAACACTGACGAAAATGATCGAGGACTGCATACAGTTTGCGTAAAAGTTAATGATGAATTTTTAGAATGGTGTAAAAAAGCAGGCAATGATTTAATTACTCCACACCCAGAATTTGGCTTTCCAGGACTTAAAAATGGGGATAAATGGTGTGTTTGTGCGAGCTGGTACGCTAAAGCATTAGAAGCTGGCAAAGGATGTCCAATATATTTAAAAGCTACTCATCAAAAAACTTTAGAATTAGTTCCTATTGAAAAGTTAAAAGATTTTGCAGTAGACCTTTCCTAGATTTACATATTACCATACTTAGGTCCACCACCACCCTCTGGTGTTACCCAAGTAATATTCTGAGAGGGTTCTTTTATATCGCAAGTTTTACAATGAATACAATTTTGCGAATTTATTACAAATTTTTCTTGCTGAATTTCATAAACTCCAACCGGACAATATCTTTGAGCTGGCTCGTCATATTTGCTTAATGTGTAACTTATCGGCAAATTTTTATCTTTTAATTTTAGATGTACTGGCTGATTTTCGGTATGATTTGTTCCCGTTAAATAAACAGAACTTGTTTTGTCAAAAGTAAGTTTACCGTCAGGTTTAGGATATTCTATTTTTTGCATTTCTTTAGAAGGTTTTAATGCCTCATGATCAGCATGCTTATGTTTTAAAGTAAAAGGCAACTTACCTCTAAATAGAATTTGGTCTAATCCAGTAAAAATAATTCCTAAAATTAATCCCCAATTAAAACTTGGTTTGACATTTCTTGCAGCATGCAACTCTTTATATACCCAACTTTTTTTAAACAGCTCTTCATAGTAAGATAGTTTTCTTTTATTTTTTATGTGTTCAACAATAGTTTCTGCTGCAATCATCCCACTCTTCATTGCAGTATGTGTTCCTTTAATCTTAGGCATATTTAGGGTTCCTGCATCACATCCAACTAGTAGAGCACCTGGCATATACATTTTAGGTAAACTTTGAAGACCACCCTCAATTAAAGCTCTCGCGCCAAAAGAAATTCTTTTTCCTCCCTCAAGCATTTTTCTTATAGCTTTATGTGTTTTAAATCTCTGAAACTCATCGAAAGGTGAAAGATGTGGATTTTGATAATCAAGCCCAATAACATAGCCAATATAAATTTGTTTTTTTTCTGCGTGGTAAATAAAACTTCCTCCATAAGTTTTGCTATCTAATGGCCAGCCTGCTGTATGCATTACTAAACCTTCTTGATGCTGCTCATCACTTACTTCCCAAATTTCTTTTAAACCAATACCATACTGTTGAGGATTTTTTCCCTCATCAAGGTTAAATTTTTTAATTAATTCTTTTCCTAAGTGACCTCTACAACCCTCTGAGAAAACTGTAACTTTAGCATGAAGTTCCATTCCCTCTTGGTATCCATCTTTTTTGTTTCCTTCTTTATCTAAGCCCATGTCTGATGTTGCAACTCCTTTAATAGAACCATCGTCATTATAGAGAATTTCACTCGCCGGAAATCCAGGAAAAATTTCAACACCTAGCTTTTCAGCCTGTTCTGCTAACCAACGACAAAGGTTAGCTAAACTTACAATATAGTTATTATGATTTTTTTGAACTGCTGGTAAAAGCCAAGTTGGCCAACTCAACGAAGAATTTTTTCCTAAAAATAAAAACTTTTCTTTTGAAACTTTTGTTTTAACCGGCGCTCCTTGTTCTTTCCACTTCGGCAACAATTCATCAAGGGCTTTAGTTTCTAAAACATTTCCACTTAAAATATGTGCTCCAACTTCAGAACCTTTTTCTAAAATACAAACATTTAAATTAGAATCAATTTGTTTGATTTTAATTGCTGTAGACAACCCTGCCGGTCCTGCACCAACTATAACCACATCATATTGCATTGCTTCTCGAGCCATGCAATGACTATATCAAACTAATTATTTTTGGATAGTATTGAGTTTATTAAGTTCTGATAAAAGCTCTGGAAGAGCTTTAAATAAATCTGCTTCTAAACCATAATCTGCAATGCTAAATATCGGAGCCTCTCCATCTTTATTAATTGCGACAATTATTTTGCTCTCTTTCATACCAGCTAAGTGCTGAATTGCTCCAGAAATTCCAACAGCAATATACAAATCTGGAACGACTACTTTTCCAGTTTGACCAACCTGATGATCATTGCTTATGTAGCCAGCATCAACCGCT
This sequence comes from uncultured Pelagibacteraceae bacterium, assembly GCA_902554215.1. GTDB lineage: Bacteria > Pseudomonadota > Alphaproteobacteria > Pelagibacterales > Pelagibacteraceae > Pelagilacustribacter. The sequence goes on from CACDNS010000008.1 coordinate 23,077, forward strand.
GCACGTGAAGCACCAACTGCAGCATTAAGTTTGTCTGCAATGTCGGTAATAAGTTTAAAATTCTCTCCACTTTCTAATCCTCTTCCTCCAGATATGACAACTCTTGCAGTGCCAAGTTCTGGTCTTTCTGACTTTGTTTCTTCTCTTTTCAGAAATTTTGAAAAATTTGGAATATCTACTGCATCCACTTTTTCAACTAGAGCAGAACCTCCTGTTTTAGGAGCAGGTTCGAATGATGTCGGTCTTATAGTTACACATTTTTTTTTATCATTACTTTTTACAGTGGCAAAAGCATTTCCAGCATAAATAGGTCTCACAAAGGTATCAGGAGAATTCACTTTTATCACATCGCTAACTTGCGAAGTATCTAATGCAGCTGCAACCCTCGGCATAAAGTTTTTTCCAAAGGTATTAGCTGATGTAACAATATGATCATATTTTTCTGATTGTTTTGTTACTAATGGTGCTAAATTTTCAGGTAAATAGTTTTGATAATTAGGTGAATCGCAGTGTAAAACTTTTTTAACTAAAGGAACTGCAGCAACTTCTTTTGCAACACTTTCACATCCACTGCCAGCAACTAATACATGTACTTCTGCATCAATTTTTGATGCAGCACTTATTACATTTAAAGTAAATGGTTTAAGATTTTTATTATTATGCTCTGCTATTAATAACACTGACATTAAATTACTTTTGCCTCATTTTTCAGTTTACTTACTAACTCAGCTACGTTTGAAACTTTAATTCCCGCTTTTCTCTTTGGTGGTTCCTCTACTTTTATTTGATGAACTCTATTTGTAATATCTACTCCTAAATCTTTAGCAACAATCTGTTCAATTGGTTTCTTTTTGGCTTTCATAATATTTGGTAGAGATGCATAACGAGGTTCGTTTAATCTTAAATCACAAGTAACTACGGCTGGCAAATTAACTTCTATAGTTTCTAAACCTTCATCAATTTCTCTTACGACTTCTAAACTCTTATCTTTAAGAGTAATTTTTGAACTAAAAGTAGATTGAGGCCAATTGAGCATTGCAGCCAACATTTGACCTGTTTGATTACAGTCATCATCAATTGCTTGCTTTCCTAAAAAAACCATATCTGGCTTTTCTTTCTCAACAATTTTTTTTAAAATTTTTGCTATTCCCAAAGGTTCTATGTAGCCTTCTGATTTGACGTGTATTCCTCTATCAGCACCAACTGCTAAAGCTTTCCTAATAGTTTCCTGAACTTTATCTTCACCAATAGAAACTGCTATAACCTCTTTAACTTTACCTGACTCTTTAAGTTTTACCGACTCTTCCACAGCATTATCATCTGGCGGATTGGTTGACATCTTAACGTTATCAGTATGAACTCCAGAGCCATCTTCTTTGACTCTAATTTGAACGTTGTAATCAATAACTCTTTTAACAGCTACTAAGATTTTCATTTAAGCTCTAAGTAATTTATTTTCTGAATCGTATGGGGAATCTTCGATAATAGAAACTTCATGCATTTTACCTAATATATCTATTTTAAGTTTTTGTCCAACTTTAGCTAATTCGGGTTTTACCATTCCCAATGCTATAGATTTGTTTAATCTAAAACCAAAATCTCCACCTGTAGCTCTTCCTACTACAGAACCATTTTGATAAATTGGATTATTTCCCAATACATCTGCGTCTGAAATCCCATGAACTTCCATAGTAACTAATTTATTTGAAAAGCCTTTTGCTCTCCATTTATCTAATGCCGCACGTCCAATAAAATCACCTTTATTGGGATGAATAAATCTATCTAATCCAGACTCATAAGGCGCATACTCTATAGAAAGTTCAGTACCAACAAGCTTATAAGACTTCTCTACTCTTAAACTATTCATGGCTCTTATCCCATAAGGTTTAAGATTATATTCTTTTCCAGCTTCCATGAGCTTATCAAATATATGATTTTGATACTCGATTGGATGATGAAGTTCCCAACCTAACTCTCCTACAAAGTTTACTCTCATGGCATTACATGGAGCAAAACCAATATTAATATTTTGTGCACTTAACCATTTAAATTTCTCATTAGAAAAATCTGCTTTTGAAACTTTTTGCATCAGCTTTCTGGCTTTAGGTCCTGAAACAACCAGTACTCCCATACTATTGGTTAAATTTTCATATTGTACAGTGCCGTCATTAGGCATCCATTTATGAATCCAGTCATGATCTAATCTTTGAAAAGCTCCTGCGGAAACTAAATAGAAGCTATCTTTAGCTTCTCGCATTATTGTGAATTCAGAATGTACGCCTCCTTTTGTATTTAAAGCATGGCAGAGGTTAATACGTCCAATTTTTTTAGGAAGTTTATTTGCTACCAGTTTATCTAAAAATTCTTCTGCACCAGGTCCTTTAATTCTACATTTTCCAAATGCTGACATATCTAATAGCCCAACATTTTCTCTTACATTTTTACATTCCTTTTCAACACTTTTAAACCAATTAGATCTTCTAAATGACCAATCATCTTCTTGTTTCTCTCCATCGGTTGCAAAAAAATTAGCTCTTTCCCATCCAAATTTTTGACCAAAAACTGCACCTAATTTTTTTAGTCGATCATAACATGGAGCCTGTCTTAATGGCCTACCTGCCTCCCTTTCTTCGTCCGGGTAATGTACAGTAAAAACATTGGCATAAGCTTCTTCATTTTTTTCCATTAAATAAGATTTTGTAACGTAGGACCCATATCTCCTTGGTTCAACACCAAGCATATCTATTGTTGGTTCACCATCTACGATCCATTCAGCCAATTGCCATCCAGCGCCACCAGCGGCAGTAATTCCGAAACTGTGCCCTTCATTGATCCAAAAATTTTTTAAACCCCAGGCTGGTCCAACAATAGGATTTCCATCTGGCGTGTAACAAATAGCTCCATTGTATACTTTCTTTACGCCTACCTCAGCAAACGCTGGGACTCTTTTAATGGCTCCTTCGATGTGAGGGGCCAAACGGTCTAAATCTTCTTGAAATAATTCATACTCACTATCTTTTGAAGGTCCATCAACATAACAACACGGCGCAC
>CACDNS010000009.1:0-21441 GCA_902554215.1 uncultured Pelagibacteraceae bacterium
TCTTAAAGTTAAAATAAAAGAGGATGGTTCGCCTGTTACTAACCCCGGTATTGAAGTTAATAAAATTATTACAGATAAAATAAAAATACTTACTCCAAATATACCAATAGTATCTGAAGAAACAGTAGATTTAACTAAAAAAAATAAATTAAAAACATATTGGCTTATAGATCCAATTGACGGAACAAAAGAATATATATCTGGAAAAGATGAATACACTTTAAATGCAGGTTTGATAATTAACAAAACACCTGCCTTAGGAGTTATTGGAGTTCCAAAAAAAAACAGAATATTTTACTCTTTTGGTAAAAATAATTCTTTTTTAATTGAAGATAAAATTACTAAGGCTTTAAGCTGTAAAAAAAATACACCGAAAAATGAAGTTGTGGCACTGACCAATCATATTAATCCACCAGATATTATTCTGCAAAAATTAAAAAATTACGGAATGACCTCTTTTAGAAAACTAAGTAGTTCATATAAGTATTGTGTTATAGCTAATGGAGAATTTGATATATATGCAGATAAGGTTCGCGCAAATGAATGGGATGATGCTGCTGGTCATGCCATAGCGGAACACGCAGGTGCTTTTGTAACTGATCTTGAAAACAACTATTTTAGTTACGGTAGAGAAGATTATAAAAATCCAACTATATTAATAAGACGATCTGAAAATTTAAATGCTTAAAACAATTTTAATAATTATTTTATCAGTTACTTTTTTTGGAGTCCTTTTTTTTATTATTGTACGAAACTTCCTCAAGAGTAAATTAAATGATTTAATAGAAGAGGAAAAAAAGAAAAAAAAATTAAACAATCTTAAGTAATTTAATAAATTCTTTGCTATCTAGATTTAAAACCCTTTTAGATAAATCAAAACTGAAACCGCCTCTAGCTAATATACCCATATCTTTTTTATAAAAAAGTTCTCTATTTGATTCGGGTCTTAATGGTCCTATTCTTCTACGTTTGCATAATTTTAATGCTGAAACAAAATCAGGCTCAATTTCATTTTCTTTTATTTTGTTAATACTTTGTTTAATATACTTAGTGTTCACTCCTTTGTTTCTCAAAGATTGATTTATTTTATTTAATGAATAACCGCGCCTTAAAAAGATTCTCGCTTTAGAATCTGAATAAAGTTCTTCGTTAATAACTTTATTTTTTTCAAGATTCATTATTATTTCATCAATAATTGAGGATACTTCTTTTTTTGATTTTGAGCCTTTGATCTTAGTAAGGTATTTTTTTAAAAGATATACTTTTAATTGTTGTTTAGAGGGACTGTATTTTTCTAAATATGAATAAGCTAAATCTTTTAAATTGGTTGTGAGGTCTTCAAAATCACTTTTATTTGATGTGGGATTCATGAAATTAATATACTATATTATTTTCTATGATAAATAACCTTGTAACATACTTAACATCAGACAATATTTATCTGTTAGCAAACTGGGGGGTAATTCCTTTTTGGTTAATGTTGTTAACAATACCAAATCAGCCAATAACTAAAATATTAGTCAACTCAGTAATTGTTCCATTAATACTTGCATCGGCTTATGTTTATTTAGCTTATCAACTATATTTAGATGGAGAAGTATTTGATGTTTTCCAACTGTATTTTGGTTTAGATAATCTCTATTCAATATATTCAAATGAGATTTTTTTACTAATTTTTTGGTTACATTTTCTTTCAATTAGTTTGTTCATTGGATCTTGGATATCTAGAGACGCTCAAAGATATATGGTCCCAAAAATTTTAACTATGCTTTCACTGATATTAACTTATTTTAGTGGACCAGTAGGTTTAGTTTTCTATTGGATTATCAGAATATTTTTCGCCAGAAAAATTAGTTTTTATGAGTAAAACTTTTGAATTCTATTTTGATTTTGTAAGTCCGTATTCTTTCATTGCACATAAAGAGATAAGAAAATTAGAAAAAAAAAGTTTAATTAAAGTTCGATATAAGCCTGTTTTATTAGGAGGTTTACATAATTTGCATGGGATTAAAGCTCCAGCTTTTATTCCATCTAAAGCAAAATTTATGATTAAAGATTGCAAGTTAATAACAGAAAAAAAAAGGATAAGCTTCAAATTTAACTCTTACTTCCCAATAAAAACATTAAATTTAATGAGAGGTGTGCTTGTTGCAGAAGAGGACAACTTTCAAAATTATTATATAGATAAAATTTTTGACTCAGTCTGGAAAGATGGCCTTAATATGAATGATCAATCAATAATAGATAAAATTTTAAAAAATATTAATGTTAATCCTAAGGTATTTTTTTTGAGAACTAATAGTGAGATTATTAAAAATCTTTTGAAGAAAAAAACCAGTGAGGCTTTTGATAAAGGAATATTTGGAGCGCCTACTTTTTACGTAAATAATAAAATATTTTGGGGTCAAGATAGACTTGACTATGCTTTAACAGAGTCAAAAAAGTAACTTATCTTTTTTCTTTTTGTATAACTTGAAAGCCTGTTTTTTTTAAAGCATCAAAACCACCATCTACATGCGCAACATTAGCAAAACCCATATCAACAAGAGTTTTTGTGGCTAAAGCTGAACGAAAACCAAGAGCACAAAAAAGAATCATCTCTTTTTTTTCACCTATTTTACCTTTTTTGTAATAAGAGCTATTTGGATCTAACCAAAATTCCAACATACCTCTAGGAATATGGATTGAGTCTTTTATGGTTCCCTCTTTCCAAATTTCTCTGATATCTCTTATATCAATTAAAACACATTCGTTGCTTTCATTGAGTTTTTTAATGCTTTCTGCACTTAATGTTTTAATGTGTTTTTTTGCTTCTTCAACCAACTCTTGTGAGGATTTTATTTTCATAATGATGATAGTTGTATACTATAGTTAAGGTTATTTAAAGATATGAAAAAAATTAAATCTAATAAAGAAAGTTTTTTAAAAAAAATTTTCATCAAAATTTCTCGTCTTTTAGGATATGAGATTATCAATCAAAATAGTGTTTTCATACCTACTTCAAATAAATATCTTAATGAAAATTTAAGCGTTCAAGGAGAAAAGTTAATAACAGTACCAATGGGTGAAATTAAAGTTACAAGGCCAGTTAAAACTCTTGATGTTATTATTAAATCCTGCACTTCAGTAAATTTAGTATCTCAAAATAAAAAAAGGCTATTTGATCATAAAAAATCTGAATATACTTTTAGAACAATAAACTCAATTATAAAGAGTATACAATTTTCCCAAAAATTTACTAAAAATATTAATTATAAAATCTCTGTTATAGATTCTGGTTCAAATGAAAAAGATCTTTTTACTATTAAAAACATGCTCAAAAATTCTTCAATACAAAATAAAATAATAAATTTAAATTTAGATGAATTTACTAACAAAATTAAAGTTATAAATAAAAATAACGAAATATTTGAAAATAATATGAAATCAACTATGGCAAGTATTTTGCAATCCTTCTTTTTTGCTAAAGAAAATTGTGAAGATATTACTTACTTTGTAGAAGATGATTATATCCATAAAAAAGAAAGTATATTAGAGTTGATACTTACGTACGAAAAATTAGCCACATTATTAAAAAAAGAAATTTTCTTATGCCCTGTCGATTATCCTTATTTATATAAATCAGATGATTTAACTAAAGTATATTTGGGTCACAAAAATCATTGGAGAGTAGTAGAGGAGTCTCTATTAACATTTTTAACAAGTAAAAAGATGCTTGAAAAACATTGGGATAAGCTTATAGAAATGGCAACTGTCGAGAGTTTTCCATACGAAACAGCTTTACATAAAATTTATAAAATTGAAAAATGCTTCTCCCCCATTCCATCTTTAGCAATGCATTGCACTAATGTTAATTCCACTTTCGGCTTATCTCCTAATATTAATTGGAAAAAATTGTGGGATGATAATCAGCTTTAAATAAAGAAGGCCCGATTTTACTCGGGCCTTCTTATACCTCTATAAACAAGGGAAGGTATTTTTAAATTAGTCTCTAATACCGTAAGCGATTACACCAACTTCAGATTTATCAGTACCAAGTCTTTCAGCTTCTTTACTGATTCTAATTCCGATAGTTGCTTTCATTATTGACCACACTATGTATGATACTACGAAAACAAAAAGTACTATTGAAATTGTTCCGAGAAATTGTGAACCAAAACTTACATCAGAGTTTGTAAATGGAACTGCTAATGTACCCCATACTCCAGCAACCAAGTGTGCAGGAATAGCTCCAACAACATCATCAATTTTTAATTTATATAATAATTTTGTTGAGTAATACATTAATACTCCAGCAATAGCTCCAATAACAATTGCGGCAAGCGGACTAGGTGTTAAAGGCTCAGCTGTTATACCAACTAAACCAGCTATCGCTCCGTTAAGCATCATAACCACGTCTGTTTTACCAGCAGAAAGTCTTGATACTAGAGCAGCAGCCATAACTCCACCGCCAGCAGCTAAGTTTGTGTTAATGTAAATTGTTGCAACAGCACTCACGTCTTCAAGAGTACCAGCAGCTAATTGCGAACCTCCGTTAAATCCAAACCAACCTAACCAAAGTATAAATACTCCCAATGTTGCTAATGGAATTGAAGAAGCTGCAAAAGGTGCCATGGCTTTCACGCCACCTCCTGAAGTAAATCTTCCAGTTCTAGCACCAAGCACTATTGCGCCTGCAAGAGCAGCAGCTCCCCCAGCGGCATGTACTAATGTTGAACCTGCAAAATCAGAGAAACCAGCAGCTGATAACCAACCACCGCCCCATTGCCATCCCATTTCAATTGGATAAATAAATCCAGTTAAAATAGCTGCAAATAAGAAAAATGGCCAAATTTTTATTCTTTCAGCCAATGTTCCTGATACTATTGACATTGTTGTTGCGCAGAATACCATTTGGAAAAACCAGTCAGATCCATCTGAATAACCAGTTTCTAATGCAGATGCATCACTCCAAGCAGAAAACGAGCCGATCCATCCTCCTTCGGGTATACCATAAGCTAAATTATAACCCACCAACCAGAACATTATTCCGGCAATCGAGTACAAACCTATATTTTTTGCGCAGATAGCCGAAACACTTTTAGATGTTACCAGCCCAGATTCTAGCATAGCAAAACCTGCCGCCATCCACATCACTAGAAAACCTGACATTAAAAATAGGATTGTATTAAAAATGTATTGAACCTCTGCAGATACCGTAGTTTCGGCATAACCTAAACCTGCAAATGCAAAATAAATTGCACTTCCTGCAAAGAAATAACCTAAATATTTTTTCATTTTAACTCCTTTGTTAAGGACAGTTAATCTATTTTAAATTTTTAAAGAATTGATAAGTGAAGATTTTAGTTATGCAGTTTTTGCAAGACGTTTAACAGCTCTTATTCTTTTATTAATAAGAGCTGTTAAGTAACGTTATTTATTAAACATTTCCTTTAAGCTTTTAGCGGGTAAAAATTTGACTTTTTGAGAAGCAGCTATTTGTATAGATTCCCCAGTTCTTGGGTTTCTGCCAACTCTAGCCTTTCTTTTAGCCACTTTATAAGTGCCAAAACCAGCTATTTTTACTGTCTCATCATTCTTCAATTCATTAAGAATAATGGTAGTAATAGAGTCAAATGTTCGCTCTGCATCGGCTTTACTTTGGCCTAATGTCGACGATATTTTTGCTACTAGTTGTTTTTTGTTCATTTATGCCCCTTTTTATTATGTTTTAAATCTCAACAAATAATGAGGAAAATCAACAGTTTTATTAGTACTTTAAATAAATATTAACACTATATATGGTAGACTTAAAAAGCGCTTGTTTTTATTGACTTTTTTAACTAATTGAAAAAACCTTAAAATATACCAATATCTTTTAAATCATTAAAAGTTGTAAAAAACATTAATGAAAATAGTAAAAAAAGACCGATTCGAAAAAAATGTTCTTGTGTTTTTTGTTTTAACGGCCTACCCAAAATTTTCTCAAAAGCATAAAACATCAAATGACCACCGTCTAGCATTGGAATTGGGAAAAGATTAATTAAACCTAAGCTTATTGAAATGTAAGCCGTTATAGTTAGAAAAGCTAATAATCCATGTTGAGCTACTTGACCTGTTATTTTTGCGATTTTAATGGGGCCACCTAACTGCGAAGTATCTCCTCTGCCCTGAAATAATTGAAAAATAAATTCTAAAGATGTTTTGGTTACAAACCATGTCTCTTTAGACGCATATATTATAGCTTTTACAGGACCTAATTTTTCTTTGCTGAATTCATTATTAATAGGAGCAACCTTAATACCTATTACTTTTCTATTAATATCATTTCCTAAAGAATCTTTACTTTTAATAATTTTAGGTTTTATTAAAAAAGAAATTTCCTGCTGATTTCTTTGAACCTTAAAAAGTATTTCGTCAGTCACTGAGGCATTTATGTATGTTGAAACATCTAAAATGCTATTAACCTTGTTATCTCCAATTTGAAGTATTATATCATTTTTTTTTAATCCATTAATAAAAGCTGGTGAGTCTTTTTGAACTTCCTGAATTTGAGCTGGGGTAAAATCTTTTCCAACAAAAATATAAATACATGCAAATATGATTATAGCTAAGACGAAATTGGCTAATGGTCCGGCAGCAACAACTAATGATCTTTGGTATAAAGGTTTAGTGACAAAAAGTTTTTGTCTATCAATTTTATTATATTTTTTTAATAGTTCTTCTTGCTCCGCTTGACTAAAAACATTTCTGTCTCCAAAAAATTTTACATAACCTCCTAAGGGTATAGCACAAAATTTCCATCTAGTTCCTGATTTGTCATTAAAACCGAATAACTCTTTTCCAAAACCTATTGAAAAATCAGTTACACCTACACCATATCTTTTCGCAAAATAATAATGACCATACTCATGAACAAAAACAACTAAAGTTACTAATATTAAAAATGGTACTAAATAATTTAAAATTGCCATTCGCTCACCTTGCTAAATAAAAAATTTCTAAATGCAGTCACTCTTGCAACATTTTTTAATGACTCTGGATATACAAAATGTGTTTCTGTATTAGGACCTTCTTGATTTGGAAGTATTTTTGTTATGTTTGGAACGTTATGAGCGATATAGTCAGGTAATGCAGCCAAGCCAACTCCGCTTTGAACAGCTAATAGTAAACCATATACACTATTTACCCTCATAACAGGTTTTCTTTTTTTATTGTCTTTGACGCCAAGTTTTAGTGCCCAATCAGGATTAAAAACAGGAGAAGGTGCTCCTCTACCGTAAGTAATAAAATGATGTTTATTTAAATCTTGAGTATTTTTTGGATAACCATGTTTCTCTAAATAATTATTAGAACCGTAGATATGATAATTAAAATTAACAAATTTTTTTTGAATATAGTTTAATTGTTTTGGTCTTCTCATCCAAATTCCTATATCTGCCTGTCTAGTACTTAAATCTAGCTCTTTATCATCAAAAATTAATTCAACTTCAATACCGGGGTGTAATGACATAAATTCTTGAATTCTAGGAGTTAACCAAGTAGTGCCAAAACTTACGACGGTCGTCACGGTAAGTTTTCCAGTAATTTTATCTTTTTCAGTGCTTAAAGTTGCTTCAACATCTTTGAGCTTAGAAATTATATCATGTGCAGTTTTAAATAAGTATTTTCCATTATCTGTTAAAACTAAACCTCTAGCATGTCTCTCAAAAAGCTTTATCTTTAACTCATTTTCTAGTGATTGAATCTGCCTACTTATTGCAGACTGACTTAAGTTTAAAATAGTCGATGCTTTAGTAAAACTACTAGCTTCAGCAACAGTATGAAAAATTTTTAACTTATCCCAATCCATATCAAAAATTAATTATAGTTTATTTATTTGGATTTACTATAGCTCTCCCAAAAAACTCACCTTTTAAAAGCTTTGGGTAAGTCTCTAAAAGTTCAGTAAATGAGAGTTCTTTAGTAAAAGATTGAACTTTAGAAAAATCAATTAATTTTGCAGCCTCTCCCCAAACAAACTCTCTTCTTTTAATTGAAGAACCTGAAGAGTCGATACCCCAAAGTTTTACACCTCTTATTATAAAAGGCATTACGTTTGTATTTATCTTTATTCCGCCAGCATTACCACATGCTGCAACTATTCCACCAGGTTTTGTTTGAGCAAATATTTTTGTCAATGCAGTACCTCCTACAGTGTCTACTACTCCATCCCACACACCTTTTTCAAGTAATTTACTTTCCCCATCAAATTCTTTTCTGTCTAAAATGTTTTTGGCACCTAAGTTTTTAAGATAATCGTTTTTATCTTTTTTTCCTGTAACAGCATGAACATCGTAACCCATCTTTGATAAAATCATTACAGCTATACTTCCTACACCTCCGGTTGCTCCAGTTACTAAAACATCTTTAACTTTCCCCCCTAATAATAATTCTTCTTTTGCCATAACCGCAAATGAACAAAGCAGAGCCGTGAAACCAGCTGTTCCAAGCATCATAGACTTATGCGTGTCTAAATCTTTTGGTATTTTTATTAAAAAATTCGAATCAACTTTTGCATATTGAGCAAAACCTCCAAAGTACGCTTCTCCTACTCTGAAACCAGTTAATATAACTTTATCTTCCTTTTTAAATTTAGTATCTCCACTCTCAATTACAGTTCCAGAAAAATCTATCCCCGGGACAAATGGAAATTTTCTAACAATTCTTCCACCATCTTTTAATATAAGTGCATCTTTATAATTAAGACTAGAATAATCAATCTTAACCAAAACATTCCCATCTTTTAAATAAGATTGGTCTATTTCTTTAATTTCTCGATTAAATTTATTATTTTGGTTATCTATAACTATTGCTTTAAATTTTTCTGACATTTAATTTTCATTTAGCAATATATCTCAAATATCTATTTTGATAACTAAGATCATCTTTAAATGTGCCTAAAAAGTAATTAGTTACTGTAGTAGATTTTTCTTTTTTTATACCTCGCATTGTCATACATTGATGAGACGCATCGATAGTTACAGCCACTCCTCTAGCATTAAGAGAATCCATTAATGTTTTGGCAATTTGCATGGTTAATCTTTCTTGTGTTTGTAGCCTCTTAGAAAAAATTTCTACTGTACGAGCTAACTTACTTAATCCTACAACTTTATCTTTAGGAAGATAAGCAATATGTACTACCCCAATTATTGGTGCCATATGGTGTTCGCAGTGACTTTGAAATGTAATATTCTTCTCGACTACCATATCGTCATAACCTTCTACTTCACCAAATGTTTTCTTTAATTCTTGAGAAGGATCTTGTTTGTAACCTTGAAAATATTCTTTAAAAGCTTTTACTATTCTTTTTGGTGTCTCAACTAAACCCTCTCTATATGGATCTTCTCCTATCCAGGTTAAAATAGTTCTAAAGGCTTCCTCAGCCTGTTTATCGCTAACCTCTTTTTTAATAGGGTTTTTGTCTGTATCTTTTACTAATTTCATAATTCTGGTCATTATTATAGGACATATTTATTGAATGCAAATTGCTATTTTGTCTTTTTTTCATTATTTTACGCACATGTTTAAAAAAAGAGAAAGCGTATTCGAAGTAGAAGAGGGAAAGTTCCTTTCACCAAAATTTAATGTTGAAGGTTTAATCCCTGTTATAACAACAGATCACAAATCTGGTGACGTATTAATGCACGGTTATATGAATGAAGAGGCACTTAAAAAAACTATTGAAACTAAAGAAGCATATTATTGGAGCAGATCAAGAAAGATTTTGTGGCACAAAGGAAAATCCAGTGGGTTTATTCAAAAAGTTATAGAGATTAGAATTGACGACGATCAAGATTCTATATGGATGAAGGTCGATATAGCGGATGGAGCTAGTTGCCATGTAGGTTATAAATCTTGCTTTTATAGAGAAGTGCCACTTGGCAAAATTCAAGATCAAGAAAAAGTTAAAATGAAGTTTAAAGAAAAGAAAAAAAAATTTGATCCAAAAAAAGTGTATAAAAACCAAAATAACCCTACTGAACTGTGACAGAGGATAAAACTTCCATAAAAATTGAAAAAGAAACAAATAATATTTGTGAAGAGTGTAAAAAATTAAATGAAAGTGTTAAATCTAATTTAATAATGCATGGTTATAAAATTTGTGATAGTTGCAAAATTTCAAAGACTATATTTCCTATTTAGAAACCTCTAAATAAAAATAAAATTAAAAATAAAGCAAATGCTTGTATTAACCAAGCTACAATTACAACTCCAAGAGCTTTCCATATACTTTTATAATCTAATGCTGATTTTACAGCTACTACCATACAAGCCAGCATCCAGAAAGCTGAACCAATAAAAGTAACTGTCATGAGAGTAGGAGTAATTCCAAAAACTCTAATGATACCAGGAGCACTTGAAAAACCAATAGTTCTTAATAATTCCCCATGATTACTTTTTGTTTGGGGATCAGGAAAAAGTTTAACGCCAACAATATAAATTATATACGCCCAAATATACCAGCTTAACAAAGAAAGGATAGGCGCTATTAATAAATTTGATGCACCTAAATGTATTGCGCCAACACCAGCTGCTAAACTGGATAAAACTACAACTGCACCAGCTTGGATAGTTGCTTTTTTGTCTGCTTCGACCTCTTCGTATAGATCAACATCGATCTTAATTGCTCTAATTATCCTGTTTAAAAATTTCGAAATCATATTTTTTAACTTTAAAAAAGTATATAACTTAATTATAGAGAAAATAAATATGAAAGTACCTAAAAATTTAGAGCCTATTATATGTGGATTATCAGCGGCAGTAGTTATAGCTATTTTAGCTTTTTTAACTTTAAGAACTTCCGCTGGAATATGGCTGATGTTCTCTTTTGGGGCTACGGTTTTTCTAGTTTTTGTTCTTTATAATTTAGAAACTGCTCAGCCAAAAAATATTTTTTTTGGTCATATAATTTCTATGCTTGTCGGTATTATCTTTAATCAAACTTTAGGTTTTTCTTTTTACTCTTTAGGACTATCTGTAGGAGTTGCTGTAACTTTGATGGTATATCTTAAAGTGATGCACCCCCCTGCTGCCTCAAACCCTTTAGTAGCTTTATTTATGGACTTGTCTTTTGATTTTATTTTATTTCCAGTTATAGCTGGCACAATTATAATTATTTTTATGTCTATATTAATAAATAGAATTATCTTAAAGCGCAAATACCCAAAAAAATCATCTTACCTTAAAAAGTTAAAATTATAAAACGTAAGGTTCAGGTCTTTTTTTATTCTCTAAAACTCTTTCAATTGCAAAAGCTTTCAGATCTATTGATTGGTAAGATCCAGTTGTTATCAATTCTGTTAATGCTCTACCTATCCCAGGAGCCTGCATCAAACCTCGTCCAGTAAAACCGGAAGCCATATAAACATTTTCATATTTTGGATGTTTTCCAACAACAGCATTATTGTCCAGTTTATTACAATCGTAATAACCTGCCCAAGCTCCAGTTAGTTTTAATTCCTCAAAGATAGGCACTCTCTTAGCTAAAGCTGGCCAAACTAATTCCTCAAAATGATTCCAATCAGGCTCTAAATCTTTCGCATTGAATGATGAGATTGGTGAGCCTGCTAAATACTCTTTGCCTTCTGGTCTCCAATAAACTCCAGTCGTAAAGTCAGAAGTCAGAGGCATATCTGGAATATGCTTTGGGCATTTAACTCTAAAAACAGTATGCTTCTGAGGAACCACCGGTATATCTTTTAATAATTCATTAGTTGAGAAACCAACTGCAGAAATAATAATTTTTGCTTTGATGTCAGAAATATTTTTTACTTCTCCTTTTATAAACTCCGCTCCTAATTCTATTGCTTTATTTTTAAATGCACTATGAAACATGTGGGGGTCAATCCAACCTTCCATCTTCTCATCTGTATAAGTAAATGTTTCTATGTCTTCATCATTAATATAGGGGAAAATTTTTTTTAGATTTGCTCCTTTAGTGTTTTTAGTTCCCGCTTTGCATTCTTTGTGATTCTTTAGAGCTTCATATTGTTCTTCAGCATGTTTAGATCCAAATAAAAATAAATAGCCATTTGGCACTACACTAGCTGTAGGGTTGGGATTCTTTTTTGTTTTTAATAGCTCTGGAATTTTAAAAATAAATTCCCTTGCAAATTTCCCTAATAAAATGTTCTCTTTTTGAAAAAACTGTCTTCTAAAACCACCAAGAGATAATGGAAAAGAAGCATTCTTATAAGTTGGATCTTTCTCAATAACCTTAACTTTTCTTCCTTCTTTTGATAAAAAATAAGCTGAAGCGGTACCTATTATTCCACCACCAATTATAACTACATCATCCATAACTAATTCAAGTAAAAGATAGTTCCATTAAGAATTAAAGCATAAGATGACCATAACAAATAAGGTATCATTAGTAAAAAACTAATTTTATTGACTTGGTAATAAATTCTCATCAACCAAATTATAAAAACCAATATTATCACTAGATTAATTAAAGCAAGAAAGATTTGATGAAAACCAAAAAATATAATGCTCCATATACTGTTAAAAAATAAGTGAATAAAGTAAATCTGTAAAATTTTTTTATCTGAGACTTTTTTCCAAGCAGACCATGCAGCTACAGACATAAAGACATATAAAGTAGTCCATACAGGCCCGAAAACCCAGCTCGGAGGATTAAAACTTGGTAACAGAATTTCTGAATACCAAGGTTCTTTGTAGGAAGAAGTGACAAAACTTCCAATTCCAGAGGCTACAAAAGTAACTAAAATTATAAGTACTAAAGATAAATATTTATTTTTTATCATATTATAAGATATAACTAATTTATGTCTGAAAATCAGAAAAAAGTATGGATCACTGGAGCTAGCAGTGGTATCGGCAAATCAACTGCTGAGAAATTTGCTAAGGAAGGATGGCAGGTTGCTGTATCTGCTAGAAGGAAAGAAATCTTAGATGATATGGCAAAAAATCCTAATATTTCCTCATATCCATTAGATGTTGTAAATGATGATAATTGTAAAAATACTTTTCTCAAAATTATTTCTGAATTTAAAGAAATCGATCTTTGTATTTTTTGTAGTGGTACTTATGATCCCAAAAAAGAGAAGGAAATTAATGTCGAACAAAGTAAATTTGTTATGAATGTAAATTATTTTGGAGTTTTAAATTGTGTAAAAGCAGTTGAAAAATATTTTAAAGAAAAAAAAGGAGGTCATATATCTATTGTTTCTTCAATAGCTGGCTATCGGGGACTGCCTAATTCTAGTGGTTATGGTCCTTCTAAAGCAGCTTTAAATAATTTTGCAGAGAGTATTTATTTTGATTTTAAAAAATATAGTGTGAGAGTTTCAGTAATTTCTCCTGGATTTATAAAAACACCTTTAACTGACAAAAATGATTTCCCAATGCCATTTTTAAGATCGGTAGAGTTTGCAGCTGAAAAAATTTATAATGGGCTGACAAAGTCAAACTCTTTTGAAATTCACTTTCCTAAACAGTTAACCTTACTTTTAAAATTCTTGAGATTATTACCTTATAAGATTTATTTATTTTTAATTTATAAGTTATATAAACGTTAATCTTTAACAAACATTACAGTAAGTTCGGCCACTTTAATTCCAAACTTTGTCATAGTTGCTCTGTTGATTGCTACTTTTTCATCTTGCATAAAAATCCAGTCATCAAAGGTTATTTTAATATTTTTACCCTTTACAGGAACTAACAAAACATATTCAAATTTAAATGCAGGTCCGTAAGAAAAGCCTTTAGCTTTACCAACTACATCTGAAGCAGTTCCCTCGTAATGATGATTATCAATTTTTTTAATTGTCCACTGACGAGTTTGCTTTTCTCCATCGCTCCAGTTAAAAATTTCATCAAGTATCAATTGAGAGCCATTCCATTTTCCATTTAAATCAGCTTTAAACTGCCTAGTTACATCTCCCGATCTATTTTGTAATACCCCCCAAGCTTTTACATTTCCTGATAAATAATCTTCAATAATTAGTCTTGGTTTTTGATCTTTAAAATCTGTTGGTTTCATTTTATTTACACACCCGGTTAAAAAAATTATTATAAATAAAGTTAATACTTGTTTCATTTAGATTATTTATTAGACATAGAAAATTGAATCAAGTCTATATTTTTTGCTTTAAATCCTGCTTCACAATATGATAGATAAAATTCCCACATTCTTTTAAAAGACTCACTAAATCCAAGGGGAGCAATATTGTCCCAGGCTTTGAAAAAATTTTTTTTCCAATCTAAAAGAGTTTTTGCATAATCCTCTGAGTAAGAATTAATTTTTTCTAATTGTAATTGATTATTTTTTGCTAACTTTCTAATATGATTAAGAGATGGCAAAAACCCTCCCGGAAAAATATATTTTTGAATAAAATCTTCACTAGTTCTGTAACGATCAAATAAGTTATCGTTAATTGTAATTCCTTGTATAGCAGCATACCCGCCAGGGTTAAGTGAGCTTTTGATTGTCTTAAAATATTGATTTAAGTATTGCTCGCCAACTGCTTCTATCATCTCAATTGAAAATATTTTATCATATTTGTTTTTTAAATCTCTATAATCTAAAAACATTACATTTACTTTATTATTTAAACCATTCTGAAATATTCTCTTTTTTGTAAATTCATATTGTTTCTTTGAAATAGTTATGCAGTCAATAAGAACATCGTTTTTTTTTGCTAGGTATTCTGAAAATCCACCCCATCCACATCCTATTTCCAAAATCTTATCTCCATTTTTAGGATTTAATAAATCTATAAGCTTTTGATACTTATTTTTTTGAGCTGTTTCTAAATTATCATCACTCCTCTCATATATAGCACTTGAATAGGTAAGAGTTTTATCAAGCCAATTAGCAAAAAAATCATTACCAAGATCATAATGTTTTGAAATATACTTCAAGCTTTTAGCTTTAGTGTTAGACACAAAAATTCTTTTCAAAATATTTTTAATAAATTGTAGTTTTAAACTTCCTGAAAAAGAATATATAAGCATTATGTTTCTTGCAGTAAGTTCGATAAGATCGGTTAAATTTGAAGAATAAAAATCTTTATTTATATGGGCCTCTCCTAAAGCAGAACTTCCGCCCAATATAATATTTAAGTAGAATTTAGGATTGTTGATTTGAATATCTGTAGTTAATGAGTTTTCAAGATCTCCAAAATGGTAAACTTTACCGTCGTAATTAATTAACTTCAAATTACCTTTTTTTATAGATTTTAATTTACTAATAACAAACTTTTCCGAAATTTTTAATAAGCTCATCAATATTCCTCGTAACTTAAATTATTCTTAATTTTTTTGTCCCTCGACCTGTATATTGCCCCTTTTTTCCACAATAGAAATGCTTCAAAATGTATCGCGCTTATTATTTTAACAGTCATTAATGGATATTGAAAAAAGTTAATAATCAATTGTTTAAAACTAAATTCTTTTCTTTCACCTGTTTGCACAGCAGTTAAAACAAGACCTTTTCTGTCAGTTTGTTTAATTGAAACAAATAATTTTTTATCAGGTATAATTAATTTAAAATCATACCAAGTCTCCATATCCATAAAAGGAGAAACATAGAACTTTTTTTTACATGTTTGTTCTATTTTATCTTTTCCTTTATTCTTAAAGATGTATGTATGCTGTTCATTAAAAGTATTTTTAACTTCATAAAAAACGGCTTTAAGCTCATTATTTTCATAGCAATAAAAAATACTTAGAGGATTAAAAACAAAACCAAAAATCCTTGGATAACAAAGTAGTTTAACTTTATTAACATTTTGATAAATGTTAAATTTTTTTAAATTGCTTATTACCCAGTTTTTAAGTGACCTACCATCTCTTGCTCCGTGGTCTTTATTATAAAAACTAAAAACATTAAATTTATTAAAGGAAAAAATAGGATTTGTTTTATCTAAATTGTCAATTTCATCTAAATCTAAAAAAATAGAAAAAGTCTTATATTTTAAAGTATGTTTTATAGGTTTTAACCTTGTGTGTGTCACTACCCCGTTATAAATACACGATCTCATTAAATTTTAAAATTTTCAATTAAATTAATAGTAGATTTTAATCCATCTTCATGAAAACCATAACCAAAATAACTACCACAATACCAAGTTCTTTTTTTCCCTTGAAGCAATTGTAAATCTTTTTGATACTTTAAAGTTTCTAAATTAAAGTATGGGTGTGTAAAGTTTATTTTTTTAATAATATTATTATTACTTATTTTATAAATGGGGTTTAAAGTTAAGAAAAAATTATTATCACATTTTAGATTTTGTAAGTTATTAAGCCAGTAAGTAACACAAGTCTGGTTTCCTTTTGATATAGAATTCCAGCTAGACCAAGCTAATTTTCTTTTTGGCATAAGACTTTCATCAGTATGTAAAATTGCAACATTAGAAACATATTTAAACTTACTTAAAATTCTTTTCTCTTCTTCAGAGCTATCTTTCAATATTTCTAAACTTTGGTCTGCATGTGAAGCTAAAACTACTTGATCGTAGTTCATATACTCACTTCCAATATTTATTCTGACATTATCTTCATTTCTATTAATTTCAGTCACCTTATAGTGTTTAAATACTTCTCCGCTTATTGTGGATAAAACTTTTTTAACATAGGCCCTACTTCGATTAGTAACTGTATACCATTGAGGTCTATTTTTAAGTTTAAACAATCCGTGATTAATAAAAAAATTTAAAAAAAGTTTTAAAGGCATATCCCTAGCTTTTTTAAAAGGCATAGACCATATTGCAGCAACCATAGGAATGATGTGATATTCAATAAAATATTTTGATAAATTAGATTTGTCTAAATAACCACCAAGTGTTTCATTGTTTAAGTTTTTTTTAATCAAAGTGGGTGCAGTTTGATAGAATGACATAATTTCTTTTATCATTCTTAAGAAATTTAGATTAAATACATTTAGCTTATTTGCAAAAATAGCTTTTAGTCCTCTTCCTCCATATTCAATATCGCTATCTTGTATAGATACAGAAAATGACATATCACTTTTTTCATAAGGTACGCTCAGTTCATTAAAAAACTTAATCAAATTTGGATAAGTTAACTCGTTAAAAACAATAAAACCTAGATCAACAGGGATAGTTTTGTTATTTTTTTTTATATCATAAGTATAAGAGTGGCCACCAAAATGGTCGTCTTGTTCAAAAAGATCTACTTTATATTTCTTTGATAGATAAAATGCTGCAGATAAACCTGAAATTCCAGAACCAACAACTGCAATTTTCATTTTTTATGCAGCTTCTTCTTTATATTCATCCATAGATGGGCATGAGCATACAAGATTTCTATCGCCATAAACATTGTCTACTCTAGCTACTGGAGCCCAATATTTATATTCTTTTAAATATGTTTTAGGAAAAGCTGCATCTTTTCTTGAATAAGAATGTTTCCATTCATCTGCTGTTAATTCTAAATACGTGTGGGGCGCATTAATTAAAGGATTATCTTTTTTTTCAAATTTACCAGACTCAATTTTATCTATTTCATCTTTTATACTTAATAAAGCATTACAAAATCTGTCTATCTCCTCTAAATTTTCACTTTCTGTCGGTTCTATCATAATAGTACCCGAAACTGGCCATGACATTGTAGGAGCATGATAACCATAATCGATCAGTCTTTTAGCAATATCTTCTTCTGTTATACTAGACTTTTCTTTAATAGGTCTAATATCAATAATACACTCATGTGCTACATTTCCGTTTTTTCCTGTGTATAGAACCTTATATTTTTCTGATAATTTTTTTGAAATATAATTAGCATTTAAAATTGATATTCTTGATGCTGATTTTAAACCTTTTGATCCCATCATTTTTATGTACATCCAAGATATAACTAAGATACTCGCACTCCCCCATGGTGCAGCCGATACAGAACCCATCCCCTTACTTGAGTTTAGATCTCCAAGATGTTGATGTGTGGGTAAAAAATCTTTTAGATGTTTCGCACAAGCTATTGGTCCCATTCCTGGACCTCCGCCTCCATGAGGAATGCAAAAAGTTTTATGCAAGTTAATATGACATACATCTGGACCAAAAGTTCCTGGTTTAGCAATTCCTACTAAAGCATTTAAATTTGCTCCATCCATGTAAACTTGACCACCATTAGAGTGAACTATTTCGCAAATTTCAGTTATTTTTTCCTCGAATACTCCATGAGTTGAAGGATAAGTAACCATCAATGCCGCTAGATCTTTTGAATATTTTTTAGACTTACTCTTTAAATCCTCTAAATCTATATTCCCATTATTATCACAATTTATAACTACCACTTTCATACCTGACATTTGTGCGCTAGCTGGATTAGTGCCATGAGCAGAGCTAGGAATTAAACAAACATTTCTATTTGATTGATTATTATTTTGGTGGAACGCTCTTATTGTCATTAAACCAGCATATTCCCCTTGAGCCCCAGAATTAGGTTGTAAAGAAACCGCGTCAAATCCTGTAATCTCTTTGAGATCTTTTATCAAATCATTGAACAACACTTTGTATCCATTCATTTGATCTACTGGAACAAATGGATGTGGAAGAGCAAATTCATTCCAAGAAATAGGTATCATTTCTGCTGTAGAATTTAATTTCATTGTACATGATCCTAAAGCAATCATTGATCTATTTAAGGCTATATCACTATCCTCAAGTCTTTTTAAATATCTCATCATTTCAGTTTCTGAATGATATTTATTAAAAACTGGATGAGTTAAATATTTAGATGTTCTTAATAAGTTTTTTGGAAGATTATCAAGAGTAACATCTTTGGTTTTAGTTACATCTTTATCTATACCAAAAATATTTAATAGCAAGTTAACATGATCAAGTCTTTTAGCCTCATCAAAAGCTACTGATAATGTTGTGTCGTTTACTTTTCTTAAATTAACTTTTTCAGAGATAGCTTTTTTAAAAATTTCATTTGTTTTGTTGTTTGTTTTAATTGTTACTGTGTCAAAAAAGTTATTAGTGTAAAGTTCAAAACCGCCAGCTTTTATATTCTCTGAAAATAGTTTTGCCAATTTAGATGTTCTATTTGCAATATCTAAAATTCCATTTGGTCCATGATAAATAGCATATGCTGCGGATACGATTGCTAGAAGAGCTTGTGCAGTACAAATATTGCTAGTCGCTTTATCTCTTCTGATGTGTTGCTCGCGCGTTTGAAGGGACAACCTGTAAGCTTTTTTACCAAATCTATCTACCGATACACCAATAATTCTTCCTGGCATCGATCTTTTAAATTCCTCTTTTGTAGCAAAAAAAGCAGCGTGAGGACCGCCATAACCCATTGGAACTCCAAATCTTTGAGCGTTTCCCACTGCAATGTCTGCCCCAAGTTCAGATGGTGTTTTTAGTTTTGCTAAAGAAAGAAGATCACAAACTACTATAGCTTTACCCCCTTTTTTACGTATTAAACTTATAGACTCACTAGGATCAATTATTTCACCTAAAGTATCAGGGTATGCTATAACTCCACACAATAAATCTCCATTTAAATTTTTCAAAAAATCTTTTTGATTACCAATTAAGAGCTCCAGACCGAAAGGTTCAATTCTTGTCTTAATTAAATCAATGACTTGAGGGTTGCAAGTATCTGAAACATAGACTTTTTTTGAATTATTTTTGGAAACTCTTTGTGCCAGACCAACTGCTTCCGCAGCAGCTGTAGCTTCATCTAACAATGAAGCATTAGCAATATCCATTCCAGTAAAATCAATTATTAATTGTTGAAAATTCAAAAGCATTTCTAATCTTCCTTGAGCTACTTCTGGCTGATAAGGAGTATACGAAGTATACCAGCCTGGATTTTCTAAAATATTTCTCAAAACTACATTGGGAGTAAAACAATTGTAATAACCCATGCCGATAAAATTTCTAAAAGTCTGATTTTTTTGAGAGATAATTTTAAGCTTTTTCAGAGCTTCGCTCTCCGAAAGTG
Source organism: uncultured Pelagibacteraceae bacterium (assembly GCA_902554215.1). Lineage (GTDB taxonomy): Bacteria > Pseudomonadota > Alphaproteobacteria > Pelagibacterales > Pelagibacteraceae > Pelagilacustribacter. Next base: position 19,960 of record CACDNS010000009.1, read on the forward strand.
AGTCACCAATTTTTAATTCGTCTCTAAGTAAAATATTTGTAGGAACTGTATCTTTTATAAGTTGATCAAGAGATTTGCTGCCAATATAGTCTAGCATTTTTTCTTGATCTTTTTTTGAGGGACCAATGTGCCTATTTATAAATTCTTGTGAAGTATCATCAATCATATTAATTAGGATTATCCTTTTTAAATTTCTCGTAATCTGATGGACTCATTAAAGAATCCAGTTCTGATTTGTTTTTTATTTTAATCTTAAAAAACCAACCATTGTTTTCAGGATCTTTGTTTACATTTGAAGGATCGTCAACAATGGGCTGATTATTTTCTAATATTTCTCCAGAAACTGGCGTGAAAACATCGCTAGCTGCCTTTGTAGATTCTACAACTGCAGCTTTTTCATCTTTATTTAAACTTTTTCCTTTTTCAGGAAGCTCAACAAAAACAATATCACCAAGCATTTCAGTAGCATGTTTGCTGATACCAACCGTGGCTGACTCTCCATTAAGCAAGACCCATTCATGTTTTTTTGAATATTTTTTTTCACTCATTTTTCCTCCTTATTTAACATAACTTTTTTTATAAAATGGTAGCTTTGAAACTACAGCTTCGTGTTTTTTTCCCCTTACTTCTAAGAAAATTTTATTATTAATCTCTGAAAATTTACTTTTAATGTAACCCATAGCTACAGGACTATTTACACTTGGACCAAATGTTCCGCTTGTAATAACACCTATTTCTTCATTAGATGATGAAAATATTTTTGTTCCTTCTCTTGCAATAATTCTCCCAGATGGTTTGACACCTATTCTAATTTTTGAAACTCCATGTTGTAAATCTTTTTTAATATTTTCCCAACCTTTAAATCCACCTTCTTCTCTTCTTCTTTTTGAGATAGCCCACTTCAAATTTGCCTGTATAGGATTAATATTTTGATTTAATTCATGACCGTATAAACATAAACCGGCCTCCAATCTAAGAGTGTCTCTAGCTCCTAGTCCTATTGGTTTAGCTCCCTTATCCGAAAGAAGCTTTGTAAAGCTTTCAACATTCGTATTTGGTATTGAAATTTCAAACCCATCCTCGCCAGTATAACCAGATCGAGTTATATAAATTTTATTACCCTCGAAATCAAAGTAACCGCCGTTCATAAACTTAAGTTGTTTTACTCCATTAACTATAGACTCTAAAATAGACTCAGATTTTGGGCCCTGCAGAGCAATAAGAGAAAGGTCTTTTCTTAGCTCATATTTGCTATCTGAATTTAAACATTTTGATATTTCTTTAATATCATTATCTTTACAGGCTGCATTTAATATAATGTTAAAACCTCCTTCAACTCTTGTTATGATAAGGTCATCGATCACCCCGCCTTCATCATTAATTAAAAAAGAATATTTAGATTGATTCATTTTAATTTCTTTGAAATCTAGAGGTATAATTTTTTCTAAACTGTCTTCTGAAAATTTATTTCCTGAAATAAAA
>CACDNS010000010.1:0-16033 GCA_902554215.1 uncultured Pelagibacteraceae bacterium
ATACCCCCGAGCATTATGCTTGTAGTTATGGGTCCAATAATGGAAATTCCAGTAATTGATTTATTTGCTGCAGCAATATTTCCAGGAATTCTTCTTGCAACTTTATATGCAGCCTACACTACAATAAGATGTATGATGGATCCAAAATTAGGTCCTCCTTTACCTAAAGATATGCATGCTACTAGCATGTCAAAAGTATGGGTTGAATTTTTCCTTGGATTAGTACCACCAGCAGCTTTAGTTTTTGCAGCACTTGGAAGTATTTTATTTGGATTTGCAACTCCTACAGAAGCAGCTGGATGTGGAGCTATGGGCGCACTACTTTTATCTCTTGCATATAAGAAATTAACATTACCAAAATTACAAGAAGCTTTAGTTAAAACTTTAGAGATAACTGCGTTAATAATGGTTTTAGTTGCTGCATCAAATTTCTTTGGAGCAGTATTCGCAAGACTGGGAACACCAACACTATTGACTGAATTCCTACTTGGATTAGAAATGAATAAATATCTTATCCTAGCTATGATAATGGCTATGATATTCTTATTAGGTTGGCCTTTAGAATGGGTACCAATTGTTATGATTATTATACCAATTATTTTACCATTAGTAGAAGCATTAGGTTTTAATTTAACTTGGTTTGCCATATTGGTTGCCGTCAATCTACAAACCGCCTGGCTATCTCCTCCTGTCGCGCTTTCAGCATACTTTTTAAAAGGTGTAGTACCTGAGTGGGATTTAAAAGATATTTATTACGGTATGATGCAATTTATGGTATTGCAAATTATTGGATTAGTATTAATAGTAGTATTTCCACAAATAGCATTGTGGTTACCAACTTTACTTTATGGCAGTTAAATATATTAAAAAAGCAGCTAAAACTCCGGAAACGGATGATCATAAAACTCAAGCAGCAGTGCAAGATATTCTTAACGATATTGCAAAAAGAAAAGAAGAATCGTTAAAAGAGTTAAATAAAAAATTTGATAAATACGAGGGAGAAGTAATCGTTTCAAAGGATAAAATTGAGGAAGCGATTAAGAAAGTTGATCAAAAAACTAAAGATGACGTAAAGTTTGCCCACGAGAGAATTAGAAAATTTGCCGAACATCAATTAAAAAGCATGAATAATGATTTTGAAGTTGAATTATCGAAAGGGTTATTTGCAGGACAAAGATTGATACCGGTTGATACCGCTGGATGTTATATACCAGGAGGGCGTTATGCACACATATCTTCAGCAGTTATGGCAATTACTCCTGCAAAAGTAGCAGGTGTTAAGACAATTATTTGTGCAAGTCCACCAAAAGACAAAGACGGAGCAAATCCAGGAATTATTTTTGCCGCTAATCATTGTGGTGCTGATATAATAATGAATTTAGGTGGCGTAGCTGCAATAGGTTCATTAACTCACGGTTGTTTCAATAATCCACCAGTTGATTTCCTTGTTGGAGCTGGAAATCAATATGTAGCAGAAGCAAAAAGAATAGTTTATGGAAAAGTAGGTATAGACCAGTTCGCAGGACCAACTGAAATTGCAATTATAGCTGATAAGTCTGCCGACAAAGAGATAGTAGCAGTTGATATTGTTGGTCAGTTAGAACATGGATATAATTCCCCTGGTTGGCTTTTTACTACAGATAAATCACTAGCTGATTACTGCATGAAAAGAATTCCTGAATTAATAAATGAATTACCAGAGTTAGCAAAAGTCAATGCTACGGAAGCTTGGAAAGATTACGGTGAAATAATACTTTGCGATACTAATGAAGAAATGGCTGAGGTCAGCGATAAATATGCTTCTGAACATTTAGAGGTTCATGCTGAAAATTTAGATTGGTGGTTAAAAAGATTAAGAAATTATGGATCATTGTTTTTAGGAGAAGAGACTACAGTTGCTTATGGAGATAAGTGCTCTGGAACAAATCATATTCTTCCTACAAAAGGGGGCGGGAGATATACAGGCGGACTTTTTGTCGGAAAATTCATTAAAACTTTAACTTTTCAAAGGATGACTAAAGAAGCTACAAAAGTAGTAGGCGCAACTGCTGCACGACTTGGGAGAGCTGAAGGAATGGAAGCTCATGCTAGAACAGCAGACATTAGACTTAGAAAATACGGCTTTTCAAATAAATGAACAAATACGATTTAAGCGGGAAGGTTGCTATTGTTACTGGTGGCGCACAAGGTTTTGGATTAGCGATTACAAAAAAGTTTTTAGACTCTGGAGCTGAAGTTATCATTTGGGATATTGATAAAGCGGAAACCCAAAAAGTCATAGATCAAAATAAAGATAAAAAAATTTCTTTTAATATATTGGATATAACTAAATTTGAAGATGTCCAAAATCATGTGAATGAAATATCAAATAAAAAAAAAATTGATATATTAATTAATAACGCAGGAATTACTGGAAAGAACGCTACAGTTTGGGATTACCCAGTAGATGAATGGAAGAAGGTAATGGATATAAATTTACTAGGCACATTTTATTGTTGTAAAGCAATAGTTCCAGTTATGATTAAAAATAATTATGGAAGAATTGTAAATGTTGCTTCGATATCTGGAAAAGAGGGAAATGCTAACGCAGGCGCCTATAGTTCAGCTAAGGCTGGTGTAATAGGATTGACTAAATCTTTAGGAAAAGAATTAGCAGACAAAAATATAGCGGTTAATGCTATAACACCAACAACAGCAAATACTAGAATTTTAAAACAAATGACCGAAAAACACGTAAACTTCATGCTTTCAAAAGTTCCTAGAAATAGATACCTAGAGTTAGACGAACTTGCTTCTATGGTAACATGGTTGTCTAGTGAGGAGAATTCATTTTCTACTGGTGCTATTTTTGACATAAGCGGAGGCAGAGCAACATACTAACCTAGAACACCTAATTTTATTGATAAATTAAAATTTGACTTTGATGAAATTCAATAGTCAAATAAGAATATTAAACAAGGGGGAAAATGAAAATTTTGTGCGTGTTATATGATGATCCAAAAGGAGGAATGCCCAAAAATTATCCTCTTAACTCTATTCCTAAGTTAAATAAATACCCTGATGGAATGACACTTCCAACTCCGAAATCAATTGACTTTAACCCAGGCGATCTGCTTGGTTGTGTTTCTGGAGAGCTTGGTTTAAGAAAATTCTTAGAGTCAAACGGTCACAAATTAGTAGTTACATCTGACAAAGATGCTAAAGGATGTAAAGCTGACAAAGAATTAGTTGATGCAGATATTGTAATCTCACAACCTTTTTGGCCTTATTATCTTACTAAGGAAAGAATTAAATCTGCAAAAAATTTAAAGATGGCAATAACAGCTGGTATTGGATCAGATCACGTAGATTTACAGGCTGCAATGGATAATAAAATAGATGTCGTTGAAGTTACTTATTGTAACTCAAGATCTGTAGCAGAACATATAGTGATGATGATATTGTCTTTGGTGAGAGACTACCACAATCAACATGCTATTGTTAATGACGGAGGTTGGAATATCGCAGACGCTGTTCAAAGATCTTACGATGTAGAAGGGATGCATGTAGGAACTGTTGCAGCTGGAAGAATTGGTTTAGATGCTTTAAGAAAGATGAAACCTTTTGATGTTCACTTACATTATTTTGATAGACACAAATTACCAGACTCTGTTGAAAAAGAATTAAATTTAACATTTCATGAATCAGTGGAATCTTTAGTTAAAGTTTGTGATGTAGTTACTATAAACTGCCCTCTTCATCCTGAAACTGAAAATCTATTTGACGATAAGTTAATAAACAAAATGAAAAAAGGTGCTTACATAGTAAATACTGCAAGAGGTAAAATTTGTAACAGAGAGGCAATAGCTAAGGCTCTTAAGTCAGGCCAATTAAGTGGATACGCTGGCGATGTTTGGTTTCCTCAACCAGCGCCTAACGATCACATTTGGAGATCAATGCCAAATCACGGTATGACTCCGCATACGTCTGGTACTTCATTATCAGCTCAAGCAAGATATGCGGGAGGCGTGAGAGAAATTTTAGAATGTTTTTTTGAAAAAAAACCAATTAGAGAACAATATTTAATTGTTAAAGACGGTCAACTTGCCGGCATGGGTGCCCACTCTTACAGTAAAGGTAGTGCAACAGGCGGTTCAGAAGAAGCTGCAAAGTACAAAAAAAAGTAATCTAAGCATACATCGCAGGTTGTAGACATTATGCATACCTGAAATAAAATTTTAACATAGCTAATATAAAATTTATTTTAATATATTACTAAAAAATTTAGATAGAAAAACACATGAAAAAACTTTTTATAATACTAATTTTAACAGCATTTTCCTCAGCTTATGCTGGCGGACATATAACTAAAAAACAAAAAGTAGAAACTATACAATGTCTTGGACATTATAGTGCAACGGCTGTTTTACCCGCCGATACTATCGAAGTTAAAGATATGGAAATGGCTTTAGCTTCAGTTAAAGTAATAAGATCTTTTCTACAAAAAGAACAAGTTAGCGACGATGAGATGAACAAAGGTATGAATGAGCATGTAGACAAAGTTTATGGAAAACCATTTGATAAAGGCATGAATGATAAATGTAATAAATTTATCTATAAACTAATCCCTGGTTCTAAAGAAGAAATAGAAAAATTATCTAGAACTATTTATGGAGGATAATTTATGAAAAAATTTTTTATAATACTATTTTTAACAGCGTTTTCCTCAGCTTACGCTGCAGGGCATTTAAGTGAAAAAGAGAAAAAAGCTACATTAAAATGTACAGGACTATATTATGCTAATAGCATGATACCTCAGGGTACTTTAGAACTTGATAAGATTGTTTATTCTATTTCGGCAAAGAAATTTTTAACATCATATTTAATAAAAGAGGGAGTCAAAGAAGATTTTATTAATTCAGAACTTAACAAATCTATTGATGAACTTTATGGAAAACCATATGATGAAAAAAAAACAGGTGATTGCGATAAATATATTTACAAACTAATACCTGAAGCTAAAGCGGAAATTGATAAACTAGTAAAATCTGGAATTTATTAAACTAACAGGAGTAAAACATGATAGTAAAAATAGAAAGTCCAATTGCAACTTTTGCAAAGTGGAAAGCGATGGTTCACAGCAATTCAGAAAAGATTAAAAAATACGGTATGACATTTCTTTATGCTGGAACAGAAAAAGATAATGACTCAAAAATCACTACCATTATTAGATTTGATACAATGGATGGTCTTAAAGCTTTTAAGGCTGATGAGGAACTTCATAAAGAAAGAGCAGCAGCTGGAGTAGTCTTAGAGAAATCCGTCACAACTCTAATGAGTGAAGATCTGTTAGAACAATATAAAGGATAAATATGATAGATAAATTTGGAAACGCATTTTATTTAATAATTTACTTAGCTCATTTCATTATAGTTGGAAGTTACGCGTACCAACTAGTATTTGATACTAAAAAATTTCTTAAAGGTAGAGGAGTAGATAAGACAGCTACTTTAATCACTAGATTTGCTGGTTCATTTATGGTTGCAATAGTTTTAATGGCGATCTACGTAGCCTTTGTAAGATCAGGTGGTTTAGATGCTACTTGGGCGTTCTTTAACTTAGTTTTTATAATTAATGTTTCAATATTAGCTGTAAATTTTTATACGTTAAAAGTTGATAAGACAGGTTTAACTAAAAAAACAAGAAACGATGGGATATACGCGCCGCTTGTTCTTGTAATTATTAGTGCAGTTCTTTGTTACGGTTTAGCTGATAAGATTTACGTTTAAGTTAGGCATAATGGCAAAATTTATGAATATAGTTAGATGTAAAGTCAAATCTTCAAGCAGAGAAGAATATTTAAAAATAATTAATGAAATGCCGAAATTCGATGGGCAAATTTCAGCGAAGTTTGTTGAAACAAAACCAAACGAATTTTTTATGATCGGCGAATGGAATTCTGAAGATGATATAGCTAAAGCAAGACCAAAAATGATTGAATTTTTGGACAAAGCTAGACACACTTTAGAAGAATTGTCCCCAGAGTTAGGAGTTACTGATCCACACTCGGGAACAATAATAGTAGAAAAATAAAACAAGGAGGAAAACATGGCAAAATTCATAACTCTTGGGGTTTATACTGCTAAAGGACTTGGCGGGTTTGTAAGCAATCCAGGTACAGACAGAAAAGCTGCAACATCCGCACTTGCTGCTGCAGGAGGAGCTAAAGTAACTCGTTACGCTGGCTTGAGAGGTAAGTATGATTTTATGGCTGAAATCGAAGGTACATTTGAACAGGCTGCAGCTGCAGCAATGGTTGCTGTATCTAGTGGCGCCGTATCTGATTTTACTATTTTAGAAGATGTTGATCTAAATGAAATAGCTAAAACAGCACAAAAGATGGCAAGCACTTACAAAGAGCCAGGAAAATAATTATTTTCTAAAACTTATACATTTTAAGGTATCGGTGAATTTGATTTGATTCTTATATTTAAATTTAATTTCACCGATTCCTTTATTAATTTCCTTTTTAGTCAGATTTAAAAGACAGGATATGTATCTGTTTTTTATCATATTTATATACTTATTTTTAGAGATATTTACTTCATAATTGAAATTTGATTCATTAATTTTTTTTAAATTTTTTCTTATTACTTTAAACAAAAACTCATCTTTTTTTAAACTTTTATTTAGTTGATGCTTCATTTTTTTAAAACATGGTATTTTGTTATTTTTAGTTTTTAAGGAAAAAATTAATATTTTTCCTTTTGGATTAAGACTTTTCTTCGCAAAATTTAATAATAAAATTAGTTTATTTTTAGAAAAAAAATGTATTGTTTGTTTGATTAAAATTAAATCAAATTTTCTTCCTTCTCTAAGGAAATTTATTGCATCGGATTTTTTAAATAATATATTTTTTTTAGTATTCTTATTTCTTAAAATATCTACACCTATTGCCATATTTTTAAATCTATATTTTTTTTGAAGAAAACTTATAATATTGGCTCTACCACAACCAATATCTAGAATTTTAGTATTTTTATTTAATAGAGTTTTTGTTTTTAAAAATTTATGAAAGTTAGAAATATATTTTTCAGAAGAAAGCCAAGTTTTATTATCCCAGTTTTTAAGAGGTCTCATTAAAGAGCTACAACAGCTGCTGCCATAGATGCTAGTCTAGCCTGTGTATCATCGGCTCTACTGGTGATTACAACAGGAATTTTACCTCCAACAACCACTCCTGCTGCACAAGCTCCCATAAAAAATATCATCATTTTCACTAAAGCATTGCCAGATTCTACATTAGGCACAAGTAATATATCGGTTTTTCCTGCAACTGCATTTTTTATACCTTTTATTTGAGCGGCCTTTTCAGAAACTGAGTTATCAAAAGCCATCGGACCAAAAACATTAGCGTCAATACCTTCATCGTTTGCTCTTTTAGTTAGTTCCTTTGCTTCAATTGAACTTGGCACACTTTCCAAGACTTCTTCTGTAGCGGATAATACAGATACTTTCGGTTTTGATATTCCAATTCTTTTAGCAAAGTCTATAGAGTTTTTTAGAATATGCATTTTTGTTTCTAATTTAGGTAAAACATTTAAAGCACCATCAGTTATTATAAATGGTTTGTCATTTTTTTCTAAAGTCATATGCCAAATATGACTTAATCTTTTTTTACCAATAAGATTTAGGTCTCTTTTTAAAACAGCTTTCATTAAAATATCTGTATGTATGTGACCTTTTACAATTATTTTAACTTTTCCTTCACTAGCAAGTTTAGCAGCGATAGGGGCAGTGTTATTTTCGGTAGGTTCGTGAATTATTTGATATTTTGAAATATCCCATTTTATATCTTTCGAAATTTTTTCAATAGTTGATTTATCACCAACAAAAACTGGTTCGATTAAATTTGCCTCCACAGCTTGTTTTGCAGACTCAATTGCAACAGACTTACCTGCGTTAACAATCACTGCTTTTATTGGTCCTCTTTTCTTTCCTAATTTTAAAAGATTGTCAGGACAAATTATTTTCTTATTTGATAACATTTAGCGTCTTCATTTCTTTTTGTATTTTTGAAGGTATAGATATATCTTTATTTAAATTATCTTTATATATTTTATTTTTTCTTTCTCCAGGAAATAGAATTGATCTAAAACCTTTGGCTTTTGGAAGTTTTTTAACTATTTTAATACTTTTTTTCATTTCTTTGATAAAATTATTCTTTGGAAAAATTCTAGGATTTATAGTTAAGAATAAATGTCCAACATTTTGAGGGCCAGAAAAATCTTCAAATGGGTCTCTAGTTTTACCAGTATGGCTACTACCCGTTAAAATTCCGCTAAGAATATCTACCATCCATGCTAAGCCAGATCCTTTGTAACCTGCAATGGGTAATTGTGTGCCTAATAAAGCCTGTCTAGCATTTGTCGTTATTTTTCCATTTTTATTAAGAGCGACTCCTTTTGGAATTTTCAATCCAAATTTTTCAGCTATTCTTATTTTTCCTCGGTTTATAATCGATGCAGATGCATCAAAAATAAATGGAACTTTGCCTGTAGGTGCTCCAAAACAAATGGGATTAGTTCCAAATAAAGACCTTTTTGCTCCATAAGGAGCCAAGGCAGGAGGAGCGTTAGTAAAACAAAATACTATTAAATTTTTTTTTACTGCTTGTTCAGCATAAAAACTAGACAACCCATAATGACCGCTTTTTTTTATAGCTACTAGACCCATGCCGTTTTTTTGTGCACTTTTGATCGCACATTGAATACCAATGTCTGCAGCTACAAATCCAATGCTATTATCTGCATTAATATGAAAAATTGATGAAGTTAATTTTTTAACTTTAATTTTTGGTTTTGGATTTATTACCCCTTTTTTAATCCTGTCACAGTACATCTTTAATCTTGAAAGACCATGAGATTTAGCTCCTATAAGTTCTGACTTAACTAGATACTGAGCGCAAATTAAAGAATGATTTTTGGAAAGGTGATGTTGTTGGAAAATTTTCTGAAGATATAAAATTAATTCTTTTCTTTTCACTTAATTATTTTAGCACCCTTAGTTTCCCAATAATTTGTTCTCTGTTCAGGATTTTCAACTAAACCTTTACACATAAGACCATATTTTTGAGCTAAAGATGGGAAATCTTCATTTGCTAATTTTATAAATTGATTAACTTTATCTTTAGTCATCACAGCCATAACTTTAGGGTTTAATCCCATAATTTCTCCTAAATCATAATTATACTTAAGCGAAATATCAGCACTTTTTTCTAAACCCGAAATAATTTCTTTTTGTTTACCAGCCTTTTTTAAACTTTCAGCTGCTACTTTATAAAAACTATAACAATTTAAATAATCTTTCTGAATGTTTTCCATTACATACTTTGCTATTTTCTTTTCTTTTACATTTTCTTTAGCCAAAAGGGTACTAGGTATTAATAATAATAAAGTTATTAAAAATATTCTATTCATAAATTTTTAACCTTTTCCTCTCCATGGAATAGTTTTGTCAATAATTTTTCTTATTGTAATATCAAATATCAAACCTAGCATCCCCATAATAAAAATAGTTATCCAAATTACCTCATATTGAAAATATTTTTTTGCGACATTTTCTACAAACCCAATACCAGTTGTTCCAGCTAAAAATTCAGCAGCGACTAAAGTACCCCAGCACATACCGGTTGCAACTCTTATACCGGTAAGAATTTCTGGTAATGAATTTGGAAATATTACATGCCTTAATATTTGCCATCTAGATGCACCGAGAGAATGAGCGGCATGAATTTTTGAAAGTTGAGTTCCTGAAGCCCCTGCACGTGCTGATATAATCATAATTGAAAGTGAGACCATAAATAATAAAAATACTTTACCAAGGTTATCAATACCAAGAACTGAAATAACTAGTGGTGCCCATGCTAACGGTGGAACCGGTCTGTATAATTCAATTAACGGATCAAAAAATCCTTTTGCAAATCTATTTAATCCCATAAACAAACCTAGAGGTACTCCAATTATTATTCCAAAAATTAAACCAAGAAAAACTCTAAGAAATGAATCCCAAATATGCCCTGTAGGTACTGGTATTTTAAATAAATTAAAATCTCCTGTAACAAAACTTAAAACCTTACTTTTAAAATTAGGTTTTACTTCACCTTTTTCATTATGGATCGGATATTCGCCTGGCATCATATCAGCAATCCAATCAGGAAGAATAAAGCCAATAACTTTACTAACGTCCATCATCTCATACCAAATTAAAGGGATTTGTTTAAAACCTACATTTGGATTTAGCATTAAAGTAAATTTATTAAGAGTGTCCGAAGGTTTAGGAAGCCATCTACCTGATCCTTGCTCTGTACAACTAGGACCACTAGACATAATTGTTCCAGATGGAAACAAAATAAGGTCAACCCATTTTAATCCTCCTTGTTCTCTTTTTTGAGCATTATCAAAGTTAATTATTGATGCCTGCATATTATTTAAAGTGTTAGGCGGGAATATACTTGCATATTCAATTCTTCTTGCAATTTTAAGAATATCCTTAGCAAAAGACGAAGCAATATCTTCAGATGAATTTATCTTAGATCTATAATCTTTAATCTCTTTTTTAAGCGTCTCCATCGCCAATGTATATTGTGGATTATGGTTTCGTATTTCAAAAAATTCATCGCTAATTATATTTAACTCCGTAGCAGCAGCTTGAAATTTTAAACCTTTTTTTGTTTTAGGTATTGATGGAATTTCAATTGTATTCTCTATAGAGGTACTTGAGGCACCCCATGTGCCTTCTTGCTTTGCTAATTCCATCCTTTTAACTTCTTCTTCTGGACTTTCGTTAGGAAAATCTTTTCTATTAAAATTGTCAGTTAAATTATTTATCTTATTAGTTATTAAATTTATTTGTTCTCTTGTTTCATTTTCCAACAGTTTTTCACTAGTAAGTAATGGAATTGTATTTTTTGTTTGATTAATAAAATTTAGCAATTTGTCTTTATCTTGACTATTAATTTTATTAGATTTTTCAACATTTATAGATATTTTATTTAAATTTTCAGTTTCTGTTTCTATTTTAGATGTACTTTTTAATTGGCGTTCTTCAATTGGGAAAAGATATTTCAGTGAAAGAAGAGACTCATTTATTTTCCCTACCTGACAAAGTTCGTTTGCTGATTTTGGGAAAAATGATTTTGCTATATCCCAAGAATAATAAAGCCAAACCAATAATAGAAAACTACTACCAACTATTACCCAATGAGCACCACCTTTTGCTCTTTCTGGGTTTCCAAATACTGCATCGACTTTTTCTGTTTTAATTAATTTTCTGCCGTATAAAACACAACCAACAATAGCAAAAAAGAATACAAATGTTAGAACTGCCGTAATCATTTAGATTTCCTTACCCATAATTTCTTCTTCCATATCCCAAATCATTGAGAGTATCTCTTCTCTCTTAGATACAAACTCTTTGTCATTTTTAATTTCCCTTAAATCTCCCTTAAGACCCCTAGAAGCAAAAGGCAGTTTATACTCTTTATGAATTCTTCCGGGTCTAGGCGCCATTACATAAACTTTTTCACCAAGCAATAGTGCTTCTTCAACAGAATGAGTTATAAGAATAATTGTTTTTCCAGTCTCCTTCCAAATTTTAAGAACTAAAGATTGCATCTTTTCTCTTGTCAAAGCATCTAGAGCTCCCAAAGGTTCATCCATTAAAATTAAATCTGGATCATTTATCAAGCATCTAGCTAAAGCTACTCTTTGCTGCATACCACCAGATAATTGATAAGTTGGAGTGTTACCAAAACCTTTTAACCCAACAATATCTAACCACTCATCAACCTTGTTTTGAGTTTCTACTTCATTTTGTTTTTTCATTCTTAAACCAAAATTTACATTCTCAGCTACTGTTAACCATTCAAACAATGCTCCTTGTTGGAAAACCATACCTCTATCAACTCCTGGACCATTGATTTCATTATTGCCAAGAGTAATTTTGCCAGAAGTTGGACGAATAAAACCAGCAGTTATATTTAATAATGTTGTTTTTCCACAACCAGATGGACCAAGAACCGTTAAAAGTTCCCCTTTTTTAATTGTAAAATTTAAATCTTTAAGAGCATGAACAGTTTCTCCTTTTGGAGTTTTGAAAATCATATTTAAATTTTGAGAAACTAGATCGCTCATAAAATAATTATATTAGATATTTAAAAAAAAAAATAGGCACCAATTAAATAAATTGGCGCCTATTAATTTTACTCTATAAAATTACGGTAAAAACTTAGTTGTTACCGTTCCTCTTGGTGTGTCAAATCCTTTTAAAAATTTTGAAAGATTTCCACTTTTCATAGATTTTTTAGTTTCTTTTGGAGTTAAGAATTTAAAGCCACCTAAAGTATCTTTCATATCAGCTACTTTCATTTCTGACTCTTTAGCCATGACTTTTAAATCACTATTACCATTTCTATATCTTTGGTTAGCTTCGTGCGTTAATTCTACAAAAGATTTAACCATTCCAGGATTTTCTTTCATGAATTTATTCGTAACAGAAACGATATCTATACCCATAATACCGCCAGCACGTGCTTCGTCTACTGTTAATAGTCTAGTTCCAACAGCTGTAGCTGATTTAATAGAGTTACCTCCAAATAAACATGCCATTACAACATCACCGCTTACTAGTGCAGCAGCACCCTCTTCAGGATCCATTGCAATAATGTTCATTTTTTTTCTATCAGCTCCAACAATCTTCATACTTTCTGTAAAAACATATTCAGCCATAGTTCCTAAAGGAACTGCAACTTTTTTACCTTCAAGTTCTGAAGCGTTTGCTTTAGTAATACCAGATTTTTTAGAAGTAACACATGTCGTTCCTCCCATACCGTATTCCATAGCAACATCTACTAATTTTATTGGCGCTTTAGCTTTAACAGCATTAATGTATGGCATTAAACCTTGTGAGTAAGAGATATCAATATCTCCTGCCAACATAGCATCAGTCATTGCTACACCATTAGTAAAATTTGTCCATTTAACAGGAACACCTAGAGCATTGTCATATGCTTTCTTGTTCATGTCCTCAAGATTAGGAGATGGCCACTCTAAAAAGTAAGCAACTCTAACTTCTTTAGCAGCAGAGTTTGCTACTGAAGAGTAAAGAGAAAAAGCCACAATCATCCCAAGAACTGTACTTATTATTTTTTTCATATTTCCCCTATATAGTTTGTTAATTACGGAGATTTAAAATGAATTTTTCCCTGAAGTAAATACATAGAATCTGAGATTAAAAGGGTTTTATATTTAATATTACAACTAAGGATTGTACTTATAGTTTTACAATATACTAACTTAATTTTTAAGAATTTTTTTAAGTTTGTCCATATTCATTGAAGGATTTAATGGATAGTTTTTTCCAAATATTTTTTTAGCTGAAATTCTTTTTAATTTTTTGTTATATTTTTTTCCGAATAAATAGACACTTTGTTTTTTTCCTCCAAAATTAATTACCCCCTTTTTGTTAATTATCTTGTATAACAAATGAGCGGCATCATCATGAAAAATAAAATTTGTAATATAATCATAAAATGCTTTTTTATGAACAAAAGGTTTTTCTGTCATACTCGCTCTGATAATTAATGAATTTTTATATAATTTAACTGAGCTTTCACCGCCAAGTTTCGACCATGAATAGTTATTATTAGGCAATAGTGGGTGGTTCTCTTTATAATTACCTTTATGTCCAGGATAAACATAACTAGTGGAAAAATAAATAAGTTTTATTCCAAAATCTGAACATGCCTTAACAATATTTGCAGTTCCAATAATATTTAAATCAATACTAAGTTTAATTTTTTTTTCATGAATTTTCATTGGTCTAGATAATCCAGCTAAATGGATTAAAAATTTAGGTTTTTTTTTAGCTAAATATT
The DNA here is from genome assembly GCA_902554215.1 of uncultured Pelagibacteraceae bacterium. Taxonomy (GTDB): domain Bacteria; phylum Pseudomonadota; class Alphaproteobacteria; order Pelagibacterales; family Pelagibacteraceae; genus Pelagilacustribacter. Next base: position 13,916 of record CACDNS010000010.1, read on the forward strand.
TTTTTATTGATTTATACTTTAAAATATTTAATTCATTTTTAGTTGGATAAAAAATATCGTACTTTGATTTGGTTTTTTTTAATACCGATCCAAATCGCCCAGTACCACCTGTAATTATAATTCTTTTTTTATTTAGCATAATTACTTTCGAAGTTTTTTTAGGTAAAACTTTTTAAAACTTTTAAATGTAATATTTTTTTTATCTTGTTTTGACAAAATTGGATTTTTAATCGGCCATTTTATATTTAAATCTTTATCATTCCAAAGAATACCAATTGCGTTTCTTTTGTTTTGATATTGAGTGTTTAAATAATATATAATATTTTCTTTTTTTAGACCTAAAAAACCATGAGCGAATCCTGGCGGTATATATATTGACTTATTATTTTTATCAGAGATCACTGTTTTGTAATGCTTACTAAATGTCTTAGAATTTTTTCTTAAATCTACAACTACATCTAAGATAGCTCCTTTAACAACTGCTACATATTTTCCTTGGCCATTTTTAGTCTGAATGTGTATTCCTCTTAACACATTTTTTTTAGAACTAGATATGCAATTAAAAATAAATTTTTCTTTTTTGAAAAATTTTTGTTTAAAATTCTCTTGAAAAAAACCTCTTTTATCCCGATAAGTTTTAGAAGTTATTATTTTTAGACCTGAAAATTTTGTGGACTTTACCTTCATCTAACTCTGTATACGCTATAGATGAGGAAAAATAAAATACTACTTTGGGTTGTATATTAAATTCTTGATTTAATTTAACAAACGTCTACTAATTTAGCTTATGAGCTCATCTAACAGAACAAATATACCCAATTCTCTTAACGAACATTGGATGCCATTTACTGACAATAAGAGTTTCAAAAAAAATCCAAGATTAATTACCGAGGCAAAAGGCGTTTATCTCACAAACCACGAAGGAAAGAAAATGATTGATGCAAGTTCAGGTTTGTTTTGTAATCCTTTGGGGCATGGCAGGAGAGAAATTACAGAAGCTGTTTCAAAACAATTAGACAAATTAGATTATTGTCAGCCTTTTAATCAGGGATACGGAGGTTCGTTTGAATTAGCTACAAGGATATCAAAAAAAACACCTGAGGGCATTAATAGAATTTTTTATACAATTTGTGGATCTACTGCAGTTGAAACAGCAATTAAAATTTCGATCGCTTATCATAGATCAAAAGGTGATTCAAAAAGATTTAGATTTGTTGGTCGTGAAAGAGGCTATCACGGAATGAATATCGGAGCTACGACTGTTGGCGGAATGATTAATAATGTTAAAACGTTTGCTAGTGTTTTGATGCCAGGAGTTCAACATATGAGACACACCCATTTGCCAGAACATAAGTTTGTAAAGGGTGAACCAACTACAGGTGTAGAGATGGCTGAAGATCTTGAGAGAATAGCCATGAACTTTGGTGGTGAAAATATAGCTGCGTGTATTGTTGAACCAATAGCAGGATCAACAGGGACACTTGTTCCTCCGAAAGGTTATTTAAAGAGATTGAGAGAAATTTGTGACAAACATGGAATACTTCTTATTTTCGATGAAGTTATTACAGGCTGGGGAAGAACAGGATCTGCATTTGCTGCTCAAGAGTGGAATGTTACTCCTGACATCATGACTATGGCAAAGGCAACCACTAACGGAGTGGTGCCTATGGGCGTAGTTGCTGTTAAAGAGGAAATTTATGACTCTGTCTTAGATGGATCGAAAGCTCCTGAGGGTACACCAGAATTATTTCATGGTTATACTTATTCAGGAATTCCAGTTGCTGTTGCAGCAGCATTAGCTGTTCAAGATATTTTCGAAAAAGAAGATATTTTTAGTAGAGCAAAAAAGATGTCACCATATTTTCAAGATGGTTTACATTCACTTAAAGACTTAAAAGAAGTTGTAAGTATAAGAGGGTACGGAATGATGGGCGGTATTGAAATGAAAATGAAAGATAAACCAGGAAAAGCAGGCTTTCAAACTTTCAAACATTGCTACGATGCAGGGGTTAATTTTAAAAATACTGGAGATAGCTTAATAATAGCTCCACAATTTATATGTGAAAAAAAACATATTGATGAAATTATAGAAAAATTAAGGACAGGAATTTCTAATTA
>CACDNS010000011.1:0-14221 GCA_902554215.1 uncultured Pelagibacteraceae bacterium
CATGTTCCTACAAAAAGTTTCAATTTATCTTTAAATTTTATAGAAGTTGATTTATTTCCAATAATCTCATCATCCACCAAATCTTGAGTTCCATAAATCGTGTCATAACCCAATGTCCAAAATATGGCTGAGATATAAAGTATTCCAATATTTATTGATATATTCCCCATTATAGAAGACCAGGCCATTATTATTCCCCAATTAAAAGTAAGACCCAAAAACAATTGAGGCCAATAAGTTATTCTTTTCATAAAAGGATATGAAAATGCCAATAACATAGATCCCAATCCTAAAAAAATCGTTAATTTATTAAATTGAAGTAAAATGATGAAAGCAATTAAGCATAAAATCACCACGTAGAAAAGAGATAATCTAACTGATATTTTTCCAGAAGCTATGGGTCTGTTTTTAGTTCTTTTAACTTTCTTATCTAAATTTTTGTCAACAATATCATTAAAAATACATCCTGCACTTCTCATTAAAACGGACCCCAAAAAAAACAATATTAGAAATAATAAAAATTTTTTAAGATTTTGGTCAAAATAAAAAGCGTATGCCAAACCCCAACTACATGGCCAAAAAAGAAGCATAAACCCAATTGGCTTACTTAATCTTGTTAATTCTATAAAAATTTTTAAATGATGCATGAAATACTTCTTGTAAATATCAAACACTAACTTCATAATCAATTTGATTCGAAATGAACATAGATTATACAGTTGCTGCTTTAATGTTTCCGGCTATACCTCTAATGATGACTATGTATAGTAATAGATTTCATACTTTAAGTGCACTAATAAGACAAATCCATGATCAATACACTTTTGAAAAAAAAGTCCCACCAGAGTGGGAAAATCAACTTCATGTTTTAAATAAAAGAACTAATTATTTAAAATATACAATGGGTTTCGCTGCTTTTGGCTTTTTATTTAATATGACAACAGTACTTATGCTGTATGTAGGAAGCTTACAAATAGCCAGAATAATATTTGCCGGATGCTGTGTATGTATGATTGTATCAATTTTTTTATTTATGCACGAGATTAGACTTTCTAATCAAGCTTTAAAATATCATTTGAGTGACATGGACTCGATGAAAAAAGATTATTAGTTCTTATTCTCTGAAAGATTTTTTTTAAACAATGAGATGCCTTTATTTTTCTTATGTTCATAGGATTCTTTAAAAGTATCTAATTGCCAACCTTTCATTCTTGTTAGAATAGTGTTCAAATTTTCTTCTTTCCATTGACTAGTTGTATTCTCATCTTTCCATTGTTTTTTTTCTTCATTAGTTCTTGCGCAACCATAACAGTATCCTGTTACTGGGTCCGTTCTACAAATACTTATGCAGGGAGAGATAATTTTATTTTCCATTAGGGAACTATAACAGCTGGGCCTGTTAATTTTCTAGACTCCAAATCTTCATGAGCTAACTTAGCATCAGCCAGCTTATATTCTTTTGAAACTTTTATTTTAATTTTTCCAAATTTAACTTTTTTAAAAACATCATCCGCCCCTTTTTGAAGTTCTTTCTGATTTGTAAAGTATTGAGCAATCGATGGCCTTGTTAAATAAAGACCTTTAGGCTGGATATCTTTAGGTACATTTATTGGATCCAATGGACCTGAAGCATTACCAAAACTAATCATCATTCCCCTTATTCTTAAACACTCAAGTGATTTATGAAAAGTATTTTTACCAACACCATCGAAAACAGCTGGAACACCTTCATTATTTGTAAACTTCATAACTTCTTTTGCAAAATCATCTTTAGAATAATTAATAACATGAGCATAACCATTTTCTTTCGCTATGCTTAATTTTTCATCCGAGCCTACAGTTCCAATTACTTTTGCTCCTATGCTATTTGCCCATTGAGCAAATATCTGACCAACTCCCCCAGCTGCTGCGTGAAATAATACTGTTTCACCTGCTTTTAATTTATACGTTTTAGAAAGTAGGTAATTTGTTGTTAAACCTTTAGTCATTAAAGTTGCAGCTTGTGTATATGAAATACCATCAGGGATTTTTACAACTATTTTTGCAGGTATTATCCTTTGTTGAGCATAGGCTCCAAGAGGCACTGATGCATAAGCTATATTATCACCTTTGTTAAACTCTGTTACATTGGATCCTACTTCATCAATTTTTCCAGCTGCTTCTAAACCAATTCCACTTGGTAATTTAACTGGATATAATCCGGACCTATGATAAGTATCAATATAATTTAGTCCAATCGCATGATTAGTTACCTTAATTTCATCTGGGCCAGGTGAACCTATATTTACATCTTGTAGCTCTAAAACTTCTGGGCCACCATTTTTTTTAATTATTATTGATTTAGGCATTTGCTGTGGAACGTACTTGAACTTTTAATATTTAGCAAATTTTCCGTTATTATAATCTTGAATAGCTTCAAGTATTTCAGCTTTTGTGTTCATTACAAAAGGACCGCCTCTAGCTATTGGCTCACCAATTGGCTTACCAGCGATAAATAAGAATTCAGATTTTCTTTTAGCTTTAACAGTAAGTTTGTTGCCTCTCTCAAGTAAAATTAAATTTGAGTCAGAAGTTTTACTGTGACCTTTGTCACCAATTTTAAGCTCACCTTTTAGCAAATATATAAAACTGTTATGTCCTTCGGGCACATCATATCTAAATTCTTTACCATCGTTTAAAAATATATGAAAATAAATTGGTTCAACGTTATGATTTTTTTCAGGTCCTTCCGCATTTTCATATTTTCCAGCAATTACTTTAACAATTTTGTCATTATCTTTATAAGTTCCAAGCTCATTTCCCTTAATATAAAGATACTCAGGTTTATTCTTTTTTAATTTAGCTGGCATATTAATCCATAATTGAAAGCCTAATAACTTACCTTCTTTCATAGCAGGCATTTCAGAATGAATTATTCCTCTCCCTGTTTTCATCCATTGTACATCGCCAGAAGCCATAATCCCTTTAGCTCCAGTGCTGTCCTTGTGTTCAAACTCTCCATTTAACATGTAAGTTACTGTTTCAATTCCCCTATGAGGGTGTGGAGGAAAACCTGCAATATAATCGTCTTTATTTTCTGATCCAAATTCATCAAGCATAAGAAATGGATCAATATAATCTGCCTCAGGAGTACCAATACTTCTCTTTAACTTAACACCTGCACCATCAGATGCATTAATAGCTTTTATAATTTTTTTAACTGCAATTTGTGACATACAATAAATATATTTAAAGTTTAAATTTTATCAAGTAGCTGCGATAAGTTGCCAATTTCATTTTTTGGGTGATAATCAAGGTTATCAAACTGTGATTTATTTCTGTTTACCCAAACAGCGTTATAACCATAGTTCCCACCTCCAGAAACATCCCATGTATTCGCACTTAAAAAAGTTATTTCGTTAGGTTTAACGTTATATTTTTTAACCGGTATTTCATAAACTTTTGAGTCAGGTTTATAAACTTTGACCTGTTCAATTGAAAAAAGATCATCAAATAGATTGCTTAGGTTATTACTTTTTACTAATTCATTTAAAAGACTAGGTGTTCCATTAGAAAGTATAGCGAGTTTTAGATTTTTCTTTTTTAAATTATTTAAAACTTCATTTACTTCAGGATATGGTGATAAAACTTTATAAAGATTTAATAATTCTTTTTTCATACTCTTATCGATATTAAAAACTTTCATTGATTTATCCAAGCTATCTTCTGTGATATGCCAGAAATCTTTGTGCCTTTTCATAAGACTTCTAAGCCAAGTATATTCAAGCTGAGTAGTTCTCCAAAAATTTGCAAAAGCTTCCCACTTATCTCCAATTTTATCTTTGCATTTTTCTGCAGCTGAGTTTACGTCAAACAGCGTACCATAGGCATCAAATACTACAGCTTTTGTATTCATTTTCTATTTTATGTTATGAGAGCCATCACACAATGGCTGATCATTTGTTTGTTTACACGTACAGAAAAAAACTTTTTTAGATTGATCGGCTTTATAAACTAATGATTTAAATTCTGTGCCTTTATGTGAACCATCACAGAATGGTTGTTTTAAACTTTTACCGCAGGCACACCAATAATATGATTTTCCTTCTACCACATCTATTCCAATTGGAGAATCTCCTGCTCTTTCACCTTTTGACATGATAAGCTCCTTTAACAAACCTAATTTTTTTATATTATATAAAATATTTATGAATATTAGATTATATCACCCTAACAGTATAGTTGAAAATACTACAGAATTATTAACTAAGGAACACACTCATTATGTAGTAAACGTAATGAGGCTTAAGCGAGGATCTGGAATTAATTTTTTCAATAAAGATGGAGAGTGGAAAAGTGAAATTATTTTTTTAAACAAAGACAGAGTAGAGGTCAAATTTTTAGAAAAAATAAAAAAAGCTATTAGTTCATCTAAAATTCAGCTGGCAATTTGTTTAGTAAAGAAAAATCCCATGGAAATAATTTTACAAAAAGCTACAGAACTTGGTGTGAGCAAGATAATTCCAGTTGTATCAGAGAGAACAGAGGTAAAAGAATTGAATTACGATAGAGCAAAAAAAATTGTTATTGAAGCAACAGAACAATCTAATCAATTAGTTCCTCCTGAAATTTCTAGAGTTATAAAATTAAAAGAGTTTTTAATGAACTTAGATGTATCTACTAAACTTTTATTCGCTGATGTAAATTCAAAAGATCATTTAAAAACTAAAGATTTAGAAGACAGTAAATTTTTAAATATTTTAATTGGTCCTGAGGGTGACTTTTCTCCTATAGAGAGAGAATTGATTTTATCTATAAAAAATACAAAATCCTTTTCATTATCAAAAAATATTTTGAAAACAGAAACTGCCTCAATTTCTGCCTTAACGCTTATTAACTATTTTTTAAAATTATAATATTTTTTTGATTATTTTAAGGGCCTCTTTAATATTATTATGGTGAGTAATACGGTCAGCATATTTTCCGTTCCTTAAAAGTAGGATAGGGGAACTGTGGTCTACAGTATAATTGCCGTCCTCTGAAAAAATTTTTTGACTTTTTATTCCCCAAGACTTAGATAAAGTAAAAATTTTCTCTGCTTCTCCGGTTATACCAATTATTTCATTTTCAAATGAACTTAAGTAGTTTTTCATTACTTCTGGTGTATCTCTCTGAGGATCGACACTTATAAAAAATACTTTTAATTTCCTCTTTTCTTTCTTTAGTTCATTCATTATGAAACTTAATTTATTTAAAGTAATTGGACATACATCAGGGCAATTAGTAAAACCAAAAAAAAGAGCAGTTGCTGGATTTTTAAAAGATTTTTCAGTTATAATATTATTATTTACATCTTTTAATGAAAACGATGATCCAGTTACCGATGCGACATATTCATCTTTTTGATTTTGTAAAGATAAAAATATTGGCAACATTATAAATAAAAAAATGATAAAACAGCCAGTTATAATTGTTAATGATGTTTTTATTTTCATAAATGATATAAATAATAGATATGTCTGGTTTTATAAAGAAATTATTTGGCACACTAGTAGAAAAACCGTGGGAGGAAAGTCAGGCTAAAGTCGATGACATTCACCAAGGAAAAACATTTAAAGGACTATCGCCACAAATTTCTGCAGTTATTGTAATTTTTGGTGTTAGCACAGTTCTTTTTAGTCTTGTAGTGACAGGTTACCTGTACACTATTCCAGGAGATCAAGATACTATGTTTCTCTTAAGACCAAATTTACTTTGGTTTAATACTTTTGTTTTATTTTCTGTTGCATATGTTTTTAGAAAAATCACAAAAGATTTATTAAATAATGATATATCCAATATTAAAAAAAATCTTATTCTTGTTGGCGGCTTAAGTTATCTTTTTTTATTTGGACAAATATTTTTTTGGTTTCAATTAATTGAAAGTGGAAAAGTTGTATCAACTAATTCTTATTTTACATCTTTTTATTTTTTTACAGCTTTGCATGGCCTACACTTGTTAGGTGGTTTATTATTTTGGGGAAAAACTTGTTCAAAAATTCTTAAATTAGAAAATAAAGAAATTTTAAATGAGAAAAAAAATGTCGAGGCACTTTCTTTGTATTGGACTTTTTTACTTGTAATATGGTTGGTGTTTTTTCTAATTATTTATGTTTTTAATGATGCGTTTATAGCTTGGTGCAAATCTTTAATTTCGTAAGTTTAATTATAAAAATAAAACTAAAATACATCCCAAGATAGCTATAAATAATAATAAAAGATAAACTGACTTTAGATATTTTTTAATTTCAGGTTTTTTTTCACCTTTTTTGAAGACTCCTGCACCTAGTGAAATTACTATAAAAAAAAGGAGAATTAACAGAAGTATAGATATTAAAATTCCCAATTTTCCAATCATTTTGAGAGAGTATATACATTTTATAAGACATTTTGTCCCTAGGTTATATTGGTCTTTTATTTTATAACTTATTTCATATGTGGACAGGTCTTGTTTTTTTAGGGGTAATAATTGGTTCAATAGCTTTTCATTTTTGGACACCTTGGTGGTGGACAGATATCGCCTCAAACTGGAGTAAAATGGATGATACAATTATTTTATCTTTCTGGATAGGTGGAGGAGTTTTTATCTTAGTAGCTTTATTTATGGTCTATTGTATTTTTAGATACAAATATAAAGAGGGGCGAAAAGTTGAGTATAAACCTGAAGATAAAAAATTAGAATTTCATCTAACTTGGTTGACTACTCTAGGTGTAGTAGCTCTTTTAGCGCCAGGCCTTCTTGTTTGGAATGATTACATCAAAGTGCCAGACAACGCTCAACATGTTGAAGTAATGGCATGGCAGTGGGGATGGAAATACAGATTGCCAGGTGAAGATGGAAAATTAGGAACGTCAAGCAATAAAATTATCAGTGATGCAAATCCCTTCGGTATAAATTTAGATGATCCAAATGGTAAAGATGATATCATAATAGAGAGTGAAGAATTACATTTAGCAAAAGACAGACCAGTTAAGATTTTATTAAGATCAATAGATGTTCTGCATAATTATTATGTTCCTCAATTCAGAGCTAAAATGGATGCTGTACCAGGAATAGTAAGTTTTTATTGGTTTGAGCCTAATAAAAATGGAGAGTATGAAGTTTTATGCGCAGAGTATTGTGGAGTTGGCCATTATGCAATGAGAGGATCAGTTATAGTCGAAGATGAGGAAGATTATAAAAAATGGCTGGCTGAACATGAGACGTTTTCAAGTTTTATAGCAAAACAAAAGAGTAACCCCATTAATAATAAACAATTAGCCAAAATTAACAATTTATTAAATGATAAATAAAGTATATGTAAGAGAAAAAAATGTCGGATGATTTAAACATAAAAAAGAGCTCTAAGATTAAAACAAAATCCTCAAGTGTTTCTGGTGGAGGAACAGATATTGATTACGTAAGACCTGCTGAGTTACCAGAACAAGATCTTTATCATGGTCATAGTTTTATAACTAAATGGATTTTTTGTCAGGACGCTAAGGTAATTGGAATTCAGTATACTCTTACAGCAGTATTTACAGGTGTCGTTGGTCTTATTCTTTCTTGGATGATGAGGATGCAGTTAGGCTTTCCTGAACTCTTTCCATTTTTAACAGCAGAGTCATATTATCAATTCGTTACAATGCATGGAATGATAATGGTTGTTTATCTATTAACAGCATTATTTTTGGGTGGGTTTGGAAATTACTTAATACCTTTAATGGTCGGAGCGAGAGATATGGTTTTTCCATATGTAAATATGCTCAGTTATTGGATGTTTTTTGTTGCAGTTGTTGTCTTAATGGCAAGTTTTTTTGTGCCAGGTGGTCCCACTGGTTCAGGATGGACACTTTATCCACCGCAAGCTATTTTAGAAGGAACACCGGGCTCAGAATATGGAATTTTATTAATGTTAATCTCTCTATCTCTTTTTGTAATAGGTTTTACTATGGGAGGTTTAAATTACGTTATTACAATTTTACAAGCGAGAACTAGAGGTATGACTTTAATGAGAATGCCTTTAACTATTTGGGGAATTTTTACAGCAACAGTACTAGCTTTATTGGCTTTTCCAGCTCTATTAGTAAGCTCTATCATGATGACTTTAGATAAAGTACTTGGAACAAGTTTCTTTATGCCAACAATCATTAAAGCTGGTGAGCTTCTATCGTACGATGGAGGTAGCCCTATTCTTTTTCAACATCTTTTTTGGTTTTTTGGACACCCCGAAGTTTACATTGTAGCATTACCGGCTTTTGGAATCGTTTCAGACTTAATATCTGTGCACTCTAGAAAAAACATTTTCGGATATAGAATGATGGTATGGGCCATAGTGATAATTGGTGCACTAAGCTTCTTTGTTTGGGCACACCACATGTATGTTAGCGGGATGACTCCTTGGTTTGGATTTTTCTTTGCTACAACTACACTTATAATTGCCGTTCCAACCGCTCTTAAAGTTTATAATTGGATTTTAACCTTATGGAGAGGAAATATTAGGTTAAATACCGTAATGCTTTTTTGTTTAGGTTTTATACTTACTTTTGTGAACGGAGGTATTACTGGAATATTTTTAGGAAATGTTGTCGTAGATGTTCCTCTGTCAGATACATATTTTGTTATCGCTCACTTCCACATGGTGATGGGTATCGCTCCGCTAATGGTAATTTTTGGAGCCATATATCACTGGTTCCCTTTAATCACTGGAAGATTTTTGGATGAAAAGTTAGGTAAATGGCATTTCTGGACTACTTTTTTAGGTGCATACTCAATATATTTTCCAATGCACTATTTAGGTTTTATAGGTGTACCTAGAAGATACTTCGAAATGTACGATAGTCCTTACGTTACATCAGCGGTAGGTATGAACGAATTCATCAGTATAGCAGCGTTTATAGTAGGCGCAGCACAGTTTATCTTCTTTTTTAATGTTGTTAAAAGTCTTAGACTTGGTAAACGAGCAGAAAAAAATCCATGGAAAGCAAACTCACTAGAATGGTTGACTCCTAGCATGCCACCAGAGCATGGAAATTTTGGAGAAAAACTACCAGTGGTGCATAGATGGGCTTATGATTATAACGTCCCAGGTGCTAAAAAAGATTATATTACCCAAACGACACCACCAAGTGAAGTTTTAGGTGCAGAAGTAGAAAAAACTTAAACTAAAATGACAGATCCTACATTAGATAAATTGCCGGGCGGTTTTAAAGGCATGTCTTCTGATATCGGTTCAGACCAAACTACATTTAAGGGTGTTAATTGGGGAAAAGCAATGATGTGGATTTTCTTGCTAAGCGACACATTTGTTTTTAGCTGTTTTTTAGTTGCTTATATGAAAGTCAGAGCATCTGTAACTGAACCTTGGCCTTATCCGAGTGAAGTTTTTGGCTTAGAGGTATTTGGGGTTCCAGTCCCTCTTCTTTTAATTGCTATAATGACGTTTGTCTTAATAACTAGCAGTGGAACAATGGCATTAGCTGTGAAGTATGGTTACGAAAAGAATAGAAAAATGTGCGGTCTATTCGTTCTATTAACTGCTATTGGTGGATTAACTTTTGTAGGAATGCAGGCGTTTGAGTGGTCAAAACTAATTTTTCATGATGGTGTTAGACCTTGGGGGAACCCATTCGGCGCAGAACAATTTGGAGCTTTCTTTTTTATGATAACAGGGTTTCACGGTACCCATGTATCTATAGGTGTAATCTTTTTATTCATTTTTGCTAGAAAAGTTTTCAGAGGAGACTTTGACACTGGGAAAAGAGGTTATTTTACAACAATGAAATCTGACTATGTAGCTATAGAGATTTTAGGTCTTTATTGGCACTTTGTTGATTTGGTTTGGGTATTTATATTCGCTTTCTTTTATTTATGGTAATATAAAAATATGAATGATACAAAAAAAGAACAATCAACTACTCATAAAATAGGTATATATTTATGGATATGGGGCCTGTTGTTTGTACTCAGCTTTTTTTCTTACATGGTTGACTGGTACAATTTTCAAGGTTTGTTGAGATGGTCTTTGATTCTAATATTTATGTTTTTAAAGGCTGGTTTAATTATGGCTTTCTTTATGCATTTATTTTGGGAACGATATGCATTAGTTAATGTTCTTTTATGGCCAATGACTGCGATAGCTTGTTTTGTAAGTTTAATGGTAGCAGAAGGAAAATATACTGTCTTTTCAAGATTGTTCTATTTTTTTACAGGAGGATAATAATAAAATGGGTGGTTATAACTTAGTTGCTGGGTTTTTGATATTCTTTTTCGTCTTTATTTATTTTGTTTGGTTTGGAACTTCATTAATAATAGAGAATAATAAAGAGAAGAAAGACAATATTAAAATTAATCCTTATGATAATCTTCCTTTACACAGAAAGCTTATTGATAAAAAAAATAAAAAATTAGGAATTTTTGATTTAGGTAACCATGTTCTTATTATTGGAATGATATTCTTAGCAATTTTTATTGCTTTAAACGTAGATTAATCTTGTCACAGAATTTAACAAAAAGAAGAGACACTTCCTTTAACTTAAAATCTTATATCCGAAGTCTTTGGTTGCTAATGAAACCAAGTGTAATGTCACTTGCAATTTTTACATGTGCAGTTGGATTATTAACATCAGGATCTCCTATAAGCATAGTAGACTCAATGATAGGAATAATTTTGGTTGCAGTTGGAGCAGGTGCTGCAGGTTGTTTAAATATGTGGTACGAGGCAGATCTAGATGCACTGATGTCTAGAACATGTTTAAGACCTATACCAACTGGAAAAATTAATAAAAAAGAGGCATTAATTTTTGGAATATTATTAAGTGCAGTTTCAGTTTTAGGATTAAACTATTTTGCAAATTTTTTATCAGCTTTTTTACTTTTATTTACAATTTTTTTCTATCTTTTCGTATATACAATTTGGTTAAAAAGAAAAACTCCTCAGAATATAGTTATAGGAGGAGCAGCAGGATCACTACCACCAGTTATAGGTTGGACTATAGCAACTAATTCAATTTCAATTGAACCATTATCATTTTTTCTCATAGTGTTTTTTTGGACACCTTCACATTTTTGGGCCTTGAGCTTGTATAAGGCGGATGATTATAAAAAAGCAAAAATTCCCATGCTTCCTTTGACTGATGGAGTAAAAAAAACAAAAGCTTATATATTTTTCTACTCCTTATTGATGTTACCAGTTGTAATTTTTCCATATACCATAAATTTTTCAGGATTAATTTACTTAGTTCCCGCCATAATACTAACAATTTATTATAATTTTATATGCCTTGAACTTTACAAAAGCACAAGAAATAAGCTTATTTTGAAAAAAGCTAAAAAAATTTTCGGCTATTCAATTTTGTATCTGTTTCTGATTTTTGTATTATTCTTGGTAGATAAAATTATTTAATGAGATATTTTAGCACTAGAGATAAAAAACTGAACTTCAGTTTTATAGAAATTTTTTCAAGGGGACTTGCACCAGATGGAGGTTTATTTATCCCATCGGAACTCAAAAAGTATAGTAGCTCAGAACTGAAAAACCTTCAAAATTTATCTTACACTGATCTCGCCACTGAAATTATATCAAGTTTCTGTTCACCTGATCTTGATAAACAAAAATTAAAAATATTAGTTTCAAATGCTTACAACAATTTTTTTACAAAGGAAGTGGTAAAGATAAAGAAAATTGGAGACATACATTTACTAGAGTTATACCACGGTCCAACCCTTGCTTTTAAAGATATCGCTATGCAAGTAATCGGGAATTTATATGATGAGTTAAATATAGCTGATAAAAAAAAGGTTAATATAGTTGTGGCAACTTCAGGAGACACTGGTTCAGCAGCGATTTCAGCTTTAAACGAAAAAAAAAATATTAATGTCTTTGTACTACATCCTCATAATAAAATTTCTAAAACTCAAAGAAAAATTATGACAACCATTGGCTCTGCTAATATTTATAATATAGCCATTAAGGGAAATTTTGATGATTGCCAAAAAATAGTAAAAGAGATGTTTTCTGATAACAATTTTAGAGAAAAAATTAATATGTCAGGAGTTAATTCTATAAATTGGGCAAGAATAATTTGTCAAATAGTCTATTATTTTTATACTTATTTTAAGTTATCAAAAAAAACTAATTTTGCTGTTCCAACTGGTAATTTTGGAGATGTTTATGCAGGATATATAGCAAAAAAAATGGGATTACCGATCGGCAAACTCATAGTAGCTACAAATCAAAATGATATTTTAGCAAGAGCGATTAATTCAGGTGAATACAAACCTAATGAGGTTAAATCAACTTTGACACCAAGTATGGACATTCAAATTTCTAGTAATTTTGAAAGACTCTTATTTGATATCTCAGATCAAAATGAAAAAAGAGTAATGAATTTAATGAATGATTTAAAAAATAAAGGTTTTTTTTCTTTAGAGGAAAAAGAAATCAATATAATAAAAGATATTTTTGATGCAGAGGCTATTGATGACGACGAGACTATTAGAATAATCAGAGATTTTTTCAATAACTTTGGTTTTATATTAGACCCACATACAGCTACTGCTGTTGGAGCCTCTTATAAGGTTAAAAATAATTTACCAACAGTTGTTCTTGGCACGGCTCACCCATACAAATTTGCTGATACTGTTAAAATTGCAATTAATAGAGACATATCAGCTCCTGATCAAATAGCTGCATTACCAGACAAGAAAGAAAAATTTGATATACTAGATAACAATTTACAAAAAGTTAAAAAATATATTTTGGAAAAAATACAATGAAAATTAAAGCAGGAGACAAGTTGCCCAATTCGGAGATATTTTATCTTGATGCGGATAATGTACCTCAAAAAATTGATATTTTAAATTTTTGTGAAAACAACAAGGTTATCATATTAGGTATGCCCGGAGCATTTACTAAAACATGTTCAAATATTCATTTGCCTGGATATGTAAAAAACTATGATTTAGCTTTAAAAAAAGGAATTACAAAAATAATTTGTATAGCAGTAAATGACCCAAATGTTATGAAAGCTTGGGGCGAAAATCAAAATGTTGGAAAAAAAATTTTTATGGCCGGCGATCCTTTTCTTAAATTTACTAAAGCTATTGGAGCCGAAGTAGATAAATCAGCTAAAGGATTAGGGATGAGATCAAATCGATATACAATGCTTGTGGAAAATGGAGAACTAAAAAAAGTGGAAGAAGAGAAAGAGACTGCTACTTGTGAGTTATCTGCTGCAGAAAATTTCTTAAAAAGTATATAAATAACTATCTATTTTTTTGTTTGTAAAACGGCTAATCCATCTACTAAATTATTAAATTTATTTCCTGCGTGAGCTTTTACCCATTTCCAATTAACTTTATGTTTCTTACAGGAGTTATCTAATTTAATCCAAAGATCTTTGTTTTTAACTGGTTTTTTATTAGAGTTTTTCCAATTATTAATTTTCCATTTCTTAATCCAATCAGTAATTCCATCTCTTACATATTTAGAGTCAGTATAGACAGTTATCTCAGATTTATTTTTAATTTTGTTCAAAGCCATAATTGGCGCCATAAGCTCCATTCTATTATTTGTAGTATTGTTTACACCTCCAAAAATACTTGATTGATTAGATTTATCATCTAAAATAATTGCTGCCCAACCGCCTTTGCCAGGATTTCCAGAACATGCTCCATCAGTATAAATCTTATATTTCATTAAAAAAAATAATCTTCGTGTGTCTTTGCATTTTTATGAAATTCTAATCTTTTCAAATATTCCATTGGGTCTTTTATCTTAACTATTGCGCCTTTTACTGTATTTAAAGAGTCAAAAACTCTTGTTAGTAAAAATCTTAAAGCTGCTCCTTGAGACAAAACTTTCATGCTATTTTTCTCTTCACTGTTAAGCTTTCTTATTTGATTATAGCCATCAATGAAATTTTTAGCTTTAGTAACATTAAAACTTAAATTATTTTTAGGTCCGTCGAAACAAAGTGCATTAAAACAAATTGCAATTTCAAATGCATAAAAGTCGTTACAAGAAAAATAAAAATCAATTATTCCGCTAAAATTGTTTTCCTTAAAAAAGATATTATCGTGAAATAAATCAGCATGGATTATACCTTTGGGTAAATTTGTTGGCCAATTTTTTTCTACATCAGTTAAATTATCTTCAATAAGTTTAGGTAGATCTTTATGAATTTTAATACATTTATCTTTTACTTGGTCAAATATTTTTCT
>CACDNS010000012.1:0-14083 GCA_902554215.1 uncultured Pelagibacteraceae bacterium
TATCAAGTTAATAAAAAACTAATGAGCTTAGCTAAATCAGATGCAATTTTTATGCATTGTCTTCCAGTTGGTAGAGGAGAAGAAGTAACCAATGATGTTATTGATGGAAAACAATCTGTAGTTTGGACGCAAGCCCTTAATAGAGTTCATGCTCAGAAAAGTATTATAAATTGGTGTTTGAACTAGGGTGTTGGAAGAGGGCTATCACTTTTAGAATTCATATATAAAATAACAGAAGCTCTATCTCTTTCTTTTTTTAATCCCGCAAATGCCATCTTGGTACCTTTAATATGAACTGAAGGTTTAATTAAAAAACCATTCATTTCATCAAAAGTCCATTTTTTTCCATAAGCAATTAAAGCTTTAGAATATTTATAATCTGCAACCGCTCCAGTTTCTCTACCTAGTACACTCCAAAGATTTGGGCCAATCATATTTTTTCCACCTGCTTTTATCATATGACAGGCACTACACTTCTTAAAAACTTTCTCTCCATGCTGAATGTCGCCCATTGCTAAGAGACTGCTTATATCAGTACTAGCCGCCACTGTAGAAGCATCGGTTGCTAAACTTTCAACCTTTTCAACTTTATATGCAGACTGGCTAGGCTTATCTACGCGAAATAAAATATCTGTGAATTTTGTAATACCAAATACGATTAAAACAGTAGCAAGAACTGAAGCAATAATTTTATTTATTTCAAAACCATTCATAAATTTGATAACTAATAATGACATA
This sequence comes from uncultured Pelagibacteraceae bacterium, assembly GCA_902554215.1. Taxonomy (GTDB): domain Bacteria; phylum Pseudomonadota; class Alphaproteobacteria; order Pelagibacterales; family Pelagibacteraceae; genus Pelagilacustribacter. The sequence continues at coordinate 739 of CACDNS010000012.1, forward strand.
TAGCATGACTAAATAAAATAAAACAAAAAATAGTCGTTTTTTTTTGCGTCTATGAGCCGCACAAATATGAGCAAGATTGCATTAATTATACCAACCAGACTTGACGCCAAGAGGTTACCTAACAAACCTTTGAAACTAATAAATAATAAAGAGATGATTTTACACGTATATGATTTAGCTAAAAAATCTAGAGTGGATGAAGTTTTGGTTGCAACTCCAGATGAAGCCATAGCTCAAAAGATTAAAAATAAAGGAGGCAAAGCCATTATCACAAAAACTTCTCACCAAACTGGTACAGATAGAATATATGAAGTTTTTAAGAACGAACTTAAAGGCGAGCCAGATTTCATTATTAACTTACAAGGTGATATGCCTAATTTAGATCCATCAGCTATAAATTATCTTGTAGATCATATTAAAAAAAAAAATTGTGATATAGCTACACTGGCCTCAAAATTAGATAATGAAAAAGATAAGTCAGATCGAAATGTTGTAAAAGTCTCGACGAAAGAAAAAATTATAAAAAACGATAAATTTTCAGCTGCTTTAGATTTTTCAAGAGTTATAGAAAATAATATTTCAAATTTTATCTACCACCATATAGGAATTTATGCCTTTACTAACAAAGCTTTATTGAGGTATGTAAGCTTAGAAAGAACTAAACTTGAGACAGAAAGAGGATTAGAACAACTAAGAGCGCTGGAAAATAAAATGAAAATTGATGTTGGATATGTAGATCAATCTCCTTTAAGTGTAGACACTGAGAACGATCTAATAGAAATAAAAAAATTGATGGAGAGAAATGTCAAAAATTAAAATTGCCTTTCAAGGCGAACCAGGTGCATATTCACATATAGCTATTAACGAAGTTTTTAAAAATCCAGAGATAAAAACATGCTCTACTTTTGAAGAAACTTTTAAAACAGCATTCGAAGACGATTCTTACAAAATTATAATTCCATTAGAAAATTCTTTAGCCGGAAGAGTAGCAGATATCCATTATCTTCTACCAAAATATAAACTTCAGATTCATGCAGAACATTTTCAAAAAGTAGAACATAACTTGTTGTCAAAAAATGATGCTGAAATGAAAGATATAAAGTGTGTTAGAAGTCATGCTCAAGCTATAGGTCAGTGTCAAAAAATTATAATGAATAATAGATTTAAAACTATAATTTCTGCAGATACTGCGGGATCAGCAAAAGAACTCGCAGAAGGAAAAGATAAATCTATTGCAGCTATAGCCTCAAAACTATCAGCTAAAATTTATAATTTAAAAATTTTAAAAGAAAATATAGAGGACGAAAAGGGAAATGTTACAAGATTTCTAATTATGGGAAAAAATGTTCAACAGCCAGAGTTTGAAAAAGGAAAAAAGTATATCACAACTTGTACTTTTAGATTAAAGAGTGAGCCTGCCGCCCTGTATAAGTCCTTAGGGGGATTTGCCACTAATCAAGTTAATATGACAAAACTTGAAAGCTTTTCTGTTAAAAATACATTTGCTCAAACTAACTTCTATCTAGATTTTGAGGGACATTTAGACGAGAAACCAGTACAAAATGCAATGGAGGAACTTGGGTTTCATACACAAAGTCTTGATATATTAGGGGTGTATCAAGCCTCAAATTTTAGGACAAAATAGTCCACAAATTTAAATTCTAGCTTGTAGTAATCAAATCTATCTTGATATAATCATGATGAGGTTGGCATCAGGTGGATGTTTCATAAACCCGGTCAGGTCTGAAAAGAAGCAGCCGTAGTGAAAATTTTTCAGGTTGTTGCCTGCCTCTTTTAATAAAATGAATAATAGTAAAATTTTAGCTTTAAAATATAGACCTCAAGAATTTAAAGATTTAATAGGCCAAGAAGTTATTGCACAAACTATTGTTAATGCCATTAAGTTGGGCAAGACACCAAATGCATATCTTTTAACAGGTATCAGGGGAATTGGAAAAACTACTACAGCTAGGTTAATAGCAAAAGCTTTAAATTGTATTAAAAATTCTGATAGTTCTAAAAAATGTTCACCCGAGTCTTTTTGTGATACTTGTAAAGAAATAGTTAGCTCCAATCACATTGATGTTCTTGAAATGGATGCAGCCTCAAAAACTGGTATTGACGATGTAAGAGAACTTATTGAAAATTCTAAGTATAGTCCGACTAGTGCTAGTTTTAAAATTTTTATAATTGATGAAGTTCACATGCTTTCAAAACAAGCATTTAACGGACTACTTAAGACTTTAGAGGAACCACCTGAAAGATTAAAATTTATTCTTGCCACCACTGAGGTGAGAAAGATTCCAGTTACAATTTTATCAAGATGTCAAAGATTTGATTTAAAAAGAGTAAATTTGCAAAAGCTTTTTTTGCATATAAAAGATATTTCAAAAAAAGAGGGCGGAAAGATTTCTGATGAAGCACTGAAAATTATTGCAAGAGCATCTGAAGGCTCAGTCAGAGATGCTTTATCATTATTAGATAGGGCATTAATTACTAAAGGCTCTGGCCAAGATAAAGAAATTCACGATCAAGATATAAGAAAAATGCTAGGTTTAGCTGACAGAAGCAAAATTATACATCTATTTAAAGAGATTCTTAACGGCGATCAAAAAAAAGCTGTAGATTTTTTGAAAGAAATGATCGAGGACGGTTTAGATGCGAGATACTTTCTTAATGATATTTTAGAGATAATTCATTTGTTTAGCAGAAGGGTAAATCTAGGACCTATTGAAAAGGATAATCTAATTTCAGAGTCTGAACTCAAAATGATTGATGACTATTCCAAAAACTTAAATATGCAAGATTTAGGATTATTTTGGCAGCTTACCATCAAAACTATTGATGATCTCAAACTTGTATCTAATGAAAATTTATCTTTAGAAATGTATATTTTACAATTAATTCATTTAAAAGATATTGAAAGAACAAAAGATATTAAGATTAATGAGCAAGATATTAAAGGCGGCGATAATTTTAAAAAAGTTCAAAATCAATTTGATTCTGATGAGCCAAAAGAAGAAAAAAAAATAAAACGAACAACTACAAGTCAACTTAAAAACACCGAGCAAATTCAAATCAGTCAACCAAAAAAAATTGAAGTTCAAAAAAATATTCAAATTGAAAAGTTTGAAGATTTAATCAAACTTGCCGAGAAAGAAAAAGAAATAGAACTTAAATATGACCTTGAACGCAATGTAAGATTGGTAAACTTCCATAAAGGAAAAATAGACATAGGATTCAATGAGAAATTAAATAAAGATTTTATTAAATTGCTTACAGAAAAATTACTTACTTGGACTGGTGAAAGATGGATAATTTCCTTAAGTAAAACTTCAGGGGCAAAAACTTTCTATGAAAAAAATTTAGAAAATAAGTCTGCAAATGTTTCCAAAGAAAAAAATAGTGAATTAGCAAAAGAAATATTTTCAACTTTTTCAGATGCTAAACTTATAGATGTTCAAGAGGATAAAGATGAATGATTTTACAGATATGCTTTCAAAAGCAAAAGTAATGCAGGAAAAAATGAAAGAACTCCAAGACAAAATTAAAAAAATTGAAGTCGAAGGAGAAGCAGGAGGAAATTTAGTTAAAGTAATTCTTACCGGTGATTATGAAATGAAATCAATTATAATTAGTGAAGAGGCAAAAAAAGAGAGCAGAGAAGTAATTAATGATTTGATCAAAGCAGCTTACAATAATGCTAAAGAAAATCTTAAGAAGAAATCTTCTGAGGAGTTATCAAATCTTACTGGAGGAATTCAACTTCCATTTAATATTAAGCCACCTTTTTAAATGAGCAACAATATTCCAGAGATAGAAGAACTTATAAAACAATTTTCTAGATTACCGGGTTTAGGACCTAAATCAGCTAAAAGAATTATACTTAAACTTATTAATAATAAAGATAGCATGGTTAAGCCATTAGCTCAGTCATTATCAAAAATTTATAAAAATGTAGTGAGGTGTATAAATTGTGGTAATTTAAAAATTGTAGATAGAGTTTGTATTTGTGAGCAAGTAAGCAAATTCGATAAAATTTGCGTAGTTGAAAATCTTGCTGATATGTGGGTAATTGAATCTGCAAATATATATAAAGGTTACTTCCATATTTTGGGAGGCACACTAAACTCCAATGAAAATTACGAAAAAAAAAATTTATTAATAGACTCTCTCATTAAAAGAATAAAAAAAAATAGTTTAAAAGAAGTTATTATTGCAACAAGTGCTACTGTTGAAGGCCAAACTACAGCTCATTACATAGAAGACTCTATTAAAAATGATAAATTAAAAATTACAAAATTAGCTCAAGGCCTACCTGTAGGAGGAGAAATTGAGCAGTTAGATGACGGGACACTATTTTCAGCCTTTAAAAATAGAGTTCCAGTTACAAATGATTAATTAATTGTAGATTTTTTCTCTAATCTTCTCTGATGTAATAAAGGCTCAGTATATCCAGACGGCTGTTCCTTGCCTTTAAAAACTAGATCGCATGCAGCTTTAAATGCTATTGAATTTTCAAAGTCATCAGACATTTTCTTGTAATTTGATTTTTCAGAACTATCATTTTGTTTATCAACAATTCTCGCCATTTTTTTCATTACATCCATCACTTGATCTTGAGTACAGACACCGTGATAAAGCCAATTTGCCATATGTTGCGAAGATATTCTTAATGTTGCTCTATCTTCCATCAGGCCTATATTGTTAATATCAGGAACTTTTGAACAACCAACTCCCTGGTCAATCCATCTTACTACATACCCTAAAATTCCTTGGGCATTATTTTCTAATTCTTTATTAATTTCTTCGACAGACCAATTCGGCCTATCTGCGGTAGGTATCTCTAAAATTTTATCCAATTTTGCTTTTTGTCTCTTTTTAATTTCAATCTGTTTTTTAAATACGTTTACCTCATGATAATGGATTGAATGAAGTGTTGCCGCCGTTGGTGATGGCACCCACGCACAATTAGCACCTGAGTTTGGGTGAACAATTTTTTGCTTCATCATATCCGACATTCTATCCGGCATCGCCCACATGCCTTTACCTATTTGGGCAACACCAGAAAATCCACAAGAAAGACCTGTGTCAACATTCCAATCTTCATAAGTATTTAGCCAAGCAGATTTCTTCATATCTCCTTTAAAAATCATTGGCCCTGCTTCGAAAGAGGTATGCATTTCATCTCCTGTTCTGTCTAAAAAACCTGTATTGATAAAAACTATTCTTTCTTTTACTTTTCTAATACATTCCTTCAAGTTAACAGTTGTTCTCCTCTCCTCATCCATAATGCCTACTTTAATTGTGTACTTTTTAAGATTTAAAGTTTCCTCTACTTTTTCAAACAAGTCATTTGTGAAGGAGGCTTCATCCGGTCCGTGCATTTTTGGTTTAACTATATAAACTGAGCCTGTTCGAGAATTTTTTTTATTTTTGAAATCATGCAATGCACACATTGTTGAAAAAAAAGCATCCATAATTCCTTCTGGAATTTCAGATCCATCCTTTAAAATTATTGCAGGATTGGTCATAAGATGACCAACGTTTCTATTTAAAAGCAAAGCTCTTCCGTGCAATTTAAATTTAACACCATTCGGGTTTGTATATTCTCTATCTGGTTTAAGCTCTCTAGTAAATTTTTTTCCATTTTTCTCCATTTCTGTTTTTAGATCGCCTTTCATTATGCCAAGCCAATTTCTGTAACATCTTATTTTATCCTCTCCATCTACAGCAGTAACAGAGTCTTCATTGTCTACAATTGTTGAGATCGCTGATTCAATTATAACATCTGAGATATTTGCTTTATCAACTTTTCCTATTAAATGATCAGGGTTAATAATTATATCAATATGTAGATTATTGTTTTTTAATAAAATAGAGGATGGACTTTCCTTGTTTCCGTTATACCCAACAAATTGATTTTTATCTTTTAAAAAATATTTTTTATTATTAATTTCTAAATTTAATTGATCATCAGTTATTTTGATTTTTTCAATCTCAGTCCATTTTGCATCTTTGATAATAAATGCCTTATCTAAAAAATTTCTTACATACTTAATAACTTTATCGCCTCTTTTTGGATTATAAGCGCTGTCTCTTTCACCTTCGATTACATCTGTACCATATAAAGCATCGTATAAACTGCCCCATCTAGCATTAGCAGCATTTAATGCGTACCTCGCATTATCCACTGGTACAACTAGTTGAGGACCAGCAATCGATTTAATTTCTTCATCAACATTTGATGTACTAATTTTAAAATCCCCTTTCTCCTCGACCAGATAATTGATTGATTTCAAAAAAGTTAAATATTCATCATTATTAAAATCAGTGTCTTTTTTTGATACATGCCAAGCATCTATCTTTTTTTGTATTTCGAGTCTTTCCTTTAACAACTTTTTGTTAATTATAGATAAATTATGAACTATATCGTCAAACTTTGACCAAAATTTATTGGGATCAATATCTGTGCCTGGAATAACTTCTTTCTCTATAAATTCTACTAATTTAGAATCAATTTTTAAATTTCCTTTTTTTATTTTTTGCATATTAAATAATAAACCGATTGTATTCTTTTAAAAAGAGAATTATGTTAAAAATTAAAGAAAATTATGAAAAACTATCTAGATTTTGAAAAAGAAATTAAGCTTTTGGAGGAGAAGAGAGATACACTTAAAAGTCCTTTTGGCTCAGAGGGAATTTCAGAGGTAGATACGCAAAAAATTAAAGAGACCCAAGAACAAATTAATGAAAAATTGAAAGAGATTTATACAAATTTAAATAGTTGGGAAAGAACATTAGTCGCTAGACATGAGGATAGGCCCAAAGCAAATTTTTATATAAATAAAATTTTCTCAAACTTTTCTCCATTATCTGGAGATAGATTTTTTGGTGATGATAAATCTGTAATTGCTGGTTTTGGTATCATTGATAAAAGATCAGTTTTAGTTATCGGCCAAGAAAAAGGAGAAGATCTTAATAGCAGAATTGAGAGGAATTTTGGAATGATGAAGCCGGAGGGATATAGAAAGTGTATAAGATTAATGAAATTGGCTGACAGATTTGAAATTCCCGTTATCACTTTTATTGATACTCCTGGAGCTTATCCAGGTGTTGGTGCTGAACAAAGGGGACAAGCTGCAGCAATTGCTAATTCAATAGAAAGCTGTATGTCTTTAAAGGTTCCAAATATTTCAATTATAATAGGCGAAGGTGGTTCGGGTGGAGCAATTGCTTTAGCCTCTTCAAATAAAGTTATAATGTTAGAAAATTCTATTTACTCAGTAATTTCACCTGAAGGGTGTGCTTCGATACTTTGGAGAGATCCTAGTAAATCTTTACAAGCTGCAGAGGCGATGAAATTAACTGCTAAGGATTTATTAAAGTTAGGAATTATAGATGAAATTATAGATGAGCCATTAGGTGGCGCACATAGAAATGCAGATTCTGTTGCTGATGAAGTAAAATTTTCAATTATAAAAAGCCTTAAGTTTTTTGAAAATTCATCAAAAGAAGAAATTTATCAACACAGAAAAGAAAAATTTTTGAAGATAGGAAGAGATAAGGGTTTTGTAAAATCATCCCGTCATTCTGGGCAAGGATTGGAATATCAGGAGCCAAAATTTGCCAAAGTCAAGAGGCATTTGATTAAAAATAAATATATTTATTTAGGTTTTAGTCTACTTTTTATTGTATCAATTATAACCATATTCAATTGATATATGTTGCAAAATAGACAATTTACTAATTTTTATTGTTTTTTTTAAAAAACAGATCTTGACAACAATACAACATACATATTAAACGGGCGAGGTTAGTAAGTTTTTACTAATTAAAGTTAATAACAAATAAGGAAAAGTAAACAATGAGTGCACTAAAAGGCAAAGTAAAGTGGTTCAATGGTACTAAAGGTTATGGTTTCATTGAAAGAGAAGACAAAGAAAAAGACGTGTTCGTTCACAGCTCGGCAGTTAGAGAAGCTGGTTTAAAATATTTAAACGAAGGCGATGAACTAACGTTTGAAGTGGAAAGCACGGAAAAAGGTCCTTCCGCAGTAAAATTGCAGAAAACATCTTAAATCTTATTTCCTAAATCCAAATTATCGGGACATCAGACTTATTATAGTTTTATGTCCCGCTAATTCTTTCCTTGCAAAATTCGGATCTTTTGTTAAAAGACAGCTAATGATTATAAAAATTAAAAATTCTATCCTAAAAACACACTCTCACAGTGTACACGCTAGGCTATTGCTTAGCTAAATCATTACATATTTTAAAATACAAATTTATAAACAATTAATATAAAAAGGAGTTATGCAGCAGTAGCTCAGTTGGTTAGAGCACTAGTTTGTGGAACTAGGGGTCGGTGGTTCGAATCCACCCTGCTGTACCAAAAAATGGTAAAAGATAAAAAAACAAAACCTTCTAAGGAACTTCCATTAGGTTTTGTAGATAGACAGGAAAAAGAATTATTAATCCGTGATTTTGTAATTTCTAATATCAAAGAAGTTATGATTAAGTACGGCTTTCAATATCTCGAAACACCAAGTTTCGAGTATACGGATAGTATTGGTAAATTTTTACCTGATAAAGACAGGCCTGATGCAGGAGTATTTTCTTTTAAAGACGAAAACAAATGGCTATCACTTAGATACGATCTTACTGCCCCACTAGCAAGATATGTTGCAAAAAATTATCTTGAAATTCCAAAACCTTTTAAGAGATATCAACTAGGTACTGTTTGGAGAAATGAAAAGCCAGGACCCGGAAGATTTAGAGAGTTTTTACAGTTTGATGCTGACTGCGTGGGAACAAAAAATTTACAGTCAGATGCTGAGCTTTGTATATTAGTATCTGAGATACTAGAGAGATGTGGATTAAACAAAAATGATTACATTGTAAATATTTCATCTAGAAAAATAACAGATAAATTATTTGAAAAATTAAAAATCAATTCAAAAGATCAAATATTATCCACTTTACGCGCGCTGGATAAAATAGATAGACTTGGATGGGACGAAGCTAAAAAACTTCTAGGAGAAGGTAGAAAGGATAAATCTGGAGATTACACAAAAGGGTCAAATCTAAAAAAAGATCAAATTAAAATAATAGAAGATACTTTAAAAGGCAAAACAACCGATAGTGAAGATGTATTAGAAATTACAAAAATTTTTGAAGCTTATAACTTTAAAAATTACAAATTTGATCCATCAGTTATTAGGGGCTTAGAATATTACACAGGACCTATCTTCGAAGTTAATTTAAATTTTGATGTTAAGAATGCAAAAGGACAAACTATTCAATTTGGCTCAATAGGAGGAGGAGGGAGGTACGATAATCTTGTAAATAATTTTGGAAACCTTGATTGTCCAGCAACTGGAATATCAATAGGTCTTGATAGGTTAGTATTTGCTTTAATGCAAAAAAAGGATTTTAAAATTAAAATCTCTCGACCTGTAGTCATATGTACTTTCGATAAACTTCGTACCAAAGAATATATAGAAATATTAACTAAACTAAGAAACTCAAATATCAGTTCTGAGATTTATCCTGGTGAGGGCAAATTAAAAAAACAGATGGAGTACGCAAACAAAATTGGATCACCCGCTGTCATTTTATATGGCGATGATGAAATCAAATCAGGAAAAGCAACTTTGAAAAATCTAAAAACTGGGAATGAAAGTTCAGTTAAAACAGAAGACCTAGCAAATGAAATCAAAAAATTACTCTGAAAACATAATAAAAGTTTTTAAAAAAGATGGTTTTATTTTATCGAAACCGGATGTTCTTTTAGACTCAGACTATATAATTCAAAGATCAGGCGAGAATTTTCGAAAATTAATGCTTACTTTTGAGGACGATACTGGCAAAAGTATGTGTTTAAGACCAGATTTAACGGTAGCCTCGTGTATAAAATATTTGAAAGAGAAATCTAAAACTAATTCAAAAATTTATTATTCTGGCCAAGCCTATAGGAGATCAAGCGGACCAAAAGATAAAGTTGTTAATGATCAGTTAGGAATAGAAATTTTAGGCTCCAAAAATAAATCTTATGATGATTTAAAAATTTTAAAAACAATTACTAAATCAATTAAAAAAATTAAAATAAAAAATACCTCAATAAAAGTGGGAGATGTAAGTTTATTTCAAAGGTTATTAGAGTCCTTAAAAATACCAGAAAGATGGAAAATGAGATTGAACAGACACTTTTGGAGACCCAAATATTTTGAAGATTTACTGAATAGACTCGAAACTAACTCTGATGTGGACCCTTCGGCAGTTGAATTAGATAAAAAAAAGTTTTTAGAAATGAAAAATATTGATCAGAATAAAGAAATTGCAAACCGTAAAATTTCTGAAATTTTATCTAGATTTGATCGAAAGATAAAAGATCCAAGATCATTTAAAGAAAATAAAAAAACTGTAAAAATAATAAGAGAATACCTTAAAATTAATTGTCCAATAGTAAAATTAGAAAAAACTCTTAATAGTTTTATTCTAAAAAATAAATTAGGAGCTAATATTTTTAAAAACTTGTCTAATTTAAAAAATTTATCAAAAATAGATTCGAAAACAGTTTTTTCAACAAACTTCGGAAGAGATATCGAGTATTATACGGGATTAGTTTTTGAGGTATACAATTCATCAAATAAAGAAATAGCTAGAGGCGGAAGGTATGATAGTTTACTGAAAAGTCTTGGATCAAAAAGAAACATTTCAGCAGTTGGTGCTGCAATTAATTTGAATAATTTAAAAAAATGAAAAATTTAATAACTATAGGACTACCAAGTAAAGGAAGATTAAAAGAGGGCTCAGTAGACTATCTTAGAAAAAATAATTTAGAACTCTCCTCAAATGGGGCAGAACGAAATTATTTTGCTGAAGTAAAAAATTTTCCTTTTATTAAAATTATTTATTTACATGCTAAAGAAATTATACAAAGACTGAGTGATGGTACTCTTGATATAGGTATATCTGGCCTAGATCTTTTAAATGAGTCACCAATCAATATAAATAAAAAAATTGAAGTTAAGAAAAAATTAGATTTTGGATCAGCTAATCTTGTAGTTGCTATTCCTGATGATTGGATAGATGTTCAAACTGTTGCTGATCTAGAAGAGGTGTCATTTGATTTTAGAGATAAAAAAAATAAAAGACTAAGAGTTGCTACTAAATATCCAAATTTAACTAACAATTTTCTTGTTTCAAAAGGTGTAACACAATACAAATTAGTACCTAGTTTAGGTGCTACAGAAACTTATCCTTTTATTGGATCATCTGAAATTATAATTGACATTACCTCTTCAGGAAAAACACTTCGAGATAATAATCTCAGAATTTTAAAAGATGGTCTTATACTAAAATCTTGCGCATGTTTGATGATAGCTAAAAAATCTAAAAATAAGGAAATTTTAAAAAAATGGAAGTTGTTACCAAAATTGCACCAATAGCATTGGCACTTATAATGCTAACTCTAGGCCTAGGCTTAACAGGCCAAGATTTTTTAAGAGTTATTAAACAACCAAAAGATTTTATTATTGGTTTGATATGCCAACTTATATTACTTCCAATAATTGCATTTATTTTAATTAAAATTTTTAATACTCCAATAGAACTTGCTTTAGGTGTCATGATTATTGCTGCCGCTCCTGGAGGAGTTACATCAAATGTTTTAACAAAATTTGCAAACGGTGATGTTGCATTATCAGTATCACTGACAGCAGTTATAAGCTTAATAAGCATTATTTCAGTTCCATTTATTATTTTCAAATCTGCTGATTTATTACAAATTACAAATATTTCTAAAGAAATTTCAATCATTGGAATATCAATGAAAATGTTTTTAGTTGTTACATTGCCAGTTCTTTTAGGAATGTTAATTAGGAAATTCGCAACTTATTTTATAGACTCTAAAAGACAATTAATTCAAAGAATTTCAATTATTTTATTTGCTTTCGTTTTCGCAGCTATTTGGATTGAGGAATGGGAGAACATAATAAGCTATATAGTTCAAGCTGGAACAATTACACTAACTTTAAACGTTGTTATGATGATAATTGCTTATTATTTAGCAAAATTTTTAGCAAGCGGTGTCGCTCAAAGAAAATGTATTTCATTGGAATGTGGACTTCAAAATGGAACTCTAGCAGTTTTTGTAGCTAGCCAATTGTTTAATGATATAACATTCTTAATTCCTACAGCAGCTTACGCTTTAATTATGTTTATAACTTCTCTTATTTTTGTTTTTTTTGTAAGGAAAGTATCTTGATTTAACAACCTTTAAAAGATGAAGACATATCTTTTAATAACTTTTGGTACATGCCTTTGCCTTTATCTAAAGTTGCACCCAGAGGGTCTAAAACACCTGTCTTAACTTTAGTATCTTTAGCAATTGATTTTATTATTGAAGGATTAAATTGAGGTTCAGAGAATAGGCAATTTACTTTTTCATGTTCTATTACCTCTCTAATTTCAGCTAGTTGTTCCGCTCCAGGCATAACATCTGTATTTACAGTTAAAGCTCCGAGAACTTGTATACCAAACCTGTTTTCAAAATATTGGTAGGCATCATGGAAAACTACAAACCTAAGATCTTTTTTAAGATCTTTTTTTATACTTTTAGTTAATGCATCTAAATCTGCTATAGCTTTTTTTGAATTAGCTTTATATTTTGAGCCGTTTTCTGGGTCTAACTTAACTAACTGTTTTGTAACTTCTTTAACAATTACTTTTGCATTCATTGGATCTAACCAAACATGAGGATCATGTTCGCCATGTGCATGACCTTCGTGTCCATGATCATCGTGCTTATCTTCTTTGTGACCATGTTCTTTGTGTTCGTCATGCTCTTTATGTTCGTCATGTTTATCCTCTTTATGCCCATGATCATCGTGCTTATCTTCTTTATGACCATGTTCTTTGTGCTCGTCATGTCCATGATCATCGTGGCCTTCAAAAATATTTTTTTCTCTAAACTTTAGTTTTTTAATTCCTTTTAAATCCATTACTTCAATATTCACAGCTTTTTTAGCAATTGTGTCTAATGGTTTTTCTAGAAAAGCTTCTAAATCTTCACCTACCCAAATTATAAGATCAGCATTCTCAATCATTTTTGCATGTGATGGTTTTAAACTAAAACCATGTGGAGAATTATATCCATCAACTATAACATCAGGTTTACCAACACCGTCCATTACATAACTAACTAAGGAATGTATTGGTTTAATTGATGCCACTACTTTAACATCTGCATTTACTGAAGAATTCAGAGCAAATATACAAAAAAATAATGATATTGTAAGTTTACGCATATTGTTTAACATAGTGTTATAATATAACGTTTG
>CACDNS010000013.1:0-13689 GCA_902554215.1 uncultured Pelagibacteraceae bacterium
TTGTTACAGCAATATATATTTTAATAAAATAATCTTTGATTTTTTAATATTCGTCTAATATAAGACACCTAAATGCATTTTAATAAAAAAAACGCATCACAAAAAAGATTAGATTTAGTAAATTCTTTAAAATCCAAAAAATTGCTAAGATTCCCTGGTGCCTACAATCCTCTTTGCGCAAAACTAATTGCAGAAATTGGATTTGATGGAATTTATATCTCTGGTGGAGTAATGGCTAATGATCTTGGTATACCAGATATTGGCTTAACAACTTTAGATCATGTTAGTTACAGATCTAGTCAAATATCCCAGGCAACTGACCTTCCTTCAATAGTTGATGCAGACACAGGATTTAAAGATTGTAAAAAAACTATTTCAGTTATTGAAAGCAAGGGTCTTTCTGGTTGTCATATTGAAGACCAGGTAGATGAAAAAAGATGCGGTCATTTAGATAATAAAGAAATCATTCCTGTGGAAACTATGATTAAGAAAATAGATACTGCTGTAAAAGCTAGGAAAGATAATAATTTTTTAATAATTGTAAGAACAGATGCTAATACCGTAGAGGGATTAAATAAAACAATTGAGAGAGTGAAAGCATATGAGGGAGCTGGCGCTGATATGATTTTTCCTGAAGCTATGAAAAATGAAAATGAATTTGAAGAAATTAGAAAAAATTCAAAAACATATCTATTAGCTAATATGACAGAATTTGGTAAATCAAAACTTTTAAAAAAGTCCCAATTAGAAAATCTAGGATATAACTTGGTAATTTATCCAGTGACTACACAAAGATTAGCAATGAAAAACGTAGAAGATGGTTTAAAAACAATTTTTAAAGAGGGAGATCAAAATAATGTTATTGACAAAATGCAGACTAGAAAAAGATTGTATGAGCTTGTAGAGTATGAAAAGTATAATACACCAGGAAAAAAAATAACCGATTTTTCAACGGAAGGACACGAGTAATGACAGAGGATATTAAAAAAGGACTTTTAGGTATTGTAGTAGATGAAACTACTATATCTCATGTTGTTCCAGAATTAAGTGCACTTACTTATCGAGGATATAAAGTGCAAGATCTTTGTGATAAATGTGAATTTGAAGAAGTGGCCTACTTAGTACTCCATGGGGAGCTTCCTAGTAAAAAACAATTAAAAAAATTTACAAAGCAAGAAAGGTCAGAAAGAAAACTTTCAAATAGTATTTTAAAAGATATTAAAAGAATGCCAAAAAATGCACATCCGATGGATGTAATTAGAACATGTGTAAGTTTAATGGCTTTAGAAGATAAAGACACTAAGGATAACTCGCCTAAAGCAAATATGAGAAAAGCGATGAGGATTTTTGCTAAAACTCCAACAGCAGTCGCTGCTTATTTTAGAGTTAGAAAGGGAAAAAAAATAATATCTCCAGATAAGAAATTGTCTTTTTCTGAAAATTTTTTTAAAATGATGTTTAATAAGGTTCCAGATAAAGAAATTGTAAGAGCTTTTGATATCTCTTTGATTTTATATGCAGAGCACAGTTTTAATGTTTCTACTTTTACAGCTAGAACAATAACAAGTAGTTTGTCAGATTTACATGGAGCTATTACTGGTGCTATTGCTTCACTTAAGGGTCCTTTGCATGGTGGGGCAAATGAAGCAGTGATGCATATGATGAAAGAAATTGGAAAACCAGAAAAAGCAAAAAGTTGGATAGAGAATGCTTTGTCTAAAAAGAAAGTTGTAATGGGATTTGGCCATAGGGTTTACAGAACAGGAGACTCAAGGGTTCCAACAATGAAACATTATATGTTCAAAGTGGCAAAACTACTTAAGAAAGAAAAATATACTCAAATTTATGAAATTTTGGAAAAAGTTATGATTGAAAAAAAGAATATTCATCCAAATGTAGATTTTCCTTGCGGGCCAACATATTACATGATGGGAATAGATATAGATTTTTATACTCCTATTTTTGTAATGTCTAGAATTACAGGATGGTCTGCTCATATTATGGAGCAACATGCCTCTAACAAACTGATAAGGCCTTTATCGAAATACAAAGGTGAAGAGGTTAGAGAAGTAATGCTTTTAAATCAAAGATAAATTAGCCTTTTTTTTTAGCAATAATGTTCTCTTCATCAAGGTTAAAAAGTTCATAATTATTAGCTACTAGTAAATCTTTAATCTCTTTTAATTTAGGCCCCACACTAAAAGTTCCATCAAAATGTTTTTTTTCAAAGATTATATTGTTTATTCTAACTTTCTTATAATCAATTGATTTAAGAATTTTGTATTCTGAACCTTCAACATCCATCATTAATTTTTCGACTTTTTCAATAGAGTATTTTTTAATCAAAGATTGTGGGGACAAACACTGTATTTTAATTTCCTCTATATCTTCTTCGGAGACTTTGAATCTTTTGTTTTTATGATTTAAAATATGGTTTTTTTCAAAAGAGCCAATTCCACTAGCCCAATGTTTTTTTAATTTTTCAATGGAACTTCTTTTAATATAATAAAATGGTATAGTTTCATCTTTATCACTAATTGCTGTTGGTTCTATTATTACATTGGGAAATTTTTTTGTTCTCTCTTTAAGTTCCTTTAAATTATAAGGCACTGGTTCAACTAAAAGAATATTTTTGTTACTCGACTTCTCTAGTTCATCCTGAAGCCAATAACCTGTGTGGGAACCTATAGATATAAAACCAAATTCAGCCAGTTTATAAAACCTTTATGAGAATGCCTCAACCCAAGTTCCTTTAGTTGAAGCTTTAGAATACTCTGTTGCTCTACCTTCAAAAAAGTTCATGTGCTCTACTGCGTTTAGCATAGTATCCAGCCATGTTAATGGATTTTTCTTAACATCATAAATTGGCTCTAATCCTAATTGAACTAGGCGTCTGTTTCCAATAAACCTGATATAGTCTTTTACTTCTTGAGCTGTTAGACCTTTCATTGGACCCATTTCAAAGGCTAAATCAATGAACGCGTCCTCATGTTGAACTATTGTTCTGCAAGCTTCATAAATTTCTTTTTTTAATTTAGGCGTCCAAATTTCAGGATTTTCTTTTATAAACTCTTTAAATATTCTGATCATCGAATTACAGTGCAGAGTTTCATCTCTTACAGACCAAGTTACTATTTGACCCATACCTTTGAGTTTATTATGTCTTGGAAAATTTAACAGAATAGCAAAGCTAGCGAATAATTGTAATCCTTCTGTGAAAGCACTAAAGACTGCTACAGTTTTTGCTATATCTTCCTTGGAATTAACATTAAAGCCTTGCATGTAATCGTATTTGTCTTTCATTTCTTTGTATTTCATGAAAGCAGAATATTCAGACTCGGGCATACCTATTGTGTCTAATAAATGTGAGTAAGCCGCTACGTGAACAGTTTCCATAGATGCAAAAGCGGTCATCATCATTAAAACTTCAGTTGGTTTAAACACAGTTGTATAATGTCTTAAGTAACAATTGTTAACCTCAACATCTGCTTGCGTGAAGAATCTAAAAATTTGTGTGACTAAATTTTTTTCTGGCTCAGATAAATTTTTTTGCCAGTCTCTCACGTCGTCACCTAATGGAACTTCTTCCGGAAGCCAATGAATTCTTTGTTGAGTTAACCACGCATCGTAACACCACGGATATCTAAAGGGCTTGTAAACTGGGTTCTCCACTAGTAGGCCCATTTTTTTTGGTTCTTGATTTTTATTATTATCTTTTTTTACTACTGACATGATAAACACTCCTCATATTTGTTTTCTTCATTAGTTGATTCTTCATTTGTTTTATAAACATTTTTTGTCACATCTGTTGAAGAACCGGTATTAACATTTTCAGCTCTTTGAATAGATTTTGATCTGCAGTAATAAAGGCTTTTCAGTCCTTTTTTCCAAGCTTGAAAATGAATATTATGAAGGTCTCGTTTATGAATATCTGCAGGAATAAAAACATTAACAGATTGTGCTTGAGATATATGTGGTGTTCTGTCTGCGCCTAATTCTACTATCCATCTTTGATCTATTTCAAAGGCAGTTTTAAAAGTTTCTTTTTCTTCAATAGTTAAAAAATCTAAATGAGAAACGGAACCTTGATTAGTTGTAATGCTAGACCAAGTTTCATCATCATTTTTTCCATAATTTTCTAAAACTTCAGTTAAATATTTATTTCTAACATTGTAAGATCCTGATAGAGTTTTATGTGTATAGCTGTTACCAGAAATTGGTTCTATTCCTGGGGATGTCCCTCCACATATGATTGAAATAGATGCTGTGGGAGCGATTGCTGTTTTATTCGAAAATCTTTCCTTTATTCCATATTCTTCCGCATCTGGACAAGCTCCTCTTTCTTCAGCAAGAGTTACTGAAGCGGCATCAACCTTTGTTTGAATGTCCTTAAAAACTTTTTTATTCCATACCTTACTCATAACAGATCCAAAAGGAATTTTTTTCTTTTGAAAATAAGAGTGTAAACCCATAACCCCAAGTCCAACACTTCGTTCTCTCATTGCTGAGTATTTTGCATTTTTGAATGAGTCAGGAGCTTTATTTATAAAATCTGACATAATGTTATCCAAGAACCTCATTACATCTTCAACAAATTTTTCGTCATCTTTCCATTCATCATATTTCTCTAAATTAAGAGAAGAAAGACAACAAACTGCTGTTCTTTCTTTTCCATCGTTATCTAATCCTGTGGGTAAAGTAATCTCACTACACAGGTTTGAAGTTTTAACTCGAAGACCAGCTAATTTGTGGTGTTGGGGAATCTGTCTATTAACTGTATCAATATAAATAATATATGGCTCTCCAGTTTCTACTCTCGCTGTCAAAAGTCTTATCCATAAATTTCTTGCTGAAATGTTTGATTGTACTGAACCATCTTTAGGGCTTCTAAGTGCCCATTGTGAATCTGTCTCTACAGCCCTCATAAATGCATCAGAAACTAAAACTCCGTGATGTAAATTCAATGACCTTCTATTAACATCACCGCCCGTTGGTCTTCTCATTTCTATAAACTCTTCTATTTCGGGATGATCAATTGGTAAATAACAAGCTGCAGAGCCTCTTCTCAACGAACCTTGGCTTATCGCTAATGTTAAAGAGTCCATCACTTTAATAAATGGAATTATTCCTGAAGTTTTTCCAACTTTTCCAATTTTTTCTCCTATTGATCTTAAATTACCCCAATAACTTCCTATTCCTCCACCTCTAGCTGCTAACCAAACATTCTCACTCCATAAATCTAGTATGCCTTCCAAACTGTCCCCTGCCTCATTTAAAAAGCATGAGATTGGTAAACCTCTCTCGGTTCCGCCATTTGATAATACTGGAGTAGCTGGCATAAACCATAAATTACTAATATAGTTATAAAGTCTTTGAGCATGTAAATTATTATCTGCATATGTGCTTGCAACTCTTGCAAATAAATCTTGAAAAGACTCATTGTGACCTAAATATCTATCAGTCAATGTAGCTCTGCCAAAGTCAGTAAGGTTTAAGTCTCTAGATCGGTCAATTTTAATTGTTATGCCCTTTTCGTTTTGGAAAAGCTCTGTCTCTCCTGAAAGTGAAAAAAGATCAGTTTTTTTTGGGCCATTGTCTTTAAACTTAGATATTGTGTTAGAGCCTATGCTGCCCACAGCCTTTTTTATTGCCAAAGATACGTTTTTATTCATAAATTTAATTACTTAACGGCTTAATTTGTAATAAACAACTATATGTTGTGTTACATTTTTGTTAATATACTACATAATACGTTAGTTCAATAGAACATTATACGAACATTTGCTTTTTTTTTCAAGTGGAAAGTTTTGTTAATAAAGAAGGTCATATAAAAGAGGATATTAATGCTGATAAATCAAAATGGTTTTAGAGAATATGATGCAAGATGGTTATATAGAAAAGAGATAGACCTTCTTGGAATTGAAGATCTTGGCAAAGGTCTTGGTACACAAATAATTCAACATACTAAAAAAAACAATCCAAGGGTAGTCGTTGGACATGATTATAGGTCTTATAGTGAGGAAATTAAATCTGCCTTAAAAAAGGGATTAATTTCTACAGGATGCTTTATAGAAGATATAGGACTTTCACTATCTCCAACAGTATATTTTGCTCAATTTAATTTAAATGCAGATGCAGTAGCTATGGTAACAGCGAGCCATAATGAAAATGGATGGACAGGTGTAAAGATGGGTATCAAAAAGGGTTTAACTCATGCTCCTGAAGAAATGTCTGAATTAAAAGAAATAACACTGAATAAAAAATTTATTGAAGGAAAAGGATCTAATAAAAATATAGATAATTTTAAACAAATATACATTCAAGACTTGATTAAAAAAAATAAAATTAAAAAAAAAATAAAAGCTGTTGTTGCATGTGGAAATGGTACTGCAGGTATATTTGCACCTGAAATATTAAAAGGTGTAGGCTGTGAGGTAATAGAATTAGATTGTAAACTAGATTGGTCTTTTCCGAAATACAATCCAAACCCTGAGAATTTAGAGATGCTTCATGCGATATCTAAAGCAGTAAAAGATAATAACGCTGATATAGGATTTGGTTTTGATGGAGATGGTGATAGATGTGGAGTAATAGATGAAAAAGGAAACGAAATTTTTTCTGATAAAATTGGATTACTGATAGCAAGAAATCTAGCGCCTAAACATAAAAATTCTAAATTTGTTGTAGATGTAAAATCGACCGGCCTTTACTCAACAGATGAAGTTTTATCTAAAAATCAATGTAAAACTATTTATTGGAAAACTGGTCATTCCCATATTAAACGAAAAGTTAATTTAGAAAAAGCTTTAGCAGGATTTGAAAAAAGTGGGCATTTCTTTTTTAATCAACCTCTTGGATATGGTTATGACGATGGAATTAATTCTGCTATTCA
This sequence comes from uncultured Pelagibacteraceae bacterium, assembly GCA_902554215.1. Lineage (GTDB taxonomy): Bacteria > Pseudomonadota > Alphaproteobacteria > Pelagibacterales > Pelagibacteraceae > Pelagilacustribacter. The sequence goes on from CACDNS010000013.1 coordinate 6,893, forward strand.
GGTTTGTCATTTAATAGATAGTCAAAATAAAAAGATGAGTGAAATTATAAATGACTTACCTAAAACTTTTCAATCACCGACTATGGCTCCATTTTGTAAAGACGAGGAAAAATATAAGGTTGTTGAAAACATAGTTAAAAAAGTTCAAAAACTTAAAGAAGAAAGGACAAAAATAGATAATCAATTAATTACAGAAATATTGACTATTAATGGTGTAAGATTTGTCTTAGAGGATGGTTCGTGGGGTTTAATTAGAGCATCTTCTAATAAACCTTCGCTCGTGGTAGTTACTGAAAGTCCTTCTTCGGACATTAGAAAGAAAAAAATATTTCACTTTATTGATGCACTTTTACAAAAAACAGGAAAAATCGGTGAATACGATCAAAAAATTTGAAATTAATTATATAAATTACAATTGAAAATAATCGAATAAAAATTTTGATCCTATTATTATTAAAAAAAAACCAAAATATTTAGTAAGCTTTTGTTTATCAATTCTATGACTTTTTTTAGCCCCTACTCGTGCCATAAATGTTGTTATTGGTACAAATATTAAGAATGCTGGAATATTGATAAAGCCTATACTTAACGGCAAATTTACGTTTAAATATTTTCCTGAAATAAAAAAACCTATTGCACCAAATAAAGCTATTACAAAACCAATTGCGGCAGCACTACCAATAGCTTTATTAATGGGATAACCAAAAAATTTAAGTATTGGAACGTTCATTACTGCTCCACCAATCCCCATAGGTGCTGAAATAAAACCAGTAATTAAGCCACTTATGATCTTTGAAGGTAAACCCATTTTAATTTTTATATCTTTTGCCTTCTCCTTTAAAAAAAGGAGATAAAATGCGAGCAAGTAAACAACTACTGAGAAAAATAAAATTAGTGGTTTTGTCTTCAGGTTGGCAGCAAATATAGTTCCTAATATTACTCCTGTAATAACAAATATTCCGTAACCCTTAACAATACTAAAATCAACTGCCTTATGCTGATGATGAGTCATAACTGAAACTGTTGAAGTGGGTATAATAATTGCGAAAGATGTTCCAACGGCTAAATGCATTAAATACGAAGATTCAATTCCTGAACTAGTAAATATATAAAATAATATCGGAACAGTAATTAAACCTCCTCCTATACCAAAAAGCCCGGCTGCAAAACCAGCGGGAAAAGCAGATAAGATCATAATAGTAATTAAAAAAAGAGTTTGGTCTAGTTGTAAATTTCCTGTCATTAGGTAGCTTGGTTAGCTTTTTCATTATTTTGAGCAATAGTCATTATATGATTTACTTTTTGAAAGTCAGAATCACGTGCCATCATATTATCACTTAAATATCTTTTCCATTTATTAGCTCCAGATTGTCCATAATATAAACCAACTGTGTGTCGCATAATTTGATTTACTCTAGTCCCTTTTTTAACTTCATCTTTTACATAAGCAACTAACTTTTCTGCAACTTCTGACCTGCTTAAGACATTTAAGTTACTAAAGATTTTCTTTTCAATTTCAGCAAGGAAATAAGGATTTTGATATATGGCTCTTCCAATCATAACTCCATCACAATTAATTAAGTGATTTTGAATTTCTGAAACATTAGTTATTCCACCATTTATTATAATTTCTAAATCTTTGTTTTCTTTTTTAATCTGATAAACAAGCGGGTAATTTAATTTTGGTATTTTTAAATTTTCTTTAGGTGTGAGACCTTTTAAGATTGCTTTTCTTGCATGTAAAATTATTGTTTTACATCCAGCCTTAGAAATTTTGTTTACGAAAGAGTTTAAATAATCAAAGTTTTCTATTTTATCAAAACCTATTCTTGTTTTTGCTGTTATAGGAATATTGCATGAATTTGTCATTTCATTGATACATTCTGCAACTAAATCAGGTTCTTTAATTAAGCATGCTCCAAATTTATTTTTTTGTACTTTCTTACTTGGGCAACCCAGATTAATGTTAACTTCATTATAACCTAAATCTTCTGCTATTTTGCAAACTAATGCTAACTCCTTTTTATCCGAGCCCCCAACCTGTAGACCAAGTGGTTTTTCAATTTCGTTGAACCCTAGTATTTTTTTTCTATCACCATGAAGTGCTGATTTAGTAGCTACCATTTCGGTATAAAGCATTACATTTTTACTTAATAGTCTTAAGAAATACCTTTCGTGTCGATCAGTACAATCCATCATTGGAGCAACTGAGACTTTTCTATTGATTTTCAATTATTTATTTTCTTCTGTGGTATTTTTTGCTTCTTCTTTTAACTCTAATGGCGATTCTGTTGGCTCTTCTTCTTTTTTAACTTCAGAAGGTTGTGTCTTTTTTATTTCAGGAATTTTTCTAGTTCTTTTCGAAGGTAATATAGCTACTCCACTTTTTGAAATTTGTCCCTTGTAAATTTTTTCAAAATCATCATTTTCTTCTTCTTCAATCTCCTCTTGTTCTACGCCCTCATCAGGTTCTTTTCTTAACCTAATTATAGCGCTTTTTTCTAAATCTTCAGGAGAGATCTTACCGTCTCCAATTTCTCTTAATGAAATAATAGTTTTCTTGTCGTTATCTTCTTCGACTAACATTGGGATACCTGCATTCAACTGAACTGTTCTTTCTTTTGCCAAAAGAACTAAATCGTATTGGTTATCAATTTTTTCTAAACAATCTTCTACTGTGATACGTGCCATAGGAATTTGAAATAATTAATAAAAACCTCTGATAAAATCAAGTTTTTTTTGTGATTATTATAGGCCCTACATGTCTTTTTATTACGATTAAAGCAAATAAAGACAAACTAATGTATCCAATGCTTACTAGAGATATAAATTCAACGGTAAATCCGTTGTCTATAAAAATCCCAAAAATTGCAGTTCCAAAAGCTGTTGAGAAAACCATAAATGCTGTTGTTAATGCTTTTATGCTTCCTAGAAACCTAACGCCATAGATTTCAGCCCATGTGGATGATCCTAAAACATTAGCTAAACCGTTTGATACGCCCATAAATCCAAAAAACAAATAAGCTGAATATTTAAAGTCGTAAAAATATAAAATTAATAAACCAAGTAATAATGGAATATTCATAAATGGTATTAATTTTCTACTTGTAAATTTATCTACTAAAAAACCTGAGGATATTAAAGTTAAAATCGATGTTATAGAATAAATCATAAAAGATTGAGGGATAACATAAGAGCCCCAAAGTTTAGACTCAGAAATAAAAGATTGATAAATAAAAACACCCGTAACAATCCACGGCATCGCCAACATATTTAATAAGATTATATAAAATTTAAAATCTTTTAATACTTCTGATCTTCTCCAACTTTTTATCTCTCTAAGATTTTTTTGATTTTTATTAAAATTTAAATTTTCACGGGATTCAAATGTGATATTTTTAATAGTATAAAAAACCACCAAAGGTAAAATAATTATAATAATAGCAGATATAAAATGCCAAATTATTTGCCAAGAAAAAATATTAAGAAGAAAAACTACCATAATCGGTAAAATAAATTCTGCTGATGATAAACCAAACCAAATTGCACTAAGTGCACGGCCTCTTCGTTTATTAAAATATCTAGATATTGCCGTTGATGATGTATGAGACATAAGGCCTTGACCTGAAAATCTCATTAAAAAAATTGCTATTATAAGAAAATAAATATTATTTATAAATGAAAAAAGAATTGAAGAACAAAAAAGAATAGAAATAACTATTAATGAATATTTAAAAAGTTTGATATCATCTATCTTCTTTCCAAACCAAACAAGAATTAGACTAGAACATATGGTTGCGCCAGCATAAATTGTGCCAAATTGTCCATGAGTAATATTTAATTCATTTCTTAAACTGGAATTAAAAAGTCCTAAAAAAAAACTCTGTCCAAAACTTGAAAAAAATGTAAATATAAATCCAAATAAAATAACTTTTTTGTTTAAACTAAGGTTAATCATTTATGAGTAAAATATCTTTCATAGGTTTAGGTGTTATGGGTTTTCCCATGGCTGGTTTTATATCAAAAGCTGGACACGATGTAACTGTTTTTAATAGAACAAAATCTAAAGCTGAAAAATGGGTAAAAGAATATAAAGGTAAGTTAGCAGATACCCCGATGGATGCTTCTAAAGATAGTGATTTTATTTTTACATGCGTTGGAAATGACAATGATCTTAGAGAAGTTACTTTAGGAGAAAAAGGTTTATTCAAATCAGCGAAAAAAGGTTCGATATACATAGATAACACCACGGCATCAGCTAATATAGCAAGAGAACTTTACAAAGAAGCTAAAAACAAAGGATTTGATTTTTTAGATGCACCGATCTCGGGTGGCCAAGCAGGAGCAGAAGGCGGGACTTTAACAGTAATGATAGGAGGAGATGAGAAACCTTATAAAAAAGCTGAGCCAGTAATTGATTGTTATAGTAAAAAAATAAAATTACTCGGCCCTTCTGGTAGTGGTCAACTTACTAAAATGGTAAATCAGATTTGTATTGCAGGTCTTGTGCAAGGTCTTTCTGAAGCAATTAATTTTGGAATGAATGCAGGTTTAAATATGAAAGATGTAATTGAAGTTATATCAAAAGGAGCTGCTCAATCTTGGCAGATGGAAAATCGGCATAAAACAATGATTGAAGACAAGTTTGATTACGGGTTTGCTGTAGATTGGATGAGAAAAGATTTAAAAATCGCAATGGATGAAGCAAAGAAAAATAATTCACCTTTACCTATTACAAAAATGATTGATGATTATTATGCAGAAGTACAAAAGATGGGCGGCCAAAGATGGGATACTTCAAGCTTAATTAAAAGATTTAGAAAATAAATTGTGTCTGAAACAGTTAATTACTATGAAAATTTTAAGGAAATTGAAAAAAAAATTTGGAGTCTTTTAACAGTTGCAGTTAAAGATAGATCATCTGAGTTTAGAACTCCTGTTTTTATTTGTGGTAATGATAAAGATCTCGATGGTAGAGTTGTAGTTTTAAGAAAAGCAGATGAACAACAGAGTCTTATTCAATATCATAGTGATATAAGGTCATCTAAAATAGAAAAAATCAAAAAAAATCCCAATTGCTCAATATTATTTTACGGTAAAGAGGAAAAAATACAGTTAAGAATAAAAGCAAAATGTAAAGTAAATTATAATAATGATATAACTAAAGAGTCTTGGGAAAAAACAGGTCATATTAGTAGAAAATGTTATTTGGTTACAAATGGACCAGGCACTTTATCGGACAAACCTACTTCAGGCTTAGGTAAAAAATTTGATAATTTTGATTTTACTAAAGAAGAAAGTGAGGCAGGTTATAAAAATTTTTGTGTAATCCAATGTAAAATTAAAAGTATAGAGTGGCTTTATTTGGCTGCTAAAGGTCATAGAAGAGCATTAATTGATTTTAACGAATCTAAAAAATTTACTTGGTTGGTTCCTTAAAAAATTATTTCTTATACTTTTTGTAGTTTTCCACATAATGTTTTGCGTTTTCTATTATGTGTTTAATCTCTTCATCAGTTACCTGTCTTATTACTTTTCCAGGGCTTCCTACAACTAATGATCTTTCAGGAATCACTTTATTTTCTGTAACCAAAGTGTTTGCACCGATAATTGAATATTTTCCTATCTTAGCTTTATTTAAAATTGTGCTTCCAATACCAATTAAACAATCATCCTCAATCACACACCCGTGTAACATTACTAAGTGACCTACTGTTACATTTTTTCCTATTATAGCTGGACATCCTGGGTCTGTATGAACCACGCTTCCATCTTGAATATTTGATCCTTCGCCGATTGTTATGGGTTCTACATCTCCTCTTAGAGTTGCATTGAACCAAATATTAGCGTCTTTTTTTAAAGTTACATTGCCAATTAAAACTGAATTGGGTGCAAACCAACTATCTTTGTCTAACTTCGGACTTATATTGTTGAAATCATAAATCATTATTATATTTATAATATATTATGGTTCTAACAAAAACTCCAATATGCAATTTTGGTGAGAAGCCACATTCTTTTCGGTTAAAAGGTGTTGATAATAAATTATATAAATTAGAGGATTGTTTAGGCAAAAATGGAACGCTTATAATGTTTATCTGCAACCATTGCCCTTATGTTAAGGCTGTAGTTGCTGATATTGTTGAAGATTGTGTTTCTTTAGAAAAAGAAGGGATAAAATCAATAGCGATAATGTCAAATGATACTAACAACTACCCTGAGGATTCTTTTGAAAATATGGTGAACTTAAGTAATAAATATAAATTTAATTTTCCATATTTAATTGATGAAAATCAAAATATTGCTAAAAAGTATGGAGCAGTTTGTACACCAGATTTTTTTGGTTATAACAATAAGCTTGAATTACAGTACAGAGGAAGAATAAGAGAGTTAAAAAATTTAAAACCTGTAAGAAATTCTGAAAGTGATCTTTTAAAAGCTATGAGATTAATTGTTAAAACAGGACAAGGACCCAAAAATCAAATACCTAGCATGGGTTGTAATATTAAATGGGCTAAATAATGTTTGTAATATCAACAAGAAATTTTCCACCTGATGTTGGTGGTATACAAAACTTAATGGAAGGATTAGCTAAGGCTTTAACTAATCATGGGCCTGTTAAAATTTTTGCCGATAATTTTACTGACTCTGAAAAATACGATGATAGATCTGGATTGTCGATACAAAGAGTTTCGGGCTTTAAGCTTTTTAGAAAATATAGAAAAGCAAATTTAGTTAACTCTTTCATAAAAGATAATAACATTAGAGCAGTATTTTTTGATCATTGGAAAAGTTTA
>CACDNS010000014.1:0-13585 GCA_902554215.1 uncultured Pelagibacteraceae bacterium
CAGTCATCAAAAGAATTTTAAAATTAATATCTTTTTTATGTGATAAAAAAAATGAAGAAATTAAACCTAAAAATAAAAATATTAATAAAAAAGTATCACTAAAAAGCGAATTCTCAAAAATATTAAAATTTAAGGCCCTAAAAATTTCAATTGTTTCCTCCCTATGAAATAATAAAGGAGCAATAATTACCGAGGAACCTTTAAAAAAATAAAGAATTTCTTTAAATAAAATTTCTTTGTTAACAAAGAAAACTGTGTCTTCTTTACCAAAATGATAGCAGGCAACAATTAAGAATATCAACAAGACTGTATTTGGAAATATTATCCACAATAAAATAATTAAAGAGGATATTGTTAAATAAATAATGTAAAAAATATATTCAGATTTAAATCCAAAAATTTTTAAAAGTTTTCTTCCTTTAATATTGTCCAATGATCCATGTGAAATTCCAATAATCAATATTAAAAATAAACAAATAATTAGATTGATGTCTATAATTTTATTTAGAGGACTTACTAAAATACATAAATTAAAAAATACTATTGAATGTTTAAAATTTATAATATTCATTAATTAATTAAACTTTTAATAAAAATCCATTTAGGCATTTTTAGTATTATTGAAATATCTTGAAGCAAATTACTCTTATTTGATAAAAACTTGATAATTGTATCTGAAGATGAGCTAAACATATTATAGAATATACTTGGCATTTTTTCTGGATGTTTTTCTAAAACTCTTAGAAACACTTTATCTAAAAACTGATATTTTTTTCCTATATCGTATTTTTTTGCACCTCGAATATTTTCAATATTCATTCTTATATATTTACTATGTTCTTGGATATTAAGAAATGTATAACCCGTACTTAATCTTGTCATACCACCAGCTGTTCCAATATTTATCCTATTCTTATCTTTCTCATTTAGAGGGTGGAAAAGGGGAATTGCCCCTTCCTCCTTAAAATTTATTTTGTAATCTTTTAAACCCAATTTATTAATATAGTTTTTTATTTGAGAATCGTAATCTTTTAAAGATTTATCATCTTTAGATAACCAAGTTGTTTCGATCATCGCTTTGTTTTTATTGAAAGGTAAAACATAAAAAAAATGAACATTGTTTCTTTGATCACAATCAAAATCCATCAAATCTAAAATATTTTCGTCGAAAAAATCTTTATCTGTTTCGATTTCAATTCCATGAAAATGCTGCCAAAGATTTGATTTATTATCTTGCAAAGAAGGCACGCTGTTAAAGATAAATGCATTCTCTGTCTTTAACTCTTTGATATTCTTGAAAAATTTAATACTTTTATTTTTTGATAACCTGTCATTAATCTTCTTATAAAAGAGTCCACTATCAATACTTTGATAAGGGAAATTATCACATTTAATAATTTTAGAGTCAGAAGATGTCTTTATAGAAAACTCTTTCCAGCTTTTCTTTACACAATCATCAAAGTTATGAGAGCTTACTTTCCAAAAAGACCAAGTTTTATCTCTCTTGTATTCCGTTCTTGGTTCAACGATTGCTAGTGTTTTATTATTTAGTTTTTGATGTAAATCTAGTTCATATGCTAGTGATAAACCCGCACAACCTCCACCCAGAATGATGTAATCAAATTCTCTCATTTAAATTTATCTTCTCATTAATTATCAAATGTTCGTTTTTCTTTAAGTGTTCTTCATAATTTACAAAATATATTCTTATAAGATCATATAAGGATAAAATAGTTTGGATAATCTTGCCAATGTTAGAAACATAAATTTTCCCTGCACTATTGTAATTATCTAAGTTTTTTTTGTTTAGTATATTGTATCCAATTTTTCTATAAACTCTTCTCGCAACCATAATAGAAAAACGGGAACCTAGTGGAACAGCTTTGATAGCAGGAAAGGAGCTTTCATAAAAAGTATCAGCTATCTCAATAGTTTCTTTAATAGAATTAAAATCATGGTTTATGTAAAATCTATTTCTTTTTTTGTCTTCAACAACATCTCTAGCAATATTAGTTAATTGCATTGCTATTCCTAAATCTATAGCTCCCTTTAAAGAGTTTTTGTCCTTAACTTTTAATATCTTAGACATCATCAATCCCACAGTTCCAGCAACTCTATAAGAATAAACAAATAATTCTTTCTTGTTATTTATTTTAACTTCTTCTTGTAAATCACTTTCAACACCATCGAATAAATCTTCTGCTATTTTGCTTGAAATATTTTCTTTTTCTAAAATTTCCCAAATATTTTTAATTATGTAATCTGAGTAATTTTTATTTTTAAAATTTGATTTGAAATCTAGAAACTTTTTCCTTTTAGCTTCTAGGTTAGTTTCTTCATCAGCTATATCATCTAGTGTTCTACAGAAGTCATATAAGAAAGAACATTTTTTGTAAGTTTCTTTTGATAGAAAAAAACCAGCCCAATTAAAGGATTTAGCATGCTTAGAAAGTAAGTTATTTTTCATTACAATAATTCATCCAGTACTTTTGCAGAAGACAAAACTCCTGGCATTCCAGCGCCAGGATGAGTTCCCGCTCCAACAAAATAAAGATTATCAAACACTTCTGACTTATTATGGAATCTAAAATAAGCTGACTGTGTAAACTGTGGTTGAATTGAAAATCCAGAACCATGAAGTGTAGATAATTCGTTGGCAAAATAATCTGGTGTTAAATAAAAGTCGCTTACAACATTTTCTTTTATGCCCGGCAAAACAGTTTTATCCATTTTATTAAGAACAAGTTCTTTGAATTTTTCTCCTTCATCAGACCAATTTATACCTGACAAATTATTCGGCACTGGAACTAACACATAAAAAGCATCCTGACCTTCTGGCGCCATGTTAGGGTCAGTAGCAGAAGGTCTATGTAAGTAATAACTGATATCATCAGATAATATTTTTTGATCAAAAATTTTATTTAAATGTTCTTTGTATGAATTACCAAAGCAAATAGTATGATGAGCTACATCTTTGTATTGTTTTTTTGAACCAAAGTAATAAACAAACAATCCCATGGAATAATTCATCCGCTTAATTTTTTTATTAAATAAAAAACCATAATTTTTTTTTGACTTTATCAAATTGTTGTAAACATTTGGAGGATCTGAGTTACATACTACATAATCACATTCTAAAATGTTTTTGTTGTTAATTTTAACTCCTTTAATTTTTTTATTTTCACTTATGATTTCAGTTGCTTCGGAATTTTTAAAAACTTTTATATTTTCTTCAGACATTAGTTTTTCTAACCCTTTTATTATGTTTCCAGTTCCACCCATAGAATAATGAATGCCCCATTTTTTTTCTAAAAATAAAATAAGTGTATAAATAGAAGTAGTAGTAAAAGGATTTCCCCCTACCAGCAAAGGATGCATGCTAAAAACTCGTCTTAATTTATCATTAGATATAAAACTTGAAACAAGTTTGTAAACAGATTGATAACTTCTAAGTTTAAGTAGAGAAGGTATCTGTTTAATCATAAAACTTATTTCGTTAAATGGTTTTGCAGATAATTCAGTAAAACCTTTATCAAAGATTTTTTCCGTAAAAGATAAAAGTTTTTCGTAACCAGGAAAGTCATCTTTTGAAAGATTTTCTATTTGATTTTTCATAGAAACTTCATTTCCGGAGTAATCAAATGATGAACCGTCCTCAAAAACAAATCTATACCAAAGTTCCAATGGTACAATTTTTGCATAATCAGAAATATTTTTATTGAAAAGAGCAAATAACTCCTCAAGCAAGTAAGGCGCAGTTACTACTGTAGGGCCACCATCATAAATAAAATTATTCTTTTTAAAGACTCTAGCTCTACCTCCTAAGTCAGGATGTTTTTCCAATAAGGTAACTCTATAATTTTTAGCTCGAAGTCTTAAGGCAGCAGCTATACCACCAAAACCTGAGCCGATAACAACAACTTTTTTTGTCATAAAAATTAATTCGAAATTGTAATGGTTCTTATTTTAGGTAGATTTTTTCTTTAATGCCAGTTTAGTTTCTTCAACACTAGACTTATAAAATTTATCTAATTTGCTTTTGTCTATTGAATTTTTAATCAATCTTTCAACAGATTCTATTGCAATTTTAACAGAGGCATTTTTAATATCTTTAAAAGCTTGCTCTTTCATTTGCTTGACTTTTTCTTCTGCACTTTTTTTTCGATTATCCATCAAAATATGGAACTCTGAATTAGTTTTTAAAACATTTTTTTCTGTTTCTTCATTAGCTTTTTCTATCATTTTCTTTATTTCTGATTTAGAGCCACTAATTTTCTTTTCATGATCACTTAATATAGTTTTAGCTTCTTCTTTAAGTTTTTCAGCATCATCTATTTGTTTTTTTATATTTCCTATATTTTCTTCTAAAGTAATTTTTACTTTTTCTGGAATTTTAAAATAAAAAATTAAAAAAACAAAAATGAAGAAGGAAATTGCAACCCAAAATGTAGCATCTATTATCATAAGTAATTAGATATTTTTTTTTTAGAAACTTCCGAGATAGTAGCTTTGATGCTGCTTTCGTTAAGTTTATCACCTGATATTTCTTCGATTACAGTAGCTGTCATTTTTTCTGAAATTTTCAGAATATCATCTATTGAATTTTTTTTTAAATTATTTATTTCAGACTGCGCTTTTTCTACCGCGTCATCTATCTCTTTTTCTACTGATTTTTTTTTATTTTGAATATCGTTATTAAGTTTTTTTTTACTATCAGTGTAAATTTTATGCACTTCTCTTTTGGCATTTACAATCAAACTTTCATATTCTTTTAACTTTTTCTCAGACATATCTTTTAAATTTTTTGCTTCATCTAGATCATCTTTAATCTTACTATTTCTTACATCAATACTATTTCTGATTTTAGGAACAAAGAATTTAGATATAGACAAGTACAATAAAGTAAAAATTAATATCAACCAAAAAGCTTGAGATGCCCAATACTTAGGGTCCAGCTGAGGCATTCCTGCCTCAGCAGCAAGTAGATTTTTTCCAAAAATCGTAAAAAGGAATGACGTAATTACAAATATCCTCATTAACTTTTATTTAAAAAGCAAATAAAATTATTAATGCAACAACTAAACCAAAAAGGCCAGTTGCCTCAGCTAAAGCAAAACCTAAAAGTAAATTAGGAAATTGCTTTTGAGCCGCAGATGGATTTCTCATTGCACCTGATAAATAATTACCAAAAATTATTCCGATGCCGACTCCAGCTCCAGCTAGTGCGATTGCAGCTAAACCTGCTCCAATCATTTTTGCTGCTTCTAACTCCATTTTTCCTCCTTTGTTAATGGTGTAAATTTAATGCATCATTTAAATAGATGCAGGTTAATATTGCAAAAACATAAGCTTGTAGAAATGCAACTAAAATTTCCAAACCTGTTAATGCTACTGAAAAACTAAGTGGTAACCATCCACCTAGCAATCCTAAACTTATTACAAATCCTCCAAAAACTTTTAACATTGTATGACCTGCCATCATATTTGCAAATAATCTTACAGATAAACTGACTGGTCTGCTTAGATAAGAAATAATCTCAATAACAGTTATCAAAGGTAAAAGTAATACAGGAACTCCACTTGGTACAAAAATTTTCAAATACTTAAAACCATGCTTAATAAAACCAATTATTGTCACCGCTACAAATATAAACATAGCCATAATTAAAGTCACAATTATATGACTTGTTACGGTAAATGAATAAGGAAACATTCCTACCATGTTGCAGAATAAGACAAACATGAACAAACTGAATATAAAAGGAAAGTAAGGTTTGGCTTTAGAGCCTGCAGTATCACTTATCATCTTCGCAATAAAATTATAAAACATTTCAGCAACTAATTGTATTTTTCCTGGTATAAGTTTTTTTTCCCTAGTACCTAGCAATAAAAAAATACATATTGCACCCGCACTTAAAAGCATAAATAAACTAGAGTTGGTAAAAGAGATGTCTATTCCAGCTATTTTAACCTCAGGTCCAATTCTATAAACATTGAACTGATGCATAGGGTTTGTTGCCATAATTTCTACTTTCTTTCTTTCAGTTATCTTACTTTTGCATTCTTTTTGCAGTTCTTATAACGTTAAGCATACCAGCTGCTGCTCCCACAAAAAAGAAAATTACTATTAACCATGGTGTAGTACCAAGCCAACTATCCAAAATAAACCCAATTATTGTCCCAACCGCTACTGCTGCGACAAGTTCTGTTCCGAGTTTAAAGGCATTACCTAAAAATGATGCTTCTTTTGAGGTATCATTATCTGTTTTTTTTAAATTAGATTTTGCAATTTTTAGGCGAGTTTTAAAATCGTCAAAATTTCCCATAAACTTCTTATGCTACTAGTTCTTCTGCTTTTTGTAAGTCAACAGCTACTAGTTGACTGACCCCTTTCTCAGGCATTGTAATACCATAGAGTCTATGCATTCTCGACATTGTTAAAGCGTGGTGTGAAATAATAATAAATTTCGTTTTTGTAGTTTTAACTAATTCATCTAATAAAGAACAAAATCTAGTTACGTTCGCATCATCCAAGGGAGCGTCTACTTCGTCTAATACGCAAATGGGCGATGGATTAACTAAAAACACAGCAAAAACTAATGAAAGCGCAGTTAGTGCCTGTTCACCACCAGAGAGCAGAGTTATGGATTGAAGTCTTTTACCTGGAGGAGAAACAAGCATTTCCAATCCTGCCTCTAATGGATCATCAGAATCTACCAATTCTAATTTTGCACTACCTCCGTTAAAAAGCTTTGTATAGACGTCATTAAATTTTCTATTAACTTTTGTAAAAGCGCTTAAAAGTTTTTCCCTACCTTTTTGGTTTAGCTCATCTATGCTAGTTTTTAATTTTACAATAGCTGAGTATAGATCAGCTCGGTCATCTTCCATTTTTTTTATTTCGTCAGAGTATTTTTTAGTTTCTTCGTCGGCTCTTAAGTTAACAGACCCTAATGCTTCTCTTTGTTTTTTTATCTTTTCTAATTTATTTTCTTGTTCTTCGATAGAGGGGAATTGACTTTTTTCAATGTTATTTAAATCTGAGACTGGTAATAACTCTTTTTCGTTATCTATCTTTAATTCATTTTTAATAGAAAATATTAAATCTTTTTTTCTTTGCTCTATACCACTCAAAGTAGCTTCATTTCTTGCTTTGTTTTCCCTAAAAGTTGTTAGTTTTTCTTGAATATTTTTTAGTTTAAGATTAATTGAGTTGTATTTTTCTTCTGCTTTGATTAATTCAGCTTCTAATTCTTCGTTAATTTTTTTAGTATTTTCTAAATTTTGAATATTCTGACCTTTGCTAGTAGCTATTCTTTCAGGATCTTTTTCGTTTTCCTCTATTTCAGCTTTAATTTTATTTTTTCTTGCAATAAGTTCAGTCATCATTTTTTCAGAGTTTGCCTTTAGATTTATCCAATTCTCTAATTCGAGGTCTATATTTTTAATTCTTTCTTTTCTTTTGATTGAATCATTTTTAATAGTTTCATTTTTTCCATAACTTAGAGCATACTCTTCTTGGGATAATGTAATTTGATCTATTAATTCTTTTAAATCTTGAAAAAGATCTTTTGTAATTTTTTTTCCTGCGTCAATGTAACTTTCTAACTTATTTATAATATCATTTAATTTATGCTTTAGCACTTTTAATTTATTTTTTGATGAGGCTAAATCTTCATTAGCTCTATCCTCACTTTCAAAAAGTTCTTTTTCGGTTTTAAGTAACTCATTTTTTTCTTCTAAAATTCTTTTCTCATTAAGTGATGCATCTAAAGAAATACTTTTTTCTCTTTCTAAATCTGAGTCTAAAATTTCTAGGGATTTTTTTAATTTTACTTGTAAACTTTTAACTCTTTTTTCTTCCTTATCTAAACTAGCAATATCTAGATTGATTTTTTGAAGTTTGGCTAAACTTTCCATTTTTTTGTCTCTCAAAGGCGCCAATTTTTTATTTTCTTCATCTAATAAACTGTTGTTGTGATCTAAATCAATTTTTACTGATGAAATATCATCATCCTGTTCGCTAGATTTTTCTATTATTCCTGCTTTCTCACTTTCTATTGTTTCTAACTTTAAATAATACAATCCTGCTTCTATACTTCTTATTTCTTTAGAAATTTCTTTATATTTAGTTGCTTCTTCTGCCTGCTTTTTTAAATTTTCTAGCTGTTTTTCTTGTTGTTTTTTTAGTTCATCGGCTCTTTTTAAATTATTTTCAGCTGCATTTAATCTTGTTTCTGCCTCGTGTCTTCTGGCGTGTATACCCGAAATACCTGCCGCTTCCTCTAAAATAGATTTTCTTTCTGAGGGCTTAGAAGTTACCAGCATTCCTATTTTACCTTGACTAATTAATGAGGGTGAGTGAGCACCAGTTGAAAGATCAGCAAAAAAAGTCTGCGCGTCTCTAGCTCGTATTTCTTTATCATTCATGTAATATTTAGAACCTTTGTCTCTCTCTATTTTTCGAGTAATAAGAATTTCATCTAATTCGTTGTATTGACCAAATCCACTTTTGTCATCATTTTCGATTAAAATTGATACTTCTGAGATGTTTTTCGCAGGCCTGTTAGATGTTCCTGAAAAAATTACATCCTCCATACCCGATCCTCTCATACTTTTCGGAGAGCTTTCTCCCATACACCATCTTAATGCTTCAACCACGTTTGATTTGCCACAACCATTTGGTCCTACAATTCCTGTAAGCCCATCTTCTATTAGAAAAGTTGTTTTATCAAAGAATGATTTGAAACCCGTCAAGTCTAACTTTTTAAATTTCATATTTAAAGATTTTTAATTACCATTTTTTTAAATTTTTTATAATCGTGTTTTCCTTCATACTTTTTTTCATTGATAAAAATTGTGGGTGTTGAAGTAATTTTATATTTTTTTTGTGCCTGAATTCTTTCATTTAATATTTTATCCTGAGTATTTTCATCTTTAAGACAACTATCAATTTTTGCACTATCTAAATTAAAATTCAAACCAATTTTTTTTAAAGATTCGTTTATCTTATTTATATCAGATCCCACGGCCCATTTATTTTGTTTTTTATAAATTTCACTTAAAAATTGAAAACTTTTGTCACTATTTTTAACGCATCTTAAAATTTTCTCAGCATTGAGCGCTGCCAAATCTAATGGAAAACCATGATGTTCAAATCTTACTTTGCCAGTGTCGATAAACTCTTCTTTTAAATTTTTGTAAATCTTTTCATGAAAGTGTGCACAATGAGGACAAGTAAGAGAAGAAAAAACTTTAATAGTTACTTTTGCCTCTACGCTTCCTATTCCAAGACCAGTATTTTTGTCATTAGCATATGAATTTATTGATACAGACAGAAAAATGAAAAGTAAAAATATAATTTTTTTATACATTTTTGGAGTTGTAAGCCTTAATTAGTTTGTTCAATGATTGTTTAAGTTTTTCATTTTTTACGTTTTTTAATTTTAAGTTTGTTTGAATGGTATTTAAATTTGTTTTTTTTATTTTATTTTCTAATTGGCTTTTTTCATGAACTATTTTTAATTTAATTTCTTTCACATAGTTATAACCATAAAAACTATTTATTCTGTCTATTATTTCTTTTTTACCATACTCAATATCTAGTTCCTTTCCGTGTATTACATTTATAACAAGTATCCCGTTACTAAGCTCTTTTCCTATTTTGATTGAATTTGGATAACAGGAATTTGAAATATTCTTACCTACGATTTTACTCCAGTTATCAACAACATTGGATAAATTATAACCACTTTTTTTAATAATTTTTTTTAAACCGTGTGGCAAAGCGTTGGAGAGCGGTCTTAGCCCTTGTATGAAATTGCGGCTTTTATTAGTATTATTTTTTTTATTATGCATTTAAATACTAATTTAACAAAAAAAATTCTATCTTGGTATGATAATAATAAACGCAGCTTACCTTGGCGTGTTGGCAAAAGTTCTTCAAAAAAGCTTTATTATAGACTTTTAAGTGAATTTATGTTGCAACAAACTCAAGTTAAAACTGTAATTCCTTATTTTAAAAATTTTATAAAAAAATTTAAAACTTTGAAATCACTATCTAAGAGTGAAGAACTAGAAATTTTAAAGCTATGGGAAGGACTTGGTTATTATAGAAGGGCAAAAAATCTTTTGGCTTCGGCTAAAATTTTAGTTAAAGAACATAACTCAAAACTACCTAAAACTCTTGAAGAGGTAAAAAAACTTCCAGGCGTTGGCGAATACACTGCTAACGCGCTTTTGGGCCTGGTATATAACCAGCCAAGAATAGCAATTGATGGAAATGTTAAGAGAATATTTGCTAGAAATCTTAATAAAGAGGAAAAGAAAATAAATTTTGATAAACTTATTATAATAAACAAAAAAAACTTCTTTAATACAAATCGTAGTTCAGACTTTTTAGAGGCTCTAATGGAATTTGGAGCTTTAATATGCAAACCTAAAGAACCAAAATGTGTAAGTTGCTGCTTAAACGAAACATGTAAATATTTTAAATCTTCTAATAAAATAAAAACAACTAGTAAAAAATTGATAAAAAATAAAAATTACGATATTTTTTGCTACATAAATAAAAATAAACAAATAGCTCTCACAAAAAAAAATCAAATAAGTTTTTTAAAAAATTTTTACCTTCCCACAATTAAAGAGACTAATAATTTATCAAGTAATAAAAATTGGAAATTTTTAAAAAATTACAAAAATTCTATATCAAATTTAAAATTGAATATTAATTTATATTATAAATTTTCTGATAAGAAACCTGCAAAATATGATTGGTATTCTTTAGACTTAAATAAAGATTTCATACCAACTTTCACAAAAAAAATATTTAAACAAGTTGAAACTTTATTTTAATGAAAAAAAAAATAGCAATTATTGGAGCAGGTATAGCAGGGCTTACTTTTGGAAATTTAATTAAGAAGTATTTAAAACACGATTTCATGATTTATGAAAAAGAAGAAAACTTATCTCTTGATGAGGGTTATGGAATTCAATTGGCTTCAAATAGTACAAAGATTTTAAATCAAATTAGATTTGATAAAATAGATTATGAGAAAATTTTTTATCCTAAAGGAATTGATTTTTATAATATTCAAAACAAAAAAATATGTGATTTAGATTTAAATCAGTTTAATACCGAAAAGTATAAATACACAACTTTACAAAGATCAGTTTTAATTGAATTTTTAAAAGATGATATCTATACTCAACATTTAAGATTTGGAAAAAGAATAAAAGAAGTTTCTGAAATAAAAGATAAAGTACTAATTAAATTTGATGATAATACTAACGATCTAGTTGATATCGTTGTGGGAGCTGACGGAATTTTTTCTAATACAAGATCTTTTTTTGAAAAGAAAAAAAATAAACCGAAATTTCAAAACGCTATAGCTGTTAGAACAATACTTAAATCAAAATTTGAATTAATAATTAATGAAGAAAGAATAAGTCTTATGATGGGAAAAAATTGTCATTTAGTTGTTTATCCAATTAATAAAAATAAGGACCTTAATCTTGTTTGTGTAATAAGAGACAAGAAGTACGAACCAAATAATGTTAAATCTTTAGTGAATAAAGCAGTTAATCAAAACCAAAATTTAAAAAAAGTTTTTGATGGCGAGTTAAAATCCTGGCCATTATATTCAACTCCAAGTATTCTTCCATCTTCTAACAATAAAGTTTTTTATATTGGTGATGCATTTAATGGATTTTTACCAACATTAGCACAAGGGGCTGGACAGTCTATAGAAAGTGCATATGAATTATTTAATTTACTAAAAGAAGAAAGTTCAGATGTTCAAAACTCATACTTTCAAGAACGATCAAAAAAAGCAAAAATTGTTAAAACAAGATCAAATCTTAATTTTTTTGTATTTCATTTTTCAAGTTCTTTTATGCAAATTATAAGAAATTTTTTTATGAAATTTTTATTAAAAAGAAAGAGTTTTATTAAAGCTTATTTGGGTAAAGTTTATAAAAGCTAAGATTGTTTCTCAGCAATAAATTTTTGTCTAAGATTATCAATAACCACTGTTGATCCATTTAAATTATAATGCCAGTAAGTCCAACCGTTGCAGCTTTCGATTCCCATTATCTTTGCAGCAACTTTATGGATTGAACCTTCAGATTCTTTATATTTAATGCTTCCATCTGCCATTATCTTTGCATTAATTCTTTTCTTGGGGTCCATTAATGATGTTCCAGGCTTAATTATTCCTAACTCAACTAGTGATCCAAAAGGGATTCTTGGTTTAGATTTGTTATTTTGAATTGTATCAAGAAAATCATCCTCAATTTTCATCGCTTTATCTATTCTTTCTTTTGCAGCATTAAAGTATGTTTTATCTTTTTCTATTCCACAATAATTTCTACCCAATTTTTTAGAAACTACCGCAGTAGTTCCGGTTCCTAAAAAAGGATCAAAAACTGAATCGCCTTTATTTGTTGTGGCTAATATAATTCTATGAAGTAATGCTTCTGGTTTTTGAGTTGAATGAACTTTTTTTCCTCTTTTTTTTAGCCTTTCTTTTCCATTACAAATGGGCAATGACCAATCTGATCTCATTTGTAAATCATCGTTTAAACATTTAAGAGATTGGTAATTAAAAGTATATTTAGACTTTTTATTTTTCGAGGCCCAAATTAAAGTCTCATGAGCATTAGTAAACCTTGTACCTCTGAAATTTGGCATTGGATTATTTTTTCTCCAAATCACATCATTAAGTAACCAGAAGTCTAAATTTTGTAAATGGTACCCCAATCGAAATATATTATGATACGAACCAATAACCCATATACATCCATTATCTTTTAGAATTCTTTTACATTCAACTAACCAAGATTTACAGAAATCATCGTAATGTTTAAAACTATTAAACTGGTCCCACTTATCATTAACTCCATTTACTTTACTTGCATCAGGCCGAGTTAATTTTTCTCCAATCTGCATATTGTAAGGAGGGTCTGCAAAAACTAAATCAAAAGTTTTGTCAGGAATTTTTTTTAGTTCTTTTAAACAATCACCATTTAAAATTTTGTTAGAAAATTTTGTCATTTTCTAGATTCAACTCTAAATTGAATCATGGGTCAAACCATTTTGGAAAAAAAAGGACTCTTCTTGTGTTATAGATTCTTATCTTGACAATATCTTGTGTACTGGTTTGAAGCTTTTTCTGTGATGAGCTGTGATACCAAACTTTCTTAGACCATCTAGATGAGCTTTGGTTCCATAGCCAAAATTGGTTTCCCATGCATAATTTGAAAATTTTTCAGATAATTTTATCATCAAAAGGTCTCTATAAGTTTTAGCTATTATTGATGCAGCGCTAATACACTTTATTTTATTATCCCCATTAACTATTGTTTTATAATTTTCAATTCCATCTGGTGCAAAAGAGCCATCAATCAATATTAAATTAGGTTTTTTCGACAAACTTTCTAGAGCTCTTTTCATTGAAAGCAAAGAAGCTTTTAATATATTAAATTTAAAAATTTCAGCAACATTAGCAACACCGATTGCATAGTAGGAGTTTTTTTTTATATAGTCTGCAATCTTTAATCTTTTTGAGAAATTAATTTTTTTTGA
>CACDNS010000015.1:0-13549 GCA_902554215.1 uncultured Pelagibacteraceae bacterium
TATTGCCTAATTCTTTAAACCAAAAACTCAAAGCTGCACCTATAGAGCCCCCAGCGTCTCCAGAGGCAGGTTGGACCCATATATTTTCGAAAATCTTATTATTTAAAATCTTACCGTTAGCCACACAGTTTAAAGCCACACCGCCGGCTAAGCATAAATTTTTAATCTTAAATTCTGCTGCAATAGATTTAGTAAGCTTAATTATAATTTCCTCAGTAACTGATTGAATAGAGGCAGCTATATCCATGTGAAATTGAGTCAATTTTTCATTTTTTGGATTTCTTACAGGTTCACCAAATAATTCTGAAAATTTGTTATTTGTCATTGTTAAACCGGTAGCATAATTAAAATATTTCATATTTAGCTTAAAGGAACCGTCCTCTTTAACGTCAATTAGGTTTTCTAAAATAACATTTTTAAATTTAGGTTCACCGTAAGGAGCTAATCCCATAAGTTTGTATTCACCGCTATTAACTTTAAAACCTGTGTAGTATGTAAAGGCTGAGTAGAGTAATCCCAAAGAATGAGGAAAGTGAATTTCTTTTATCATTTCTAGTTTATTTTCCTTACCAACTGCAACAGTAGTTGTTGCCCACTCGCCAACTCCATCAAGAGTTAAAATAACTGCATTCTTAAAAGGTGAAGGAAAAAAAGCACTTGCTGCATGACTGTAGTGATGTTCTGAAAAAAAAATTTTATCAATATCATTAAAATTCTTATCGTGAATTTTTAACTTTTCAAAAATAAACTTTTTTTGAAATAACTTTTCTCTCAACCATATTGGCATTGACATACTAAAAGATTTAAAACCCAATGGAGCAAAGGCCAAATATGTCTCTAAGAGTCTCTCAAATTTTAAAAAAGGTTTTTCAAAAAAGACTATGTGATCAATCTCGCTTAAGTTTAATTTGCCTTCAGAAAGAACATATTCGATAGCTTTGGCAGGGTATTTTGAATCATGTTTCTTTCTTGAAAATCTCTCTTCTTGAGCTGCGGCTATGATTTTTCCGTCAACAACTAAAGCAGCCGCACTATCGTGATAAAAAGCTGAAATTCCTAATATTGACGTCATATTATTTATAATACTAATCTAATCTTTTTTTTGACCTAAAAAAATATATAGCCCGCCTTCATCACCCTGTCTATTAAAAATCATAGATATTTGAGTGAATAATCTTTCAAGTTTAGTCCCCTCTTTTCCTTTATTAAAAAGATTAGAAACATCCTGGTTGTCTTTAGTGCTCTGAAAAAAATCACAACTAGGAAAAGAGTTATAGAACTCTATTTTATTAATTTTAAAATTCTCAATAACTTCATCAAAAGTATGAGATCTTTCAACAGGATGCGTATACTGATCTTTAATCCAAGCGTCAATTTTTTTTAAAGATTTTGAATCAGTTTTTCTAAGAACTGGATCAAAAATCATTAAATATTTTTTTCCGAAAATTTTATAGAGATATTTTCTTATAAAAGTTCTTAATCTTCCATACTTATTATATAAGCCGACTAATAAAATTCCGTCTTTTTTTAATGACTTAGTAACTTTCTTCATGGCAGCGAAAGTATCTTTTGTGTGATGCAAAACACCATTACACAAGATAATATCAAAGTAATTATCTGAAAAGTGCTCATCAAAAATATCACCACAAACAAAATCAACATTTTTAATTTCATTTTTTTTTGCAAAATCTGAACCCGCTTTTAAAGATGTCAAATTTGCATCAAATGCAACAACTTCATTATTGTTGCCAATACTTAAATAATTAGAAAGTTGGCAGGTGCCAGCACCCACTTCAAGAATTTTTTTATTATACCCTATAAATTTTTTAAGGTTTGATGTAAAAAGATTTTCATCACCTTTTTTTAGTATAGCTAACTTGTCGTCAGATATTTCATAATTTGGAAATGGATCATCATGATAGAAAGTAATAACTTTTCCAGTTATGTTGTCTGAATAATCAAAAACCTTTATACCATCTTGGATAGTATAATTGTTTTTTTTTAGCATTTAATTATTAAAATATTGCGTAAATGAATGGAGCTACAGTAGATCCTTGGCTTAAAACTATCAAGAATCCAAAAATTCCAAGTATTAAAAAGATTGGATATAGCCACCATTTTTTTCTGTATCTCAAAAAAACTATAAACTCTTTTAAAAAACTTATCATTAAAATTGATTTTTCATAGATCCAAGATCTTTGTCTCTTTTAATCCAATAGGATTTCTTTTTTAAAAATTTTATTCCCAAAAGGTCTTTACCAAAAATTCTTAAGAGAAGGCCGATTGGAGTTATTACTATAAAATAAACAATTGATAAGACTAAAGGTGCAATCATTTTACCAAGAATCTCACCAAATTTTATCCAAATTCTTTTAAATGGATTTAAAATTTTAGAATTCAAAAGTCCTAAAACTAAAAAAATTATAGCTATTAAAAGAGACCAGATTCTCAAACTATCGCCTTTAACTAATGGCCACAATGCTATTAGAAGAAAAACAATAAAAAAAAGTACCCCAAAACTTTTATTACTATTTTTTTTATCCATTCCTTTAATTAATTAAATCCTTTTTGGGCCTTCATGTCTTCTCTTTTTATTCCAGCTACTTTAACTGGTTTTTTCATTGCATCTCTTCTGAATGGTTCGCCTAACTCTTGATTTAAAATAACTTCTATAAAAGTAGTAATCCCTTTTTTTTGATCCTCACAAGATTGTTTTATTGCTTTAGTAGTTTCTTCCATTGTTTTTACGGTAACACCTTTTAAACCGCATGCATTAGCTACTTTTGCGTAGCTCAAATCTGGATCTAATTCTGTTCCAATAAAATTATCATCAAACCATAATATAGAATTTCTTTTTTCTGCACCCCACTGATAATTCCTAAAAATTACCATTGAGATAGCTGGCCATTCTTTTCGAGCACATGAACTCATTTCATTCATACTAATTCCAAAAGCTCCGTCACCAGCAAAGCCTATTACAGGGGTATCAGGACAACCAATTTTTGCACCAAGTATTGATGGAAATCCATAACCACAGGGACCGAATAGACCAGGCGCAAGATATTTTCTTCCTTTTTCAAAAGTAGGATATGCATTACCTATTGCACAGTTGTTTCCAATATCACTAGATATGATTACATCGTTTGGCATTCCTGCTTGTATAGCTCTCCATGCTTGTCTTGGTGACATTCGATTTTTGTCTCTTTCTCTTGCTTCTTTATTCCATACTGTGCCCGGGTCATCATCTTCATGGTCTAAACTTGATAATTTTTGTAACCATGCAGATTTAATTTGATGGATTAAGTCTTTTCTTTTCTTTCTATCTTTGTCTCCAGCTTTTGGAGAAAGCTTACTTAACAATTGTTGAGCAACAAGTTTTGCGTCACCGCAAATCCCAACGGTTACTTTTTTTGTTAAACCAATTCTGTCAGAATTCATATCAACTTGGATTATTTTTGCATTCTTAGGCCAATAATCAATTCCATATCCAGGTAAGGTAGAAAAAGGATTTAATCTAGTTCCAAGAGCTAAAACCACATCAGCTTTTGATATCAACTCCATTCCTGCTTTAGAACCATTATATCCTAAAGGCCCAACTGCTAAAGGATGGCTTCCTGGAAAGCTGTCATTATGTTGATAACCTGAACATACAGGTGAATCTAATTTTTCAGCTAACTTAACACAATCATTTATTGCTCCACCTATAACTACTCCAGCTCCAGATAAAATAACTGGAAATTTTGCATCAGATAATAATTTTGCAGCTTTATTTATTGCTTCTGCACCTCCAGCTTGCCTTTCTAATCTTACGATGGGAGGTAAATCTATATCAATAACTTGTGTCCAATAATCTCTTGGTACGTTAATTTGTGCAGGAGCAGAACCTCTAATTGCTTTTTCTATAACACGATTCAAAACCTCTGCCATTCTAGATGGATCCCTTACCTCTTCTTGATAACAAACCATATCTTTAAATAAATTCATTTGCTCTACCTCTTGAAAACCACCTTGACCCATTGTTTTATTTGCTGCCTGAGGTGTTACTAAAAGTAAAGGAGTATGATTCCAATAAGCTGTTTTAATTGGTGTGACTAAACCAGTAATCCCTGGACCATTTTGAGCAATGACCATAGACATTTTCCCTGTTGCTCTTGTGTAGCCATCGGCAATTAAGCCTCCGTTTGTTTCGTGAGCAACATCCCAAAATGTAATTCCTGCGTCAGGAAAAATATCAGAGATAGGCATGAAAGCAGACCCAATTATCCCAAAAGCATGTTCAATACCATGCATTTGTAAAACTTTTACAAAAGCTTCTTCTGTAGTCATTTTTGCCATAAAAATCCTGTTTACTTTAATTATATCAAATTATAGTTTATATCCATTAAATATTTTATGTCACATCCAGATCTTATTATCCATGACGAAAAAGATAACGTTGGAGTAGTTGTAATAGAAACAACGAAAAAGGGCCAGGAATGTAGTGCCTGGATAATGGAAAATGATAAAACTGTCAAAGTTCACTCAACTAATGAAGTTCCATTAGGTCACAAAATCGCACTTAAAGATCTAAAAGAGGGAGACACAATACTAAAGTATGGTCATGATATTGGTAAAGTTGTAAAATCAATAAAAAAAGGTGATCATGTTCATGTTCACAATGTAAAAACAAAGAAATGGTAAATGTATGGAAATTCCAAAAAGTTTTTTAGGTTATAAAAGAGAAAATGGAAGAGCGGGCACAAGAAATCATGTAATTATTTTACCTGTTGATGATATATCAAATGCATGTGCAGAAGCAGTGTCAAACAATATTAAAGGAACCATTGCTTTACCTCACTCTTATGGAAGACTTCAGTTTGGTGCAGATCTTGAGTTACATTTTAGAACAATGATAGGAACTGGAAAAAATCCTAACGTAGCTGCAGTAATAGTTATTGGAATAGAGCCAAAATGGACAAAAAGGATTGTGGACGAAATAGCAAAAACAGGAAAGCCTGTCGAAGGATTTCACATCGAGAGAACTGGGGATATAGGAACAATTATGAAGGCTTCAAAAAAAGCACAGGAATTTTCACAATGGGCTTCGGAAAAACAAAGAGAGGAATGTCCACTAAGTGATTTATGGATATCAGTTAAATGTGGGGAGTCAGATACAACTTCTGGATTAGCATCAAATCCTACTGTAGGTAATTTAATGGAAAAACTAGAACCCTTTGGTGTTCATTTGTGTTTTGGAGAAACTTCAGAATTAACAGGTGCTGAAACAGTTTGTGCAGCTAGGGGCGCAACTCCAGAAGCAAAAAAAAAGTTTATGAAAACATGGAATGCTTACAATGACTTTATATTAAAAGAAGCAACAAATGATCTATCTGAAAGTCAACCAACTGCTGGAAATATTGCTGGTGGTTTAACAACAATTGAAGAAAAAGCCTTTGGAAATTTTCAAAAAATTGGAAACTTAAAGTTTATTGATGTTTTAGAACCTGCAGAAGAACCAAAAAAAGGAAAAGGTTTGTATTTTATGGACACTTCTTCGGCAGCAGCAGAGTGTGTTACTTTACAAGCAGCAGGAGGATTTAATATTCACTTATTTCCAACAGGACAAGGAAATATTATAGGTAATCCGATTGAGCCTGTGGTAAAGCTTACTGCTAATCCTTTAACTGCTAAATTAATGAAAGAACATGTAGACTGCGATGTTTCAAAAATTTTATCTAGAGAAATGAATTTGTCTCAAGCAGGAGATGAATTAATCAAAGTGATGTTGAAAGTTGCCAATGGAAGACTCACTTGTGCTGAGGCTTTAGGCCATAGAGAATTTGTTATGACAAAACTTTATAGAAGTGCATAAAATTATTTAGTAACTTTAACATCTTCTAGCTTTTTTTTC
Source organism: uncultured Pelagibacteraceae bacterium (assembly GCA_902554215.1). Taxonomy (GTDB): domain Bacteria; phylum Pseudomonadota; class Alphaproteobacteria; order Pelagibacterales; family Pelagibacteraceae; genus Pelagilacustribacter. Next base: position 5,891 of record CACDNS010000015.1, read on the forward strand.
CTAAAATCACTCAATACTTTTCTTGCAAGTGCCGCTAGAGCACCTAAAGCTATAGCAATTATAATAGCAAAAGCTCCATATAGAATTGGAGCATTATTAGATAAACTTAAAACAAATTCTGAAATAGGATTTAATTCTGGTTGTAAAGATTTTGTGCTATCAACTTTTTTTGAAGTTTCTTTAAAAAAAGTGTCGTAAGCAATAGCAACAGATACGCTGCACAAAAGAACAGCGAACATCGTTTTTAACTCTGAACTTTTTAAGTATTGTCCGAGTTTTTGTCCAACTTGAACCCCAAAGATAGAACCAAATATTAATGGAACTACTAAAATTAAATCAATAGAACCGTAGTTTGATGCATGAAGAATTGTTACTATTGCACTGATAAATAGCGTTACAAATAATGACGTACCAGGTATTAATTTGGTTGGCATACCTATTATATAAATCATGGCAGGAACCATTAAAAATGCACCACCAACTCCCATCATTGATGCAATAAATCCAACAACCAAACCTAAAATGATAGGTGTAAAAATGCTCTCATAAAGTTTAGATTTTTTAAACCTCATTCTAAATGGTAAACCTTGCAACCAATTGTGGTTATGTAATTTTTTTCTTAATACAATTTTTTTTCTTTCCCTATCTACTTCTGCGACCCCTTCTAACAACATTAAAGTTCCAATAATCGCAAGAAGATACATATAAGCTAATGAGATAATTAAACTAATTTTACCTATTTCTTTAAAATATGTGAAAGTTATAATGCCTATAATAGTACCAAAAACTCCTCCTACTACAATCATAGAGCCCATCTTATAATCTAAAGTATTTTTAAACCAATGAGTTAATGATCCAGAAACTGATGTAGCTAAAATATTATTGACTTCATTTGGAACTGCATATGTTGGAGGAACGCCCATAAAAATTAAAAATGGAGTCATTAAAAAACCTCCTCCAACTCCAAATATTCCCGAAAGCAAGCCAACTACAAAACTTAAAAAAAGTATTAAAATGATATTTACAGAAACTCCAGCTATTGGGAGATATAGTTCCATACTAATGTAAGTATTCTTCAAATATTACATTGTCAATGAATAGATAGAAGAACTAAATTAAGATGTTGTTGGGATTAGCGGTATTTAAATGAAATATCTCAAAGTGCCCACAAGAATCATAGCCCAAAAGATTAAAAGTAATGAGTTTGTGAAGGTCTTTACAGTAAGAACGTTTATAAGCAAAAATTTCTTTTTAAGAGTTTTGTTACTATTTTGAATTGAAGAATTCACACACGTAACTAACATAGGGTTTCAAATTTTTGAAATATTTATTGAAAAAAAACATGTACAAACTGACGCAGGCTAGTAAATGGTCGCTCCGAAAACCTTGATTTCTTCACCTTCTACTCCAAGCACTAAGCGACCTAAATATTCACCGGGAATACTATTACTTTTTTGTTTGTAGAGCACAGTAACATGCAAGTCTCTTCTAAGACACCCAAGAACATCATATTTTTCAGATAAACTTGTGAGAAGTTTATTGTTTGACCACTGTTTTCCTAACTCTACTTCATTAGCTCCATAAAGCATTTGAGAAGAGAAGTCTCTTGTAAAACCTCCATAGTCTTTCATGTTTGAGGTTTTAATTAAATTTTCCCATATAGGATTAGCAATTTCTATTATTTCTTCGTCTGTTTTCTTTAGAAGATCCATTAATTATAATAATACTGCTAAGATGCTTTCTTTTTTTTCTCGTCATCCACTATGTGATAGACTGGCATCTTTTCCATCGTAAATTTACCATTTTTTGGATCTCTTCGCGATACAGTCAAGCAATGCCAATTTTCATCGTCTAATTTTAATTTATCACCACGATAATAATATCCTGGCCAACGTGTTTCTTCTCTGAACAAAGTGTGTTCTGTTACGCACTGTGAAGTTAAAGTTCTATGTTTTAATTCCCAAGCTCTCATTAACTGATGGTAATCTTCTGCTCCTACATGTTCCAAATCTTCCTGTAGCCATGCAAGTAATTCTAAACCCTTTTTTAATAAATTATCATTAGTCATATAATTAGCTGTTATCCCACCTACATATTCATCCATAATTTTTTGTAAACGTTGTAGGCCTTGTATAGGAGATATATAACTTGGTGAAACAGTTCCTCCAGTTATCTCATTTCTACCGACAGTATAATTTTCTAATGGCTTGTATATTGTCTCTTTAAAATTATTACATTGATCCTCACTAACTTTTATGTCTTTTGCTTTTTGCTCTTCGATATATTTTACTGCAGCCTTTGCTGCTAAACGACCTTCTGTGAATGATCCTGATGAAAATTTATGTGCACTTCCACCTACTGTGTCTCCAGCTCCAAAAAGTCCCTCTACCGTTGTCATTCTATTGTATCCCCAAAAATATTCAGGTGGTGAGATATCTTCTGGTCCACTTACCCAAGCACCTGAACAGGTAGCGTGGGAACCCATAACGTATGGTTCAGAAGTTGTTAATTCAGGATTTGTATATTTAGGATCTATATTTTGTGATGCCCAAACTACTGCTTGACCAACAGTCATGCCCAAAAAGTTTTCCCATCCTACTGTTTCCAAATGAGGATCTTGAAATGCCTCTTTAGTTACCATGTGAATAGGTCCTCCTCCAGCCATTACCTCTTGAATAAACGCGTGGTTTCTAAGACATGTTGGTACTGGATGATGATCTATATACTCTCCAACTAATTTTTTGGTTTGCTCATACCATTTTTTTTCATAGTTTTCTCCATTAGCATTTTGAGTATAAGTTTTTAAATGTAAAAAATAAGCGCCTACTGGCCCGTAACCATCTTTAAATCTACATAAAACAATTCTGTTTTCCATTTGAGTCATCTTTGCGCCTACGGCTATGGGTAGTGCATATGCTGATCCATTACTCCAAGGTGCATACCAAGTTCTTCCCATTCCCTCGCCAACAGCTCTAGGTTTAAAAATATGTGATGCTCCTCCCGCTGAGACTATTACTGTTTTAGCACGAAATACATAAAAGTCTCCAGTACGCATATTAAAGCCTACAGCTCCACCTATTCTATTTTCTTTGTTCTCATCCATTAAAAGATGTGTAACCATTATTCTGTTGTAAATTTTGTCTGCTGATTTTTTTGCCGCCTCAGCTACAATTGGTTTGTAGCTCTCTCCATGGATCATTATTTGCCACTTACCTTCTCTTTGGTAACGTCCAGTTTTTGGATCTTTCATCATAGGTAATCCCCATTCATCAAACATGTGTACAGTCGAGTCAACATGTCTTGCCATATCATATCCAAGATCTTCTCTAACTAAGCCCATTAAATCGTTACGAGCGTAACGCACATGGTCTTCTGGTTGATTTTCATTCCACTGCATTCCCATATAACAATTTATTGCATAAAGACCTTGTGCTACAGCTCCACTTCTATCAATATTAGCTTTTTCTACACAAACAATTCTTAGATCTCTTCCCCAATGTCTCGCTTCAAATGTGGCTCCTGTACCAGCCATTCCTCCGCCAATAACAAGAACGTCACAATCTTCGTAATGTGTTTTCCTTTTTGGCACTAATAATAAACTCCCTTTTTAAAAGAATTTTTATTTATTGTCGGTAGATCTTTTTTTGTATTCAGGCCTTTTGGTTCAGAATAAAGAATTTCAGAATTAATTTCACCTTGGTTTGGTTTATCTGCCTCTGAAAGTTTAGGTATAAATTTTCCCCATGGCTTAGTGGTAATAGGAGAAACAAAATCTTTCTCTGTTCCATTTCTAAATTTTATTTTCCAAGAAATAGTTCCTTTTTCCTCTTCTCGTCTAACTCTCACGCTATGACCCATAGGTGCAAAATCAGCGTACCCTCTTACATCAATTGCATGATTTGGACATGCCTTCACACAAGAGTAACACTCCCAGCAAAAATTAGGTTCGATATTTTTAGCACGTCTAATAGTTTCATCAATGTGCATAATATCTGAAGGGCAAATATCTACACAATGACCACATCCATCACATCGCGTCATGTAAACAAAAGTTGACATAATTTTAATCTCCTTTTTTAATTCCTTTGTATCATATTAATAATGTTTTGGTTCCTCTCTTTTTATACCTAAACCAAATTTTTCAGGAGCATCTGCTGGAGGTGGCAAATTATCTCTTGATCCGTCTGCCTCTGCCAAATTCTTTTGAATTGCTGCGCCGGGTTTATAAAACATATGAGCAAATTTTGACCAATATACACCACCAAATAAAGCAAGATTAGATATAATAAACAACACTAAAAATAATGTATCATCCCATCTATTTTCTAAACTTAAAGACTGCAAGAATGACCAAATTAACCCAAAAAAAGCGCATGCTATTAGTGCTAGCACAAAAAGATCTGCCTGAATAATTCTGTACCAAGGAAAAGCTTCAGAATAAACATCGACTCTTAAAAAAAACCAAAACCAAGAACCTCCAACTACTGTCATTATAGCTCCGACATGCCAAATAATCGGCCAAAGTATTGGTGTCTCTGATGAAGGTGAAGCATAACAAAAAATCATTACCACCGAGCCAGCCCAAAACAATATTGTTCCGTACATTCCTAGTAAATGAGCTAATCTTCTTTTTCCCGCACCTAGCTCCGAAGTGGTTGCTATATCACTTGCTATAGTTTTTAAAACAACAGAGGTTTTTTCTGCAGTAGAAAGATTTTTTTTTGCTGACTTTTTAGCTTTTTTAGCATTTTCAAAAAAATACTTAACATTTTTTTTATGAACGATATCAAGAAGAGTGCTAATTATTACAAGTGCAATCATAATAATTACGAAGACTTGCATTAAAATAGGTGCAACTGTTCCAGCGAGTTGAGAAAAAGGATTAACAGTAATCACTATTTGGCTCTCCCTAAGTTTAGTTGGCTAAATTTTATTAAGCAGCTGCCTGAAGTTTGTGCTTAGCAGCCATTCCGCTTAAAAAATTCCATAGATATTTTGCTGTTGATAATGCAGCTTTCTCAGCTTTATCTTGTTCGTCTTTAGACAAACTATCTAACAATTTTTCACAAGCTTCTCTGTGGTGAACGTCTGCTGCTTTATGAACTTCAAAAAATTCTAGACCTTCTTTTGAATTAACTCCATAATGAGTTTTAAGGCCTCTTATTTTTGTGTCTGCTATCTCAGGGACTTGTCTTTCATAGGTATATAAAGATCCTAATCCCTCTGCATAACTAGCTCTTGCATTTTTGAAGAAATTCTCAATAAGCTCATTCGTAAAATTATATCTTTCTTTTTTTTCAATTTCCTTTGAATCTGCTCCTACTGATAAAGCAAAATTTTTCCAGAGCATTGGATGATCTGCATCTTTTTTTTCTTCATCTTGTAAGTTCTCTAGAAGTATTCTTCTTTTATCAAGGTCTTCACAAATTGAATGTGTTGCGCTTATATATCTAGGAAATGCTTTTACGTGTTGATAATATTGCTCAGCATAATCTTTAATAATTTCTCTATTTAATTTACCCTCATTCCATGACTTATAAAAAGGGTGTTTAAGTAAGTGATACTCATCTAGTTTTTTATTTAGTATTTTTGAAAACATATAATCTCCTTTGTTTTAAAGATTCTATTGAAAATTAAAATAAATGGGAAGTGAAATAATGTATCTACCTATACAACCCTAAATTGTGACTTTTTCTCTTACTATTGGATTTTCATCTATTGGTAGGTGAACCAAAGTCGCGAAAATTGATAAAGCAATAGAAATATACCAGGCATAATCATAAGAGCCGTAAAGATCATAGAAGTAACCGCCCAAATAAGCCCCAAAAAAAGAGCCTACTTGATGACTAAAAAATACTATCCCGAAAAGTGAGCTTAAGTATTGGGTTCCAAAAATTTGAGCGACAATACCGTTTGTTGGTGGCACGGTCGATAGCCATAACATTCCAAAAGTGATGCCAAAAATTATTGATGTCAACATAGATACTGGTAAAAAAATAAATAGTGCAATAACTACAGCTCTAGAGAAATATAAAATACTTAGCAAAATTTTTTTACTATATTTTGTACCCAGATAACCCATGCCTAAAGTACCAATAATATTAAAAAAACCAATTAAAGCTAAAATAATAGCTGCTGACCACTCGCCTAGTCCTTTTTCTTGCATATAACCTGGAATGTGTGTTGCTACTAAAGTTATTTGAAAACCACAGACAAAAAAGCCTGAAACTAATAAGACATAACCTTTATGAGAAAAAGCTTCTTTAATAGCTTCAGTGAAAGATTGTTTTTTTATTGATGTAGAGTTAACAATAAGCGGCTTTTTAACCGGTAAAAGAAAAATAGAAGCTATTAATCCAAATAAAATAAAAAACAAATAATAAACAAGAGTATTTTCCCAGCCAAATTCAATGAGACTAAATTTAGTAAATAGTGGTGTCGCAAAATAACCTACAGATGCCGAAGCTGTAACTATTCCTGTGGCTAAAGTTCTTTTCTCATTTGAGAAATGTTTACCAACTTCAGATACAGGGACACTCATCGCAGTAGCTCCAAGTGCCGTTCCAACTAAAACGCCTAAACTTAGTTGAAAATATACTCCAGTATTTGGTCCATTATAAAGAAAGAAAATACCCAAACCAAAAATTAAAAAACCCAAAAAAACTGCTTTATTACCTCCAAATTTATCTGCAAATAATCCAAAGATTGGAGCCATCAGACCCCAAAAAAACATTTGTATACCAATAGCTAACCCAAATTCTGTTCTAGAAACTGATAAAGCTTCCTCAAAAACAGAAAAAAATAAACCAAAAGTTTGCCTTAAACCCATTGATACAAGAATGATACCGCAAGCGGATAAAAGAGTTATAAAGGCAAGCTTGTTTTGAATAAATCTGTCTGACATTTTATAGTTGAAAATTTTTTATAATTTTCCTTCTTTTCTCATCTTCTCTCTGATCTTTGTAGCTGAAATTTGCTGTGTCTTTTCATCAAGAATTATTTCTTCTATTTTATATCCTACTCCTCTTCCATAGCAGATATTTGTTATGTTTGGAACTAAAGTTACTTTAACTCTATTTTCATAATCTTTTAATGCACTTAAAATATTTTTTTTGACAGTTTCAAAGTCAAAAGGATTATCTCCTACACCTTCGACATCTCTGACCATTATATTTACTTGTCCAGTTTTTTTTAAAATCTCTTCAAAAAGTTTTTGGTGACCTTCATGCCATGGCTGCCATCTGCCCAGCATTTGAGCAGTGGGTTTTTTATTATCCCAAACATATTTTTCCATTTTTTTATCCATATACTATTTAAATTAAATATTAATTTATTTACTTAATATGCCTTAAAGACCTCTTTAAATCACTAATTAAATCTTTTGGATCTTCTAGTCCTATATGTAGTCTAACTAAATGTTCGTCTTTCCCCAGTTTCAAGAATTTTCTATCACCTCTTTCCATTAGATCTTGATGAAGCGCGAGACTTTCGAATCCCCCCCAGCTATAACCATAGCCAAATAATTTTAGTGAATTTATAAATTTAATTACGGATTTTTTATTTTTTGCTTTTATTTTTAAACCCATCAATCCAGAGGCGCCAGAATAATATTTTTTCCACATTCTAAAATTTATTGAACCTTTTTTATGAGGATATAAC
>CACDNS010000016.1:0-11179 GCA_902554215.1 uncultured Pelagibacteraceae bacterium
TATTCATCCAGGATGTAATTATCCGATCAAAATACAGGAAGAATATAAAATTAGAGCAAAAGAAATATTCAAAGATAGTTTTCCAAAAATAATTACTGTTGCAAGACTAGATAAAAGAAAGAGTCACCAAAATATTTTAATGAGTATTAAAAACTTAAAATCTAAATTTCCAAAAATTAAATACGTAAGCATCGGTGATGGTGAGGAAAGAAAAAATCTAGAGAGATTAAAAGATCAATTAGATCTAAGCGATGAAGTCTTACTTATTAACCAAACAAATGAGCAATTAAAAGTTGCTCTTCTTAATCTTTCAGATTTATTTTTAATGCCATCTATCTCCTACAAAAAGTCTGTTGAGGGATTTGGGATTTCATACATTGAAGCTGCATCATATGGCAAAGCTTCCATCGGTGGAAAAGAGGGAGGGGCTAACGATGCTATTCAAGATGGTATAACGGGTTATATTTGTGATGGAAATGATCTTAACTCTATATATGAGACTGTAATAAAATTTTTTGAGGATAATAGATATAAAAGTTTAGGATCAAAGGCGCAAGAGTTTTCAAAAGAATTTAAATGGAATAAAATTATAAAAGAATATTTAAAACTAATTTAAGTTTTTCTTAACGTGTTCAAGCACAGTATTTACATCTAATTCATTTAAATCCGCTACTGATAAAGTTTTTAAATTGGCAGTTTCTATACTGACTTTTTGCGCAGTAGTATGGCTCCCAAATAAGACTAAACCTCTCTTATCTAGATGAGAACATATGTGCGCGGGTCCAGTATCGTTTGAAACAACAAAACTAGAGTTATTAATTAATGATATCAGTTGATTTAAATCTAAAATATTATTTTTGTCTAAAATTATATGGGCATTAAATTTTCTCGAATTCTCTATTTCCCCATATCCAGGTGCAATAGCAACTTCATAATTTTTAAAACTTTTTTTTAATTCATCAATAAGCTCTCTATAATATGGCCACTTCTTCTTAATGTGTTTTTTAGAGCAAAAAGGGAAAATTAAAATATAATTGCCTTTAAAAAATCTGTTAGTTAAATTTTTAATGTCAGTAAACGCCCAAGAGAGATTTGCCTTTTTGGTATTAACAGTTTTAACCCCACTCTTTCTTAATTGAATTTCCATTCTTTCTAAAACAGGTTCCCTATCAAAATCAGATTTTTTTTGTCCATCTTCTAATGAAGTATCAGTAGATGACCAAATGGCATTACTTAAAAGAAATTTACTGTAAAACTTTGTTCGGCTAGAATTTTGTAAATCATATACATGTGTAAATTTATATTTTTCTAAAACTTTTTTTAGTTTAAAAAGATATACTAAATTCCATCTTGGCTCTCTTTTGTCTATCAGCACTCCATCTAAATATGGGCACTGGGACATAAGATGACTATAATTTAATGAGGTTAATAATAGTACTTTAGATTTTATGTGAGACTTTTTAATGTCCTCCATTGCGCCATTAGCTTGTATTAAATCTCCTAAAGAACCATGTTTTATTATTAAAATATTTGACATTATTTTATTTTATCTGCATATAATTATTTACCTAGTATAGTCAAATAATAGATTATGAACACAAAAATAGACAAAATATTTACTGAAATCTCAGCAGGAGAGCTAGTAGATAAAATAACAATACTTGAGATTAAAAAAGATAAGATTTCAGAAAAGGAAAAATTGAATGAAATACAAAAAGAACTTTTATCATTAAATGAAACTTTTAAAAAATCTATACCAGATGAAAAACTTATCAAACTTCAAAGAGAAAAGCTTAAAGAGTTAAATGTAAAACTCTGGGATATTGAAGAAGGAAAAAGAAACTTCGAAAAAAAAAAAGATTTTGGTAAAGAATTTATTAAATTAGCGAGAGAAGTTTATAAGTTTAATGACGAAAGAGCCGAAGTTAAATCAGAAATAAATAGAATTTTAGGATCTAACATTAAAGAAGTTAAATCTTATTAATAATTATTCTTTATACAGACTAGTAATTTTTTTTCTTAAAACCTTTGAAATACTTGGGTCAATAGTTGCAGATATAATACCTTCCTTTTTTTTTAGCTCTTTAATAATTTTACCATCAGGTGAAATTATTATTGAATGTCCATAAGTTCTCCTGCCATTAAAATGTTTTCCGCTCTGAGCTGGCGCAAAGATATAGCAAAAATTTTCTATGGCTCTTGCTTTTAATAAAACATGCCAATGTTTTTTTCCCGTAGTCTCAGTAAATGCAGAGGGAATAGAAAAAAATAATGCTCCATTTCTAGACATTTTTCTATACATTGTTGGAAATCTTAGATCGTAACAAATTGACATACCTAATTTTCCCCAGGGTAATTTGGCGATTTTGATCTTATTTCCAGGAACAAAAGTTTTTGACTCTTTGTAAACTTCATTTTTACTTAATCTAGCATCGTACATATGTATTTTGTCATAGTATGAATGAATTTGCCCTTTGGGATTTATCAAAACTGATCGATTTACAAATTTATTTTTTTTAATTTTAATAACTAATGAACCAATTAATATCCACTTTCTATATGATTTTGATAAATTTTTAACACCTTTGAGATAAATATCATTATTCATGTTACCTACATTTAATGATAATTCTTTTTTTTTTAGGGAGAAAAATGAAGAAATTTCTGGAGTAATTATTAAGTTAGCATTCTGCCTTGCTGCTTTAGTTATATAATATTTTGTTTTTTTAAAATTATTTTTGACGTCATTATTACAACGAAGCTGAATGCAAGAAACTTTAAACATTTTATAACTCAAATATATTAAAGTCTACTTCATAATTGAAGAGGCAAAATTCCATTTGCAGTCAAAACTTGGAATAAAAGCACCTGATAGTTTTACATTGCCGAAATTTTTTTCTAAAACCTTAAGCCAATTACCAACCTGTTTTGGTTTTTTATCTTGACAACCAACTTGAGCGGTTATAATCCCACCTTTTTTTAAAATTCTTTTTAAGTTTTTCATATTTTTTTTCGCCAAATCGATACAATACTGATCATCGTTAAGATCTACAAATATCTTATCATATTTTGAATTTTCTACACTTTTTATACTCTCAAATGCATCTCCCCAGAAAGTTTTTATCTTATTGCTTTTTTTTACTTTCGAGCAAACTTTTGGTAAATGACGATAACATACGTCTACTATTTCTGGATCAAGTTCAAACCAATCAATATAGTTAGAATTGTTTTCTAAACATGCTCTCGCGACACCTCCATCGCCTCCACCAATAATTGCAATATTATTATTTTTTTTACTTAGTTCGTAGCTAGATTTAAAGAAATTTGAGCTGTAAATTTTTTCATCTTTTTCAGCAACTTGGATTTCATGGTCGATAAATAAGGCATGTCCAAACTCTTCTAGATCCATTATTTCAACAAATTGACCTACTTTAGAGGTAAACTTTTCTAAAACATCTTTTACAACATAAAATTTTTTCTGACCCGGAGTGCTGTAAATATCGTCATATAAACCAACGCTGCTTCTATCAAAAGAGTGAGTTACTACCCTCTTGTGCTCAATCTCTTTTCTCAGTATCTTTAAAGCAACTTTAGGGTTAACTTTTGAACAAGTAAAAAAATCAAAACTTATCACACCCTTCTCAGGAAAAGTATGAAAACTAAAATGACTCTCAGCAAGTAAAGCTACTAGAGTAAATCCTTGGGGTTCAAATTTGTGAGATGATACATTGAGTATTTCAACTTTTGCAGCTTTTGCAATCTTATAGATTACTTTTTCATAAAAATCAGGTGTATAGTCCTTTTTTACACCTAAAAAATCTATAGTGATATGCTCACCAACTTTAATCATAAAAAATTATCCTTTTTTATAATTTTTAAATTTACCCAAAACTATTTTCATTTCTTTTTTAGAAAGAATCTTAGGTATTCCGATTCTTATGGCATTTATATATTGTTGGCAAATATTTTCGATCTCTTGGGCGAGTTCAAATGTTTTTTCTAAATTCTCTCCAAAAGCAACCTGACCGTGATTAGCAATCAAACATGCAGTTCTATTTTTTAAAGCTTTAATAATATTTCTAGAAAGATTTTTTGTTCCAAAAGTTGCATATTTACTGCATTTAATGTTCTCTCCGCCAGCTACTGCAACCATGTAGTGAAATGCTGGAATATTTTTTTGATGTGTAGAAACAGCAGTAGCGCATGTTGAGTGAGCATGAACAATGGCTTTTGCATCTTTTTTATTCACATAAATATCTTGATGAAATCTCCATTCTGATGAGGGTTTACTTTTTTTTTTATCAAAAGCTCCTTTTAAAGAAACGAAAACAATATCAATTGTTTTTAATGACGAATACTTTCTTCCTGAAGGAGTTATATAAAATCCATCTACACCATTCTCTTTAGTTCTTACTGATATATTTCCTGATCTCAAAGCCGATAAATTAGTTGTATTTAATTTTTTAGAATATTTAATTACCTCGGCTTTAAGTTTGCTCACTTAAATAGTCCTTTCAATCCTTTTTCTGATGCCTCGCAGATACCTTTTTCTGTAATTAAACCAGTTACTAGTTTAGCAGGAGTTACATCAAAGGCTAGGTTTAGTGACTTACTTTTTTGTGGGTAAATTCTTATTCTTTTGATTTTATTATTCTCATCTACTCCCTCTACGTGGGATAATTCCTCAGAATTTCTTTCTTCTATTGGTATTTCTTTATGATCTTTAATATTCCAGTCAATTGTTGAGCTGGGTAGTGCTACATAAAAAGGAATTTTGTTATCTTTTGCTGAAAGAGCTTTAAGATAAGTGCCTATTTTATTACAGACATCCCCATTGGATAAAGTTCTGTCAGTTCCAACAATACACATATCTACCTGGCCTCTCTGCATTAAAATGCCTCCTGCATTATCAGTGATAACAGTATTTGAAACACCTTCCTCATTTAATTCGTATGAAGTTAGGTTTGCGCCTTGATTTCTTGGTCTAGTCTCATCTACCCAAACATGAACTTTAATTCCTTTTTGGTGAGCATGATATATTGGTGAAGTAGCCGTACCCCAATCTATTGTGGCAAGCCAACCTGCATTGCAATGAGTTAAAATATTAACTGTATCTTTTTTCTTATCAAACATTTCTTCAATTATTTTTAGACCATTCAAACCAATATTTTTACAAAATCCAATATCTTCCTGAGTGATAGATTTGGCTTCATCTATAGCCATCTTCAAAATATCTTTATCATTAACGCCTGATAATTTTTTCATCATTCTGTCTACTGACCATTTAAGATTGATTGCAGTTGGTCTTGACTTGATTAAGTTTTCACTGGATTTTTTTAAATAAGATAAATCATTTTTTTCAATTATGGATAACACCAAACCATAAGCTGCCGTGGCACCAATTAATGGTGCACCTCTAACTTCCATATTTGTTATTGCATTAATTGCATCTTTTACTGTTCTGAGATCTTTAATAATAAATTGATGAGGAAGTTTTGTTTGATCAATAATTTTTACAGTTTGTTTTTTTTCATCAAACCATATTGTACGATACTCTTTTCCCTCTATTTTCATTTTTTTAAAACTCTACCAGCAATATGTTTTAATTTTTTTACTGTACTTTTTGTTTGAAATTTAGGTTGTGTAATTATCGCTGTATCTAAACAATCGTTGGCGGGATCACCCTTTGGATTAAATGACTCAAAAGTCTTTATAATTTCAATTATCATATTCTGAGCATTAGAGGCGTTTTGATTTAAAGTTTTTATTACAGTTGGTACATCAACTTCATCATGATCAGGATGCCAACAATCAAAATCAGTAACCATTGCCACAGTGCAATATCTAATTTCTGCTTCTCTAGCTAACTTTGCTTCAGGCATATTAGTCATTCCAATTACATCTGCTTTCCAAGTTCTATACAATTTAGATTCTGCTAAACTTGAAAATTGTGGTCCTTCCATTACTAGATATGTTCCGCCAACTTGATGAGGTATTTGACATTTAACTAATGCTGACTCACAACATTTCATTAATGACGGGCTAGTAGGTTTAGCCATTGAAACATGTGCTACTATTTCTTTATCGAAAAAAGTTTTAATTCTAGAAAAAGTTCTGTCAATAAATTGATCGACGATTACAAAAGATCCAGGATTTAAGTGTTCTTGAAGAGAGCCTACAGCAGATACTGAAACAATATCAGTAACACCCATTTTTTTAAAAGCCTCAATATTTGCCCTAAAATTTATATTAGTTGGGCTAATTCTATGACCTCTTTTGTGCCTAGGTAAAAAATAAACCTCTTTTTTATTTAAAGTCGCTGATAAAATTTTATCTGATGGTTCTCCCCATGAGGTATTGACTTTTTTCCATTTCACGTTTTCAAGGCCGTCTATTTGATAAAGACCGCTTCCACCAATTATCCCGAGAATCCTTTTTTTCATTATTTAAAATCTAGCCTTTTTTTGTTACATATTGAAGTTAAATATGGATTTAAAAAAATATATCAGATCTATAAAGGATTATCCAAAAAAGGGAATTTTGTTCAGAGATATTACTACACTAATCAAAAATCCTGATGCATTGAAATATACCATAGATAGAATTAACGATATTTCAAAAAAAATAACCTTCGATAAAGTTTCTGCTATAGAGTCTAGAGGTTTTATTTTTGCATCGGCAATATCATATTTAACTAAAAAACCTTTAGTTCTTTTAAGAAAAAAAAATAAGCTTCCTGCTGATCGACATTCTATTAATTTTAAACTTGAATATGGAGAAGCTACAATTGAAGTTCACAAGGACTCTATTAGCAAAAATGAAAAAGTATTAGTAATAGATGATTTAATTGCAACAGGTGGAACAGCTGAAGCGGCGGCCAAATTGATTGAGGTTTCCGGGGGTGAAGTAGCGGGATTTATTTTTGTTATTTGTTTATTTGATTTGCCAGGTGAAAAATTACTTAAAGATAAATCTTATTTTGTAGAGAGTTTAATCAAATTTCCGGGACACTAATTAAATTTCTTTTTTTTTCCATGTTTCTGGCGTCAAATCATTATCAATTTCAATATTAATATTGTAATCAAATGGTCTTGTCCCTCTTTTTTTTATGTAATCAAAAGTTTTTTGAATACCATCATTTAAGTTTACTTTGGTTTTGTAATTCAAAAGTTTTCTCGCTTTATCTGCTGAACAAGTTGCGTGTTTAACTTCTTGGGGTCTTTCTTTTTTATAAATTGGCTTTAAATTTATCCCTGTAATGTTAGAACAGATTTCTGCTACTTTATTAATGGTTACAAATTCTTCATCAGGCCCAATATTTATGATTTGTTTATTTAGGTTTTTTTGGTCTAACATTGGAATTAAGCAGTCTAGACAGTCATCAATATAAGAGAAGCATCTTTTCTGTTCTCCATCACCATATATAATTGGAGCTTTATTCTGTAGCATTCTGTTTATCATAATTGATACAACATTTCTGAAAGGATCATCGTATTTCTGTTTTGGTCCAATTATATTGTGTGGAACTGCGATCACCCACTCAATTTTATTTAGATCACACAGATTTACTAAAGTTTTTTCAGCAGCAACTTTTGCAATAGCGTATGGATCTACAGGGTTGGGGCTCATATCTTCTGTAAAGGGATAATTTTGAGAGCCATATCTTGCCATTGATGAACAGAAAATTATTCTTTTAACTTTATTTGAGATAGCTGCAGAAAATATGGACACTGAAGCTAAATAATTATTCTTTCCAATTTCATAGGGTGAAAAAACAGAGAGACCTTCATGAGCAGTAGCTGCACAATGGTAGACAACATCAACACCTACCATAATTTCTTTTACTTTATTAAAATCACAGCAATCTATTTTATAAAATTTTATTTTTTTTGAAATATTATCTTCATATCCTCCCTTCATATTATCTAAGCCAATTATATGATGGCCTTGGTTAGATAGTTTATCTGCTAAATGTGAACCAAGAAATCCAGCAGCACCAGTAACTAAAATTTTCAATTTTTTTGAAGACATCAACTACTTATATTTAAAAAATAAAACAAATCAATAATTTTAAACTTTAGGTCTATACCATGAAGTTTTACCCGATATTGAGTTAATTAGACCTAGGCACCTTTGTTTATAAATTTCCTTTTTTTCTTTATTTCTAATAATTGAATAAATAAAAAATTTGAAAGTTGCTGTGAATAGTTTTGGCAATATTATTAATAATGCAATTAAATGACCATTGTGTTTTTTGTTGTAGTAAAAAGTTGACCACATCCAGTGCCAATTTCTAGACAACTCCATTTCATAGTTATATGAGTTATCATGAGACTTGCCTCCCTCATGATATACCTTGGTGTTTGGTGAATAATAAATTATTTTATTTTTTTTCTTTAATCTTTTGCACAGATCTATTTCCTCTAAAAAGAAAAAGATATTTTCATCAAAAAAACCAATATCTTCAAATTGAGATAAATTCATTAACATTGCGAAACCTTTTACTGTATTTGTTTCTCTGATTACTTGCTTAATAGTGGTTTTATGCAAATCATCACCTTCGACAATTCCTGGACCTATAATAGCAAAATCTTTTATTTCATTGGCTAAACTAATAAAGTTATTTAGTGTCTCCGGATAAAGTTTTGTATCTGGATTTAAAATTAAAGCGTATTTAGTTTTTACTTCTTTAAGTCCAATATTATTTGCTTTTCCATATCCAAGATTTTCTCCAGTCAATATACATTTGACATTTTTGAATTCGCTTTCAATTTGGCTTTTATAATCTTGATTATTGGAATTTTCGACATTGATTATTTGACAATCCTTATCAATTGAATTGAGGCATTTTCTGATTTTATTTTCACTTTTAAATGAAGTTATTACTACTGTTATATCTTTAATTGACATCATTAAAACATAATTGCTTTTATACTCTAATTATTTTAATACTTAACTTAATAGATCATACCTTTTTTGTAAAACGAATATGAAAAAAATTGTTGTAACTGGAGGATCGGGTTTCATAGGAAGTAACTTAATTGATTACTTATTGAAAAAAAAATACTTCGTTATAAATATCGACAAATCAAGTTATTCAGCAAATCCATATAATGTCAAAAGTTTTAAAAAAAAAAAGAATTATTTATTTTTTAAATTAGATATATGCAACAAAATAAGAATATTTAAAATTCTTAATAAATTTAAGCCTATTGGAATAATTAATTTAGCTGCTGAAACTCACGTTGATAGATCAATAGATAATCCAGAAGATTTTTTAGATTCAAATATTATAGGAGTTTATAGTTTACTCGAATCATTAAGAAAATTAAAAAAAAAAGGAAATAAAATTAAACTTTTACATGTGTCGACAGATGAAGTTTACGGTGATTTACAAAAAAATAAAAAAGCTAATGAAAATTTTAAGTATAACCCAAGTTCACCCTATTCTGCTTCAAAAGCGAGTGGAGATCAAATGATAAAAGCATATTTAAGAACCTACAAAGTGAATGTATTAATAGCTCACCCGTGCAATAATTATGGCCCAAAACAATTCCCAGAAAAGCTTATTCCTAAAATGATATTTAATGTTTTAAATAATAAAAGTTTGCCGCTTTATGGAAAAGGTAGAAATTCTAGAGAATGGATGTATGTGAATGATACTTGTGAAGCTTTATTAAAGATTTTTCAAAAAGGTAAAATTGGCGAAAGTTATAACATTGGGACAGGAAAAAATTTTAAAAATATTGAAATAATTAAGAAAATACTAAAAATTGCTAAACTTAAAAAAACAAAAATAGGAAAAAAAACTAAAATTGTTTATGTTAAAGATAGACCAGGCCACGATGTAAGATACGCTTTAAATTCAAATAAAATAAGAAAAAAATTAAAATGGAAACATAAGACGGCATTATCTATTGGTTTATTAAAAACTTTTGAATGGTATAAAGAAAATAAAAAATACTTTGAAAAGATAAGCAAAGAAAATTATAAAAGGCTCGGTTTAAAATTATAGATAAGTAATATCTTTGAAATATATAGGCAAAATTCCAAATTTTGTATATTTCTGAAACCAAAAAGACATATATCTCTCTGCAAGAAAACCATAAATTCTTTGCAACCCATAACCTTGCAAATTCTCAAATCCAAATTCTTTCTCGCATCTTTGTAGCCAAGGAAAAATTGATTGGTAATAATTTTCTAAGATTTTCTTAGATTTACAAATAAACATATTATGCGGATTGAATGAAACGTTTTTTTCTACAAATTGTTTAAAATCTTTTCTGTCATCGTCCTCAAGTAGGTGAATAGCCCTATCTAAATTTCCATTTCCATGGAAAAGATCAAAATGAAATTTTATATTTCTTTTATTTTTATCATAGAGTAAAGAAGGAGAAGAAATAAATTTTTTAAGTCCTTTCTTTAAAAATTTTGAAAATCTAAATTGATTAACATAAAAAGGTTCTCCTAAAATACTTTCATGATTAATAAATTCCTCTGGTATTTTTTTAAGAGAAAATTCGTTTAATTTTTCAAAAGATAAATTATTTGTATCAATTTTTTTTTCTCCCCAAAACTTTCTATACTGACAAAATCCAATCCATCCTTCATTTAAAGAGTCTAAGTAATTTTTCCAAATCCAATAATGAAAAGTATATTCACCGTAAAACTTATTTTTTTTTGAAATGTTTAATCCAGTATTATCTTGAAACCAGGATTTACTAAAAGATTGATCTCCTAAACCTACTGGTAAATATTTCATCTTTTCAATTTTTTCAAGGTGATCTGGATTAAGAGTGAGACAAAACATATTAACATTTTCCATAATTATTTCCTTTCAAAAAACCCGTTTCCTTCAGTTTCATAAATCATGGTATAATTAAATTGTTTTAAATGATTAATAAAATTTGCTGGTTTTTTTTCTCCTTTCTCATTAAACATTTCTATACAAATTAATTTAGGTTTAATTTTATTTAGTTCAATTCCTTCTAAAACTTTTAAATCATGAGATTCTACGTCTATATTTAAAAAGTCTAAATTTTTTAATTCTATTTTTTTTTCTTCTAAGAAATCTAATAATTTAAAAGTATTTATTATTTTTTTTTGGACTTTATATTTAGAATAATTTTTAATAGTAAATTCAGAAAATTTTTTATTCAAAGAGTTTAAGGGACTAAAA
>CACDNS010000017.1:0-10317 GCA_902554215.1 uncultured Pelagibacteraceae bacterium
CATTGAAATCTTCTTTCAGCGTTATATCTTTTTTTTAAAAAATTTTTCTTAAAATTATTCATATTTTTCCCTATATTTTTTAACAACTGAAAGAGCGATTACATTTAAAAATAAAGTTACTATAAATAAAGATATTCCCAAGGCAAAAGCTGATTGAGTTTTTGGATCTCCAAATTGTTGATCTCCAATTAAAATTACTACAATTTGTGCCGTAATGGTTGAAGTTGACTCAAGAGGATTCATTGTAAGATTAGCCGCTAGTCCTGAAGCCATTACAACAATCATTGTTTCTCCCACCGCTCTCGATACCGCTAAAAGTATCGAACCTACGATACCAGGTAAAGCTGCCGGAAAAATTACTTTTTTTACAGTTTCAGATTTTGTTGCGCCCATTGCGTAACTTCCATCTCTTAAATTTTGCGGTACTGCTGTTATAACGTCATCGCTTAGACTTGAGATAAAAGGAATTATCATTACTCCCATAACTGCTCCTGCAGCTAAAGCGCTCTCCGATGAAACTTCTAAACCCATAGCGTTACCTATTTCTTTAACAAAAGGACCGACGGTTAAAGCTGCAAAAAAACCGTATACCACTGTTGGAATACCAGCTAAAATCTCAATAATAGGTTTCGCATATTTTCTCACGCCTCTTCCAGCATACTCAGATAGATATATCCCGCTTAACAAACCTATGGGGATGGCGACACACATTGCAATAAAAGCAATAAAAAAAGTTCCAGCAAATAAAGGCACAGCTCCGAAAGCATCCTTCATTAATTCAGGATCTGGCTGGCCATCTCTTACAAAAGTTTTAGCGGGATACCAATGTGTTCCAAATATAAAGTCAAAAATTTTTACTGCTTGAAAAAATCTAATCGCTTCAAATAAAAGTGAAAAAATTATTCCGATTGTAACTAAAACTGCGCCTAATGATGCAGCAAATAACACCCATTTAAGAAAAATTTCTACTGGTTCTCTCATTCGATCATTTTTCTGAACAGATCTATATGCAAAACTCAGAGAGAAAATTAAAATTGCTAAAATAATTGCTACTTTAGCACTGTTGGCTATTCCTTTTAATTGAATATACTTATTAGCAGACTCATCTAAAAAATTAGTAATATTTCCCGTGTAAGTTCCTGCGGCTAATGCCTTAACTTTTGTGTAAATAAGCTGAAGCTCATTTTTAGTTAAATTTTGGTCGGTGTAATCTTGTAAAATAAATGTTTTAACTATTGATGGTTCAAAAACTGACCATAGGACAAAAATTATTAATGCTGGTGCAGCACACCATGCAGCTAAATAATATCCATAAAATTTTGGTAATGCCGTAAGTCTTTGTGATGATTGAATAACTAGAGCTTTTTTTCTACCGAAATAATAACTTGTGAAAGCTAAGAGAATAATAAAAGTTACAAGTATTAAATTCATAATGAGCTTCCAGAGATAAAAAGGGGGTAAAATACCCCCTTTTTTGTTTAATTGATACTACTACTTCTTAGCAGGCATGTTAACTAACTTCGTAGCGTTAGTTCTAGATGTTTTGTATAACTTGCCATCTAGAGGTACTAGCCCGATATCAGTTAAGTAACCTTTTTTACCCATAGCTTTTTTACTTGTGAACTCTTTTATAAATTCATGTAAGCCAGGTACAACGCCCACGTGAGCTTTTTTCACGTAGAAGAATAAAGGTCTTGCAACTGCGTAACTGTAATCTTGAATCGAAGATAGACTTGGTTGACCACCTTCAATGCTTGCAGCTTGCAATTTATCTTTTGCAGCTAAGAAATAACTGAAACCAAAGAAACCGAACATTTCTTTGTCCGCAGTTAATTTTTGAATAATAAGTGAGTCGTTTTCACCTACCTCAATTACCGCACCATCTTCTCTTAACGCTTTGTATTTAGCGCCAGCTTTTTTTGAAGCATCATCGATACCTTTTTTCATTACTAATGAATTCCAAGCATCTCTTGTTCCTGATGTTCCTGGAGGTACCATAACTTTGATAGGGTAGTTTGGTAATGATGAGTCGATATCACTCCAATTTTTATATGGATTTGGTACTAACGCACCATCTTTAGCAACTTCTTTTGCTAATGCTGCCCATAAATGTTTTTTTGTAAAGTTTACTGGTTTAGCATCTTTAGAATAAGCTAACGTTATTCCATCGTTACCAACTGTAATTTCTACAATTTCTTCAACACCATTTTTTTGACATAGCGCATACTCTTTAGCCTTCATAGCTCTAGATGCATTTGTTACGTCTGGGTGCTCTGTACCAACTCCGGCACAGAATAATTTAGCTCCACCACCTGTTCCTGTTGACTCGATCACTGGTGTTTTAAATTTACCAGACGAACCAAATCTTTCAGCAACGATTGTTGCATACGGGAATACAGTTGAAGAACCAACGATTTTAATCTGATCTCTAGCTTGAGCAGAAGTTACAACTAACATTGCAACTAATGAAGCTAAAGCGATTGATAGTTTTTTCATTGTTTATCCTTTCATTTATTAATTAATTAACAAACATTGGACTCATAGAGTTTAAAGGACTCTTTAATATTACAGATGTGTTACAAATTGGTTAAAATGATAACTTTTTAGTTGAACTTTCTAGTTATCTCGATTTGTTGATAATCAGAGGCTAAAGACCCTCCGCAACTAAAAGGTCTTACTTTATTTTTAACTGCGTAGGATTGAGTTGGCTTTAATGTAACTTCTAGTTGTACAAAGTTAACTAATTTTTGAGTGAAACCTTTATCATATCTCCAAGCATTCCATTGTGTTGGAGCGGTGAATACTTCAGTTAAATAAGATGCAGCTTTAGAGTGAATCATATTGCTCTCGTTTTGTCCTTTTAAAAGATTATTTTTAACTTTTTCAAAAATTTTTCTACATTTAATTGAGTCCACCATGTACGAGTTAGCATTTAAATAAGTGCTCATCGGTGCTGACACAATTAATTGAATTCCATCGTCTCTTCTTGAAAATAAAGCTTCAGTATAAATTGTAGATACATTTTTATTATCTACTTCAAGAACTAAATCGTTTTTGGCGAGCTTAAGATCGTTTTTTAGTCTTAAAAGTCCAAGATCAAAAACAGTAAGAGGTTGAGAACGTAAAGTTTTCTCAATTAAGTTTACATCTGCCTTAACAGTTGTAAAAGTTAAAGTTAATAAAACCAGAATTATATAATTTGTTATTCTAGTCATACTAGAATTTTACCTATTTTGCTGTCTATCTCAAGATAAAATATAATTAAACTTTAATATTTGCTAAAATTTAGAAAAATGAACCTTTATTTCGGTGCCACTTTGAGCCTCACTTTTTATTTCTAACTCACCTCTATGCTGATTAACAATGTGCTTCACGATCGCCATTCCCAATCCAGTGCCACCAACTTTTTTACTTTTAGCTGCATCAACTCTAAAAAATCTTTCTGTAATTCTCGGAAGTTGCTCAGTTGGAATCCCAATACCGTTATCTTTAATGGACACGGTGTAAGAGTCTCCTATTACTTTTCCGTTACCTTGCCCACAATTAACCTCAATCTTTTTATTTTTTTCTGAATATTTTACACTGTTGTCAATAATATTTGAAAAAACTTCAATTAATTTTTCATAATCGCCTTTAATAAAGAAATCATCTTTTATATTATTTTTAAATTCAAACAATTTTAAATTTTTTTGATGTATATCCGCAACGTTACTTAAAACTTCTTTTAAGTTTACTTTATCTTGAGGTTGTATATGTTCTTCTAATTCAATTTTACTCAATGAAAGTAAATCTTTAATTAAGCTTTCCATCCTATCAGCTTGCTCAAGCATTATCGGTATGAATTTTTTTTGTGCTTCTAAATCATCTTTCGCATGTCCACTTATAGTTTCTAAAAATCCTTTAATAGAAACTAAAGGCGTTTTAAGCTCATGGCTAACATTGGCTACAAAATCTGATTTGAATTTTTGCGCTTTTACAATTTCAGTAAAGTCTTTTAAAAAAAGATTTAAGGTATCTGGATCATCAGAAAAAACACTTTCACCGATCATAATATAAACTTTAAAAAATTGAAAGGAAGGCTGATTCAATTCTAAATCCATATTAATAGTTTTCCTTTTATTTAAAACTAAATCAATATTTTGTAGCAGATCAGGAACTCTTAATATTGTAGCAATATGTTTACCAAGACTTTCTTTGCCAAATTTATTTTTAGCGCTTGGATTTAAATACTTTATATTTTTATATTTATCTAAAATTATTAAATAATCATCTAATTGATTTAATATTGCTCCTTTCTGAGGGTCGTCCTCAATATCTTCGTTGGTAATATCTTGAACTTCTTGATCTAAATTTTCAGATTGTTTTTGATTTCTAACTTCACTTCTGGCATCAAATCCTTTTTTGATATGTTTTGCTGAAACTAAGATTACTACGATAGCAATAATTACAGCTAAAGATAAAAATAATAAGTTTATCATATTTAGGTTTTCCTTAAGTATTTATAAGAATTGCTTCATATAAATATGAAATTATAACTTAAACTTTGAATTATGCAAAATATAGGGGTTAATTAGGTGCGGTGTTAGCTAAAAATATTTTAGCGCAGTTCTCCCAGGTATATTTTTTAGCTATTTCTTTACAGTCGTCTCTATTTAATTTTAAAGCTTCTAGCGCGGCTACTTTTAAATCTTTGTTTAAAACACCACCATTTGTTCCCTCTAAAATATCTTTTGGACCTGTAACTGGATAGGCGGCAACAGGTGTTCCGCATTGTAAACCTTCAATAATAACTATGCCAAAAGTGTCTGTTAAGCTCGGCATTACAAAAACATCTGCTGATGCAAAGTAAGATGCTAAGTCACCATTTGTTTTCTCACCTTTAAAAACAACATTAGGAAATTCTTGTTTTAATTCATTTAAATCTGGCCCCTTTCCTACTACAATTTTAGTTCCTTCTAGATCAAGTTTAAGAAAAGCTCTAATATTTTTCTCAATAGAAACTCTACCTACATATAACCAAATAGGTCTTTTATATTGTAAATTGAGACGCTTCGGGTTTTTAAATGCCCCATGATTAGCTCCTCTTGTCCAAACAGCTAGTTTTTCTGGATCAAAACCAATTTTTTTTAAATCCTCTTTCATTGATTTTGTAGTTACTAACGTTTTGTAAGCGGCTGAGTGAAAGTTTTTGAGAAATTTTTGAGGTATTTTAATAGGTATAAAAGGTGCGTAAAGCTTAATATATTTATCGAAAGATGTGTGGTAACTGGTTGTAAATTTTAAATTATTTTTTAAACAATATCTTCTTGCAAAGTAACCCAACGTATCTTCTGTGGCTATATGGATAACTAATTTTTCTTTATTTTTTTTAGCAAATTCTAACTCTTTTTGAATCATTCTTCCAACTTTAGGCCATACATTTATAGCAATTTTAATATCATTATATTTGGGCAACGGAACAGTCAAAAAGTTTACCGGAGTTATAAAGCTAACTGTATGCCCAAGTTTTTTTAATTCATCTTTTAATTGTTCAAGAGTCCTCACTACACCATTGATTACCTGTTCTTTGCAAGCTCCTGTGACTATTAATATTCTCATGGATTATTTATTAACCACTTTTAAATATGGTTCGTAATTTACAACTTCTTCTCTTATTTTGTCCCAATCTATAACTTCCATTCTACCATCAAAATGCTCAACTAAAAATGTTGCTCCCTCAACCCAGTCGCCACAGTTTAGGTAACTTATTCCATCAATATTTTGGTTTGCAGCATGATGTATATGACCACATATAATACCATCAACTTTTTTCTTCTTTGCGTAATTTGCTAAGGTCTTTTCATAGTCACCAATATACTTAACTGCGTTTTTAACTTTATGTTTTAGATATTTTGCTAAAGACCAATTTGGTTTTTTGAATAATCTTCTGATAAAATTTATTACTACATTAAATTCTAACAGAAAGCTGTATGCTACTGCTCCAACTTTTGATAACCAAGGTGCATATTTCATTACGCCGTCCCATGCATCGCCGTGTACTACTATATATTTTTTATTATCGCTTGAAACATGTAAGCAGCGGTTTATAACTTCGATACCACCAAAATGAAGTGGTAAAAATTTTCTAAAAACGTCATCATGATTGCCAATTATATATTTTACTTTTGTTCCGTGTCTCGCTTTTCTTAAGGTTTTTTGAATTACATCATTATGTTCTTGAGGCCAATAAAAATTATTTTTCAAAGCCCATATATCAATAATGTCACCTACGAGATATAAATTTTTTGATCTTGAGTGCTTATAAAATTCAAGTAGCTTATTTGCAGAACTTTTTCTGTGTCCTAAATGAATATCGCTTATAAAAATGCTTTTATAATTTAAAATTTTTCCTTTAGATTTTGTTTGAATTGTTTCCATAAATTTTGTAAAACGAATCTCTAGTAATAGTTGAATCATATAAGTGTTACAGATTTATTAAAAAATGAGTAAAAAACTAAATTTTTCAGTTATATTTAACGCCAATGCAGCAGGTGGTAGAAAACTTAAGTTAATTAATGAGGTCATTTATCTTCTAGAGAAAAATCACATTGTAGATCTTTTTAAAACTCAAAGTGAAGAACATGCAAGAAAAGTGTTTAAAGAATTATCTAATAAACAATTTGATCGATTAGTATTTGCTGGCGGTGACGGAAGTGTTTGCTTTGGTATCAATGAAATGTTTAAAAGTGACAATTTAAAAGACAAATTAGTTGGATATATACCTGCAGGCACTGCAAATATTCTACAAATAGAAACTCAAATTAAGAAAAAGGCGGAGGAGATTTATAATGTCCTCGTATCAGATAATCATAAGAAAATTTCATTAGCAAAAATAAATGATAAGTATTTTTTCTTGATGGCCGGTATAGGTTTTGACTCTAAAATTGTTGAGTCCATAAATACTAATATTAAAAAGTATCTCGGAAAAGTAATTTTCGCTTTAAAAGGTTTTCAGCATTTTTTATTTTTAAAAAATAATAAAATGGAAGTAGAGGTAGATAATGAAAAAATTATGGCTGATTGGATTTTATGCACTAATTCAAAATACTATGCTGGACCCCATTCTATTACAAACGATACAAATATATTTGAAAACAAGATAGTGGCTTACATATTCAAGGACCTAACCAGAATAAAATTGCTTTATTATGTTTGGTTGATTTTAACTAAAGGTGACTTAACTCCTGCAAAAAGTGTCATCAAAAAAGAACTGGACAGATTAAAAGTAAATGGTGTTAACAATAAAGTTCTATCTCAGGTTGATGGTGAAAATTGTGGTTATGTAAACAGTCTTGAAATCCAAAAAACAGACAGATTTATAAATTTATTAGTTCCGTAAAATTATCTAAATTTTTCTTCAACTTATAGTTTAAAAGGTTTTTCTAAATTTCATTTGAAAAATTTTTAAAATTATTTTAAGATTTTCAGGTTTTTGGAGGAACAACATGAAAAAAAAATTGAAAAAAAACGAAAAGAAGAAGAAGAGAATACTAAAATCAATCAATAAGCTTAAAAATAAGATAAGCACTAAACAAAAAAAACTATCAAAGATTGATCTGAAGATAGCTAGTATCGAGAAAAAAATTGCTGAAAAAAGAGCTAGCAAAAATAAAGAACCTATCGCAGCATCTTTAAATAATTAGTTTATAAAGAAATTAAATACCCCTGATTTAAAAAAAACAGGGATTTATTTTAATTTACCAAAAAGGTTTAGAAGTATAACCCCTGAAACAATTAAAATTAATCCAACAGTACCATAAAGATTAGGAGTTTGATTGTATTTAAATATACCAAATAACGTTACTGCTGTAATAGTGAGCGCTCCATAAGTTGCATAAGTAAATCCAACAGGTATTATAGTCATTGCTCTAGATAAACAAAAAATACAAACAACAATACTTGTGATGCAAAAAATTGTTGGTAAGAGCTTAGTAAAACTTTCAGTAGTTTTGAGAAAACCATTAGAGAGTATTCCGGTAACAATTGCTAAAACTAAAAAAATATAACCTGAAAATAAACTAATACTTTTCATTCTGCTTTTGCGAATTGCCCTCCGTCACGATATCTCCATAACCATTTTTCCATAGCTTGCTCAACATCTTTAGGATTAATATTTAAATCTTTAATTGTTAGCTCTTTATTTGAAACAATATTATCCGCCTCTGATAAGATTTCGCATTGGTCTCTAGTTAAAACGGGTGGAATTGGTAATACACTTAAAATTGAACTTTGAATTTTTGCAATTAACATTGGCATTTCTATAACAAATCTTTTTTTACCAATTGTATTCATAATTGATTTTACCATATCTCCAAAACTGATAATTTTTGGTCCGCCTATTTCGTAAATTTTTCCTTCATTTTTTTTTATTTGTATTGCTTTAACAATTGCATCTGCAACGTCAGTGACCATAATTGGTTGGAATTTATAATTAAATCCAACGATTGGAATAACCGGTGAAAAACTAAGTTTAGAAAATAAATTTGTAAAATTATCTTCTGGACCGCAAACTACACTCGGTCTTATAATTACTGTATTTTTAAAATTCATTAAAGATTTCTCTTCTCCTAAAAATTTAGATCTTTGATATAAAGATTTTGAGTCTTTGTTAGCTCCAATCGCAGATAGATGAATAAATTTGTCTACTCCATTTTTTGCACATAATTTTGAAATAATGTCTGGAATATCAGAATGTATTTTGGAAAATTTTTGCTTTCTATTTTCAAATAATATTCCTATTAAATTAATTACTACATTCGAATTACTGATAGCCTCTTCTATTTTATCAAAATTTTTTGCGTTAAAATCAATAAGCTCTACTGAACCTGGAGGCGCTTGAGTCTTTAAATAACCTTTTTGAAAGGGGTTTCTAGTTGGAATGATGCAACGATAGTTCTTTTTAGTCAAATTTCTGACAATATATCGACCTATAAATCCACCACCACCAAGGATTGTTGCTATTGGGTAATTGTTCATGGTATTTAGAAAAGGTATATGAAAATACATAAAATTCAAGGTGACATATCAAAAGAAGTTGCCTCCTCATTTAAAGACTCTGTTTCCGTAGACTGCGAAATGCAGGGTCTAGTACCAGGTAGAGATAAGCTTTCCTTAATAACATTAACAAGTGACGATGAAAATATTTACATAGTCCAACCAGACAAAAATACTTATAAAGCTCCAAATTTAATTTCAGTTTTAGAAAATAACCAACTTATGAAAATTTTTCATTATGCCAGAATGGATGTTCATTTTTTAGAGTTTTATCTTAAAACTAATGTGAAGAACTACTGGTGCACCAAGCTTATGAGCCGCTTAGCACGTACTTTTTCACCTAATCATGGATTAAAAGATTTGTGTGAGTCTTTATGTAAAGTAAAGCTAGATAAAAAAGTTGGAAGTTCAACTGATTGGAACAAAGATTTGACAGAAATTTCTGATAAAGAAGCTACTTACGCAGCAAATGATGTCAAATATTTAAAAACTATAAAGGACAAATTACAAACAATGTTAGAAAGAGAAAAAAGATTTGATTTATTTTTAAGCACAATGAAAGGTTTAGCAAGTAGGATAGAATTAGATAAAGCAGGATTTAAAGATCCAAATATTTATGAGCATTAAAAATGGCTAAAACAAATTATGCGAAAATTGCTAAAAAGGCAGCCTCAATTCAAATTTCTGAATTAAGAAAAATAAATAAAATTTTTAATAAACCTTTTTTAAAAGCTGTTGATACTTTATCTAATGTAAAAGGAAAAATTATTTGTGCCGGTATCGGTAAATCAGGATTAATAGCCAGGAAGGTTTCAGCAACATTTTCGTCTGTTGGTCTTTCCTCATTTTATTTAAATCCAGGTGAAGCAAATCATGGAGACTTAGGTCAAATAGATAAAAGAGATATTTTATTAGTTTTTTCTTATTCGGGAAATACTGCCGAAATTTCAAATATGTTAAAATATGCAAACAGATTTAACATTAAGGTAATTGGTGTAGCTTCTAAAAAAGATAGTATGCTTCTGAATTCAAGTGACATACCAATTCTTCTTCCAAAAGTTAGAGAGAGTGACCCTACAGGTATGGTTCCAACTACATCTACATCTTTGACGTTATTATTCGGAGATTGCTTAGCAGTAGCATTGATGAATAAAATAAAATTCTCAAAAGACAAGTTTAGAACTTTTCACCCTGGAGGAAATATAGGTCAAACATTGTTACAAGTGAAAGACATTATGATCACCGGAAAAAAACTTCCTATAATAAATTTAAATAAAACACTTA
>CACDNS010000018.1:0-9137 GCA_902554215.1 uncultured Pelagibacteraceae bacterium
AATAATAAGATTTTATTTATTGGAAACATTAAATATTTACCAAATAAAGAAGCATGTTTTTACTTTACTAAAAAAATCTTACCGAAAATAAATATGAAATTTCCTGAAATTGAGTTTCATATTATTGGTGAGATTTCAACTTTAAGCAAAATTATTCTAATGAGATATAATAATGTTAAAGTGTTGGGTCCTAAAAAAAATTTAGATAAATTAATTAAAAATTCAATATGCGGTATTTCAAATCTTAATATAGCCACAGGCATGCAAAATAAAATTTTAAGCTATATGAGTTATGGCATTCCTACTATTTGTAGCTATAAATCATTTAATAATTTTGCATTTAAAAAAAATAAAGATCTTCTTATCTATAAAAATGATGAACAACTTATAAATTTAATTTTTCAATTAAAGACAAATAAAAAATTGTCTAATAAGATTTCTAAAGGTGGTTACCAAAAAGTAAAAAGTAATTTTAACTGGGATCGTGTATTAAAAAAATATAGCAAAATTATTTAATCTGATGATTGATATGATGGCACACAATAGATACTGTGTTTGAAATGTTTAAGCTCTCAATATTTTTATTAATATCAATTCTAAATTTAAAATCTGAATGAAAAAGAGTTTTTTGTCTTAATCCATAACCTTCTGAACCAAAAAGCAAAACATTTTTCCCTTTCCAATCATGTTCAGTGAAATTTTTTTTTGCAGATACATCAAATGCACTTACCCAAAATTCTTTAGTTTTTAAGTATTTTAGTGTTGTGTTAATGTTAGAAACTTTAAATAAATTAATATGTTCTATACCTCCGCTAGCACTTTTATAAAGTAGTTTACTTTTTGATGGAAATGAACGTTCTTTTACTATTATACCATCAATGTTAAAAGATACTGCACTTCTTATGATTGATCCAATATTTCTTGGATCAGTTACTTCTTCTAACGCTATGAAATTTATATTTTTTTTAGTGTTGTTTATTACAAATTCTTTTATAGTAATTTCCTCTAACTGCTCAACCTCAGCAATTAATCCTTGGTGAGTTATTTCATCTTTTCCACAGAGATTATCCAATTCTCTCTTTGATTTATAAAAAACGTGAACATTTTTAAGAAGGTTAAGATGTTGATTTTCTCTATTCAAAGTTTTTTTAGCATCTTCAGTAACAAAGACCCTTTCGATCTTTCTTCTTGGATTTTTTAAGGCCTCAACTACAGCATGTTTTCCGACAATTAAAAATGTTGTTTTTTTCATGAATTTTAAGATTTTTTTTCAAATAAATAGCATATTTAAACATAAAATGATTTATTGCTTTTATTACTTAACACGCTTATAAAACCCTTGTTGTTAAATACTTTTTAAGTTATTGGGTATCCCTTAACAAGATTATTAAGGAGGGGTACCAAAGCGGTCAAATGGGGCGGGCTGTAAACCCGTTGACTTCGGTCTTCGAAAGTTCGAATCTTTCCCCCTCCACCAAACTTAATTAGTTTTAACAAGAGCGAAAATAGTTTGGATATTGCGGGTGTAGTTCAATGGTAGAACGCTAGCCTTCCAAGCTGGATGTAAGGGTTCGATTCCCTTTACCCGCTCCAAGATTAAAAAAAACAAAAAGGAAAAAAAAGATGTCGAAAGAAAAGTTTAATAGAAATAAACCACATTGTAACATTGGTACAATTGGGCACGTGGATCACGGTAAAACTACTTTAACAGCAGCAATTACAAAAGTATTGTCTGAAGCAGGTGGTGCAAAATTTGTTGCCTATGATCAAATTGATAAAGCTCCTGAAGAAAAGGAGAGAGGAATTACAATCTCAACTGCACACGTTGAGTATGAAACTGCAAAAAGACACTACGCACATGTTGATTGTCCGGGTCACGCTGACTATGTTAAAAATATGATAACGGGCGCAGCTCAAATGGACGGAGCTATATTAGTTGTTAATGCTGCTGACGGTCCTATGCCTCAGACTAGAGAACATATTTTGTTAGCTCGTCAAGTAGGTGTACCTGCTATTGTTGTTTTTTTAAATAAAATTGATCAAGTAAAAGATAAAGAATTAGTTGATTTAGTAGAAACAGAAATTAGAGAATTGTTAACCTCATATAAATTCCCTGGAGATAAAATTCCAATAATTAAAGGATCAGCTTTAAATGCAGTAGAAGGAAAAGACGAAGCAACTGGGAAAAATGCAATTATGGAACTTATGAAAGCTGTTGACGAAACTATTCCTCAGCCAAATAGACCTAAAGATAAACCGTTCTTGATGCCTGTAGAAGATGTTTTCTCAATTTCAGGAAGAGGAACTGTTGTTACAGGTAGAGTTGAACAAGGAGTTGTAAAAGTTGGAGAGGAAATTGAAATAGTTGGTATAAGAGATACAAAAAAATCTGTTTGTACTGGTGTTGAAATGTTCAGAAAACTTTTAGACAGCGGTGAAGCGGGCGATAATATAGGTGCTCTTTTAAGAGGTGTTGAAAGAGAAGATGTAGAGAGAGGACAGGTTCTTGCTAAACCAGGATCTGTAACTCCACATACAGAGTTTGAAGCTCAGGCATATATTTTAAAAAAAGAAGAGGGAGGAAGACATACTCCATTCTTTACAAAGTATAGACCGCAATTTTATTTTAGAACTACAGATGTTACTGGTGAAGTTACTTTACCTTCAGGTACGGAAATGGTTATGCCTGGTGATGACGGTAAGTTTACTGTTAAACTAATAACGCCTATTGCAATGAGTGAAAAATTGAATTTTGCAATTAGAGAGGGCGGTAAAACAGTTGGAGCTGGAGTAGTAACAAAAATTATAAAATAAACTACTAGGAGCGTAGTTCAATTGGTAGAGCGCCGGTCTCCAAAACCGGAGGTTGTGGGTTCGAGTCCCTCCGCTCCTGCCAAAAAATTAAAATTTTAATATGAAAAATCCTTTAAGATTTATTCAAGAAGTAAAACAGGAAGGTTTTAGAATAACGTGGCCAACCAAAAAAGAGACTTTGACTGGTTCTTTAATGGTGTTTGGTTTAGCTTCAATTGCAGCAATATTTTTCTTATTACTTGATCAAGTGTTAAGGTTTTTTCTAAATATTCTTTTAACTTTAAATTTTTAGATATGAATTGGTATATCGTGCAAGCATACTCAGGATTTGAAAAAAAAGTAGTCGATTCAATTAAAGACGCTCTTTCTAAAAAAAAACTCGAGGCTAATTTAGAGCAGATTTTAGTTCCAACACACCAAGTTACAGAGGTAAAAAAAGGGAAAAGGACGAAAAGAGAAAAAAAGTATTTTCCAGGCTATGTCTTGGTCAAGGTTAATTTAAGCAAAGAAATTTATCATTTGATTAAGAATATTCAAAAAGTAAGCGGATTTTTAGGCTCAGGAGATCAACCAACCCCTATATCAGATAAGGAAATTCAAAGAATTTTAGGGCAAGTTTCTGAAAGTGCAATAAATCAAAAAAGTGGTATAACATTCGAGATTGGAGAAAAAGTTAAAGTATGTGATGGACCTTTTGCTTCATTTAATGGATTGATCGAAGAAATTGATGAGGAAAAATCTAGAATTAAAGTTTCTGTATCTATTTTTGGTAGACCAACTCCAGTAGATTTAGAATTTAACCAAGTGGAAAAAACATAATTATGGCGAAAGAAATTGCAGGATACGTTAAATTACAAATTAAAGGTGGCCAAGCTAATCCAGCGCCACCAGTAGGACCTGCCCTTGGGCAAAGAGGAATAAATATTATGGAGTTCTGTAAAGCGTTTAACGAAAAGACAAAAGCTTTTATGGGCAAACCAGTTCCAGTAGTAATAACTGTATATAAAGATAAAAAATTTGATTTTATAATTAAATCGCCACCAGCCTCACATTTTATTAGAGAAGCTGCAAAACTCAAAAGTGGTTCAAAAGAACCGGGTAGAGTAATAGCTGGATCAATTACAATGAAGCAAGCTGAGGCAATAGCTAAAGAAAAAATGAAAGATTTAAATGCTTTTGATCTTAAAGAAGCAACTAAAATCATTTGTGGTTCAGCTCGATCAATGGGTATAGAGGTAAAAGAATAATGAAAAAAAGATCTAAAAGATACATGGCTATTAAAAAAGATAAATCAATTGAGAAAAAAAAGGATTTAAAAGAAATATTTGAATTAGTTAAAAAAAATTCTACTTGTAAATTTGATGAGTCTGTTGATGTCTCATTAAGATTGAACCTTAAACAGTCTAAAGGCGGTGACTTTAACTTAAGAACAACTGTTAAACTGCCTAACGGCTCTGGTAAAAAAGTTAAAATAGCTGTTTTATGTGGTCCAGATAAAGTAGAGGAAGCTAAAAAGAATGGAGCTGATATCGCAGGTTCAGATGATTTATTAGATCAAATATCAAAAGGAAAACTTAATTTTAGTAAATTAATTTGCACCCCAGATATGATGTCTAAAATAGGTAAACTTGGAAAAATATTAGGTCCAAAAGGTTTAATGCCAAATCCTAAGCTAGGAACAGTTACAACAGATCTAAAAAACTCAATCCAAGACTTTAAAAAAGGTCTTGTTGAAATAAAAACAGACAAAGATGGTAATCTAGGCTCGACTATTGGAAGAAAAAGTTTTCCCAGTGAAAACCTATTAAATAATTTTAATCATCTAATTGACACAATAAAAAAAGAAAAACCTGACACTTTAAAAGGTGAATTTATTAAAGGTGTTTATATAACCTCTACAATGGGAGTTTCTTACAAAGCTGGAGTTAAGAGATAATTTTATGATGAACAAAGAAAGTAAAAAAAATTATATAGAAGAGATGAAAAAAGTTTTTTCATCAAGCGAAGCAGTTATGATAGCCCAATATCAGGGTTTAAATGTTAAAGAATTAGATAATTTAAGAAAAGAATTAAGAGAAAAAGACATTTTATTTAAAATAACAAAAAATAGAATTACAAAAATTGCTTTAAAAGACTCTCCTTGTAAAGAATTAGAAAAATACTTTAAAGGACCAACAGCTGCAGCAATGTCTTCTGATCCAATTACCTCAGCTAAAATTTTAACTAAATTTGCGAAATCTAATAAAAACTTAAAAATTGTAGCTGGATTCATGGATGGCAAGGTTTTGGACCAAAAGGAAGTGGCTATAATTGCCGCTCTACCTACTCTTGAAGAAGCAAGGGCTAAAATAGTGGGAATTTTAGCTTCCCCAGCTCAAAAATTACTAAGTATTTTACTTGCACCAGGCTCAAAAATTGCTAATTTAACGCGCGCAAAGAGTTTAAAAAAATAATTCATAGGATCCATAATGGCAGATTTAAATAAAATAATTGACGATTTATCCAAACTAACAGTAGTAGAAGCAGCTGAACTATCAAAACAACTTGAAGAAAAATGGGGAGTAACTGCAGCAGCACCAGTTGCAGCAGCAGCAGCAGCAGCAGCACCGGCAGGAGAAGAGAAATCAGAATTTACTGTGTTTCTTGCGGCAGCAGGAGATAAAAAAATTAATGTAATTAAGGAAGTAAGATCTTTTACAGGTTTAGGCTTAAAAGAAGCTAAAGATTTAGTTGAAGGAGCTCCAAAAGAGCTTAAAGCGGGCGTTGCAAAAAAAGAAGCAGAAGAGGTTAAGAAAAAGTTAGAAGCTGCGGGCGCTAAAGTAGAATTAAAGTAAATAAAATTTTATAGTACTTTGCTGAAGTCTTAAATAACTTCTGCAATTTTTTTAGTTAATGGAATTATCTTTTACTCAAAAGAAAAGCATAAGAAAAAACTTTGGTAAACTTGTTGAGGGTTTATCAATACCTAATCTTATTGAAGTTCAAAAAAATTCTTACAATGAATTTCTTGAGTCTAAATCTTTATCAGAATTTAATGAACAATTAACAAAAGGGATAAATAAAGTTTTTACAAGCATTTTCCCGATTGAAGACGGAACAGATAAATCAACATTAGAATACATTTCTTATAAACTAGAAAAACCTAAATTTGATGTTTTAGAATGTAAACAAAGAAGTTTAACATATTCAGGATCATTAAAAGCTAACTTGAGACTAGTAGTTTATGATATAAACCAAGAAAATAACACTAAACAAATTTTATCCGCTAAAGAGCAAGAAGTATTTATAGGTGAATTACCTTTAATGACTCCAAGTGGAACTTTTCTTGTAAATGGAGTAGAGAGAGTTGTTGTAAATCAAATGCATCGAAGTCCAGGTGTATTCTTTGATCATGATAAAGGCAAAACTCATTCTAGTGGAAAGTTATTATTTAATTGTAGAATTATTCCTGGCCGAGGATCTTGGCTTGATTTTGAATTTGATCCTAAAGATGTTTTATATTTTAGAATAGATCGAAAAAAAAAATTACCTGTTACTACAATTCTTTATGCCTTAGGACTTACAAGAGAAAAAATTATTGAGTCATTTTATTCTACGCATCTTATTGAATTTAAAAAAGAAGATAAGTTATGGAGTACGAAATTTGTCCCTGAAAATTATAAAAGACCAATAAAACTTTCCTACGATTTAATTAATGCTGAAAATAATAAGAAGGTTTTAAGCAAAGGTGAAAAAATAAATTATATTATTGCACAAAAATTAAAAGAAAAAAAATTATTAGAAATCGTTGTATCTAAAAATGAAATAATTGGAAACTACGTAGCTAACGATGTAAAAGAAAAAAATGGTGAAACAATTATTAGATCAGGATTTGATATAACAGAAGAAATTTATGAAAAAATTGTCAACGAGGAAATATCTCTTTTAAAATTAGTAAGTATCGATCCAATTAATAAAGGTCCTTATCTACTTCAATCTTTAAAACTAGATAAAAATAACAATAAAAATGAAGCCTTAAATGATATTTACAAAGTATTAAGGCCTGGAGAGGCACCTACAATAGAAATAGCTGAGGAAATTTTTAAAAATTTATATTTTAACAAAGATCGATACGATCTGTCGGAAGTAGGTAGAGTTAAATTAAACTCTAAGTTAAATCTACAAAAAAATCAGGATCAAACTATTTTAAAAAAGGAAGATATCATTGCTATAATTAAGTTTATGTTGGATTTGAGAGATGGAAAAGGTGAAGTTGACGACATAGATCATTTAGGCAATAGAAGAGTAAGATCTGTTGGCGAATTAGTCGAAAATCAGTTCAGAATAGGACTTTTGCGTATGGAAAGAACTGTTAAAGAAAAAATGTCTACGTTTTTAGAAATAGAGTCTGCTATGCCACAAGATTTAATTAATGCAAAACCTATTACAACATCATTAAAAGATTTTTTTGCAACTTCTCAACTTTCACAGTTTATGGATCAAACAAATCCATTATCAGAGATAACACATAAAAGGAGAGTTTCAGCTTTAGGTCCGGGTGGATTAACAAGAGAGAGAGCGGGATTTGAAGTAAGAGATGTTCACCCAACCCATTATGGAAGAATATGTCCCATAGAAACACCTGAGGGTCCTAACATAGGACTAATTAATAGTTTAGCTACTTATTGTAGAGTTAACAAATACGGATACATTGAAAGTCCTTATAAGAAAGTTGAAAAAGGAAAAGTAACTAATGAAGTTGAATATTTATCTGCAATTGATGAGGAAAAATTTACTATTGCACAAGCAAATTCAGCTATAGATAAAAATGGATACTTTGAAGAAGACTTAGTTTCATGTAGAAAAAGCTTAAATTTTCTTTTATCAAGCAAAGAAAATATAGATTATATAGACGTATCTCCGAAACAATTGGTTTCTGTAGCTGCAGCCCTGATTCCTTTTTTAGAAAATGATGATGCCAACAGAGCTCTTATGGGATCAAATATGATGAGACAAGCCGTCCCTTTATTAAAACCAGAGTCACCATTAGTTGGTACAGGAATAGAGTCAGACGTTGCTTTGGACTCAGGTGTAACTATTGTAGCAAAAAGAAATGGTGTAGTTGATAAAATTGATGGAAAAAGAATAGTTGTAAAAGCAATAGATGACAGAGATTTGTCTAAGTCCGGCGTTGATATTTATAACTTATCTAAATTTAAA
Source organism: uncultured Pelagibacteraceae bacterium (assembly GCA_902554215.1). Lineage (GTDB taxonomy): Bacteria > Pseudomonadota > Alphaproteobacteria > Pelagibacterales > Pelagibacteraceae > Pelagilacustribacter. The sequence continues at coordinate 8,014 of CACDNS010000018.1, forward strand.
AGATCAAATCAAAATACATGTATTAACCAAAAACCTTTAGTTAAAGTGGGAGACTCAATAAAAAAAGGCGATATAATAGCTGACGGTCCTGCTACTAAACTTGGGGAGTTGGCTTTAGGTAAAAATGTTACCGTCGCTTTCATGCCTTGGCAAGGATATAATTTTGAAGACTCTATTTTAATTTCCGAAAGATGTGTAACAGATGATGTTTTTACCTCAATTCATATTGAAGAATATGAATCTATGGCTAGAGACACAAAACTTGGAGCTGAAGAAATTACAAGAGACATACCTAATGTAAGTGAGGAAAGTTTAAGAAATTTAGATGAGTCTGGAATTGTTTATGTTGGAGCCGAGGTAAAACCAGGCGATATTTTAGTAGGAAAGGTTACACCAAAAAGCGAAACATCCTCTAGCCCAGAAGAAAAATTATTAAGATCAATATTTGGTGAAAAAGCAACAGATGTCAGAGACTCCTCACTAAAACTTCCATCTGGTAGTACAGGAGTTGTTATAGACGTGAGAGTTTTTAATAGACATGGAATTGAAAAAGATGAGAGATCTTTGGCTATAGAGAGATCTGAAATTGAATCAATTCAAGAGGATAAGAAAGTAGAAGAAGAAATTTTAGTTAGAAATATAATGCTAAGAGCAACTGATTTAATTAAAAATCAAAAAATTATAAAAGATTACAAAGATTTAAAATCAAATGAAAACTTAACAGAAGATAGTTTAAAAAAATTATCTTTAAAAGATATATGGAAACTTTCATTCTCTAACGATAATTTAAATAACAATATTTTAAAGTTAAAAAAACAGTTTGATAATGCCTCTGAAGATATAAAATTACGATTTGAAGATAAAGTAATCAAGATTAAACAAGGAGACGATCTTTTGCCGACAGTTATGAAAGTTGTAAAAGTGTTTGTTGCTGTCAAAAGAAGATTAAGACCAGGTGACAAAATGGCAGGAAGACATGGTAACAAAGGAGTTGTTAGTAAAATAGTTCCCGTTGAAGATATGCCATACATGGAAAATGGAAAGCCAGTTGATATTGTTCTTAATCCTTTAGGTGTACCAAGTAGGATGAACGTAGGCCAGATATTAGAAACACACTTAGGTTG
>CACDNS010000019.1:0-8572 GCA_902554215.1 uncultured Pelagibacteraceae bacterium
GCAAAGTTTCCGCTACAAGAAACAACATGTTCGCAATTAATAGAACCTTTGTCAGTTTCAACAGTCCATCCATTTTTGTTTTGTTTAATTCCAACTACTGTAGTATTTCTATAAATTTCTGCTCCACGATTTCTTGCACCAGCAGCTAATGCTTGAGTAAGATCCGCTGGTTGGATATAACCGTCTTCTGGGTGCTGTATTGCTCCAACTAAACCTTCAATATTACAAAGTGGCCAGATTTCTTTGACTTGTTCTGGTTTTAAAAATTTTACATTCACACCGATGGTTTTTGCTACACCAGCATATTGGTGATATTCATCCATACGATCTTGTGTTTGAGCCAAACGAATATTTGATACAACGCTAAAACCAACTTTTTTTCCGGTTTCTTCTTCTAAAGATTTATAAAGTTTCACAGCGTATCGATGAAGTTGTCCCACAGAATAACTCATATTAAAAAGAGGCAACAATCCTGCTGCATGCCAAGTTGATCCAGATGTTAATTCTTTTCTCTCAACCAAAACAACATCGGACCATCCTTTTTTAGCAAGATGGTAAAGAGTACTAACTCCTACTGCACCTCCACCAATTACAACTACTTTAGTTTTTGATTTCATTTTTTTAGAATATGATAATTCAAGTAAGATTTAAATGGTTAAAATTTTATATAGACTCCCCAACAGGCTGCGGCTGTGAGACTACTGTTGTTAACCAACAATTTTTTAGTTTTCCATCTTTCAAATACTTTTCAACCTGCCATTTAAATTTAAAGTATTTATTATTAACATCCAGAACGGTGACTTCAAAAATAGCTATTTTTTCGTTAGAATAAATTTCTTTTATGTCGTGCTCTGAATGGTCTATAAGCATTTTATAAGACTGACCTTTAATCATTTCTCTAAAATTATCTAAAGGACCTGTAAACGCTTTATTATTTGGATGGGCGAATTCCCAAGTTTGATCGATTCCAGAGTCTTTATAATTTTTATCGTTCTTCATTAAGCCGGTTAATTGTATTTTTACGACTTGAAATGGTTTAATGTCACTACTTGGTTTAATTATTTTAGCGTTTAAAGAGTTAAAATTTAAAAAAAATAGTAATATAAAATATTTTAAAATATTATTCATAAATTATTCGCAGTTTTCTCAACATCTTTTAAAAATTCTTTTCTTTTTTTTTCACTTACAAATGGAACAGCAAAATACCTTCTGTAATTAATATTTCTTATACCACAGATATGAAATACACCCCTTTTTAATCTTCTTATAGGTAAATTTAAAAAAAATGTAGTAACAGCTAGTCTTGGAGAACCGTAAGTACAAAATATTATGGCCTTTTTATCTTTTAAATTTCCTAAAGGATAACCATAATTTCCTACCAATTTTTTAAATCTAAAAGCCCAAGGCGGTGCTAAAACTTTGTCTATCCATCCCTCAACAATTGCTGGCATTCTAAAATTCCAAATTGGAGCAATCAAAACAATAGTACTACATTTTTCTATTCTTTTTCTATGATCTAAAACATCTGGCGTTGGATCTTCTCCAGCAAATACAGGATCATATTTTTCTTTATATAGATCAACACAATCAATTTCATGACCTCTTTGTTTTGCTGTTCTTATAAAAGTTTCTTTGATGGCTGCATTAAAAGATTTATCATCATAATGGCCATAAACCACGAATACTTTGCTCATCTAAATTCTTTTAATATATGGATTTGATACGTCAAGCTAACAACTTGACGTATCAACAATATTTTTATGCAGCTAAAGCTTGCTTTATATCTCCAATAATATCGTCCGGGTGTTCAATACCAATTGAAAGTCTTACATAACCTGGTGTTACTCCAGCAGCTAATAATTCTTCGTCATTAAGCTGACTATGAGTAGTAGTTGCAGGGTGAATTGCTAAACTTTTAGCATCACCTATGTTTGCAACATGGTATAGCATTTTTAAATTGTCAATAAATTTAGAACCAGCCTCTCTAGTTCCAACATCCATTCCAACTAAAGATCCATAACCACCTTTCATGTATCTTTTTGCTCTTTCTTTAATTTCCCCTTGATGATTTGTTGGGTAAATTATATTTTTAACTTTTTTTTCAGTTTCTAAGTATTTTACAACTTTTTCAGCATTAGCACAGTGTTGTTTCATTCTTAAAGCAACAGTTTCCAAACCTTGTATGATTTGAAAAGCATTAAAAGGACTAAGCGGCGCACCTAAGTCCCTTAGTAAAACCACTCTAGCTCTAATAGCAAAAGCAACATTAGCTCCAGTTAGTTTAGGAACATCTCTTCCCCAAACTGCTCCTTTATAACTTGGATCTTCTTGGTTAAACAAAGGTTGCCTTTTTGGATTTGCCGTCCAGTCAAAATTTCCTCCATCAACAATTATTCCACCGATAGTAGTTCCGTGACCCCCAATGTATTTTGTTAAAGAATGCATAACAACCGCAGCACCATGTTCTATTGGTTTGCAAATTACTGGAGAAGCAGTGTTATCTATTATTAATGGGATACCGTGCTTTTTTCCAATGTCAGCAACTTCTTTAATAGGAAATACTCGAAGATATGGATTAGGACAAGACTCTCCATAGTAAGCTCTTGTTTTTTCATCCGTTAGCTTTTCAAAGTTTTTAGGATCTGCTGGGTCAGCAAATCTTACTTCAATACCTTGCATACGTAAGGTATTTTTAAATAAGTTCACCGTTCCACCATATAAATCTGTTGAAGCAACAACGTTATCTCCATTTTGTGCAACATTTTGAATACAAAAAGCCGATGCAGCTTGACCTGAACCAACTGCTACTGCAGCTAATCCACTTTCTAGAGCAGCAACTCTCTTCTCAAGAACATCACAAGTTGGATTCATAATCCGTGTATAGATATTACCAAACTCTTTCAAACCAAATAAGTTTGCAGCAGTTTCAGCATCTTTAAATTGATAAGAGCTTGTTTGATAAATTGGTACCGCTACAGCTGTTGTAGCTGGATCACTTCTATATTCCCCTCCGTGTAAACCGATAGTTTCCGGATGTTTAAAGTTAGCCATTTTTTCCTCCTTTTTAGTACTTCGACATTATGTCAGGCGTACAATACAGTTCAAATGCCTGGTTTTATTTTGAAAGTTCAAAAAAAAACCACCGGCTAAAGCGGTGGTCATATGATCTAGTCGCTTTAGCAGGAATTTTTTAAGCGCTCCGCAATTTGATTTAAATCAGCGCTATAAGTGAATTATATTAGTATTAGTATAAACAAGTCAATATAAATTTGCTTAATTTTTATATCGAAAAAAATGCTATAAAAGAAAATAATGATCAAATGGAATAAAAATTTAACACCTGAGCAAAATTACATCTTAAAAGAAGAGGGTACTGAGCCCCCAGGATCTAGCCCTTTAAACCAGGAAAAAAGAGAGGGTGATTATTATTGCGCAGGTTGTGGGACTAAACTTTTTAGTTCATCTATGAAGTTTGATAGCGGATCAGGTTGGCCATCTTTTTTTTCATCTCTTCCAGATGTTTTCGAAACAAAAACTGACACACTTATAGGATACGAAAGAACTGAATATCACTGCAAAAAATGTGGCGGTCATCATGGACATATATTTGATGACGGACCAAAACCAACAGGAAAGAGATTTTGCAACAATGGTGTTTGCTTGATCTTTGAGCCAAAGAGTTAAATTTAATTTCAATGTCCTCTTCAAAATCTAGAGCTTTAAATATTTATAAAAAGTATAAATTTTTAAGACCTTTGTATGTTTTCTATAATATTTACATTAGAAATTTTAAATTCTTATATAATGGTTCTCAATTTGGTGAAGAGGAAATTTTAGAAAAGTTATTTAAGAAAAACTTTAAAGGTACGTATCTTGATATTGGATGTTTTCATCCAACTAAATTTAATAATACAAATAAAATGTACCAAGCTGGATGGACTGGAATTAATATTGATTTAAATCCTTTTACTATAGACTTATTCAAATTTGCAAGACCAAGAGATATAAATATATGCGCTGCACTTTCTAATAAGAAAAAAAAAACTAAACTTTTTTATCATCACGACCTTAGTTCCCAAAACACTTTAAGTCAAAATCACGTTAAGTGGATGGAGGGACATTTTAAATTAAAAAATTTGAGCGTAAAAAATATTAAAACCCAAAAACTAGAAGATATTTTAAATAATCATAGTATAAAAAAAATTGATTTTCTTAATATTGATATTGAGGGTATAGAGTATGAAGTTATATCATCAATCAATTTAAACAAATTTGAAGTTCAAGTAATTTGTATCGAGATGCTTGGGTACAATAAAATTCAAAAAAATAATAAAAAAAAAATAATTAAGTACTTAAAAAAAAATAATTTTAAAAAAGTAACAAAGATAAGAGAAAACTATATTTTTAAAAAATCACATAGTAAAAAATAAAAATTAATAAAGCATATTCTAAAAATGTTTTTATTTGTTTTAACTTTTTTTCTCCAAATTTATTTTCCAAAAATTTACTAAAGAAAAAAAACATTAAGTGGACTAAAATAATAGATATACTAATTCCAATTAATGTTGATTTAATCGAGAAGTTTTTAAAACCAAAATAACATGCTAAAATGAAAGTTATCCAAGATACTTTTGATATAAAAAATTTAAATAATAATGCTGTTTTATTGCTAAAAATAGACTGAGTTCTTATAAAAGAGTAGGACCAAATAAGACCTAGCAGGAAGCTTAAATATTTTATAATCATTATATGAATATTATCATTATATTATGTTAATTAAATGTTTCTTAGCTTTTGGTGCTGGTTTTATAAGTTTTCTTACACCGTGCGTTTTACCAATTATACCAGGTTATATTTCTTATATAACTGGAAAAAAGCTCGAGGAAATGGAGCTCAACAGAAGATTAATTTTAACTAAAACAATTATATTTTCTCTTGGTTTTTCTTCAGTTTTTGTATCTTTAGGAATTGCTGCATCATTTATTGGAAATGTTTTATTATTTTTTTCCAACGAGTTACGAATATTTGCTGGGCTAATAATAATATTTTTTTCATTACAGTTGTTAGGTATTTTAAATCTAAACTTTTTAAATAAAGAAAGAAAAATAGAGACTAAAAGTTTTAAAGATAATTATATTTTTCCTTATGTTGTAGGTGCAGCATTTGCTTTTGGTTGGACACCTTGCATTGGTCCAGTTTTAGGATCAATCATTGCATTGTCAGCATCTGAAGCCACGATTAACAAGGGTGCTTTATTACTCTCATTTTATTCTTTTGGATTAGCAATTCCTTTTATTCTTTCTGGTTACTATATAAACATTTTTTTAAATACTAAAAAAAGTTTTAGCAAGCATTACGGAAAAGTTATGAAAACTGGTGGAGTGATATTGCTTGCTACTGGAATTCTTATTTTAACAAATAAAATTCAAGTAATAAGTTATTATATTTTGACAACATTTCCATTCCTTATTAGTCTTGGTTAATGAGCGATATTACTGTCCTTGGAATATTTGTTGCTGACATAAGTTTTTTAGGAGAAAAAATTCCTACGACAGGTGAAACTATTCTTGGCGATAGTTATAATATTGGTCCAGGTGGAAAGGGATGCAACCAAGCTATAGCGATTTCTAGATTAGGTGGAAAAGTAAATTTTATTTCCAAACTAGGAAACGACGATTATGGAAAGCTAGCTATAAATAAATTAGAAAAAGACAACATAAATACTTCAAATATAATTATTTCAAAAAAACATAAGACTGGTGTTTCAGGAATTCATGTTGATCGCAACACGGGAAAAAATGCTATTACAGTTATTAGGGGCGCGCCTGAAAGCTTAACTATAGATGAAATTGATATAAATATAATTAAACGATCAAAAATATTTTTAACACAATTAGAAATACCATTAGATGTAACTTTTCACTGTTTAAAAGTAGCTAAAGAAAATGGTTTAATTAATATATTAAATCCAGCTCCAGCAAGTGAACTTAAAAATGATTTTTTTAAATTAGTTGATTACTTTACGCCAAATGAAACTGAGGCAGAGTTTTATACTGGAATTAAAATAAATAATGAAAAGGATGCAAAAAATAGTGCAAATAAACTTTTAAACATGGGAATAAAAAAAGTAATAATAACTTTAGGTGAAAAAGGATTATTTTTTTCTGACGGTAAAGAAGAAATATACCTTAACGCAAGTCCAGTTAAAGCGATTGATACCACAGGAGCAGGAGACGCCTTTAATGGAAGTTTTTCATTTGCATTATTAAAAGGGGAACCAATGAAGGAATGTTTAGAATTTGCTAATAAAGCTGCTGGACTATCTACTACAAAGCTTGGAGCTGGAGATGGTATGCCTTTTTTAAAAGATTTAAGCTAATAATTTATCTAATTCTCCACTTTTATTAGCTGCTTGAAGCTGGTCATTTCCTCCTACGTAATGATCTCCTATAAAAATTTGAGGTATTGTCCTTGCACCATTAGTTCTTTTGAGCATTTCTTTAGCTTTATCTTTATTTTTCCAGACATCAATTTCTTCAAAAGGAACATTCTTACTTTTTAATAAAGCTTTTGCATGATCACAATATGGACAAGGGCTACCAGAATACATTAAAACTTTTTTCATAAATTATTTATATCACTTAACTTTATTTTTTCTCTCAATTTTTTTCTTTCTAATTTAAATTTTTTTCTATGTTTTATGCTTTTTTTACCTACCCTTTTTCTCCATAACTTAAAAGACCTAGGTTTGAGGTTCTTTCTCATTATTTTAATAACTTCACCTTCATTTTTGCCTGTTTTTTCTTTTATTTCTTCGAAGGTTATCCTATCAGCCCACGCTGCCCAAATTATCCAATTATTGTCATTTTTTTTTGGCTCGGGATTTTTTACACGTGTCTGAGGGATTAAACTTTTCTTCTTCATTTAAATATATATAGTTATTAAATATATGTTTCCCATAGATTATTTAATCTTTTTACAAATAATATTATTTTTATTTATAACACCAGGGCCTCCAAGAGTTGTAATAGTGTCTCATACACTCAATTATGGATTAAAGCGTTCAGTTTGGACAGCTTTTGGTGATATTTCTGCAAATTTTTGTCAGGGTGTTTTAGTAGTTTTTGTTATAGGAACATTTCTAAAAAATAACCCAGATGTTTTAAATTATTTAAAATGGCTTGGTATACTTTACATAATCTATTTAGCATATGATACTTACTCAGCAAAAATTAAATTAATTGATATTAAATCTATTAAATCAAAATCTTTATTTTCATTTTATAAAGATGGATTTTTGGTAGCGGGCCTAAGTCCAAAAGCATTAATATTTTTTGGAACTATCTTCACTTCATTTATAGATTTTAATTTGAATTATTACGTTCAGTTTATTATTTTAATGGCCACTTATATTACTTTGGATTTTATTACTCTCATGATTTATGGATTTGCTGCTGAAAGAGTTGCAGTTTGGCTGAAAGGAAAGCCAAAGACTTTAAATACAATCTCTGCGTGTGTTCTATTAATTATTGCCCTATATGTCGCTGTTACTCAAACCTATTAATTAATTCTTCCTGTTGTCATTATCAATATTTCTTGTTTTAATCTGTCATTAATTAATTAATTAAAGGGGGAAACAAATGAATAAAATAGCAAAACTATTTATTACATTTATTTCAGCTTTAACTCTAACACTAGCAAGTATTACTTCTTCTTTTGCAAAAGTTGAAGGTGAGTACATCGTGTTAGGTTCTGCGATATCTCTTACAGGAAAATATTCATCTAACGGAGTGCACACTCAAAACGGATACAACATGGCTGTTGACCGAATTAATAAAATGGGTGGCGTAAAAGTTGGAGGAAAAAGTTATAAATTTGAGATCATTTACTATGATGATGAATCAAATCCTAAAAGAGCCGCTCAGTTAGCTGAAAGACTAATCAAACAAGACGGCGTTCATTATATGCTTGGACCATACAGTTCAGGGTTAACGAAAGCCATTGCACCTGTAACCGAGAAATATAAAATTCCTATGGTTGAAGCAAACGGTGCATCAAGATCTTTATTTACAAAAGGGTATAAATATTTGTTCGCGGTGCTATCACCTGCAAACCAATACCTTGAAGTAGCAATCGATCTTGCAGTCGAAAAAAATGGTGGTAAACCAGTTAAAATTGCACAGGCATTTGAACAAGATGCTTTCTCACAAGACGTGAGACTTGGAATCTTAGATGCTGCAAAAAGAACAGGTTCTAAAATCATCATTGATGATAAATTACCAAAAGAGCTAAATGATATGGCTGCTACATTGGCAAAAGTAAAAGCTACTAAGCCAGATGTACTAGTAGTATCAGGACATACAAAAGGTGCATTAACTGCAATCAGACAAATTTCTGAAATGAAAGTAGATGTTCCTATGTTAGCTATGACACACTGTGATGCTGCAAAACTTTCTAAACAACACGGAAAGAAATCAGAATACGCATTGTGTGCTTCTCAATGGCATAAAAACTTGAGCTACAAAGATAGTTTCTTTGGAAGTGGTAAAAAGTATGACAAAGACTTTAAAAA
>CACDNS010000020.1:0-5159 GCA_902554215.1 uncultured Pelagibacteraceae bacterium
CTTTATCAGGGGATAGATGTTGAAGGTGATACTGTTGGTCTTATTACATATATGAGAACAGATGGAACTCAAATTTCTAATGAAGCAATTTCTGATTTCAGAAGTTTTGTAAACAAAAAACATGGAAAAGAATATCTTCCAGAAAATCCTAATAGTTACACAGGAAAAAAAGCTAAGAATGCTCAAGAAGCTCATGAGGCTATTAGGCCAACTGATGTATCTAGAGAGCCTTCTCAAATGAAAAAATATTTAAGCACAGATCAATCTAAACTTTACGAATTAATTTGGAATAGAGCTGTATCTTCACAAATGAACCCAGCTGAGTTTGATAGAAAAAGTATAACAATAGAATCTGAAGATAAAAAAATTAGTTTTAAAGCAAATGGGTCTACTGTTAAGTTCGATGGATATTTAAAAGTCTATAAATTTGATGAAAAAGATGAAGATCTTAAAAATATTTTACCTGAGGTTAAGGTCGGAGATAAAGTTTCTATAAAAGAACTAATAGATGATCAACACTTTACTGATCCACCTCCTAGATATTCTGAAGCAAGCCTTGTAAAAAAAATGGAAGAGTTAGGAATAGGTCGTCCATCGACTTATGCAAGTATAATATCAGTTTTATCTACAAGAAATTATGTAGAATTATTAAATAAAAGATTTCATCCTACAGACCGTGGAAAATTACTATCTGCGTTTCTTGAAAAATTATTTACTAAATATGTTGACTATAATTTTACTGCAGATTTAGAAAACCAACTAGATGAAATTACTAGCGGTAAAATTGATTGGGTAAAAGTTTTAGATGGTTTTTGGAAAGACTTTTATTCAAATGTTGGTAAAGTTAAAGAGAAAAGAACCAGAGAGGTTCTGGATCTTTTAAATGAAAGTTTAGGTGATCTTGTTTTTGAAAGAGACGACAATGACGCAATTGATAGAAAATGTAAGCTTTGTGGTACAGGTGAACTTAGCCTTAAAAATAGTTTCAGAGGTGGGGCATTTATAGGCTGTTCTAATTACCCAGAGTGTAAATTTACAAGACCTTTATCTAAAGTTAAAGCCTCACAACAGCTTAACCTAGCGGAACCTAAGCTTATTGGAAAAAATGAATTCGGTAAAGATATCTTACTTAAAAATGGTCGTTTTGGTCCGTACTTACAGTTTGAAATTGAAACTACTGAATTGAATCAAAAAAAAGTTAAAAAATCAAAAAAGAAAAAGGAAAATGAAAACTTGAAAAATGTTTCTATACCAAAAGGTCTTTCTATTGAAAATATCAATTTAGAAAAGGCTAAATATCTTTGTTCATTACCAAGAATAATAGGTAAGCATCCTGATTTAAATGAGGACATAACTGTTAATGTCGGTAGATTTGGTCCATATTTAAAATGCTCTAACAAATCTGCAAGAATTGAAAGTGTTGATGAAATATTCACAATAGGTCTTAATAGAGCTATAACTTTAATTTCAGAGGCTAAACCTGGTAGAATATCATCTTCTGAAATTAAGAATCTTGGAGAGCATCCTGAAGATAAAAAACCAGTGAAAGTTATGAAAGGTCAGTATGGTCCGTACATTAAGTACAAATCATTAAATGCCACAATACCTGAAGATAAAGATCCAACTGAATTAACGATGGAAGAAGCTTTAATCTTAATTGAAAAAAGAAAAGAATATGATAAGTCTAAAAAGAAAAGGAGAAAATGATGAGAAATATTTTTATAACTATTATATTTGTAATTACTTTTGCTTCTAGTTCTTCTGCTAAAGAAAAATGTGATAGACCATGGAAATTAGGTGATCCTATTATTGGGCCTTGTAAGTACGATGCAAATACAAAAAAGCTTAAATTACCTGGTAATGAAACTGCGTCTAATATAGGAGAAAAAGTTTCTGATATAGGGAAAAAAGCAAAATCAACTGGGAAAAAAATTTTAGGTAAATTGAATACAGACTCTAAGTTAACCGATATGCTTTTTAAAAAGAAGTAATGAGTATTGAAGATCGTCTTATTAAACTTAAAATTAAATTACCTAATGCACCTGCACCAGTAGGCTCGTATGCAGCTTTTAAAAAAGTTAATAGTCTAGTTTTTATATCGGGCCAAATAAGCATAGATAAAAATGGTAAGATTTTAAAAGGAAAGGTTGGAAAAGACCTTAATTTAGAAGATGGAATAAAAGCTGCGCAACTATGTTGTTTAAATTTATTAGCTCAATTAAAAAAAGCATGCGACGATGACTTAGATAAAGTTAAAAATTGTATTCAAATAGCTGGATATATTAATTCAACTGATGATTTTATTGATCAGGCAAAGGTACTAAATGGTGCATCAGAATTACTAACAAATGTTTTTGGTGATTTAGGAATTCATTCTAGAGCTGCTTTAAGTGTAAATTCCTTGCCACTAGGCGCTGCAGTGGAAATAGTCTCTATTTTTGAAATTAATTAATGTTTGGTCTACCAACTGAATAATATTTTATTTTTTTTTGGATCATTTCCTTTTGATTATAAAGATTTCTTAAATCAAAGATTTTAAATTTTTTATTCTTTATCAATTTTTTAAAATCAAGACTTTTAAACTCATCCCATTCTGTATGCAGAATTACTAAATCTGAATTTTTACAAACTTTTTTGATATCATTATAATATTTAATATTTTTAAATTTATCAAAAAACTTTTTCTTTCCAGAAGGATCATAATAAGAAACTAAAGCTCCCTTTTTTAATAGATATGGTATCATTACTAAACTACTAGAATCTCTCATATCATCAGTATTAGGTTTAAAAGTTACACCTAATACAGATATCTTTTTATTTTTAAGTTTTTTTCCTAAAATTTTTTCAACTCTTTTAGCTAAAAGTATTTTTCTATTATGATTGGATTTAATTACTGATTTAACTATTGATAAATTTATATTTAGTTTTTTTGCTGTAACAACTAAACCTTTAGTATCTTTAGGAAAGCATGAACCGCCATATGCTGGTCCTGCTCTTAAAAACCTTCCACCTATCCTGCTATCACTGCCCATTCCTAGCGAAATCTCTTCAACATTAATTCCTAATTTTTCACATAGATTTGCTAGTTCATTAATAAATGTAATTTTGGTAGCCAGAAAAGCATTTGATGCATATTTAATTAGTTCTGCACCTCGTCTTGAGGTGGTAAAAAATTTTGCACCTTTTAAAATCAAAGGTTGATACAATTTTTTCATAATATTAAAAACTTTTTGTTTGTTTGAGCCAACTACTATTCTATCTGGAAACCTAAAATCTCTAATCGCTTCACCTTCTCTTAAAAATTCTGGATTAGAAATTACTTCAAAATTCTTATTTCTTTTTTTTTTTAAAATTTTTTCAATTTGGTCACCGGTTCCGACTGGCACTGTTGATTTTGTTACTATTATTTTTTTATTATTTGTTTTTTTGGAAATTTGTGAAACAGCATTAAAAACATATCTTAAATCAACAGATTGAGATGCTTTTTTAGTAGGTGTTCCAACACATATGAAAATAATATCAGAACTTTTAATTGCTTTTGATAAATCAGAAGTAAAAATAAGTCTGCCTGCTTTAAAATTTCTTTTGATTAATTCACTCAAACCAGGTTCATATATAGGAATGATTCCTTTATTTAAATTTTTAATTTTAACTAAATCATTGTCTACGCAATAAACTTTATTACCTAAATCTGAAAAACACGTACCGCTTACTAGTCCGACATATCCAGTTCCGATCATGCAAAGTTTCATAATGTTAGTTTTTTCTTGAAATTTTTAAATTTGAGTTAATATAACCATCTAAAGTTCCACAATCGATATACTTGCCTTTAAATATATTTCCAAAAAACTTTTCTCCTTTTTGAATTAATGATCTTATTGCATCTGTTATGTGGATCTCGCCACCTTTGCCTTTTTTCTGATTTTTTAAAACATCTAATATTTTTTTTGGTAAAATATATCTTCCAATTATGGCATAATTAGATGGCGCTTCACTTTTTTTTGGTTTTTCAATAACTTCATTAATTAAAAAAGAGTTTTTAGCTTTTCTAGTAAATCCCAGAATTCCCCATCTAGATACAGTTTTTTTGTTTACTTTTTTGGTTGCTATAATTGCGCTCTTTGTTTTCTTGTGTAACATAATCATTTCTTTAGAACAATTTTTTTTTATAATTAAGTCATCAGCCAATAACATCAAAAAATATTTCTCTTTTAAATATTTTTTACATTTTAAAACAGCATCTCCAGTTCCCTCTGGCTTATTTTGATAAACAAATTTTATCATTTTTTGGTATTTTTTTATTCTTTGGTATATTTGTTTTAATTTTTTATCATTTTTTTTCTTTTTAATTATTTTTTTGTAAAATTTATCGTTAAAGAAATATGCTTTTATGCTGGGTCTATTTTTGGGTACTATAAAGATAAATTGTTTAATACCAGCTCCTATACATTCCTCTAAAATATATTCTAAATTAGGCTTACCATTTATAGGTAGTAGTTCTTTAGGGATTACACTCGTTAAAGGTAACAATCTTGTACCTAGACCTGCTAGTGGAATAATTGCTTGCTTTATCATATGATACTTTTACTTATTATCATTAGATTTTACAAATGAAAATATTTAAAAATAAAAAAAACTTACAAAAGAAAATTTCACAAACAAAAAATCTTTCTTTTATTCCTACAATGGGAAGCCTCCATAAAGGTCATGAAAGACTTATTAAAATAGCAAAAAAAAAATTTAAAAAGGTACTAGTAAGTATTTTTGTTAATCCCAAACAATTCAATTCTAAGGAAGATTTTAGAAGTTATCCACGCAATATTAAAAAAGACATTAATATTTTAAAAAGACTAAAAGTGGATTATGTATATATACCTAATTATTTCGATGTTTTTTCATTTAAACCTAGAAACCAAGTTTTCTTGCATAATTTTAGTAAAAAGTTATGTGGCCAAACTAGGAAGGGACATTTCAAAGGTGTTGTAAATGTAATAAATAGATTTTTGGAGATTATAAATCCCAAGTATATCCTTTTAGGAAAAAAAGATTTTCAACAATTATTTTTAATTAAAAAACATATAGAAAAAAATAAAATACCCACAAAAGTTATCTCTTGCAAAACAGTAAGAGATAAAAATGGTATTGCTTTATCATCAAGA
>CACDNS010000021.1:0-5001 GCA_902554215.1 uncultured Pelagibacteraceae bacterium
CAGGACTTCTTCCTCCAGATGTTTTTCCTTCACCACCTCCATGAGGGTGGTCTACTGGATTCATTGCTACACCTCTAACTGAAGGTCTTTTACCTCGCCATCTATTTCTTCCTGCTTTACCTATTTTAATATTTTTTTGATCTGGATTAGAGACAACACCTATTGTTGCTGTACATTCGCTTCTGACTTTTCTTGTTTCACCTGAAGCTAATTTAATAATAGCATAATCGCCGTCATAACCAGATAAAGTAACAGATGATCCAGCAGAACGAGCTAACTTTCCACCATTTCCAGGTATTAACTCAACATTATGTAAAGAAGTTCCTGGTGGTATGTCTTTTAATTCTAAGTTGTTGCCAATTTTAATCTCAACATTTTTACCAGACTCAATTTTATCACCAACTTTAAGATTTTGAGGGCATATGATATAATTCATTTCTTTGTCATCGTACTTTATTAAAGCTATATAAGCAGTTCTATTTGGATCATATTCAATCCTCTCAATTATAGCTGGAACATTTTTTTTCTTTCTCATAAAATCTATTACTCTAAATTTTTTTTTATGGCCGGCTCCTTTTGATCTTGAAGTAATTCTTCCGTAATTATTTCTACCACCTGTTGAGGTTTGGCCTTTGGTAAGAGGTTTATATGGAGATCCTTTCCAAAGAGCGTTCTTATTTATTATTACTGTGCCTCTATTTGATTTTGTGTATGGTTTAAAAGTTTTCAATGCCATAATAATTATAATCCTGTAGTTAGGTCTATACTTTGACCTTTTTTTAGTGTGATAATAGCTTTTTTATATCCGCTTTTACTAGAAAGTTTACCTTGTTTAATTTTTTGTTTTTGTTTTGTATTCATAATATTGATTTTAATAACTTTAACTTTGAATATTTTTTCAATATTTTTTTTAATTATATGCTTGTTTGCATTTTTATGAACCTTAAATACAGTCTTATTTTGTTCAGATAAAACTGTGGCCTTTTCAGTAATTATTGGGTGTTTTACAGAGTCTATGTAATTAATTTTTTTCATTTAAGATTCTATTCTCCAATTTTTTTATTGATGTAGATGTTAAAATAACATTTCTATATTTAAGAAGATCATAAATATTAGTACCATCGTATGTAATAATTTTGATATCTTTTATATTTCTTGCTGACTTATTAATATTTTTTTCTGACTCTTTATCTGAAACTATAAGAACACTTGAAAGTTTGTTGTTTATTAAAAAATTATTGAACTCTTTAGTTTTTTTAATTTCTTTTTTAACATCAGATAAAATATATAAATTTTTGTCGATATTTTTTTTAGATAAAGTCTGAGCCAAAGCTAATTTTCTAACTTTTTTATTTATTTTTTTTATTTTATATTTGTTTCCTTTAGGACCATGAGCAACTCCACCACCAACAAATATTGGTGCCTTTTTACTAGCATGTCTTGCAGAACCAGTACCTTTTTGTGGTACAATTTTTCTAGTTGAGCCTATTACTTCATTCCTTTGTTTAGTTTTAGCTAATCTAGGTTTTAAATGATTTAATTGCCAATCAACAACATACTTGATTAACTTGTGATTAACTTTCAAATTAATAACTTTATCTGAAACATCAATAGTTTCTGATTTTTTTCCTTCTATGTTTAATAATTTTAACTTCATATTTATTTTTTCTTACCCTTTTGTGCTTCTAATTTTTTTTTCTTAAATTCTATTTTCTCTAATAATGTTTTTCTTTTTACATTTTTAATAGATTCTTGTACTAAAACTTTAGTATTTCTTGAACCTGGTATTGAACCTTTTATATATATTAAATTATTTTCTACATCTGATTTAATTATTTCAAGATTAAGTATCGTTCTATTTTTCGATCCCATGTGACCTGCCATCTTTTTTCCTTTAAAAACTTTACCTGGATCTTGTCTTTGTCCAGTAGAACCATGAGATCTATGAGAAACGGAAACACCATGTGAAGCTCTAAGTCCTGCAAAATTATATCTTTTCATTACTCCAGCAAAACCTTTACCTATAGTCTCTGATTTAACATCAACAAATTTTTTGTCTTTAAAAATTTCTAAACCAAACTCATTTCCCTCTTTAAAACCTTCTAGTTTGTCGAGTCTGAATTCTTTAAGAACTTTTTTAGGTTCGGTCTTTTTCTTTGTAAAATATCCCTTCATTTGTTTCGTTAATTTTGAATTTTTAACTTTAAAAAATCCAACTTTTACTGCTGAATATCCTCTTGTTTCCTTTGTAATAACATCGAGAACTCGCCCTTTTTCAATTTTTATTACTGTTACAGGTACAGACTGACCTGATTGAATAAATTCTCTAGTCATTCCTAATTTTGTTCCTAATAATCCTAGTCTCATAATCAAATTTTTATTTCAATATCTACTCCAGAAGCTAAGTCTAATTTCATTAAAGCTTCTACAGTTTGTGGAGTTGGCTCAATTATATCAATCAATCTTTTATGTGTTCTAGACTCAAACTGCTCTCTACTTTTTTTGTCTATATGAGGTGATCTTAAGACTGTATACCTCTCTATACGAGTTGGTAATGGAATTGGTCCCTTAACTTGCGCACCAGTTCGCTTAGCAGTATTGACTATTTCTTCGGTCGACAAGTCTAAAATTTTATTGTCGTATGCTTTTAAATGTATTCTTATATTTTGTTTATCCATAATTAAGCTAATTTTTTTGTTACTTCGTCTTGAACATTTTGTGGCACTTTATCGTAGTGACTAAATTGCATTGTGTATTGAGCTCTTCCCTGTGTAGATGATCTTAAATTATTTATATAACCAAACATATTTGCCAATGGAACTGTTGCTGCAATAACTGTTGCGTTTCCTCTTGGTTCAGTTGATCCAACTTGTCCTCTTCTGCTGTTTAAGTCTCCGATTACATCGCCCATAAAATCTTCTGGAGTAACAACTTCTACTTTCATAATAGGTTCCAATAACTTTAAAGTTGCTTTCTGACATGCTTCTCTAAAACACATTCTTGAAGCTATTTCAAAAGCCAAAACACTTGAGTCAACGTCGTGATGTAATCCATCTAGTATTGTTACTTTATAATCAATCAATGGAAATCCCGCTAAAATTCCACTATCAGCGACGCTTTCAACACCCTTCTCTACGCCTGGTATAAATTCTTTAGGTATAGCACCTCCCTTAATTTTATTTTCAACTTCTCGACCTTTGCCAGGTTCTAAGGGTTCAACATTAAGAGTTACTTTTGCAAATTGACCAGCTCCACCACTTTGTTTCTTGTGAATATATGTAACTTCAGTTGAACCTAAAATGGTTTCTCTGTAAGCTACTTGAGGTGCACCTATATTTGCTTCTACTTTAAATTCTCTTTTCATTCTATCTACAATTATATCTAGGTGTAATTCACCCATTCCTTTAATAATTGTTTGGCCAGATTCTTCATCAGAAGTTACCCTAAAGGAAGGGTCTTCTTTTGCTAATCTTCCTAAAGCTTCTCCCATTTTTTCTTGGTCCGCTTTTGTTTTTGGTTCGACAGCAATTTCTATAACTGGATCTGGAAATTCCATTGGTTCTAGTAAAATTGGTTTATCTTCCTCACATAAAGTATGACCAGTTATCGTATATTTCAAACCTGCTAGTGCTACTATGTCTCCAGCATTTGCCTCTTTAATATCTTCTCTACTGTTTGCATGCATAAGAAGCATTCTTCCGACTCTTTCAGATTTTTCTTTTGATGAATTATAAATAGATGTTCCCGCTTTAATTGTGCCTGAATAAATTCTTATAAAAGTTAAAGAACCAACAAATGGATCGTTAGCTACTTTAAATGCTAGGGCTGAAAAAGGTTCGCTGTCTGAAAATTTCATCTCGACTTTTTCTTCAGATCCAAGTTTAGTTCCTTCAATAGATTTTAAATCATTTGGACTAGGTAAATAATCAACAACCGCATCTAAAAGTGGTTGCACTCCCTTATTTTTAAACGCTGATCCTGTGGTAATAGGAACAAAATTAAAACCTAGAGTCCCTTTTCTTATACATTTTATAAGATCGCTTTCTGATGGTTCTTTTCCTTCAAGATATGCTTCCATTAATTTTTCATCTTCTTCTACAGCTGTTTCGACTAACTCTTTTCTGTATTTAGCTACAATTTCTTTTAGATCTGAAGGAATATCTACAACTTCGAATTCTGCACCTAATTTCTCTTCTTTCCAAATAATTGCTTTCATTTTTACCAAATCAACTACTCCTTTTAAACTAGCTTCAATCCCAACTGGAATTTGTAGTACTAAAGGCTTTGAGCCTAATCTCTCTTTAATCATGTCAACGCACCTAAAAAAATCTGCTCCTGTTCTGTCTAATTTATTTACAAAACATATTCTTGGTACTTTATATTTGTCAGCTTGTCTCCAAACAGTTTCAGATTGTGGTTCTACACCTGCCACCCCATCAAAAACAGCAACAGCACCGTCTAAAACTTTAAGTGATCTTTCGACTTCAATTGTAAAGTCTACGTGACCTGGAGTATCGATTATATTAATTCTATGGTCTTTCCAAAAACATGTTGTAGCTGCTGATGTAATTGTTATACCTCTCTCTTGTTCTTGTTCCATCCAATCCATTGTAGCCGCGCCATCATGAACTTCTCCAATCTTGTGACTTTTTCCGGTATAGTAAAGAATTCTTTCAGTAGTTGTTGTTTTTCCAGCGTCTATATGCGCCATAATTCCAATATTTCTATATTTATCTAACGAATATTTTTTTGACATATAATTACCACCTAAAGTGAGCAAAAGCTTTGTTTGACTCTGCCATTTTATGTGTATCCTCTCTTTTTTTTATTGCTGAACCTTTATTTTGAGAAGCATCTAAAAGTTCAAAATATAATTTTTCAGCCATTGTTTTATTTTTTCTTTTTCTAGTAGCATCCATTATCCATCGTAAAGCCAATGCTTGAGATCTACTTGATTTTACTTCAACTGGAACTTGATAAGTGGCTCCTCCAACTCTTCTT
>CACDNS010000022.1:0-4361 GCA_902554215.1 uncultured Pelagibacteraceae bacterium
CTTAAAACTAAACTTGCCTTTGCATGCGTTTTGTATTTTGCGAATCCGTAAACAATTTGAACGCCAGCTTTCTCTAGTTTCCTAGATAATTCAATATTAGCTTCCTCATCAAATCGAGCTTTTATTTCTATTACGGCTGTAACAACTTTTCCGTTTTCTGCTGCTCTACTTAGTGCTTTTACGATAGGAGAGTCAGGTGTGGTTCGATACAAAGTTTGTTTGATACCGATAACTTTGGGATCTTTTGCTGCAGCTTCTAAAAATTGAATTACTACATCAAAAGTTTCAAAAGGGTGGTGTACAACAAAATCTTTACTTCTTATAGCTGAAAAAAATTTATCATCAAATTCCTTCAATCTTTCAACTTCTCTAGGATTAAACTTTTTAAATCTCAGCTTTGGATCTTTCTTTTTACAAATTTCATCTATATCTTGTATTCCAACCAATCCTTCAACCTCATAAATATGATCTTCATCCATTTTAAATTTTTTTGAAATAAAATTTAAAAGGTTTTTATTTGAATTAGTGAGTACTTCAAGTTTAACTACGTTTCCCCTTCTTCTTTTCTTAATTGCTTTTTCAAAATATCTCACAAGATCAGCAGCTTCATCATCTATTTCAATTTCGCTGTCTCTAATTATTTTAAACTGCAAACTTGCCTCGATATTATGGTCTGGAAATATTTCATTTGCAAATTTACAAATTACGTCATCAATTGTGACAAATTCATTTATTGTTTCAGAATTGTTTAGAGATATAAATTTTGGAAGTGCTCTTGGTATAACTATAATTGCGTTTAGTTCTCTTTTTTTTTTAATTCTGCTCATTCTTAATAAGATTGCTTGGCCTTTATTTGGTATAAAAGGAAAGGGATGTGATGGGTCGATGGCAGTAGGTGTTATTATAGGATAAATTGTTTCCTGAAAATATTCTCTTAGATACATAAGATCCTTCTTATTTAGTTCTGACATTTTTCGAATGAAAATTTTTTCTTTTGATAGCTCTTTTTTCAACTCTAGGAACGCTTCGTTTTGCTTCTTTAATAGATCTTTAGTTTTTAATACGACCCCGTTTAATTGATCCTCTGCAGTTAATCCATCTGCGCTTAATTCGTCAAAACCATCTTTAATTTGATTAAAAAGTCCAGCGACTCTTACCATAAAAAATTCATCTAAATTTGTACCTGCGATTGATAAAAATTTTACTCTTTCAAATAGAGGATTTGTTTTATCTTTTGACTCTTCTAAAACACGATCATTAAACTGAAGCCAAGATAATTCTCTGTTTATGAGTAGATTGCTAATATTAGCGTTTTCTGAAAATGATGCTTTCGACATATATAAATGTTAAATTAAAAATATGTTTAAATTATATGCGATGAGACACGCTAAATCTAGTTGGGATTTTCCAGATTTAGATGATCATGACAGGCCATTGAATAAAAGAGGGGTAAATTCAGCAAAATTAATTTGTGAATTTTTTATTAAAAAGAAATTAAAATTTGATTTAGTTTATTGCTCGTCCTCTAAAAGGACAATACAAACATTAAATATATTGTCAGAAAAAATCAGTTTTAAGAAAATTATTAAAAAAAAAGCGCTTTATCATGCTAGTGAGGATGAAATTATTCATATCTTAAAACAAACAGTTGATAATTATAAAACTTTACTTTTAATCAATCATGAACCTTCAATTAGTGAACTCATAAATCGAATCTGTCTTAAAAAAAACTCTGATCAATTTGAAAATTTAAAAAGAAAATTTCCTACTGCAGCCGTTGCTGAAGTAAGTTTTAATTTCAATGATTGGAAGAAGTTATCAAAAGTTAAAGGAAAATTAATATCATTTATAAAGCCAAAAGATCTTCAAGCATCTAAGGAATAGCCAGCAGATCTTACTGTTCTGATAAGATCTTTTTTGCCATCAATATTTATTGCTTTTCTTAGTCTTCTTATATGAACATCTATAGTTCTGGACCCCACATAAATATCATCTCCCCATACAGAATTTAGAAGTTGCTCACGCGAATATACTCTTTTTGGATTCTTTATTAAAAAATCAATTAGTTTAAATTCTGTAGGACCAACTGTGACTTGTTTATCTGCTCTATAAACTCTTCGTTGAACTCTATCTACTTTTAGATCCTCAAATACTACAACATCAGCGGCAACACTTGGTTTAGATCTCTTTAATAAAGCGTTAACTCTTGCAATAAGTTCTTTTTGGCTGAATGGCTTAGTTACGTAGTCATCAGCTCCTGTTTCAAATCCTTTCAGTTTGTCTTCCTCTTCACCTTTGGCTGTTAACATAATGATTGGGATATTTTTGTGAAGATTGCTTCTTTTCAAATTTTTACAGACTTCAACACCTGAAATATCTGGTAACATCCAATCTAATAAAATTAAATCAGGATTTTTTTCCTTTATATTTCTAATAGCGTCTTCTCCATTGACTGCATAATCAACTTTGTGACCCTCTTTTTCTAAATTGTATTTAAGCAAAGTTACGATGGGCATTTCATCTTCAACTATGAATAAATTTGCCCTCATTATCCCTTTGGTCGTTCTCCCTCTAAATAATTTCCTGTAACCAGAAAATAAACTTGCTCTGCAATATTGGTTGCATGATCTCCAATCCTCTCAATATTTTTAAGCATGAAAAGTAGTTGGGTTACTTTTTGTATATCGTTTTTATTTTTTTCTAAATGCTTTATTGCAACTTCCATATTAGCATTAGTCATTTGATCTATTTCTTCATCAGAATTCCAAACATTTTCTGCTGTATCTTTAGCTCTATGTAAATACGAATTTAAAACTGCATTGACTTGTTTTGATGCTTTTAAACCAGCTATTTCGAAATTTTTAGTTATATCATTAGGTAAATCAGTTCCAATTTTAGTTAATCGTTTTGAGATGTTTTTTGCTAAATCACCAATTCTCTCTAAGTCTGAAGAAACTTTTAAAGCAACAACTGTCTCTCTTAAATCAATTGCCATAGGTTGCCTTAAGGCAATCAAATTTACAACTTGCTCTTCTATATTTAATTCATACTTATCGATTAATTCATCATCTTTAATAGATTTTTCTGCTAAGCTAATATCTTTTTTAACTAAAGATTGAATGGAGTTTTCTAGCTGTTTCTCAACACCCGCTCCCATTTTCACTATTGTATCTTTTAACAACTGAAGTTGCTCTTCGTAAGATTTTATTAGCAGTTTTTAATTTACCAAGATCGACACCACTTGTTGGAGGAATTACTCTGTCACTTATGACATTACCAACAATAATTATTGCTGCAAGAGCCTCTTTAAAAGCTGTTCCTCCAAGTATAAGAGAAGCTGCTTTAGCGATGGGTGCAAGCAATATGCAAACGACCATGCATCATACTGTGCCACTATCAATGCCTGGAACTTTATCTGGAACGATAATTGGCTTAGCTCAAGCTTTAGGAGAAACAGCTCCTTTAATTTTAATTGGAATGGTTGCTTTTGTGAATACAATTCCTGGCACGCCAGTTGATCCTGCTGCAAGTTTACCAGTACAGATATATATATGGTCAGAAAGTGCTGAGAGAGGTTTTGTTGAAAAAGTATCCGCATGTATTATGGTGCTTCTAGCTTTTTTAATTTTAATGAACTTGGCAGCTCAAATAGTTAGACACAAATTTGAAAAGAAATGGAGTTAAATGAGTAAAATAAAAGCGGAAAATGTAAATGTATATTACGGATCTAAACAGGCATTATTTGATGTCTCTATAGATATAGCAGAAAAAGAAGTTACAGCTTTAATTGGGCCATCTGGGTGTGGAAAGTCTACTTTCTTAAGATGCTTGAACAGAATGAACGATGTTATAGATATTTGTAGAGTTGAAGGCAGTATTAAAATGGACAACCTAGAACTGAACTCAAGAAAATTAGATGTTGTGAGACTTAGGGAAAACGTTGGTATGGTTTTTCAAAAACCCAATCCGTTCCCTAAAACAATTTATGAAAATGTAGCTTATGGGCCTACTATTCACGGTATTGCACAGAGCAAAGAAGAAATGGATCAAATAGTTGAAACAAGTTTGAAAAAAGCTGCCCTGTGGAACGAAGTTAAAGATAGACTTGATGAAATCGGAACTGGTTTATCAGGCGGTCAACAGCAACGACTATGTATTGCAAGAGCTATATCTGTAAGCCCAGAAGTGATTCTTATGGACGAACCATGTTCAGCGCTTGACCCAATAGCAACAGCTCAAATTGAAGAACTTATTGATGATCTTAAAAAAGAGGTCACAATTGTAATAGTTACCCACTCAATGTCACAAGCAGCTAGGGTATCTCAAAAAACAGGTTTCTTTCATTTGGGAAAACTTATAGA
>CACDNS010000023.1:0-3843 GCA_902554215.1 uncultured Pelagibacteraceae bacterium
AATAAATTAAAAAAAATATTTAAAGATATAAATATTTTTTATTCTAGATATATTTCAGAAATACCAAAAGAATTTAATAATAAAAAGTTTTTAGCTTTTGCAGGAATAGGTAATCCTGAAAATTTTTTTGATACTCTAAGAGAATATGGTCTTAACGTTACTAAATCTAAGATTTTCCCTGACCACTATTCATATAAAAAAAATGAAATTGAAAATTTATTAGACTTAGCAAATAAAAATAAATTAGATTTAATAACTACAGAGAAAGATCATTACAGATTAAAAAAATTAGGCTTTAATATAAATTATCTTAAAATTAAAGTACAAATAGAAAAAAAAGATAAATTTGAAAAACTTATTAAAAGCTACATATAATGAAAATTTTTAAATATCTTATTGAGTCTATATTTATATATACCTTTTTTTTAATTATTAAATTAATTGGTTTGAAACAAAGTAGAAAAATATTTTCATTATTATTTAGAGCAGTAGGACCATTAATCAGATCATCAAAAATAATTAGAAAAAATTTAAAAATAGCTTTTCCAGGAATCGAAAAAAAAGATCAAGATATTATAATAAAAAAAATGTGGTCTAATTATGCAATGACTTTTGTTGAATATATTTATTTAAAAAAATTTAATAGAGAAAATTATCATATAAATATAAAGAACGAAGAAATATTAGATAAAGTTTTAAAAAATAACAAACCAGTAATTTTTATTTCCGGACACTTCGCTAATTTTGAGTTAATGTCTATGGAAATAGTTAAAAAAGGAATTAAACTGTCAACTATTTATAGACCATTAAATAATTTTTTTTTAAACCCATTTATGGAGCACGTCAGGAGAAAGTATGTTTGTAAAAATCAAATTAAAAAAGGTATTACAGGTATTAGACATGCATTTGATTTTTTAAGACAAAATTATAGTGTGGCTTTAATGATTGATCAAAGGGTAAGTGAAGGTAAAAAAATTTCATTTTTTAAAAAAGAAGCTTTCACAACAACATTGCCAGCTCAACTATCCATAAAATTTAAATGTGATATAATTCCAGTTTACATTACAAGACAGGATAATGGTAATTTTCTTCTAGAATTTTCTGAACAATTAAAAATTAATAAGGAAGATAAATCCGAAAGAAATGTTCTAGAAATAACTGAAAAGCTGAACTCTATAATTGAAAAAATGATTTTAAATAATCCAGGGGATTGGATCTGGACTCATAATCGTTGGAAATAGCTACTTATCTTCTTTTTTAATTATTTGATCGTACCTGATCTTAACTTCAGCTGGAGAAAAATAAGCCTCTTGAAGATCAACGTTCCAATATACTAAATCTTTTAAAGGTATCACTTTTTTTGAAACAGCACATAATACGTGATCCCCCTCTTTTAAAACCTCAAATGAATTTGGTTTAAATTTAATTTTGGCTTTTATTTTATTCATAATGTAAAAGTATTATATATAATATAATTTTTCATATGAATATTGCTTTAATAGGTAGTGGAGGTAGAGAACACGCCCTTTGTCATAAAATATATGAATCATCAATAAAATCAAAAATTTATTGCATTCCTGGCAATGCAGGAACAGCTAAATTAGCAACAAATCTAGATTTTGATTTTTCAAATTTTAGACTTCTTTTAAAAAATCTAAAAAAAAATAAAATTAATATGGTGATAGTAGGTCCAGAGCAACCTTTAGTAGATGGAATAGTTGACTTTTTAAAAAAAAATAAAATTAATGTTTTTGGGCCAAATAAGTATGCTGCTCAACTTGAAGGTTCAAAAGCTTTTATGAAATCTATATGTAAAAAAAATAATATTCCTACAGCAAATTTTAAAATATGTAAAAAAAAGTCTGATGTTATAAATTTTTTAAAGGAAAATAATATGCCAGTAGTTGTAAAAGCAGATGGTTTAGCTGCCGGAAAAGGCGTGGCTATATGTAATTCAAAAAAAGAAGTGATAAACTTATCTGCTGAAATTTTCGCTGGTAAATTTAAAAGCTCAAAAAAATTAGTTCTTGAGGAATTTTTGGAAGGTGAAGAAGCAAGTTATTTTCTTATAGTTGATAAAAAAAGTTTTTCTTTTATTGGCTCTGCTCAAGATCATAAACGGGTCGGTGAAAACGAAACAGGACCTAATACCGGTGGAATGGGAGCATACTCGCCAGCACCAATAATAAATAATAGTTTAGAAAAAAAAATAATAAGTAAAATTATCAAACCAACATTATCTGCTCTAAAAAAAAGTAGGAAACCATACACGGGATTTTTGTATGCGGGACTTATGATTAAAAATGGTGAACCTTATTTGATTGAATATAATGTTAGAATGGGTGATCCAGAGTGTCAAGTTATAATGCCAAGATTAAAAACTGACATAGTTAAACTTTTTATCCTGGCTACTAAAAATAAATTAAATAAGATTAAAATTAAATGGAAAAATAGAAAGTGCATGACTATTGTATTATGTACTAAGGGATATCCTGGAAAATACAAAAAAAATTTATTAATTAAAAACTTAAATAAAATCTCTATTCAAAAAAACTCTCAAATATATCATGCCGGAACTCAAATGATTAATAAGAAATATTTTTCTATAGGTGGTAGAGTTTTGAATATAACCTCAAGTGGACATAGTTTTCTTAAAATTAGAAAAAGTATCTTTAAAGTAATTAAAAAAATAAATTGGAAATATGGTTTTTTTAGAAAAGATATTGGATGGAGAGTTATTTAAACTTATATGCGAATTATAGGCGGATATCTAAAAGGAAAGAAAATATCTTTTATTAAAACTTTATCAACAAGACCTTTAAGAGATTTTGTCAAAGAAAGTTTATTTAATATTATTCATCACTCAAATTTTTTTAAAGTTAATATTAAAAACTCTGTTATTTTGGATCTTTATTCGGGTATAGGTTCTTTCGGCATTGAATGCCTATCAAGAGAAGCAAAAAGCGTTACATTTGTTGAAAAAAATTCACAGGCATTAGAGATATTAAGAGAAAACTTAAAAAAACTTAGTCTAGAAAAAAAAGTTTTTCTTTATCCATATGAAATTAAAAAATTCTTAAGCAAAATAAATTCAAAGCAGAAATTTGACATAATTTTTGTTGACCCGCCTTTTGCTAAGAATGAATTTAAAGAAGAAATAGAGTTAATTAAAAAACTAAAAATTTTTAAAAAAGATCATTTAATTATAATTCATAGAGAAAGTGAACAAGAGGAATTAAATAAACTTATTAATGTAAAACTTACAAAAGAATACGGGAGATCAAAAATAATATTCGGTACATTATCTTAAATTCTTTTTGGTTAGATTTTTTACTTCTTCTACAGCTGGTTGATTGAAAGCATTCACTTTAATTAGGTTTGCTATCAAAATCGTTTCCAGAATAAAGTAAGAAAATAACTCACCTATAGTAGATTCTGAGAAGTTGTTTATATGAATAATCCTAAAAGGAATTCTTTTTTTTTTTAAAACTTTAATGAGTGCATTTTTTTGAGCTGTAACTATTTTATCAACCTTTTTATTAAATCTGTCTTTAGCACTAATAATATAAAAAAATTTATCTTTTGGTCCATCTAAATAAAGTTGAAGTAGACTATGATGATCCTTCGGGGCTTCTGAAAGAACTGGTAATATTCCTTTTCCATTTTTTCCTAAGCTTTCTGCCATTAGTTGTTGACACCAATAAACAAAATTATTTAAGTGAGAACAATAATTAAAAAAAATAATAGAATTTATCTTTTTCGATAAATAGTTTTGAGACATTATAGATGAACTTTCACATAATAATTTTTTATCATTGTTTTTAAAATATTTAGATAAATTTT
>CACDNS010000024.1:0-3284 GCA_902554215.1 uncultured Pelagibacteraceae bacterium
TATGGCGAGCTTTTAATTGAAATAAAAGTAGAAGAATTAATTAATGTAATTAATTTTCTTAAATCTAATGATTTGTGTAAATTCCGCCAACTTATAGATATAGCTGGAATAGATTACCCTGAAAAAGAAAAAAGATTTAAATTAGTTTATTTATTTTTATCACATGAAAATAATTTGAGAATTAAAATCTCAATAAATTTTGAGATGACACAACAGATACCGTCAATAACAAAAATTTTTCCATCCGCAAACTGGATGGAAAGAGAAGTTTTTGATATGTATGGAATTAAATTCAAAAACCATCCAGATTTACGTCGAATTTTAACTGATTACAATTTCAAAGGACATCCTTTGAGAAAGGATTTTCCTCTTACTGGTTTTAATGAGGTTAGATACAGTGAAAAAGATAAGAAAGTTATTTATGAACCAGTAAAGTTAGAGCAAAACTATAGAAATTTTGATTTTTCAAGTCCATGGGAAGGAACTAAGTACGTTAAAGAAATTCAAAATAAAAAAAATGAAAAAAACTAAAACACTTAACCTTAATTTCGGACCTCAGCATCCCGCAGCACACGGAGTTTTGAGACTAATTTTAAAACTTGATGGTGAGGTAGTCGAAGAAGCAGATCCGCACATAGGATTACTTCATAGAGGGACAGAAAAACTTATAGAGCATAAAACATATACACAAGCTTTACCTTATTTTGACAGACTAGATTATGTTGCTCCAATGAATCAAGAACATGCTTTTGCTTTAGCCACAGAAAAATTATTAAAAATAGAAGTTCCAATAAGAGCTAAATACATAAGAGTTATATTTTGTGAAATTGGAAGAATTTTAAGTCATATTTTAAATGTTACTACACAAGCGTTAGACGTAGGAGCTTTAACTCCATCCTTATGGGGATTTGAGGAGAGAGAAACTTTGATGACTTTTTATGAAAGAGCATCAGGATCAAGATTACATGCAAATTATTTTAGAACAGGTGGAGTGCATCAAGACTTGCCTCAAAAACTTCTAGATGACATAGGAAAATTTTGTCAAACATTTCCAAAAATTATAGATGATTTAGAAAATCTACTTACAGATAATAGAATCTTTAAACAGAGAAATGTTGATATAGGTATTGTAACTAAAAAGGACGCAATTGATCATAGTTTTTCTGGAGTGATGTTAAGAGGTTCAGGGATAGCATGGGATTTAAGAAAATCTCAACCTTATGAGTGTTACAAAGATTTAGATTTTAAAATTCCAGTAGGAAAGAACGGTGACTGTTACGACAGATACCTTTGTAGAATAGAAGAGATGCGTGAAAGTGTTAAGATTATAAAACAGTGTTTAAATAATTTACCAAAAGGGCCTATAAAAACAATAGATAATAAAATCTCCCCACCAAAAAGAGAAGATTTAAAAAATTCAATGGAGGCTTTAATTCATCATTTTAAATTATTCACTGAAGGCTTTAGGGTACCTGCAGGAAATGTTTATTCTGCAGTAGAAGCTCCAAAAGGTGAATTTGGAGTTTATCTAATTTCAGACGGTAGCAACAAACCCTATAGATGTAAAATACGTGCACCAGGTTTTTCACATTTACAGGCTATGGATTATTTAATTAAAGGACATATGTTAGCGGATGTTCCAGCGGTATTAGGTTCTTTAGATATTGTTTTTGGAGAGGTAGATAGATGAAACCTAAAATAGTTTATAAAAACCAACCAGATAGTTTTAAATTTTCAGAAAAAAATTTAGAAATCGCGGAAAATATTTTAAAAAAATACCCTAAAGAAAGAAAAAAAAGCGCAGTAATGCCTTTACTATATTTAGCTCAAAGACAAAATGAAAACTGGATTCCTCTTGCAGCGATGAAATACATCGCAAAGTACTTATCTATTCCATATATCAGTGTTTATGAGGTAGCAACATTCTATTCAATGTATAACCTTTCCCCTGTAGGAAAATATTTTGTTCAAGTATGTACTACAAGTCCGTGCTTACTTAGAGGTGCAAATAAAATTGTTGAGATATGTAAAAGTAATATTTCTCCTAATCAAAATGAAGTTTCTAAAAATAAATTATGTTCTTGGACCGAAGTTGAATGCCTAGGAGCTTGTGTAAATGCACCTATGATGCAAATAAATGACTCCTACTATGAAGATTTAGATGAGGAAAATACTGATAAAATTATTAAATCCTTGCTTGAAGATAAACCTTTAAAATCTGGATCTTATAGAAATAGAAAAAATACAGCTCCAGAAAATTCAAATAACTTAAATGGAGGAAAAATTGCTTAAAAAAGAAGATAGAATATTCTCTAATCTTTATAACGAGTTTGGTTGGGAAATTGATAGCTCAATTGAACGAGAAGACTGGAAGAACACCAGTCAAATTATTTCAAAAGGAAGAGAGTGGATCATAGATGAAATTAAAAAGTCAGAGCTTAGAGGAAGAGGAGGAGCAGGATTTCCTACGGGTCTAAAATGGTCATTCGCTCCCAAAAAAATTGGTTCAAGACCTCACTATCTAATTATTAATGCAGATGAATCTGAACCAGGAACCTGTAAAGATAGAGATATCTTAAGATTTGAACCTCAAAAATTAATTGAAGGGTGTCTAATATCTGGTTTTGCGGTTAGTGCACACACTTGTTATATTTATATAAGAGGAGAATATTTAAATGAGGGAAAAAGACTACAAGAGGCTATCAATCAAGCATATGAAAAAAATTTTTTAGGCAAAAATGCATGTGGGAGTAATTGGGATTTTGATATTTATATTCATTATGGAGCTGGTGCTTATATTTGTGGAGAAGAAACAGCTTTATTGGAAAGTTTGGAGGGAAATAAGGGACAACCAAGGCTAAAGCCTCCTTTTCCAGCGTTAGTTGGTCTGTATGGTTGCCCAACTATAGTAAACAATGTAGAGACAGTTGCTGTTATTCCAACAATTTTAAGAAAAGGATCAAAATGGTTTTCATCATTGGGAAAACCGAAAAATACCGGAACTAAAATCTTTTGTATCTCAGGAAACGTCAACTCTCCATGTAACGTTGAAGAAGAAATGGGTATCCCACTCAAAGAGCTTATAGAAAAATATGCTGGAGGTGTAATAGGTGGGTGGGAAAATTTACAAGCTGTTATACCAGGAGGATCTTCAATGCCTTTATTACCGAAGAAAATATGTGACAGTATTAATATGGACTTTGACTCTTTAATCGCAGCGAAAAGTGGCCTTGGAACTGCAGGAATAATTGTAATTAACAAAGATCAAAATATCATTGAATGTA
>CACDNS010000025.1:0-3261 GCA_902554215.1 uncultured Pelagibacteraceae bacterium
AGAAACGGTGGCTATTCTAGAGTTTTAAAAGCAGGTTTTAGGACCGGCGATGATGCGCCAATGGCAGTTATTGAGCTTATAGACAGAAATCTTGAAGAAAAAAAAGTCGATAAACCTAAGAAAATTGAAGCTAAAGGAAAAGATAAAAAGACAGAAGAAAAAAAAGGGGCAGTTTCAAAAACGGCAAAAAAATAATTTAATCCAAATTTCTAAATGTCTCAAAAGTACATAATCGAAAAGGATTATCATAATGCAAGACTAGATAAGTGGTTTAAAGCTAAAGTTTTAAACATTCCTCAATCATTAATAGAAAAAATAATAAGAAAAAAGAAAATAAGAGTTAATAAAAAAAAAACCAAAACATCATATAGAGTTCAAATTAAAGATATTATTGAAGTATTCAATATTTCTGAAATTAAACCCAACAATTTAAAAATAAATTCATATAAATACAAAGTTTCTAAAGAGGAAAAAAAAACTTATGATAGCTTAATTTTAGAGAACAATGATGATTTCATTGTTATTAATAAACCAAGTGGTATACCAGTCCAAGGCGGCACTAGATCATTCAAAAACATAACTGATTTACTAAGTGGTACTAAATATTTTGAAAACAAAAAACCATTTATAGTTCATAGACTTGACAAAGAAACATCCGGAGTTCTTATTATTGCTAAAAATAGAGAATATGCACAATTATTAACTTCTTTATTTAGAATTAGAAAAATACATAAAAACTACTTAGCGATAGTACATGGAGAGGTGCCAAAAAACAAAAAAACTTTAGAAGATAACCTTGTTTTATATGAAAAAAATAAAAAGATTGTTCAAAAAGCTATTACACATTTGAAAATACTTAAAAGTTCACAGAAATATTCATTATTAGAACTAAAACCAGTTACTGGAAGAAAACATCAATTGAGAAAACAATTACTTAATCTAGGAAACCCAGTTGTAGGTGATAACAAATATTCAATTCAAAAATATAAAAAATTTAAAAAAAATCAAAATCTTATGCTTCATGCATCAAAATTAAAATTTATGATTAATAATATAAAATATAATTTTGAAGCCAATTACAATAAAGAATTTAGCGATTTAATAAAAAAAAAACTTTAAATCTTTTTTAAATATTTTAAAAATGACTTTTTTAAATTTTTATTTACACCTTTAATTGCAATCTTTTTCTCATTTTTAATAGAGGTAATTTTCTCATTACTTAAACCACAAGGAATAATTTTTTTGTATCCTTTGAGACTGTTATTAATATTAATAGAAAATCCGTGATAAGCTATCCAGTTTGAAACTCTAATACCAATGGCTGCTATTTTCTTATTTTTAACCCATATACCTATTTTTTTTTTATCAGAGTATGACTTTATTTTATAAATTCTTAAAAAATATATAATAATATTTTCAATTTGAGTTACTAAATTTCTTATGTCTTTTCTCCTGTTATTTAAATTAATTACAAAATAGATTATTTTTTGACCCTGATTATGAAATGTAATTTTTCCACCACGATTAGTTTTAAAAATTTTAATAGATTTATCTAATATATCTTTCTTTTCGGATCTGATACCTGCCGTATAAGTTGTAGGGTGTTCTAAAATCCATACTAATTCACGACCACCTTTTTTTACCATTTCAACTCTTTTCCTTAGAAAGAGTGTAGCTTTCTTGTAATTTATCGGTTTTTTGCTGATTTTAAATTCAACGTCCATTTTAAATTGAATTTTATCATTAGATAAACTAAAAGTCTCAAAAATTAAAATAATCAGGTGAATTATGAGTTTAGTCAAATCTGTCGGTAAACAAAAAGTTAATGTCGATTTTAATAAAGATTTTATCAATCTTTTTAGCGAAAAGATAAAAGCGAATGATGTTGCATTTATAAATCAAACTTTAGAAGATTTACACGCAGCTGATGTAGCTGACTTGATAGAAAATCTTGATACTGAAACGAGAAACAGATTAATAGAAATTGAGGCATTTACTATTGAACCTGAAATTTTTGTAGAATTAAATGAGTCCCTTCAATCTGAAGTACTCATTCTTTTAACGCCTGAGTCCATTGCCAAAATATTACATAAATTAGAGTCTGATAACGCTCTTCAAATTTTAGAAAAAATAGAAGAAAAGAAAAAGGAAAGGGTTTTAGAAAAATTATCACCTCAAGATAAATTTCTTTTAGAAGAGGGATTAAGTTATCCAGAAGACTCAGCTGCTAGAATAATGCAGAGAGAATTTACGGCTGTTCCAAGTGACTGGACTGTTGGTCAAACCATAGACTATTTAAGAGAAAATAAAGAATTACCTGAAGAATTTTTAGAAATATTTGTAGTTGATAAAAATTTTAAACCTATTGGTACGGTCCCATCTTCTAGAGTTTTAAGGACCTCAAGGGACTCCAAAATGAATTCAATTATGCGAGAAATACCTGTTTTAATTTCCGTTAACATGGATAAGGAAGAAGTAGGTCTTACATTTGAAAACTATAATCTTGTTTCTGCGGGTGTTGTAAATAAAGAAAACAAATTAATCGGGATGATAACAGCTGATGATGTGGTTACTGTAGTTCAAGAAGAAGCTGAGGAAGATGTTTTGAGATTGGCCGGAGTAGGAGATGAAGAAATTACTGATGGAGTTTTGAAAAAAACTAAAAGAAGATTTACCTGGTTATTACTTAATTTATTTACCGCAATTATTGCCTCTATAGTAATAGGTTTTTTTCAAGAGGATATAGAAAAAGTGGTAGCACTTGCTGTTTTGATGCCAATCGTTGCGTCTATGGGAGGGAATGCAGGCATGCAAACACTTGCTGTAACAATAAGAGCTATTGCAAAAAAAGAAATTTATTCAGGAAACTTTTTAAAGATAGTTACAAAAGAATTTATTATCGGGGTTTTAAATGGTTTAATTTTTGCAATAATTGCTGGAGTAATTGTAGAATTTTGGTTTAAACAAATAGATTTATCAATACTTATTGCTGTTGCAATGATTTTAAATATGATAGTTGCTGGCTTATTTGGTATATTAGTACCTGTTTCTCTAAAAAAATTAAATATAGATCCAGCTCTTGCTTCTAGTGTTTTTGTCACAACAATAACTGACGTTATTGGCTTCTTATCTTTTTTAGGAATAGGATCATATTTCTTTTTAAACTAGAAATTATCTATTAATCTCGTTTTTCCAATATAAAAAGCAAAAAATATATTAAATTTTGTTTTATTATTAATTGGTTTTTTTAAAGTATTAAGA
>CACDNS010000026.1:0-2855 GCA_902554215.1 uncultured Pelagibacteraceae bacterium
CTACTTCAAAATCATTTCAAGATCATTTTGTTAAGGCGGCGAAAAAATATATTATAGATTTTAAATTAAATAAAAAAAATTCATACATAATTGATGTAGGCAGTAATGATGGTGTTGCTTTGAAACCTTTCAAAGATTTAGGTTATAAAAAGATTGTAGGTATTGAACCTGCTAAAAACTTAGCAAGAATAGCTAATAAAAATAAAATTAAGACAATAAATACTTTTCTAGATAAAAAAAATTTAAGAAAAATTAAAAAAAATGCAGATTTAATATTAGCATCAAATGTTTTTGCACATTCTGACAAACTAAAAGAGATGGCAGAGTGTATGCTTAAATTATTATCAAAAAGTGGAATTATTATAGTTGAAATACAGTATTTACTAAATACGTTAAAAGATTTAACATTTGATAACATTTATCATGAACATTATAATTATTGGTCTTTAACATCTTTAATTAATTTCTTTAATCAGTTTAATGCTAAAATATTTAGAGCTGAAAAAATTGATACTCATGGCGGCTCTCTTAGAATTTACATTAGTAAGAAAAATAAAATTAAAATTGAAAATAATGTAAAAAATTTAATAAAAGAAGAAGAAAAATTTGGAATAAAAAAATTTGAAACTTATCAAAACTTTGGAAAAAAAGTTTACAAAATTAGAGATAATGTAATTAAAAATATAAAAAAATTAAAAAAGGAAAACAAAGAAATCATAGGATATGGTTCTCCTGCCAAAGCAACAACAGCCTTGAACTTTTTTGGAATTTCAGATGAAATTGACTTTATTGTAGAGGATAATAAATTAAAACACGGAAAATTCATTCCCGGTGTAAAAATTCCAATTAAAAATAAGACAATGATTAAAGATAAAAATAATACAGTTATTGTACTTGCCTGGAATTTTTTTAAAGAAATTAAATCAAATAATGAAAATTTATCAAAAAATTTTATTAATATTAAAGATCTAGAAGACTAATTTTTTTTTAAATATTTTTCAGCTTGTAAAATAATTTTTTCAGTATCTTTAGGAAGCTCATCATACTTCTTTTTTTTATTATTAGTTACATTAGATTTTTCTTTTAGAAAAAAATTGATAGCCTCAAGAATTTCACTATTACTAAATTTCTCTTCCATATTTTTAGTAGCTAGTTATAAAGTCGATAAAAATTATTTTAAAATTATTTAATGTCTCAAAAAAACCCTCAATGTAAGGTTCAAGAAATGGAAATTTTCTAGACAACCTGCTTCTTTCAAAATTCAAGATACCTACAAAAAAAATTGAAAGAATTGATATTGTAATAAGGTAATTGAAAAATCCAAAACTTACACTTCCTTTTTTTCCAATCTTGTTTTGGTTGCTTCCTTTGGTTTTTAAATTTGAGCTTGAAGGATCAATTATTTTTATTCCGTGTTTTTTCTGAAGATATTCATCAGAATAAACATCTATACCAGATGTTTTTTTTCTTTTTATTTTTTGTTTTGATGGTTTTGTGATATTTTTTACATTTACAATTTTTGGAGTTTTTTGTTTAATTGGATATTGTGTCCATTTGTTACCACAAGAGCTACATTGAACTAATCTACCTTTTGCAGTTACGGCACTATCAGGTACTACAAACTTCTTTTTACATGATTCGCATTGAATAATCATATGTTTAGATAATACAGATAAATTTCATAAACTTAAATTATTATTTATTAGCTTTTTACATTGTAAATTTTTTGTTGTATATGTCGGTTCTGTTTAATTAGGGCGGTTAGCTCAGTTGGTAGAGCATCTCGTTTACACCGAGAGGGTCATAGGTTCGAGTCCTTTACCGCCCACCAATTAAATGGGTTAAAACGTGGGGGTGTAGCTCAGTTTGGTTAGAGCGCCTGCCTGTCACGCAGGAGGTCGCGGGTTCGAGTCCCGTCACTCCCGCCACTACTTGATAATGATTGTCATTTAAATTAATGATAATGCGCGCTTCTGTATCCTGTACACTTACGTTTTAGATGATATAAATAATCTAGAAAATTAATATAAGAATCCCCAAACTAAGGTATTGGGGTAGATATTGATACA
Source organism: uncultured Pelagibacteraceae bacterium (assembly GCA_902554215.1). GTDB lineage: Bacteria > Pseudomonadota > Alphaproteobacteria > Pelagibacterales > Pelagibacteraceae > Pelagilacustribacter. Next base: position 2,070 of record CACDNS010000026.1, read on the forward strand.
AAAAATGATTTATAACTTTTTATCAGAATACCTATCAATTATTTTATTTTTATTTATTGCTATAGTCTTAAGTATTGGGTTTATAGCTATAAATTATTTATCTGCACCTAATAACCCTGATCCAGAAAAACTATCAGCCTATGAGTGTGGTTTCGAAGCCTTTGGTGATTCAAGAATGGAATTTGATGTTAGATTCTATTTAGTGGCCATACTTTTTATTATTTTTGATTTAGAAATAGCATTTCTTTTTCCTTGGGCGATATCCCTTGGAAACATAGGCGCTTTTGGATTTTGGTCAATGATGGTGTTTTTAGGAGTTTTGACTATTGGATTTATTTACGAATGGAAAAAAGGAGCTTTAGAATGGGAATAAAACTAGAGTCTCAATCTGATAGACAAAAAAAAATTCCAGATGAATTTAAAAAATTAGCTGAGGATTTTAGTAAAAAGGGATTCATCACCACTTCTTCTGAAAACTTAATTAATTGGGCCAGAACTGGTTCACTACATTGGATGACTTTTGGCTTAGCTTGCTGTGCTGTCGAAATGATGCAAACTTCAATGCCCAGGTACGATTTAGAAAGATTTGGAGCAGCACCAAGAGGATCGCCAAGACAATCAGATGTCATGATAGTTGCTGGGACACTTACAAACAAGATGGCTCCAGCGTTAAGAAAAGTTTACGATCAAATGCCAGAACCAAGATATGTAATATCTATGGGCAGCTGCGCTAATGGAGGTGGTTATTATCATTATTCTTATTCAGTAGTCAGAGGATGTGATCGA
>CACDNS010000027.1:0-2785 GCA_902554215.1 uncultured Pelagibacteraceae bacterium
AATCGATGTGCTTTCCCAATTACGGCATTTCTAGTCGTATCTCCCAATGCCTCTGCTATTTGACTAGCCGTTTGACCTTTGCTCCAAAGCTCTTTAAGTTTTTCTACTTTTTCGTCTGTCCAGCTCATATTACAACTTATACTATATTTAGTGTTTTTTTTAAACTTAATACATAATATTGTGGTCTGAAAGAATAAAATCAGTAAAATCAGTACAAAATGCAGTTTTGCACAGATTTTTAAAAATTTAAGGTTATAAGACTAGCCATGGTTGAAATTACAGAGAAATATAAAATTGGCGTAAGAAGATTTGGTCTAATCAACTGGACCGGAGCTTGGACTCTTTACAAAAAAGAGGTCTTAAGATTTTTAATAGTGTGGATCCAAACTATATTTTCACCTTTAATATCATCATTGTTATTTCTTTTAGTTTTATCTTTAGCTATTGGGGATGATAGAGGAAGCGTTTTGGGAGTTTCTTTCATAAGCTTTTTAGCACCTGGACTTATAGCAATGCAAATTATTCAGCAGTCTTTTTCTCACTCGTCTTCATCTTTTATGATTGGCAAAATTCAAGGAAATATTGTTGATATTTTGTATGCACCTTTATCACCTGCTGAAATCACAGTTGCTACTACTTTAGCTGCAGTTACTAGAAGCGTAATGATTGCAATCATATCCATAATAATTTTCTATTTTTTGGTAGATTTAGAAATTAAGAACTATTTAACTTTAGTAATATTTACTTTCTTATCCTCATTTGCACTAGGTGCACTTGGCGTAATAGCAGGTTTGTGGGCTGAAAAATTTGATCATATGGCGACTGTAACAAATTTTATTATAGTTCCTTTATCCTTTCTTTCTGGTACTTTTTATTCTATTGAAAGATTACCTGAATTTCTTCAAACAATTAGTAAACTTAATCCTTTTTTCTATATGATTGATGGATTTAGATATAGTTTTTTAGAGACATCTGATGGTTCAATTTTTATAGGTGCAGTTTATCTTTTTATTTTATGTATTCTTTTAGGTCTCTTGGCATATCTTTTATTAAAAAAAGGTTATAAACTTAAGAGCTAATCATGAGTTCAGTATTAAACACATACAATAGAAAGAAAATTTCTTTTAAAAAAGGGAAGGGTTGTTATTTATACTCATCTAAAGGAAAAAAATACTTAGACTTTGTCCAAGGCATAGCTGTTAATTCTTTAGGTCACTCAAACGATTATTTAAATAAAGCAATTAATAAGCAATCTAAAAAATTATGGCATGTTTCTAATGTTTTTATAATTCCAGAACAAGAAAAGCTAGCAAAGAGGTTGACGCAAAAAACTTTCGCCGATTACGTTGTATTTCAAAATTCTGGCGCTGAAGCTACTGAAGCAGCGATTAAAATTGCAAGAAGATATTTTTATTCTAAAGGACAGCCAAAAAAAAATAGAATTCTTTGCATTAATAAAAGTTTTCACGGAAGAACCCTTGCTACTATTTTTGCAAGTAATAGTAAAAAAATGATGGAAGGTTTCTATCCAAAAGTTGACGGTTTTGATCATTTCAATTTTGCAGATCATAAAGATTTAGAAAAAAAAATAACCAAAAAAACTGCAGCAATAATGGTTGAAACAATAATGGGTGAAGGAGGAATAAAAGTGATTCCTGATTTTTGTCTAAGACATTTAAGAAAACTTTGTAACAAAAAGAAAATATTACTTATCCTGGATGAAGTTCAATGCGGTATAGGAAGAACTGGTAAATTTTTTGCTTACGAACACGCAAAAATTAAACCAGATATAGTACCAATAGCTAAAGGTATAGGAGGCGGATTTCCTATTGGTGCTTGTTTAATGACTAAAAAGGTTGCTTCAGGGATGACACCTGGTTCTCACGGCACTACTTTTGGAGGAAATCCTCTAGCTATGAGCGTGGGCAATGCAGTTCTTGATGTGATATTTAAAAAAGGTTTTTTGAGAAATGTACAGCAAACATCAAAGTATTTTCATAATGAGCTTCAAAACTTAAAAAAGAAATATCCAAAAGTCATTTTGGAAGTAAGAGGAATGGGATTATTATTAGGCCTTAAAATTTCAAAAGATCAAAATAAATTTATTAATAAACTATTAGAAAACAAACTTTTAGCAGTTAGGGCTGCTGAAAATGTTATAAGGTTGCTTCCTCCCTTAAATGTTAAAAAGAAAAATATTGATGAGGCTGTAGCAATATTAAATAAAGTATGTAAAACTTATAAATGAAAAACTTTTTAGATATATCTGATTTATCCTCTCAAGCACTAAGAGGTATTATAGAAGAGGCTAAGAAAAGAAAGTCCAGTAGAAAAGATCTTAACAAGTCTGAGCCAGACAATGACAAACCATTTTATGGAAGATCAATGATTATGATTTTCGAAAAGCCCTCGACTAGAACAAGAATTTCATTCGATATTGCTGTTAAGCAACTTGGTGGCTCATCTATAATTTTAAGCCCAGAGGGAATACATTACGGAAAAGGAGATGAAACTTTAAAAGATACTGCAAAGGTATTATCTGAGTACGCTGATATTATTATGCTAAGAACTTCTTCACATGAGAATTTGAAAGAATTTGGAAAATATCTCACTATTCCTATTATCAATGGACTTTCAAACCAAAGTCATCCCTGTCAAGTTATGTCAGATATCTTAACTTTTGAGGAGGAAAAAGGAAATATAGAGGGCAAGAGTATTGCGTGGCTAGGAGATGGCAACAATAATATGTCAAACTCTCTTATTGAAGCTGCTAGCAAATTTAATT
>CACDNS010000028.1:0-2758 GCA_902554215.1 uncultured Pelagibacteraceae bacterium
AATTAATTCAAATTACAAAAAGACTTTTTAGAGAATATGTAAAAAAATATTTTTTTAGACTTCTTTTTGCCTTGTCTCTTTCTATCGTTGTAGCAGGAAGTACTGCAGCTATTGCTTGGCTTTTGGACCCAGCTGTTAAAAAAATATTTATAGATAAAGATACTACTTATGCATATTTAATACCTATTTTAGTAATTGTAGCCTTTTCAACAAAAGGGCTATCTCTTTATTTTGCTAGAATTCATGTAATTAAAGTTGGGGCTTGGATACAAGGAATAATTCAAAAACAATTAGCCAATAAGATTTTATTATCGGATATTCAAACTTTAGAGAAAAAACATTCTGGTAAGTATGTTTCAAATATCCTTTACGACGCTACACTTATTCAAAATATGGTTAGCACTGCAGTTTTAAATCTTATGAAGGATAGTTTCACTCTTATTGCTCTTTTATCTGTGATGTTCTACCAGAACTGGCGGTTAGCGCTTTTTGCAATTATTATGATGCCACTTTCAGCGACTTTAGCTAGAACTCTTGGGAAAAGAATTGGAAAGGCTACAAAAGAAAGTGGGGTTATGGCTGGAGACCTAACATCTTTTTTATCTGAAATAATCAGAAGTTCACAGATGATAAGAATTTTTCAAACAGAAAAAAGAGAAAATTTAAATGCATTAAATAAAACAGATGCACTAATTGATAAGTCGATAAAAATTCAAAGTATACTTATAAGAGCAACGCCAATAATGGAAATTCTTACAGGAATAATGATTGCTGGCTTTATTTTTTTTCAGGTACTTTGATTGCCAAAGGTGAATTAGAAATAAATAATTTTTTTTCCTTTTTAACAGCAATGATGCTTGCGTACCAACCTATTAGGTCTTTAGCTACAATAAATATGGTTTTATATTCTGGAGCTGCTGGAGCAAAAAGAGTTTTTACAGTTTTGGATGAGCCGATATCAATTGCAAATGATACTAGCTTACCAAAACTTGAAGTAAAAAAATCAGATATCATTTTTAAAGATGTGAGTTTTAAGTATGATGTAACCACAGAAAAGGCGGTTAGTGATATAAATTTTGAAATTAAAGGAGGTACGATGGCTGCATTTGTTGGGCATAGCGGTGCAGGAAAAAGTACTATAATTAAACTAATTCCTAGATTTTATGACCCTCAAAAAGGTAAAATATTTATAGATAATCAAGATATACACTCTGTTAATTTAGAGTCACTTAGAAAAAATATTGCTTTAGTAAGTCAAGATGTAATTTTATTTGACTCCTCTATTAAAGATAATATTGCCTATGCTAATCAAAGCGCGTCTGATGAAGAAATAGTGAAAGCCTGCCAATTTGCTGCTGCAGATGATTTCATTAATAAAATGCCAGATAAATATAATACATTAATTGGAGAAAATGGAGTTAGATTATCAGGTGGACAAAAACAAAGAATTTCAATTGCGAGAGCAGTCCTGAAAAACTCACCAATCATTCTATTGGATGAAGCAACATCTTCTTTAGATGCTGAGTCAGAAGAAAAAGTTCAAAGTGCAATAAAAAATCTTACTAAAAATAAAACTACTTTGGTGATAGCACATAGACTATCAACAATTCATAACGCAGATAAAATTTTTTTAGTAAAAAATGGAATGATAATTGACTCGGGTAATCACCAGTCTTTGATTAGTAGTTCAGAGGATTATAAATCTCTTTATCAAAGACAATTGAAATAAATTTAATGTTTTTAGTTTATAAATCCTTAACAAGTATATTTTATCCTTTATTATTATTAATTATCTACTTTAGAAAGTTTGTTAAAAAGGAAGACAAAGTAAGATTTAAAGAAAAAATATTTAGTTCTCATTTTAATCCTAAAAAAGAAAATGGAACTTTTTTAATTTGGATACATGGAGCAAGTATAGGAGAGATTACAAGTATTATCCCTCTAGTAAAAGAACTCAAAAATCTTAGAAAAGAAATTAATTTTCTTATAACTACTACGACTATGAGCTCAGGTATTTTGATTGAAAAGTATTTTTCCACGGATAAACAGATTGTTCATAGATATTTCCCTGTGGATGCGCCTCACTTAAGTAGAAAATTTATTAATTCTTGGATGCCTAACCTGGCATGCTTTGTGGACTCAGAAATCTGGCCAAACTTTATAAATGAAATAAAAAAAAATAAAATTCCTTTGATTTTAGTCAATGGTAGAATCACAGAAAAAACTTTTAAGAGATGGAAAATTATTAGAGGTTTTGCTGAAAAAATCTTTTCATCTTTTGATATATGTCTAGCTTCGAATAAAAAATCAATGATTCATCTTCAAAATTTCAAGGCAAAAAATGTAAAGTATTTTGGAAATCTTAAGTTTATAACAAACACTAATTCATCTTCTAATTTAAAAGACGTAAATAAATTTTTTTTAGATAAACATAAAGTTTGGTGTGCGGCTAGTACGCATAACTATGAAGAGGAATTTTGCGTAAATGCACACTTAGAGATTAAAAAAGTTCATAACAATATTATCACAATAATTATACCTAGGCATATTAATAGAATAGATAAAATTCACAAAAAATTGAAAAAATTTAATATTAAAATTCAAATTCTTAATGATAATGATGTTATAAATAGCGATACAGAAATCCTCTTGATTAATTCTTTCGGGAAGCTAACTCAATACTTTAAATACTGTAAAAGTGTTTTTATTGGAAAATCTATATTAAAAAAATTAATCTCTGTAGGTGGACAAAATCCTA
>CACDNS010000029.1:0-2682 GCA_902554215.1 uncultured Pelagibacteraceae bacterium
TAATGCCAAAAAGCAAACGGTTTAATTTTTTTCTTTTAACATTTTTTAATTTTCTAAAATTTACCGTCACATGTTGTCTTGTATTTTTAGATAGTTTTTTTTTAACTATTTTATTAATAAAGCTTTTTGTTTTAAAAAGTTCTCCTCCAAAATGTGATACAGGATCAAATGAAATATATTCATACTTATCAGTATATCTTGTCAATTCATCAAGTATTTTTGGCTGAATTAAATAGTTATCTGCTGTAATTCTCATGATGTAATCTTTATTTCTTATATTAAAATGCTTAATGGCTTTAAAATATTTTTTAAAGATGGCGATCTAATAGAAAAAGGAAAAAAAATCGCTGAGTGGGATCCTTATACATTACCAGTAATTGCTGAAACGAGTGGTACAGTAAGTTATATGGATTTAATTGAAGGAACTTCACTTACAGAAACCCTTGATGATGCTACAGGAATTTCATCAAAATCTGTTACAGATTGGAAATCATTGTCCAAAAACTCCGAACTAAAACCAAGAATTACTTTAAGAGATGATAAGGGGGCAGTAATTAAAAAAGCTGATGGAAATGAAGCAAGATACTACTTAGTTCCCGATACAATACTTTCAGTTAAAGATGGTCAAAAAGTTTCTGCTGGAGATGTATTAGCTAGACTACCTAAAGAAACATCTAAAACAAAAGATATTACTGGAGGTCTTCCAAGAGTTGCTGAATTATTTGAGGCAAGAAGACCAAAAGATAGTGCGATAATTGCAGAAAATGATGGTGTAATTCAATTTGGTAAAGAAGTAAGGGGAAAACAAAAAGTTTCAATTGTCTCGGCAAAAGGGGAGACATCAAATTATTTAATACCAAAAGGAAAGCATATTAATTTTAACCAGGGAGAAAAAATTAAAAAAGGAGAATATCTTTTAGATGGAAGCCCAGCCCCTCACGATATCTTAAGAATACTTGGTGTTGAACGTTTGACGGAGTATTTTGTAAACGAGGTGCAAGAAGTTTATAGATTGCAAGGAGTTGTTATTAACGACAAACATATAGAAACTATAGTTAGACAAATGTTGAAAAAAGTTGAAATTAAAAATCCTGGTGACTCAGATTTATTACTTGGAGAAGTTATAGACTTACTAGATGTAGAAAAAATTAATAATGATTTAAAAACAAAAAATAAAAAACCTTGTGGTTATGAAAGAGTACTATTAGGTATAACTAAAGCTTCTTTGCAAACAAATTCTTTTATTTCTGCAGCTTCATTCCAAGAAACAACTAGAGTTTTAACTGATGCATCTATTAAGGGGAAAGTAGATAATTTACAAGGCTTAAAAGAAAACGTTATTGTAGGAAGATTAGTTCCTGCTGGTACTGGATTAACTAAAATGGGTTGGGATTTAGAAGCAAGAAAGCAGGACAAGTTAAGATTAGAAGAGTTAAAAAAACAAGAGATTGAAACACCTCAAACTAGCGAATAAACCGCATATTTAAAAGGTTATATTACCCTATTAAACATTGACTTTTGTACTTTCAATGTTAGTTTAGCGCACATTTTGATAGTTGGAAGTAAGGTAGCATTTAACCTTAAACACTAACTTAAAACCTTGAAATCAAGGCCTACCTTTCGGTCCAATATCAAAATATTGTTATGCCAACGATAAACCAATTAATTAAAAAAGGCAGAACTAAACCTGTTTTACGTAATAAGGTTCCAGCTTTAGAGAGACAACCTCTTAAAAGAGGTGTTTGTGTAAAGGTTTATACTACAACTCCAAAAAAACCTAATTCAGCTTTAAGAAAAGTTGCGAGAGTGAGACTATCTAACGGTTTTGAAGTTACCGCCTACATTCCTGGCGAAGGTCATAATTTACAAGAACATTCTGTAGTTCTAATTCGAGGTGGAAGAGTAAAAGATTTACCAGGTGTCAGATATCATATACTTCGAGGAAATTTAGACACACAAGGTAATGATCTTAATGTTTTAAAGGGTCTTGGAAAATTTAGGCGTAATGTTCATAAAGGAATTTTAGAGGCAGCAATTGATAAAAAGAATGCTCTTTATGAAGATAATCATACATTAGAAGAAGTTCAAAATTATTTTGATGAATACGGTTATAAGATTATAAGTGTTGATCCTATAGATGATAATATTAAAAATGAAGTTAATATTAAATTTGAAAATAAAAAAAATAATAATTTAGTCAAAATTAATACAAGTTACAATCCAAGATACTTTTATAGAGTTTTCAATAATAAAACATACCTGAAAGATGATATAAAAGATTTCTTTTTAAAATTATTAAATACTTTTTTTTAATAATTAATTTATAATACAAATTAACAATGAAAAAAATTCTATTTGTCACTACTAGAAATCCATTTTCAAAGCAATATTCCGGAGATAGATTGAGATCATCACAAATAATAAAATACCTGGCAAAAAAAAATAAATTAGATATGGTTTATTTAGATAATCAGAACAATGAAGTTATTACTGATAAATCTTTTAAGGGGAGTAAGTTTTTTTTTAAAAGAAATTTATTTTTAAGTTTAATTAATTCATTTTTACAATTATTAAAAATTAATCCTTTACAACTTGGTTTCTTTTACTCAGAAAAAGCCCATAAATTTATAGAAAATCAACATAATAATTATGATGTTATAATTTTTCATTTATTACGATCTA
>CACDNS010000030.1:0-2230 GCA_902554215.1 uncultured Pelagibacteraceae bacterium
ATCAACAATTCAAAGATTTCTAAGTATTTATCAAATTTTGAGGATAATACTGGAATGACTTATAAAAAATATAATCTTGAATTTTTTGGTTTGTGCAAAAAATGTAGGTAGAACTACATTCCCATTCCACCCATTCCACCCATACCACCCATTCCTCCAGGAGGCATAGCAGGAGCACTTGAGTCTTTTTCCTCAGGTTTATCTGCAATCATAGCTTCAGTTGTAACCAACAATCCTGCTATTGATGCTGCATCTTGTAAAGCTGACCTTACTACTTTTGTAGGATCGATTATTCCTTTCGAAAACATATCAACATACTCTTCATTTTGAGCGTCATAACCTTGAGAGGATTTTTTACCTTCTAAAAGCTTTCCAACTACAACAGATCCATCTACGCCAGCGTTAGCAGTAATCTGTCTTATTGGTGCCTCTAAAGCTTTTCTAACAATATCAACACCAGATTTTTGGTCATCTCCCTTAACTTTTAAGTTTGATAGTTCCTCAGATGCGTATAGCAAAGCACAACCACCTCCAGCAACTACACCTTCTTCTACAGCTGCTCTAGTTGCGTTTAGTGCATCTTCTACTCTATCTTTTCTCTCTTTTACTTCAATTTCAGTGGCACCACCAACTTTAATAACCGCTACACCACCAGCTAACTTAGCTAATCTTTCCTGAAGTTTTTCTTTGTCATAGTCAGAAGTTGTTTCTGTAATTTCAGATCTAATCTGATTACATCTAGCTTCTATATCAGCTTTTTTACCTCCACCTGCAACTATTGTACTATTTTCTTTATCAATTTTTACTTTTTTACAAGAACCTAGATCTCCAATTTTTACATTTTCTAATTTAATTCCTAGGTCTTCTGAAATAACCTGACCACCTGTTAAGATTGCAATATCTTCTAACATCGCTTTTCTTCTATCACCAAATCCTGGAGCTTTTACAGCAACAACTTTTAAACCACCTCTTAGTTTATTTACAACAAGAGTAGCTAAGGCTTCACCCTCAACATCTTCTGAAATAATCATTAGCGGTCTATTTGCTTGAACTACAGACTCTAAAAGTGGAACCATTGGCTGAAGATTTGTTAATTTTTTTTCAACTAATAAAAGTAACGGGTTATCAAGTTCAGTTGTCATTTTTTCTGTATTGGTAATAAAGTAAGGTGAAAGGTACCCTCTATCAAACTGCATTCCTTCTACAACATCTAATTCTGTTTCAATACCTTTGGCTTCCTCAACAGTTATTACTCCTTCATTACCTACTTTTTGCATTGCTTTAGAAATCATATCACCAATAGATTTTTCTCCATTAGCAGAGATAGTTCCAACTTGTGCAACTTCTTCATTCGTTTTTACTTTTTTGGATGTAGATTTTAGTTTTTTAATTACATGTTCTACAGCGGTATCTATACCTCTTTTAATATCCATCGGGTTCATACCTGCTGTTACATATTTTAATCCTTCCGAAACAATTGACTGAGCAAGTATAGTAGCTGTAGTTGTACCATCGCCAGCATTATCATTTGTTTTGCTAGCAACTTCTTTAACCATTTGCGCTCCCATATTCTCAAACTTATCTTCAAGTTCAATTTCTTTAGCAACAGAAACACCATCTTTAGTAGTTCTAGGAGCACCATAAGATTTATCCATTACAACATTACGACCTTTAGGTCCCAACGTAACTTTTACTGTATTTGCCAAAGTGTTTACTCCATTAAGCATTTTTGTTCTTGCTTCAGTACTAAATTTAATTATTTTTGACATTCTGTTCTCCTTCTATTTACTTTTTGAAATTCCCATTATGTCGGACTCTTTCATTATACTATATTCTTTTCCGTCAATTTTAACTTCAGTTCCAGACCATTTTCCAAAAAGAACACGATCTCCGACTTTAACATCCATTTTAATTATTTTACCATCTTCGGTTTTTGCACCAGAACCTACTGCAACTACCTCGCCTTCTTGAGGCTTTTCTTTTGCTGTATCTGGTATAATTATACCACCAGAAGTTTTTTCTTCACTATCAAGAACTTTAATTAATACCCTGTCATGCAAAGGTCTAAATTTCATATTATGCTCCTGTAAATTCTTATTTGTAGTTTGATATGGTATTTTATGATTAAATTTCAAGTGTTAAATAACTTTTTAATTAGATAAAAAAAGGCCAATATTGCTATATTTTGTTAACTTTTCTATAAATACTTAAAAAAGGACCTTTAAAATTG